>JAFDXI010000174.1 GCA_018268035.1 Bacteroidota bacterium | reverse complement strand
TCTTTAAAGGAAACATCCTCAGAAAAAGCATACCACTTTGCACATTGAGCAGCATATCTCACAGTTTGGTAATCCATCTTAGGCATAAAGCAAATCTGCTCACCTACAATGTTAGCGCCCCACATTGTTGACGGTTCACCCGGAGCTGACTTAGAAACAAAATTATCTTCTGTCCATTTTATCAATTTTGGCAAATTGGCTTTCCACTCCGGATCAAACTCCGGATGATCGGAAAGATATAAACCTGCATTACTTGCACTCATATTACTCAGATTACCTGTGCCGGTAATAAGATTATCGGTGTGACCATCTACCCATAGTCCATTTTGCATCGGATATTTCAGCAACCACTCCCTGACGGCTGCACGAACTTTTTTATAGGAGCTTACATTACCGGCGTTCCCGTCAATCAGCATATCCAAAAGCCTGATGCAGCCGAACCAGTTAGCGCCATAGTCTGAAACAATTTTACCGGATTTCATATTCACTACATAGGGCCATGGAGATTGTTCCGCATTACCAACCCTGAGCTTTTTAACCAGTGCATCAGCCACATTTATCGCAGCGGTTTTATACTTTTTATCCCCGTAAAAAAGAAACATTCCATAGTAAGCAAAGCCAATATCGCCTGCATGGTCCACCTGCACGTCGTCCTCAGAAAATCTTTTATCCGAAGTAAAACCACGAAACTCTAAATCACCCGCATTGGAACCGGTCTGTGGAAAATTGGGCCAACTATAGGAGGGGGGAGTGATGCCGTGCGCCAGCGAATAATCAATCATGCCTTTTGTGATATTCATGGGTTCAATATCTCCTGTATAAGCATAATACAGCCGGGCTGATTCAAACCAATTTGAAATTTTTTCACCCGGATCATTCATCCATGTGTATGGCTCAAGAATATTATTTGTATCCTTCCAGGCACAATAGAAATAATATTGCGGATAAGAAGATCGGGGCGCCGGGCCTGGACTGTTTGGCACTTTTGTTTTGATAAAATTCCAGCGAAGACGAAGAAAATGATCATACGCATTGCCGGTTTCAACTGCCCTTGGAAGTATTTTTTGTTCATCATCCAATATCACTTTATGGCCGCAAAATGTTTCAGGCATCTTGTCCTGGGCAAGCAAAAAAGAGCTGAAGAAGCATACAATCCAAGAAAAAATAGTTTTTACTAAATACTTTCTGACGCAGAACATAAACTTAGATTTTAATAGTATCGAAAATGGTTTGAATTAATGTCATTTTGTATTGCCGTTTTATAAATTGAATGAATTGATAAGAGGTAAAATGTTCGCATCAACAGATTCATCGCTTTCATCGATCAAAGTTTTTGCCAGCAGCCAACGTTCTGTATGTTCTGCGGCCTTACCGGGAGCCAATTTCGTCAATGGTCCCAGCGTTTCAACTTCGAGAAAATCTCCATTCACAAATACCTCGTTATTGCAACCATAATCTACATATTCCGCTTCGGGATTGTAATCAAAACGCTTTATCAATACTTCCCCATTCAGATAATAGGCTGCCCAGCCCTGCTTGTTGGTTACGCCAATTTTTTGTTCAGAAGTGAATGCCGGATCTTGACGTGCCTGTATATATTTTTCGCCCCAGATCCACCGGGGGTCATTCATTTTAGTGAACTGCCATAATGCCAATGAACGGGCGGGCAGCAAAAATTCACTTTCGGAACCATAGGGCTCCTGTGGTATGATAGCCCTGCCACCCGGCGCCAGCATAGAAAGAGGCCAAACTGACAATTCAATTTCCCATAAATTTTGATTGATTAACCTGTGCACAATGGTTACTTCATTTTTGTCTGCTTCCAAACTTATTTCCAACTCTTTTGTGATGCCTGTAAATGCTTCACTTGCCTGTGCCAGTTTAATGATATTGTTGCCCGCATCAATTATAAACTCAACTTTTTCATTATCGGGATTATAACTCCGCGGCATAGCTTCAGGTGCATGCCATAACCTATGTCCACCATAAATCCTCCATTCATTACCTCCTATTTTTCCAATATGTCCCGGTACCAGGTAAAAAAAATTTTGCCCACCAATGTATCCGAACTTTACAATACGGGGGCCAATCGCAGTAGTAACAATTAATTCTATTTCTTCGTTATAAATCCTTATGCAATCAGGCCAACCGTAATAGCTTATTTTTTCAACCATAACCGGTAGTTTGCTTGTTCATGAATTATATCACTAATCGTCTATTTATATGTTGAGTTTAATCATCATTTAGCTTTGAATTAGCGTTTCTTTTTTTATTGGGATGGTTGATTGTTTGAGTTGATCGCATTTCACCCTGGAGATATCCTGCAACCGTTTCTATAAGCTGATTTGACATGACAGGTGTAAAAGGAGAAACGACATCCACTTCATATCCGCCATATTTCCATTGATCGGCGGAAGGAAGATAGCCCAGCCATCCATTTGTATACCCGTAGTAAAATGTATAAGGGAACGGTGACAATTCACGGATTGTATTGGCTATTTCACAAAACAATTCAAGGGGTGTTGACCAAATCGCTACGTCGTTGTTAATTTTCAAAAACCTGACAGGCAACTTTACTATAGTGACATTATCCTTTGTCACTCCTGTATAATTCTTCATATCGGATGGCCAGGCGAGATTTGGCCTGAGCGGGGTTTCAATAGTTATGGCGCCGGTCACCAATTTTATTGAATCCAATGTAGAGTGTATATTCTTATTGGCATCAAGGATTTTGTCACCAAGCAAAACCTTGAATTGGCTCAGGTGCCCTGATTTTGCATCGGGATAAACGCTGTAAATAGGCGCAAGATTTCCTGCTGCACCATTTATAAACACCAGCGGTGCGCCTGCTTTCTGCTCCACATATTCCGACACCACCCCTGGCGCATCACCGCTGATTTCAACAAAATCACCCCCCATAACAGTGCCATGTATCGGATAATTGGCAATGAGGGCAAGCGGGCTGCCATCTTGTTTTTCAAGACGAATAAGCCCTATGCGCCTGTCAACAGGTCCGTCTGGATTAAGGCCTATTGAACCTTTTCCATCAATATCTATTGCCCGCCGGTTTATATTGGCTTGCGAAAAACCCCAGCCTACTCCCATACGGGCAGGGGTTAGATTCTTTTGGGCTTCAACGATGCCGTTAAACAGGCTTTGCTGAATAAAAGATGCGTAAGCGGTATCAACAGGATGTTCATACCGGTCGCCCAAAAAAACTCCCAGCAAACCCGGAGCACCTACTTCAGGAGCGGAATGTGTGTGTGTTACCGTCCACCAGAAATTACCAGGATTAATACCTAACTTTTTTTGCAGGATAGAAGCCATGTAATCATATTCTGAAGGCGATATCAAACATACATCTGAGGATACCAAAAAAAATTGGGTGGTACCATCATCTAAAACAACAATACGATGGTAAATACTATCGTACACTCCCGTTGACACTCTTGGTCCATAGCCAAGAAGCTGCTTTGGTTTATCCGGGGTAATATTTATTTTAATAATCGAGGCGCGGAATCCCCGTGCACTTGAAATGACTGATTTTTTTTGCGCTGAAGTTGTTATACTTAACAGACAAAACAATACAAGAATCAAGAGGATCATTATTTCTTTTACCCTGATCATATGTGTTTGAAAATAATGTAATTTGATCTCCATTATTTGAGTTTTTATATTTTGTAAATTAAATTTGACGAGTTTGTTTTCCAGGGAAATTCCTATTTCATGAATACCCCGTCCAACTATCAGCTCTGTTCAAATCGGTGATCAAACTTTGTCAATACCTCACACCCGTCTTTCGTAACCAACATCAAATGTTCCAGTCTTATACCAAAATCATTTTTATACACCGCCGGCTCGAGGGCTATCACCATGCTTGGTTGTAATACAATCGTATTGTATGGTGTAATCCGCGGCTCCTCATGATAAACCGTACCAACACCATGACCACCATGATGAGCAAAGTCACCCTCTGCTTCCAAATGTTTTCGCATGGCTAAATCCACTTCTTTTGCCTGCACACCCGGGCGAATAGAATTGACTCCTATTTCCAGTGCTTCTTTTACCAAATTAAAAATTCTCTTTTGCTCTGTAGACGGTTTCCCCAGTGCCATAGTATTGCAGGAATCTCCCCAATAACCATTTAAACAAGGAGTAAGATCACATAAAATAAGTTCGTTCTTCTTAATTATTTTATTCGTTGGGTTACCACCACCGGATGCCGTGGATTGGCCACTGACCAGGTCCGTCATCATGGGAACCCTTGCCCCTGCCACGGTTTCCATGTCAAGCCTTAGTTTGGAAAAAAGTTCCAGTTCTGTTATTCCTTCCTTTGCATATTTCAACACTGCGGCCTGACCCATATCCGCGAGGTGCGATGCTTTGCGGATATTGTTTATTTCGTCTTCGTCCTTGACAGCTTTTAAAAAATTCAATTCATTGGTTATATCAATAAGTTTAATTCCGATGCTATGTTCACGCAAAGTTTTGTATAAACCATACGGCATGGTGTTTTGCTCAATGCCTATCCGTGCATTTTCAAAACCGTTTGCATCAATAATTTTCAATAATTGGCTGGAAAAATCTTCAGTAAAACGAAGGGCATTTTCATACACGTAACTGGAATAATAAGAAACCTGTACATCCGGTAATAACCCCGCTAATTTGTCCTGTTCATTATCGGCTACCAAAAGTGATTTTAGCTCAAAGGGAAATACGATCAATGCAGCCGGCAATACATGAAACGGCGAGGGGCCGGTTTCAAAATTATAGTAATAGCCGCTGAAGCATTTTATGGAAGACGGCGATGTAAACAAAAAACCATCAAGGCCTTTTGCTTTCGCCAATACTTCAAGCCTGTCTAACCTGCTTACTTTTACAGTTGTCATTGTCGGTTGTTATATAACTGTGTTTGCCGGATATTTTTTTATTTAATTCTTTTGAAAAAATTCCTTGGATTATCTGTTAGAAAGGTATTTATTTCTTTCATGCTGAATCCTGACTTTAACAGCATGGGCACGGCATCCGTTATCATATAGGCAAAGAGCCGGTTAGCGGCATTGGGATCGAAATTGGGCGGTCCTGCACCTTCAAATATTTTTTTGCCGTTCTCCCAGTGCCAGTTGCTGTCAATGGAAATAAAAACCCGGTTCCCATATCCGGCATCAAAAAAGGAACGAAGAAATGAAACAAGTTCCTTTTGTGGTGTATAAAACTCCTGGCCAAATGTATCTACCTGCAGGTAACCACCTTCTTTTACTACATTGAGCAAATCGCCTGGCTTCCCTTTTCGGCCTACATCCACATGCGATAAAAAAACCTGGTGCGGGTTAGCTCCGCTTTTTAAAAGCAAATCGAATTGCTCCATCGGGCTGCCTGTATGCGTGGCGATAGGAACGCCGGTGGATTTGTTGACACGTGCCGCCGCCCGAAATACTTTTTTTTCCCAATCAGTAAGTTGGCCGCCTTCATTGGCAACCTTGATGATCCCCGCCTTTATTTTTGTTCCATCAATACCATCCGTCACTTCTTTCCTCATCAACTCTTCCATTTGCTTTTCATCTTCCATTTCCGCCATCCATTGCGGAATCTTTGACCGCCTGTAGAAACCGGTGGATACAATAATATTTACAGTTGTCTGCTCTGCAATGCGTTTGTAAAGATCAATAGAACGATGAGGCGTAAGGTCAACCACCGTATCAATACCTACCCTTGCCGCATCATTTAATGCAGAAACGGCAAAATCAACAGACTGATCCTGCAGATCATCAGGAATGGGCATATAGCCCGGATTTTCATTCGTGGTTCCACTGAACCACAGAATATGTTCGTGCATCAAAGTTGTTCCTAACTTATCAGGCGTAACATAACCGGTTACTGTAGGTATTATTATTTTTTTCCTGTTTGTGTGAAGCCCTGCCCCTGTTGTAGCAAAGGAAAAGTCTGCCATACCGATTGCACCGAGGGATAATGATCCCATGGTTAGAAAATCCCGCCGGTTAAAAGTATTCTTATTCCCTTCCATCAATCTGTCTATTTTATATTCACGCCGTATTTTTTTATCACTTCGGGGTTCAGTTCAATACCCAGTCCCGGCGTTTGCGGCACTTGCACAAAACCATCTTTCTGTACAAAAGGTTTCACTAATAACTCCTTGCGTATAGCTGATTCCGTAACAGAAAATTCAAGAAACGGCGCATGGGGAATTGCCGCAATCAGGTGAATGGAAGCCGCCACCAGCACCCCTGTTTTAAATGCATGCGGCACGCAAAGAATATTTGCATCAGCGGCCATGGTTGCAATTTTTTTTGCTTCGGTCAGTCCGCCACAACGCGACATATCCGGTTGTACTACGTCAATATGTGTTTCATTGATGAGCCTTGCAAAAGCCAACCTGCCGCTTTCTTCTTCACCGGTGGCGATACGCATGGTTGTAGATTCTGTTAATCGTTTATACCCGATATAATCTTCTGCAGGCAGGGGTTCTTCCAGCCAGAAAATATTTAACTGCTCCAACGCTTTGGCAACATAAATTGATTCTTTCAGCCGGTACCGTTTACCGAT
>JAFDXI010000173.1 GCA_018268035.1 Bacteroidota bacterium | reverse complement strand
TTAAGCTGCTGGCGAAGCAGGGCTACTTTTCAAATGAATCAAAAAAGAAAGAGAGAACAGTTTTTCTTTCGGATTTTTCTTACAGCATTGGGTCACACAATAAAGAAGGTGAAAGTGCCGAGCTGATAGCGCTGCTACAGACTCCGTTTATGAACAATGCGAAAGATTTGCAACTTGCTGCTTTATCCGGCCTGGCAGATGGCATGGAAAAATCAGGGAGCAGGATTGCCGCGGATTCTTTGTTGATAAACCGGCTCAAAAATTTTGATGCAGGGCACTCAAAGGAAATAAAAGAAGTTATTGAAAGGATTAACAAATTGCGCGAAGTCTTAATCAAACAATAATTTCATATCTAAACCATAATAAATAAAGATAAGGTTCACGACAATCAGGAAAGTAATTCAAAAAAATATTTATGAATAAGATATGTAACAGAAGGGCATTTATCAAACAGCAATTGTTTTTCGGTTCCATGTTGATTGGGGGAGCCGTTGTATTGAACGCATGCAATGCAAACGAAGGCTCTCAGGAGAAAAAAGAAAATGCCGGTGATGTCAATCCATGTGAGGACATGTCCGGCTTAAATGAGAGTGATAAGCAGGCACGTACGCAGGCAGCATATGTTGAAAAATCACCTATTATAGACAGGACTTGTGATAACTGCAAACTCTATATCCCGCCTGCAGCAGGAGTAGAATGTGGTAGATGCTTATTATTTAAAGGCCCGGTATATCCATTGGGCTATTGTAGTTACTGGGCACCCCGGACATAATTAGTATTCTGAAATTATTTGAAGTTGAATTTTATTGTTATGCCGAATATAGTCAACCGTAAAAAGTTTTTAATAGATACTGCTGCTTCCGCAGCCGGTGTAATGATAGGCAGTAATTTTTTGGGATGCTCCGTTGAAAAGAAGCTGGTGAATACCGATTATTCTGTTATGTCGGAAGTTTTGAAATACCGCAAGTTCGATGCGCATTCCCATGTAGGCTTTCGGCCCAGACACGTAGAAGAAATTCTTGATTTTGCAGACAGGCTGGGGATAGAAAAAATGTGTATTTCAAGTCCTGTATCGAATTATTCCGGAAACGAACCTGAAGGTCCTGAAGAAATCAGAAAAGCTAATAACAGTGTAATTGATGCAGTGAAGCGATATCCCGACAGGTTTATCGGGTATCTAACCCTCAATCCACGCTATCAGAAAGAATCCATGGAAGAAATTAGCCGTTGTGTGGATCAGGGATTGTCGGGATATAAAGGTTATACACAGGTTAAAATAAATGACCCTTTGTATTATCCGCTTATCGAACGGTTTATTGACCTGAAGATGCTGATTTTTATGCATGCATTTTGCCAGATAGGAATGGGAGGGTACCGCATGAAATATGATGTCGGCATGGTTCCTAATACTTCCATTCCTGAAGATTTTGTTGATGTAGCCAAACGATACCCGGAGGGAATATTTCAGTTTGCACATATCGGGGGTGGTGGAGACTGGGAGTATGAATGCAAAATGCTTAAAGATTCACCGAATGTTTATGTTGATACCTCAGGCAGCAACAATGAGGAGAATATGATTGATTTCGCTGTAAAACATCTTGGCGAAGACAGGTTGTTTTTTGGTACAGACAGTTCCTATTATCAGGGTGTTGGCAAAATTCTCGCATCTAACCTGAACGAATCTCAAAAGAAAAAAATATTTTTCGATAATTATAAATACGTTTTAAAAAAACTGGGTAGAGATGTTGGTTGATATTAATGCATATATCGGACACTGGCCATTCAAGCAGCTTAAATATAACACTTGTGAAAAACTGCTTGAAAGAATGAATAAATTTGGGGTTGATGTTTCGGTGATTAGTAACCTGAGTGGTATTTTTTATAAAAATACACAGTCGGCCAATGAAGAATTGTATGATGAAATAAAATCGGATAGGCGATTTAGCGACCGGTTCATTCCTTTTGCTGTTATTAATCCTATTTATGCCGGCTGGAGAGATGATCTTGAAACCTGTAGTAATAAAATGGGGATGAAAGGAATTCGTTTGTATCCGCTGTACCATGATTATGAACTTACGGATACTTCGCTTATCGAGTTGGTAAAGCGAGCCAGAGACAAGGGATTGACGATAGCCTTTACGCTTCGCATGGTTGATAAAAGGCAGCGCTCCTGGATGGATATAAGCAAAGAATGGGAACTAAAGGATATTGTTCCCATAATGCGTGAAGTGCCGGACGCAAAATATTTAATACTCAATATTGCCAATGGCATGCAATTGAACGATAAGGACACTGACCTTTTCAAAAATGCCAATGTTGTAATGGATACTTCAGGCAGGGAGATTTCCGATTTGGGTGAACTGATTAAGAAATACGGGAAAGATAAATTTGCGATGGGCACACATTCCCCAATCCTTGATTATATCACCGGGCTTTTACGCATTGAATCCCTGAGAAAAAATGAAGCTGATGAAGCGACGAAGGAACTTTTAAGATCCGGGAATGCAAAAAAAATCATAGGACTATAACTTTAATACAGTTGTACTATTAACAGAATAAAATAAAAATGTAAAATGGCTGCATATAACATACCTGAAAAAATGATCATGAAG
>JAFDXI010000172.1 GCA_018268035.1 Bacteroidota bacterium | reverse complement strand
TGGACGTCAAAATATTGTGCCATCAAGTCTATAGAGCGGAGTTTTGATGCTGGTTCAAATATTCTTATGGTTGCTAAATTACGAACTAAAACAGGAAGGGTATCAAAACCTATTTCTTGCTGCAATAACTCAATTTGTTGATAGAAATAACGGTATTTAATACCTACGAACGCACTATGATTAAGATGCATTTGCTGCTTGAATTCAGCGGTTTGGATTTTCATCAGGGAAAATAGAAAGTTGTTGGCTATAATCCTTAATCCATTCTTCAGCCAAAAGCAATAACTCTTTTAGTGCTGTTTCGCAATGGGCAGATCCGATATGCTACATCACCACTCTTTTATTGTTTTGGTAGCGGATAACTTGTACTGCCTTGGCTTTTGATGCGGTCTGAACTACTCTTACTTTCATACTACTAGAACCCTTAGTGCGGTATTTTTAGTACAAAAAAATGAGCAAACATTGATTATCATCGGATTGTGACCGCACTAAATTTGGTGGGGACAAGTCGGGAGGGGTCGCGCGAAGCGCGACCCCTGATTTGCTTAAATACCGATGGTCTGAATTATGCCGCCTTCTTTCCGGCCGTGCGAAGCGAGGCCAAAAACCTTTCTTTGAACTCTGAGTAAAAATCGCTCTTTGTTTAGAAGTACAGAAGAATTTGTCACTTAGCGCCCGGGAGACAAAAGGAAAAGCGGCACGCTATGCAAGCCATCCAATAACGATGGTGGCTATAGCTACTTGAGCGTGTTGAATTTTTATTAGGGAGTCACCCACAAATAGTTATCTTTCCGATCTTCTTTCATAAAGGCACAATAATTCCCGTTAATTGTTTCGTAATGAGTTGAAAAAACAGAGATTTCCAACAGGACTCGTGAATTTTCCTGTAGTCCGGCCAAATCTGCTGTCGAAAATGAAACTGAACTGCTTGAACCGCCCAAATGCTTTACCACTTCGGGATAGCGGAAGGTAATAACAATAGAATCTGCATCGGTGGCAGAAAAGTTATAATTCCAGCCTGACTTACTAATTGTATCCGGCAAAGGCGTTGAAAATGTAGGGAATGGGGTGTTATAATTGTATGAAAATGCAGCGATTCCGCCGCCCCCGCTCACCTGCCAAACGGTGCTGTCGCTAAGGTGAAAATTTGTTGAACCAAGACTATATGAAGTATCTGGGATGCCTTGTAACTCTAATAGTTTGCCGTTCAAAGATACCGTACCGGCGTTGATGCCGGCAGCACTGACAGGCGCATTAAAAAAATGCGCTGCAGCAATTTCATTATTCACTGTATCCCAAGGAGCAATGGAAGTTTTGATAATGGTGAATTGCCCCACGAAAGAGGCATCATCAGGAGGGCTCGGTTCGTTGGCTTTGCTACAGGATTGACTGAAAATCGGTACCAACATTAAAAGTGCAATTGCTACTGTGTTTTTCATTTTGCTAAGTGTTATTTTGTTATGGTTAATTTTTTTGTGTACGCTGATGTGCTGCTCACTATTTTTATGATATAATTCCCTGCGGCAATATTACCCAAATCAATTTTTTGTTTGTTTACATGGTCCGTCTGCGTTTTGTAGAATACTTTGCCCCTGAGGTCTGCAATTTGAATTGTGTAGTAGCCCGTATGAGCAAACGATATCTCAAACAAACCTTTAGATGGGTTTGGCGAAATCAGTGCAAAATCACCTTCAGCACTTCCTATATTCAGTTCAGAAAACATTTGCTCCATCAAGTTGATTTGCGCAGGGTCGCCCGACTGGTAAACAGATTTTTTCAGTTCATTAAAATAGGCTTGCTCCTGCTCCGGATTATAATATTTATTCGCCAAACGGTCTGCGCTGTCATTTACATACAGTTGCCTAAGATCATTATGGTTGGTATTATCCGGACTGTATTCGATGGGTGTGGGGTAAGGCGTAGGAAAATTTGGTTGATTTGTTTGCAATATTGCATAATGAAATGGAGTGGGTTCGGTACTTGTACCGTCTGTGTATAGATTATTGCAGGAATAATCCTCGATATGAGTATCAAAAAAGGAGCCCGTTTTTGCTTCAAATCCCGGATTCAATTCAATGGCTTTAGCACAACGAATGGTTAAATGGCCCGTTGTGTTTATTTTATTAATCATAGAAATAAACTCAAGATAGTTGAGCGTAAGCTTATACGCGCTGGAACCCAAATTACTGCCATCCGGATAGTTGGTATTGAAATTTTCAGTATAAAACGGATTAATCATTTTCTTTAAATAGCCAGATGTCTCCACAAGCCCATACAGATTAAATAACAACATGTAATCCAGCCCGTTAAATGACGCATTATATCCACAAGGGTTATCTGTTGTAACCTGATAATTTGATTCGCCATATCTTTTCAAAGGCTCCAGCAAACGATTTACACCCGACCATTCAGTCTTGTTACCATATTCTCCACAATAGTTATGCGGTCCGCACGGAGGCGCTGAATTTAACAAGCCTGTGTAAGACGGGTATTGATTATCATAATCTTTTGGGTTATATCCCACGCCGCAACCGGGACCATAGGTATCAAGACGGTAAATTAATGGTGTGTGCGGTGCGTAAAAGTCTAAAGAAGTTGAATGTTTTAAAATCACATCCCAGGTTGTATTTTTAAAAGCCGGGAACTTGGGCCATGACCAGTTAGGTGGATATAACAGAGGTCTTGGTGGAGAGGGCAAGCGAATTTCCCAATTGCGTGAATAGGCGGCAAAATCATCAACAAAAGAAATGTCTTTTTGGGTCTTTAATGTAACGCGTTGTAGTAATTGAAATAAGTTTTCGTAGCTAGCCGCTGTGCTCTCTATCCATGTAGAGTTGTTGCCACAAGCATTGGCACAAATGCCCGCCGCTATTGCTGCGGGTAGGGCACTAAAATAAAACAATGCACCCGCATCACTACATTGTGAACCATAATTGTACTTGTCTCCCGCTGTACCATAAATGCAATTTTTTGTCAAAGGGTTCAGGATTGTCCAAGGATAGGGGGAAGGTGGAGAAACAGTTGCTGCAACCATGGAATATTCCGCATTGTTAGCTAATTGCACCGGTGTCCAGGATGTAAATCTCGATTGGGGGATCCAACTGATCATTCTAAACAATGAATTTGCCGCCTTGCACCTAAGATATTCTCCAAACAAATTTGCCGAATTATCGACCTGTTTAGAAATCAATGCCAAGCCTACAAACATTTCTGCAATTTGATCCTGGCTTTCTTCTGTGGGGTAGGGAGGTGCAGGGTCGGTCCAATTGCCAGATGTTAATTTGTCATGACTTGTAAAATAATCTGATTTCGTTTCATTTTCTATAATCGCGTCAGTTGCCGCTATCCCCGGCCTATTGAAGTGATCAAAATTATTATTCACTAAATCCTGTGTCACATCATCCCGTACAAAAAATCCATTCAAATCTCCGGGCTGCCGTCCACTACTATTGCAAGGATAAGTGCCCAACAAATTTCTCATATACTCTTCGCTATTCCAATCCAACCGGTCAAATGCATTGAGTGCATAATAAAGCTCGTTTTTATTTTCCTTTGTATCCCATCCGTAAAGTTGGAGCAATTTGTACTCAGTGGCTAAAGTGCCAATATAATGCCCTAAAGCCTGGGTGGCATCGCCCCATTCTAAGAAGCCATTATTAGTAGGCGTAGTTCCTCTCGGATATTTTCGATTCCTTTTGGACGCCGGCATACTCTCGCCACAGCTCCCGCCGATTTTAAGAAAATCATTCACCAGCCGATATCGGTAGTACCAATATTTTTCCAGATTTTTGTAATAGTCAGGCAGATAGGTTGAGGGTATTTGGGCTACAGTATTAAATATCGAAAGGCAAAACAATAAAGCAAACAACGATTTTTTCATACAATTGTACTATTTAATAATTTTTTGCCGTTGAAGAATCCAATTGTGCTTTTCAAGTGTATTGTTAAAATTCATTTGTAATAAGCCTTTTGACCTATTAAAGCTAATGGTGTCACTATAAGAATTGCCCGGGCTATTGCTATTACCGCAAGCAACATAGACACTATCTTCGCTACTACCATTTATTGTCAGTTTTGGATAAAAGAACATTTCATATTGCGCATTGTATGAGTCGTGCTTTCCCAACCAAAATGGATAGTTGATAGCCAAATCATAGGACACGCCGATATTAGAATTCGTAAAGCCTGAGCCCAACCTTACACTAGCAGGGTCAAGGTCAACAGAAAGATAGGCATTGGCATTTTCCCGAAGTATATATACACTAGTATTTTCCCAGTAACTTGATTTGTCCACATAGTAGGTAGTAACATAAAACGAATCAAGCACACCGGTGGCAGAATCTTTCATCACCCAATAGGAGCCAACCTGGTAATCAAAAAAGGCTATTACTTCTTCCGGTACCTTATCGTGTCTGCGCTCCTTCGCGGGGCAGGCCGTAAGCATCATCCAAACGGAAAGGGAAACTGCAATGAGGAGTTTGTTTCGTAGCGTTTTCATAGCTTTCTGGTTTTTTTCTTTAAGGCATCAATTTCTTTCTGCTGTTTGATCACATACAGTGTCAGCTCCTCTATCTTTTGGAGGAGTTTGCTGTCCATTTGTTGCAAGTCTATACCGTTCTTCACCACATCGGCAGCAGAGGGTATATTGGGTAAGTGGTGATACCTCGTTATAAATTGCTGGAGGGTATAAATATTCATCAGCGGGTATTGCGCCTCAAATACGTCATCGCTCCAGTCGCCGGTGGTTTTTACAGCTACCCGCACATGCTCGGTAAGGATGCCATCTTGCACATAAAGCTTATAATTGCCCGGGTAGTTTCCATTCGATATGAGCGTATTTCCGATCACCACTTTTCCGGAGGGGGCAATGAAGACGTTTGTATAGCTTCTTATGTCATTATTAGTTTGTGTCCCTCCGGAAGTTCCCCCATTAATAGAGCCTCGGCTTGCAAATTTCAACCCACCACCGGAGTCCCCACAAAGCATTCCCCAAGCATTCGAACCCCCATCTGTAAGATATGTCTAGGGTGTTGCATATGAACCATAATGAGCAATATTAAACCCTACAAATCCCAATCCCCACCAGTCATTGGCACCTCCCCAACAGGTGCCAAGAGAAGCCCGCGCCAACCAAGTATCATTTAGAGTTATCCCTTGATCGGTAGTCGTTAAATAACCTCCGGAATTCGGACCTACAAGTTGAGCCTTTGCGGCCATAGTTATCAGGAAGGCAATCAAAGTGAATGAAGTTTTTTCGTCATGGATGCTGTTTATCTTGTTAATGCTTCATCCAAATGTAATGAAAAGTTTAGTAGTTGCAAATAAAAAATGAGCTAACCCTGTATTAATGAGCAAAGACAATCTTTGATTCTACGTCTAAACCAAGCTATTGCCTTGCTAAGTGATAGAAATATCGGTTGCAGAGGTAAACCCAAAAAGGTCGTTAGCCCAAATTTTCTAATGGCGGCGATTAGAAAATATGGGGGCAAATGCTGCTACAGTATTGAGTTATTATTGAAAAATAGTTGGTAAAATTGGGGGTAAGAAAATCTTACAAAGTAATCGGACTAGAACTATCCGGAGTTAATACACAAAGCGAATGGTTTACTGAACCTTGACATTTCAAAATATCTTCTTTAGTCCAACCCGATTAAACCCTATTGACCTTTTTGGGATAAAGGAACTGAAATACGAATCGGTGCCGACAGCTTTAACCTAAAGAGTTTTGACGCAACCGAAGCTGCTCTTAACAGAGTAATGATTGCCCATAATCTGATAAGCCTATATCGGCAAGTAGTCCTCAATACCATGGTAGAAACTAGGATGAAAACGCTACGCTATCTCAAGTCTTCTGCACTTGCTTTTACCTTGAGAACTTCGTTTGCTGGATTGGGGCTGGAGCATAAGTTGCGGAATCTTTGGCATCGTCGCGATGGAACCCTTTGCACTTCTGTTGGCAGCAATTGTGGCCATGGCATCATCTAAGGAAGCGGTAACCAATGCGGTTATTCCAGGTAGCGCGAGCCATTCAGCGGCACACGTCGGACTACCTTTTTTACGGAGAGCATTTGCGCGTGATGGAACGGTACCGCCGCACACTCAGTCTGGGTAGGATCAGTCCGGTCACATCGCGCCCCAAGAAAAATTTGTCCTGCTCCTACGAGAACATCATAGACGGTACCATCAGCTCCAGTATGTTTGTCCCAAACCTGCACCAGAACATCAGCACATAGTAACCCGCCGTGTTCACTAATACCGTGTTCACTAATACTTTGTATCGACGATTCTGCTCTATAGGCAGCTCTGGATGATGAAAAGGAGGCAAGCGCGAAGACAAAAATTGTAAGAAGCTTTCCAATCCAACTTGATAATTTATCCATGATTTAGTCTATTGGTAATTTAAAGCTTAGAGTATAGGTAGTACAGATGCATGGAAATTAGCCGTACAAATTTGCAGATTAAACTTTCAGCCCCGCATTTTGCAATGCCAAGCTATATACAGTATTTCTTTTTATCCGAATAGTTCTTTCAGGGTCTTTGTTGCAATAAGCATTTTTTTGCTATCAGGAAGCTTTATAAAATCATATTTTGCGTAAAATAGTTCTGCTTCCTTGTCAATTGGGTCAACCACTACTGCAAATGAACCAATCGTTTGAGCGATTTCGTAACTTCTTTTTAACGCATCAATAAGTAGTATTTTCCCAATACCTTTTCCTTGCTGTTTTTTGGCAATTGCCAGTCTCCCAAGTAAGGTCGTTGGAATTGAAAGGTAAGATTTGGGCAGTTTCTTTTGAATATTCTCTGGAAAATGACTTAATGGAATACTATTGTTTGAAAGCGTATAATAGCCTTGTATAATATTTGTATCGGGTTCTGATAAAACAAAACATACAGAAAGCTTACGTTTTAGGTCTTGCCCTGCGTGGTGTTTCAAATAATTGTTCAAAAGTTCTTTTCTACAATCAAAGTCATCCCGATTATGCTTTTTATCTAATAGCTCAATCATTATTCTATTTTGAGAAAAATGCGTTGTAATCTTTTAGTGCATTTTTGAGCGTCTTTGAAGGTTTCTTTGATTTCGTAACAGCATTAAAAAATACCTCACTGTCATTTTCAGAAGCAATTATTAGTTCATTTTCTCTAATTATTTCTCGC
>JAFDXI010000171.1 GCA_018268035.1 Bacteroidota bacterium | reverse complement strand
GGCAACAAAACAATTGATGACCGGCTCGCCATTGAAGCGTTGCGCGAAGAGAATGTACCGGGCACACATGAAATCCGCTGGGAATCCGAGGTGGATGAAATAGCGATCACCCACACGGCAAAAAATCGCGATGGTTTTGCACTTGGTGCCGTACTTGCTGCAGAATTTTTAAATGGAAAACAGGGTATCTTCCGTATGAAAGACGTTTTAGGAATCTAAAAAAAGGCACTTTCAAACTCTAAAGATGGGTGCGCAAATGTTGCACGAGTTTGGAAGAGCGAAAACCAAACTCAGCACCAAAACTGTTGATCACAAGCCCCTTAATATTATGCTTGCTTGATGAAATTGCAAAGACAACACTTTCATCTCCCGGATCCGAATTGCCTTCAAAACGATAAACTTCGTCAATGGTAAATTCGTCCGGAGAAAGCTCCAGTGAATGGCTCTGGCATAAAAGGCATTCTTTATCATCCTGCAATAAGAAATCGGTGGTATAACCTCGTTCAATCAAGGCATTAACAGCGGTACTTAGCGTATCATAGTTTGGGCGACCAGCAGTGGATTCAGACATAGCATTGAGATTGACTAATAATGATCTAAGGTACAACGAAAGTTCTGGTCAATAAGTGAAAGTGGCATTTCAAAGGTGCTCATCGAATAGAAATGCCGCATCGGAATATCCGAAGCGGCATAACATTGAAAAGCATTTTACTTATTCTCCGACTACTTCGAACTCAATTTCTACGACATGCTCCTTTCCAAAATCGATTGAAGCCTTGTGTAGGCCAAGTTCCTTCACTTCTTCCGTAATGCTGATACGGCGACGGTCAATTTCGTAACCTTTCTGCTCGCGGATGGCACGGGCAATTTGAATAGCGGTTACAGAGCCGAAGATCTTGCCGCTAGTACCTGTCTTGGCACCCACTTTCACAGGGCTTTGTTTCAGTACTTCAGTAACCTTAGCGATTTCAGCCATCAATTTAGCTTCACGTTTTTGGCTTACTTTTTGGCGTTCTGCCAACATTTTTTTGTTGCTCTCATTTGCTTCAAGTGCAAATTTTTGAGGGATAAGGTAGTTGCGTGCATAACCTGGGCGAACACTGACCAGTTCGTTGACACCACCTAAGTTATCTACGTCTTTTATTAGAATGACTTCCATTTGAAATTTTTTATTAAAAATTGATTAATTGAAAAACACAAATAGCGGAATGCTACCCGTTCTTTCGTTTTGTTTACTTCATCAAATCGGTAACGTACGGTAACAAAGCCATTTGACGGGCTTTTTTCACAGCAGTTGCCACTTTTCTTTGAAATTTCAGGGAGTTTCCGGTGATGCGACGAGGTAACATCTTACCTTGTTCATTCAGGAATTTTTTAAGAAATTCCGCATCCTTATAATCCACGTATTTGATGCCGAGTTTCTTAAAACGGCAATATTTTTTGGGACGGTTGTCCACACGAGCAGTGCTCAGGTATTTAATATCGTTTTGCTTAGCCATTTTGTTGTTTTTTTAAAAGATGGGGATACCAAAACGGACCTCTAAACCCGATCCGGTACCTTTAAACAGGTGAAGCGCTTATGCTTCTTCTTCTTCGGTTTCAACTACATTCTTAGGAGTGTGTACCAATTTGATTCCCTTCCGGCGACGCTCGTTGAATTCAACCGCGTACTTGTCCAGACGGGTGATCATCTGCCGCATAATGCTCTCATCACGTCCCATTTGAACTTCCAAAATCGCATTGACATTGCCGGCAGCTTGGTACTCCACTAACCAATAAAGACCTGTTGTCTTCTTGTCAATAGGGTAAGCCAAGGAACGCAGCCCCATTGCATCGGAATGCACAATTGCACCACCGTTTTTTGTGATTAGGTCTGTGAATTTTTGCTGTGCTGTTTTGTACTCTTCTTCCGCAAGCACGGGCGTGAAGATGACCATTAGCTCGTAGCTTTGGAGCTTGGTTTCTGTTGTTTCTGTTGCCATAATTAGTTTTAGCAATTAAAAAATAAATCCCTCACTCCGGCTGAAACCGTTGGGCAGCTATGCTTTCAAGAAGAGAAACTATATCTGGCCGGTAGTTTTTGGGAGGGCAAAAGTAATGTATTCTTTTCAATATTGAATACCTCTACTCAAAATCTTTTTCAAAACCAAATGCAAACTTGCACAAAGTCTCGGTAATACTTGAGCTAATTTGTTACAAAATATAGATTGATTATTTCTTCCTAAAAGTCAACTAGCTCTATGATACATAAAACCCTACAATATATCATTTTTCAAAAATCTGACTAAGATCATAATCCACAGAGGTATTCATCAGTTTCAGCAACCATTTTGGGGTACATATTTGCAAGTTTACAGAAATCTGTTGCATTGTGACTGCTTCATCTATAAGTTCAACTACAAGCAAACAAGGTGCTTCCTTGTCCGGCAAGCCGCAATGCTACCATTGCGGCGACCCATGCAAAACCGATACTATTAAAATTGAAGAAAAATTCTTTTGCTGTGAAGGCTGCCAACTAGTGTTTGAAATAATCAATAGTAATGGCCTTTGTGATTATTACGCCTATCAACGTCATCCCGGCCTAGGTAAGATAAAGGCAATAAGAAAGGAAAAGTATGCCTACTTAGATGAACCAAAAGTTGCGGAACTCCTTTACAGCTTCACCGATGGCGACTTGTGCATTGTGAAGTTATACATTCCAGGAGTGCATTGTAGCTCCTGTATGTGGCTCCTGGAGCACCTCCGCCAGCTCCGAGAGGGTATTGTAGAAAGTAGGTTAAACTTCGGAACCAAAGAAGTCACTATTCATTTTAGTAGTTCCAAGATTTCCATTCGTCAGTTGGTGGAATTGCTTTGTTCGATTGGTTATGAGCCACAAATCACGTTGAATCAAACTGAGGAAAAAACTAGAAAAAAGCCGCGTGGCCTACGTGTCTATAGGCTTGGCGTAGCCGCATTCTGTTTTTCATTCATCATGATGATGAGCTTTCCGGAATATTTTGGAGGCTTTGGCTTGAGCGAAAAAGATGCTCAAATTTTCCGCAGTTTAAACCTGCTTTTGGGTATTCCTGTATTCTTCTTCTCTGCCGGAGAATTTTTTAGTACTGCGTGGAAAGGGCTAAAGACAAAGACTTTGAATATTGATGCACCGATTGCACTGGCCGTTACCATCACATTT
>JAFDXI010000170.1 GCA_018268035.1 Bacteroidota bacterium | reverse complement strand
TACCCGTACATTACCGAGGTGGTCTTTTTCAAAATAATCATAATACATTATATCATAACTCCACCTGGTGGCAGGCCTTATCCTGCCTTCTTCCATGCTGATGGATTGCAGGTAAGCATTGGAGGTGGTGGTAATATAGGTTCTTAAATAGTCCACTATTTTTTCCCTGCATGGTTTAGCGAATTACTTGCGACAGATGGCTTCGGTAAATCAGTTATTATATCTTACTGGTGGTTGTGGTGGCGGTATTGTAATCGCTGAACTTAGATTAGGTAAAGCTTTATGTAATGTTGCCATGTCTTTATTTGATGTATCTATAAACGTCCAGCTTTTACCGTTGTCTGTTGATATAGCTATAAGCGTAGAGGTTGCTATTATCCTGCCGCCAGCTGATAATTTTATTTCTGTGTGTTGAGGTATCGTGCATTGTAGTTCATTACCGCTTTTTACAATTGCCGAAGGTTCACCAAAAGTTATATTGCTAAAACTCATGCCTTGCGCTTTCATATTGGCAGTGGTTTTACTTAACACTTCTGACATGTTGTTTGTGCCACCCATCATTTGCAATATTGCAGGGTAAGTATATTTTGCAAACGTTGTATAATCACTTGCTAAAAATGCAGCGCTCATTTTATTTGCATCTTGCTTTAAACTTTGGGATGCATCTTTTGTTTGTCCAAAGGAATTTAAGGTGATTAATACGCAGAAAAAAATTTTAGTGAACAATAATTTCATAACTGACTTTTAATTATTCGAAGCAAAATCCTTGTATTTAAGATTGTAATGTTTCTTGTCATCTATACTGACATGTTTAAGCCACTTTAAATTACTAATATCACCATCTTCAAAATAAGAACTTCCTAAAACTATTAAGGTCTCAAGCTTTTCAAGTTTGTCTACAAATTTTGAACTTTTTAAAGTAACAGAATCCGTTATTGCAAACCATTTTAAGTTATTCAATTGCGGCAATGTTTTTTCTAACCCTTCTACACTTTTACACTTTCCGATTTTTAATATTTGAAGATGTATATCAGTTAAGGCTTCAACATTATACTTTGAGCGTGAATTATGTATTTCTAATTCACGTAAATCTTTTTGCTGCTTTAAAAAAGAAAGAGTATTCGGCAATTTGGGACTAAGCAACGCTAATTCATTCAGCTTATGCCAACATTTAAATAATTCTTCTTTAAAAAAATCAATATCTCCTTTAACTAAAATTAGCTTTTCTAAATTTTTTAAAGTCTCTAGTCCTTTAATATGTTTATGATATAACAGGTATAGCTCTTTTAAATGATGTAATCCGGATACATCAATATTAAAATTAGGCTCACCTATTCCAAGATTTTCAAGTTGTTTAAATTGACATAACTTACTTAAGTCAATATCCTTGAGAAAGATGTCAAGAATTTTTAAATTATCTAATTTCAGAATTGGTTGAATAGATTTTATTTTATATAACTCCGGTATTAGTCTTATGCTGTCGATTTGGTTATTGGCTATCCATTGAAAATCTTCTTCTAATTTATCAGAATCAAGATAAAAAGAGTATGGAACTTTGTCATGGATACGCTTATATCGTTCGTGATATATCCTTGTTCCCATCAGAGCAATTTCTTTCCAGGTGAATTAATCTTATTATAAACATGTTCTCCCAATCTTTTGTTTTCTAATGCTTTTGCTTCAGCTTACCGTTTTTTAATGAACATACTTGGACTATTTGGTGATCGGCTGTGTTGTGAGTACTTAATATTTTCTATCACTCTTATCTAACAATGTTAAACTTGAAGTTTGCAAAATCAATATTAGATAGAATGGGTAATTGAGGTGAACGCCAAAAATCTAAGTTTACTTCAAATGTTGAGTATGGAATAAAAATTTTTCCATTATAGCCTGTACGCCATCGCCCTGTTTTTGCAAAGCCAGAGTAACAAAATTTACCTTTAATTGGAGTTATATAAAATGTAATTAGTTCCTTACTTTTCTTCAATGTCCATTCTTTAATTATTTGCTGAGTCCTTTTTCTTTTTGAAAAAATTAATTTACTTAAATATTCTGATTCCTTAAAATATCCACTTCCAATATCAAAAACACTATCCGCCGGTGTAAGAACAAAAGGGTCTATATCAATTCCCTTACAGCAGTTTTCAAAATTATTTTTTGAAAATTCCGATAATAAAAGTGGGTAAAAAACACTGCCTAATGATTTAATTGAATCTGTTTCAATAATCCAATAATATCTTTTGACCCCTTCAAATCCCCGGCTGAATGAATCTTCAACAGTCAAAATAACATAACTCTTTATCTCTGGCTCTTGAGCCAAAGTATTATATCGCGATAATACTAAGAGAAGTGATAAAAAAAACAATTTATTTTTTATCATAAGCTTGTATTAAAATTTCATCAACTTCTGATGAGTTAACTTGTTCTGGTGGGCTATTTAATATACCTCCGCTTGTATATCCATTATCACTCAGCCCTAATGTATGTGAGACCTCATGTGATATAGTTCCATTAGGAGACCCAAAATTAATTCGCATTATTCTTGCAGCTGTAGTATTCCCTAAAACACCTCCACCGGCAAAATCATTTGTAAGTACACCGGCCGGTGCGGTTAAAGTTATAGAATGGTCAAATTGTGAGACCGCAGCCATACCATTATCTTGGGAAATTTTGCTGTATGCAGCGTCAATTTGTTGAGAACTCATTCCCTTTTTATCTATGTCAGGAACACCAGTTACATTAAATTTAAATGAGACGGCATTGCCCTTTGAATCAGTAGCTCCTTTTCCATCCGAACCATTATAAAAAGTATTTAGTTCAGACTTTACATTAGCAACTTTTTCGGCATTCGCTGCTTCAATCTTTGCATTTTGCTTTGTGATTTTATCTATTTGCTTTTGAGATGCTCCGGCAGGAATTGTTTTTGTTCTTTCTGTTAGTACAACTACATTTTTTTCAACGATTGTTTTCTTATTTCCGTTGGCATCAGTCTCTGTGTACTTTACACCCTCTAATCCATCAATTTCTCGTAACCAAATTGGGTTATTACTACAAAATTGATAGGGACTCATATAAGCAAATTTATCGGCTAACCTGTCTTGGCAAAAGAATCTTCCTATTTGAGGGTCATAAAATCTGTAACGGAAATCATACATTTCAAGACCGCTTCCATCACTAAATTCCTTGCTTTGTTTTTCTTTTCCATTATAAAGCCTGTTATTTTCTGGGTTTCCGAAATTCAGCGCCTGCGAGCTAATCCCCGCCATTGTCAACCCGAACGGATAATAGTGAGTTTCTTCCACCAACGGCCCATGTGTTTGTATCACCTGTAAATTGTCAAAGAACAAATCTATATCGCTCTCATTGCTGCAATACACATAAAGATAACCATTTTGTGGTATTGATACTGTTTTATGATGTGATTTTAAAACATCCGGGTTAAACTCACAATGTCAAAACCACTACCTCTGCTGATAACCTGGAACCTGTCGTCAAGCATTATCCAGTTGATGTAGGCTTTGGGCACTTCGGTTGATGCCGGGCTGGGTATATTTCCCAGCCAATCTGTAACGCCCTGGCTTTAGTACTACTGAAACCGCAATATCGTTTCTGCGCACATAGCTATGCTAACAAAATCTGCGGAGAAGGAAACATTCGAGTGAAAAGACAGGGGACGTGGAAGAGGTGCCTGAGAAAACTTATATTTCCACAAAAGCAAAAGCCCTTTTATCAAGGGCCTTTGTTCTTTCAATTTTATGCAAACTATTCTTTTATTCCGTTGCGCCTTCCACCAAAACTGTGGCTGTATTATTGATTACTTCAACAAAACCGCTTTCGACTTTATAGGTTGCCGTTTCAGATTTTGTCTTTAATATTTTAATGGTGCCTTTTCCCAAAGCAGCTACCAGCGGGGCATGTTTTTCCAGCACTTCAAATGAACCTTCAATGCCGGGCAACTGTATGCCATACACTTCGCCGCTGTACAATTTTGTTTCAGGTGTTAATATTTCGAGTGTCATATCCGGGCTCCCCTAAAGAGGAAAATTTTATTTTTTAAGTCTGGACAAATATTACTTTTTCTGTTCTTGAAAAAATAATTATCCTTTTGCCTGTTCGATAAGTTTTTTACCTTTTTCAATTGCATCTTCAATAGTACCTACCAGGTTGAATGCTGCTTCAGGATATTCATCCACTTCACCATCCATAATCATATTGAAACCACGGATTGTATCATCAATGCTTACAAATACACCTTTCAATCCGGTAAATGCTTCTGCTACGTGGAAAGGCTGTGAAAGGAAACGTTGTACACGGCGTGCCCTTGACACCACTAATTTATCTTCTTCACTCAATTCATCCATACCAAGGATGGCAATGATATCCTGTAATTCTTTATAGCGTTGTAAAATTGATTTTACACGGTTGGCACATTCATAATGCTTATCACCAACGATCGCAGGTGTTAGAATCCTTGAAGTAGAATCCAACGGGTCAACTGCAGGATAGATACCGAGGTCGGCAATCTTACGGCTCAATACTGTGGTGGCATCCAGGTGGGCGAATGTGGTGGCAGGTGCCGGGTCAGTAAGGTCATCCGCAGGTACATACACAGCCTGAACTGATGTGATTGAACCATTCCTTGTAGAAGTAATCCTTTCCTGCATCAGACCCATTTCAGTGGCGAGTGTTGGCTGGTAACCTACGGCTGAAGGCATACGGCCCAAGAGGGCTGACACTTCAGAACCTGCCTGTGTGAAACGGAAGATATTATCAACGAAGAAAAGTATGTCGCGTCCTTTGCCGGTACCGTCGCCATCACGGAAATATTCTGCAATAGTCAAACCACTCAAAGCAACACGGGCACGTGCGCCGGGAGGTTCATTCATCTGTCCGAAAACGAATGTTGCACGGGATTGTTTCAAACCTTCCATATCCACTTTACTCAAATCCCATCCGCCTTCTTCCATGCTGTGTTTGAAGCTGTCACCGTATTTCATAATGCCGGCTTCAATCATTTCGCGCAACAGGTCATTACCTTCACGGGTTCTTTCACCCACGCCGGCAAATACTGATAAGCCACCATAACCTTTGGCAATATTGTTAATCAATTCCTGGATCAATACAGTCTTGCCTACACCGGCACCGCCAAACAAACCAATCTTACCACCTTTTGCATAAGGCTCGATGAGGTCAATTACTTTGATACCTGTGAATAAAACTTCAGATGCGGTAGAGAGGTTTTCGAAAGCTGGTGGTAAAGCGTGGATAGGACGGCCATTTGATTTATCAACAACTGGTAAACCATCAATAGCATCGCCGGTAACATTGAATAAGCGGCCGTGAATTGCTTCGCCGGTTGGCATGGCAATGGCTTTACCTGTGTCAACTACTGCTGTGCCGCGTACCAGACCTTCTGTTGCGTCCATTGCGATGCAACGAACGCTGTCTTCACCTAAATGTTGCTGCACTTCAAGTACCAGCTTTCCGTTGGGGCGTTCCAGCTCCAGGGCATTATAAATTTCCGGTAAAGAACCGTCTGGAAAATAGACGTCAACCACAGCGCCGATTATCTGTTTTACCTTTCCTGTATTGGCCATAAATGAATATGATTTTATGCTTTTTTTGAAATTTGCGCAAAAGTAAGGTTCTGCTTCAAGAAAACCGAATATTTAGCGTGATTTTGTGATGTTTTGCCTGATGCTGCTGTGATGCAGGAGCTGAATAATGATATGCAGTTGCAGTGTGCGACGCAACCGGGCTTAATTGAAATGCCACAGCCGGTTACATAAAAAAATAATCCATTGTAATGTCTTAGCCCCCTAAAAGACTGGACAAAAATTGTAAAACAATTTAGTCACAGTAAATTTAGGAACAATGAAAACAAGACGTCAATTTAGCTCCGAGGAGAAGTACAGTATCCTTCAGGAGGC
>JAFDXI010000016.1 GCA_018268035.1 Bacteroidota bacterium | reverse complement strand
GTCATGAGAAATCGGAGTGCCAGCAAAATCAGCTATACCATGAGCTATCCCGATAATTTCTGTGTCGGTATCGATTATGTTATTTTGTTCATCAAGGATAACAAATTTGAAAAAGTTGTACGATTCTTTAACTAAAGGAAGGTCTTCCGAAATTCTTGCAGCAAGCTTTTTTTTGCCACTATCAAAACCTTTATCTTCTCTTGTTATTTGATAGTATAATCCATCTATATTACCGTCAATTCTAACAGCAAGCATTTCTTCATCTTCCCATGAATTTTTTTGATACGCAAATTTTACTTTAATCCCATGAGTGACTTTTTTAGGTTCTTCTTTTGAAAAGTTTTTCTCTCTTGTACCTGCATAATAGGCTGCTCCGATTGCAATGGCAGTGGTTGGGTCAATATCACAGTTGTTTGGTATTTGTAAAACTTCTTCAACTCTCTTTCTAACATATGGGATATATGTTGAGCCGCCTACCATTAATGTAAATAAAATGTCTGATGGTTTTAGCCCTTTGCGAACAAGTATTTTCTTAATCATTTCAATTGTTCTATCTACTTGCTCTTTTATTAAACTCTCAAATTCAGAACGAGTAATTGTAACAACAGTATCAACTTCTACATCATTGTCGTCTTTAATATCTATTAATTCTATTTCAGTAGAGGTAAAACTTGACAACTGTTTTTTTGCTTCTTCAGCTAATAACAATAAGCGGTAATACAAGGCGTTTCTCTTACTTGCTTCACTTTTAAGTTCTACTTCTAAGTCGTGAAATTTGTAGTTCTTATTTAAGAATGGGATAATAAATTTCTCTACAATCAAATTGTCAAAGTCTGCACCGCCTAAAAAATTATCGCCTTCATGGTCGAGTACTTTTATTTCTCCATCCTTTATTTTCATTAGTGCAACGTCAAATGTGCCACCCCCCAAATCATAAACTAACCACTGACCATTCTGAATATCATTTTCCTTTTTCTTATTTGCATAAGCTAAACTTGCCGCAATTGGTTCAGGCAATGTGATTACTTGTTTTAACCCTGCTAAATAGCCAGCTTCTTGGGTAGCTTTTGTTTGAGGTAATTCAAATGAAGCCGGTACTGTTATAACAGCAGCATCAAGTATCTCTCCGGAATGAATAAAACTTTTAAGTTGCTTTATTACTTCAGCAGATAGTTCAACGGGTGTTTTTGATTGGTTTAAATTTTTTACTTTGAAACTTTCAGTAGTACCCATTTTTCTTTTGAAGGTGCTAAAAACATTCTTCGCATCTCGTGTTAAGTAAGTCCTGGCTCTGCTACCAACTATAATGTTATCAGTTTTATAATAAACTACAGAGGGCAACGTCTCTTTGCCAGTATCTAAGGGGTCTTTGAATACTGTAACATCGCCTTTTACAAATTTTGCAATAGCAGAATTAGTCGTACCTAAATCTATTCCAAAGTTTATTCTATTTTCCATAATATGATTATTTTAAATTTTGAGATTGAACTATGACAATTGCTTTCTGAATTATCATTTGCGTATTAGCATATTTGAAATATAATATTGGCTTTAAAACCTCAATGATGACAAGATTTTCATGGTCAGTCCCTGATATTGTTGCTTCACAGTCTGCCCTTGTAACATTATACGGTTCACCAATTGGGTTGTGATAAACTATTCCTTGCCCATCTTGTAAAGCTTCATTTTCAAAATAGTCTTTTATCCTTTCAAGATTTCTTTGAATTGAATTTGCTTCTGTAATGTTTTTTAATTTATTCTCTATCTCGAATACTTGATTGAGAACAACAGGAAAATGTTTGGGTATTTTAATTGCATCCATAATTAGTTATTATTAAAATCAGATTCTGAAATTGAGTTACCTGCGGAGTTGTCATCATAAGTATTGGTTGTATAAGTTCTGTAAAGTTTTAATGTATAGTATGGAACAGATACACGACCGTCATTGTAATAAGTTTTATTGAAATCATAAACACTTAAATCTTTTTTGAATGATGAATGGGTGGCAAAGCGACCTTTACAAACTGGGTCTCCTTCTTTAACTTCCCAGTCATTGCCATAAGCTATTTTTAAATAGTATTTTCCTTCTGGAATATTTTTTATAGCATAGGTACTACCATCGTTAACGAAAACATATCTAATGCATCTGTCAGTTTCATAATCATAAAGTTTAACTGCAACATCTGTAAGCTGTGCTGTAATGATAAGTTTGGTGCTTATGTTTTTATCATATTTGGGTGATATTCCTGAACAATCAGAGATATTTCCGTTCACCATTGTTACCTTGTTATAAACTGGTTCTGTTTGGTAGGTATCTATGCTTTGTGGAGCAATAGCAATATCTGATTTGGCAGTATCAACTGTTGCTGGTGGGGGTGAGTAAGAATTGGTTGAATTATCGTTGTATGATGAACTTGAAGAATTATGAGAATTGTTAGAGTTTGAAATCAAATAGATAATTAAAATGATTATTCCGATTACTATTAAAACTCCAAAACTTGACTTTTCTTTCTTAGGATAATTCGTTGTTTGTTGCAGGTTTGCTAATCGTTGTCTTTGAATTTTGGCTTTTAGTTCGTCTAATTGAATTTTGGCTTCGACCAGTACAGCTTTAGTATCTTCATTTACTCTAAGCAAAGTAGCTTTAGCCAAAACACTTATTGCAATATCAATTTCATCGAGGTTATTCCAAACAGCAACAGACAAACTTTTTAAAGAAAGAGCAACTAAATTTCTAACCTGAAATGCGGCACTTGGAAGGTTATTCAATTCAGTAATATTGATGTTGGAATTAACCCAATTATTTACATGTGAAGCAGAGATTTCTTTTTTATTTATTGCGTCTCTTTTATCAACAATCGCATCAATTAGTGAATAACATTTATCAATATGCGGTTCATATTTTTCATTTTCTTTTTGTTGAAGCAAGTCTTCATAGCGACCCTTAATTATGCTGTAACCTTTGGAAACAGTTTGCTTTGTTAATCCATCTGATTCGATTTCATTTGCAATTGAGCTAACTTTAAATGCAGGCTCAATCAAATTGTATGGGTCATTGTTTATATCTCTTGCAAGATTTCTTATACTCATTGCAATTTGATTTCTGATACCTTGAAAGTATGCAGGTAGTAAGTTTATTAGTTCCGGGCTTACTTTAGATTTAATTTCTGTTTCAATGCCACGAAAGGATTTTTGAATGTATGGGCTTTCTTCATCTTTAATCTCATCAATTATCTGATTAATTTCTTTATCTACATCCTTTAAAAAATGATAAGTGCTTTTATAACAGCTTTCATTAAACGATGTTGTTGTTAATGGCTGTACTGAAAGTATTTTCTTAATGTTTTCTTTGTTTCCTGATTTGAAACTCGTACTTAATACTTCATCATAACGAGGCTCAAAATATGGGCTGATAAAATTTATAAATGCTGGTAGCTTATATATGCTTTCTGCTGTGTGTTTATCAAAAAAATAAAGTGTGCCTGAAGTAAGAAAATTGTTGAGTGATGAATTTTGAAAAATAAAAAAGTGAAACTCTCGCTTGTTCTTTTCATCTAATTCGTCCAAAACTCTAATATATTCAGCACGAGTTATTTCAATTCCATTATAATCAATTGTCCCATGCTCACTTAATTCGATTTGATGTAATAATCTTCTTCTTTCTCTGCTAATTGTCTTTACATCAACATCAGAAAGACTTTCTGCTGAAATATTTAATAGCTGGTATGGGTTAATGTACTGCATGGATTACATAAGGGCATAAAAACAGCGTGGGACTTATGTTACCACCGCCGATGAGGTCCGTCCAAGAACCTGCAAAACAGTAAGCAACGCCCACGCCTTAGGTGAGCGTTTTGCTTGATTCTGTTTTGCATTTGAAAATTTGGACGGTTTCATCAGCAGAAGTGAGCTAAACGCAATATTTTATAGTGCCTATTTTTTTATTTCATTTTTAAAAATTTCTTTTAGCAACAAATATAATCATTGTGAGTATTTAACATAGTGTTATAACAGCCATGAATTGATTTTCCAAATGTCAAGCAAGCTTTTAAAATTAACAGTAATAGGTAGCGGTAAATGTTTATGGTTGAATTGAGCCAACTTTAATAAAGAAATATGCTGCATCAAATGGTAATACATTTTCTATTTCTCTTGTTGTAAAAAGGGGTTTGTTCAACTCACATACACAGCTAAGTACGAATATTGTCGTAATTTGACAACTTTTGCTTGCTTCTCATTTCATCAAATCCTCTCCTTTGTTAATAACTTTATACTGTTCTTTATATTTTTCTTTTGTTTTTTCATTTAGCCTTTCATATTTTTGTTCTCAAATGATAAAATATGTCAAATCAATTATCAGATGGTCAGATTTTAAAAGAACTAAAATCCAGACTTTCTAAACTACTTGAGGAAGAAAAAGCAGCCCTTAAAGAAAAGGAAATAAGAGACGCATCTATTCAAAAAACAAAAATAGCAATTGAGGCTTTTTCTAATGCAGATACAATTGAAATTTTAGAAACTCCACAACTGCAACAAGCAAAAGAAGAAATTGAGTTTGTATATCCAAAAGATAAAACTTGGCAGGAAAGGATTAAAGCATATATGAAGTTCAGGGATAAGGTTCTAACAATTGCTCAAATTGTAGAAGGTGTAAAAGAATATGAAACTGAATACACAGAAGATAAGCTGCACGCAGCAATTTCCAACATTGTTTCAACAATGGTTAAAAATCATCTTGTTAGAACCTACAAACCTGCAATCAGAATGAAAGGATATTACTATGGAAATCCTTTATGGTTTGAGAATGACGAATTGAAAGAAGAATATAAACCAGACTTAAAAGAGAAATTAATGTGGTAAAAAATAAACCATCTACAAAAGTTTGCGACTCTGGCGTAGATGGTTTGTTTACAAGTATAAAATTGGGGCGTTCAGATTTGATTACGGAGGAACTCCCATTCTTAGTAAGTGGGTTTGATTCCCACACGCTCCATTATTTTATACTGTAAAGGTAAGGGCAAAAATTTAAAATTCATAATAGAATGAGTAAGGTTTACAG
>JAFDXI010000169.1 GCA_018268035.1 Bacteroidota bacterium | reverse complement strand
TCCTGTAATATTGTGATAACAAATTCCATTCTTCCTCCGGAACAACCGGCGGCAATTGAAACATATCACCGATGAGCAAAACCTGTACACCACCAAAAGGTTCACTGTTGCGGTTCCTGAAATATCGCAACACCACATCAATTGCATCAAGTGTATCACAACGCACCATGCTGATTTCATCAATGATTAATAACTCAAGCTGCCGCAACACTTTTCTTTTTTCATTGGTTAACCGCATCCTTCCTATCAGGCTATGTTTGTTTACAGCATTGTCATCCTGCATAAAGCCGCGTGCTTCCGGAATAAATGGTGATAAAGGCAATTGAAAAAATGAATGAATAGTAGCGCCGCCTGCATTGATAGCTGCAACGCCTGTTGGTGCAGTGACAGCGACCTGTTTGAAACAATATTCCCTGATATATTTTAAGAAAGTGGTTTTACCGGTTCCCGCTTTACCGGTGAGAAAAATACTGCGGTTGCTTTCATTCACTAAGCTCGTAGCGAGCATAAACATTTCATTATCCAGGTCAACTGCAGGCATAGGGTTTCAACTTACAAAATTTATAAATTATATCTGCAATATATTTTCTTTCTATCATTTTCTCAATTAAATATTTGCCCATTATAACCTCACCCCCAACCTCCTCTCCAAAAGAGATGGGGCCTGAAAACCTTACTGGTTAAGGGTCTCAAAAGAAGTTAATAACTTTTATTATGCAACAATATTTATTTACTCAATTTTCTTCAAACACCTCTTTATCATTTCAACTTTTTCATCAACGGTTTCTTTTTTTGTTCTGAATGATAAAATTGCAATCCTGATTACAAATTTCCCATTGATAACAGATGAACTTAAAAATACGGAACCATCATCATGTATGGCTTCCATCAGTTGCCTGTTTTTTTCATCAGCATCCTTTGCAAAAGGATACCAGAAATAACTGATGGATAAATCCGGTTCAGGTCCATTACAAAAACCAAGTTCATCAAGTTTATTCCTGAAATATTTTACCAGTAAAAGTTTTTCTTCCAGGCAGGCAATGAATGGTTCAATACCATGCAACTGCAATGGCAGCCATACCCGCAGCCCCCTGAAATGTTTGGTGAGTTCCGGCGATACATTGGCAGGACTTTGCAACATTTCTTCCATAGCTGCATCCTGCATATAATTGGCAGTGTAATAATTCGAATGCAAAACTGCATCTTTATCTTTTATCAAAACAGCGCCAGTGCCATAAGGTAAAAACATGCTTTTGTGCGGGTCCACAATAATTGAATCAGCTCTTTCGATTCCTTTGAACAATTCTTTTTTTGAAGTAAGAATAAAAAATCCTCCATAAGCGCCATCCACATGAAACCACATCTTATGTTTTTCTGCAATAGTTGCGATTGCATCCAATGGATCTATTGCACCTGTATCTGTAGTGCCTGCAGTGCCTACAACAAGAAATGGTTTAAGCCCGGCCTGCTTATCCTGTTCCACCATTGATTCCAACAATCCTGTTTTCATCCTGTGATGATCATCAAGTGGCACATACCGGATGATCACATCTTCCAGCCCAATGATGCGCAATGCCTTTTGAGTGGAATGATGCACCTGCTCACTCAGATACACTACGCTTTTTTTAATAGTTTCATTCTTTACAGCATGTTTATCTCTTGCCGCCGTAAATGCGGTAAGCGTTGACAAAGAACCACCTGAAGACAAGCTCCCAACAGCAGTTTCCGGAAAAGAAAAAACAGCTTTCAGCCAATTGACAACTTCATTTTCAATCGTAGCCGCTCCAGGCGATGCATAATAAACACTTGCATAAGGATTGGTAACTGCTGCAATAAAATCAGCCAGCGCCGAAGCAAAAATTCCTCCTCCGGGAACATAGCCCAAATGTTTTCCAGATGCTGCATTGATACCCGTCTCTGTTACTTCTCTTTGATACGTTTCAAGCAGGTCGGAAAAAGATTGCTCATCATTATTGATTTTTAATGAGCCAACATTTTTTTTATTAAAGACCTTTTTATCTTTTAATCCTGAGATAAACCGGTTTGCAAAATCTGACACTCCGTTTATCAATGTTTTTCTTTCGTTTTCATGGATATCCAGTTTGCCGCTAATCTTATTTAAATTTTCAAGCGCTGAAATTATTTCTACCGTATTCACAATACTATTTTTTAAAATAAGTTTCAATTGATGTTTTAATCAACCGTTATAAAATCATCCATCATTCTCATATTCATAAATCAAAAATAGCCCGGTAATGCCGGGCTATTCATTTCATATATATCCTTCCATTACACTTTTCCATCTCTTATTTCTTCCACTATTCCCGGATCCAGCAATGTGGTGGTATCTCCAAGGTTTTTGGTTTCACCTTCAGCAATCTTTCTTAAGATACGACGCATGATTTTTCCACTGCGTGTCTTGGGCAATCCGCGTACAATCTGAATTTTATCAGGCTTTGCTATGGGGCCAATGATGCGGCTCACCGTCATAACAATATCACGTTTGGCAAGTTCAGCATCATGATGGCCGGTATAAATTACATAAGCATAAATACCCTGGCCTTTTATATCATGCGGATAACCCACCACTGCACTTTCCACTACACCTGCATGCATGTTAATTGCATTTTCCACTTCAGCAGTGCCAATCCTGTGACCGCTCACATTCAACACATCATCCACACGGCCTGTTATCCTGTAATTACCATCTTTATCTTTCAATGCACCATCACCTGTAAAATATAAACCAGGGTATGTTGCAAAATAATTGGTGCGGCAACGTTCATGATCACCATAGGTGGTCCTGATGATGGAAGGCCATGGAAACTTCATACACAAATTCCCTTTTAATAAACCATCTTCATCCGGCTCTGTCACTTCCTTGCCATTTTCATCCACCAGCACCGGTTGCACTCCAGGCATTGGAAGTGTTGCCCAGCTTGGTTTTGACGGTGTGATGCCTGCAAGATTTGAAATCATGATACCCGCAGTTTCTGTCTGCCACCAGGTATCTATCACAGGGCATTTCTTTTTACCGATATGTTCATCATACCAATGCCACGCTTCTTCATTGATTGGTTCACCCACTGAACCCAAAACTTTTAATGAAGACATATCATTATTGATATATGGCTTATCACCAAAGCCCATCAAACTCCTGATTGCTGTGGGTGCAGTATATAAAATATCAACTTTGTATTTATCTACAATATCAAAAAACCTGCTGGGTGATGGATAAGTAGGAATGCCTTCAAACATCAATGATGTAGCGCCTGCAGCCAACGGGCCATACACTATATAACTATGACCTGTAATCCATCCGATGTCAGCAGTGCAAAAATGCACCTGGCCTTCCTGGTATTGAAATGCATTCACAAAACTATAGGTAGTAAAAATCATATACCCTGCACATGTATGCACAACACCTTTTGGTTTACCTGTTGAGCCTGAAGTATATAAAATAAACAACGGATCTTCTGCATCCATTTCTTCAGCATCAAACCGCACTTTACCATCTTTCTCCACCTGTTCTTCAGCATACGCCATCTCATCTTCCCACCACACATCACGGCCTTTTATCATAGAGACTGCTGTCCTTGTCCTCGTATATACAATTACTCTTTTCACAGTCTTATTACCAATCATTGCATCATCAATTACATCTTTCAACGGTATCACTTTCTCTCCACGATAAGCGCCATCACAAGTGATGATATATTCTGCGTTGGCATCTTCCAACCTGTCTGCAATGCTTTGCGCACTAAAGCCACCAAATATTACAGAATGTATAGCGCCGATGCGGGCACAACCCAACACAGCATAAGCAAGCTCAGGCACCATGCCCATATAAATACAAACACGGTCACCTTTTTTAACACCATTATTTTTTAGCATTTGCGCCACCTGACACACACGCTTATGCAAACGGTTATATGTTACCACCCTCGTTCTTTCTTCAGGATTATTCGGCTCCCAGATGATGGCAGCTTCTTCGCCTTTGGTTGCAAGATGCCTGTCAATGCAGTTTTCAGTAATATTCAATTTTGCACCTTTGAACCACTCTACTTTTGGCTCGGTAAAATTCCAGTCAAGCACTGTGCCCCACTTCTTTCTCCACAAAAAACTTTCAGCTACATCTGCCCAAAATTTTTCAGGATTTTCTACACTTTGTTTGTAACGCAACTGGTATTCTTCTAATGATTTAATTTGATAAGAATATGGCATGCTCAATAATTTTTTATTGCCGTAAATTTATTAAACATCTTCAGAAAGCCAACAATAAATGTTTTATTAACGCTATCATTGTATTGAAATTTATCTCAGCAATTATCTTTGTTGCACAAAGATTTTTTTTAAGAATGATGTTACCGTCAATTGATACTTTGGGCATCCTGGTTGTGTCACTCCCTTGTACTGAAGCATTTTATGGCAGCAGTACAATCGCATTACAATCATGTTGCTGAGAATAAAAGGCCTGACATCTTTATAAAAAAGTTTTCAAATCTGATCACATGTCAATAGAGGTTCAAAATTTATTAAAACAATACGGTGAACAAAAAGCAGTGAATGATGTTTCTTTCTCGCTTGGCAAAGGTGAGATAGTAGGATTCCTCGGGCCCAATGGCGCAGGCAAAAGCACCACCATGAAAATGATTACCGGATATTTACAACCCGATGCAGGCAACATTAAAGTGTGTGGCGTTGCAGTTGATGAAGATGTGATGCAGGTTAAAAAAAAGATTGGTTATTTACCTGAATCCAATCCACTATATTATGAAATGTATGTGAAGGAATACCTGAAGTTTATTGCCGGTGTACATCGTGTACAAAATGCAACATCAAAAATCCAACACGTAATTGAGTTGACAGGATTAACCATCGAAAGCAAAAAGAAAATCGGGCAATTATCAAAAGGTTATAAACAACGTGTAGGCCTTGCCGCTGCATTGTTGCACGACCCTGAAGTATTGATTCTCGATGAACCTACCAGCGGGCTTGACCCCAATCAAATCATCGAAATCCGTAACGTGATAAAAGAACAGGGCAAAAACAAAACCGTGCTTTTCTCTTCACATATCCTGCAGGAAGTGCAGGCCATCTGCGACCGCGTTATCATCATTAACCGTGGTGAAATAGTTGCAGACAACAAAGTGGAAGATTTAAAACTCAACACCAAATCAAACCGCATCAGCGTCACATTCTCCACTAAAATTGATATTGGAAAATTAAAAAATTTAGCTGCAGCAAACGATGTACACCTCATCCATGAACACAGCTACAGTATTTCAACAAATGATACAAACGAATTGCGCAGGCAGTTACTTGAATTTGCTGTTGCCGGACAACTTGATATTATTTCATTACAAACCGAAGGCAACAGCCTCGAAGATATTTTCAGGAACCTGACTACAACCAATTAAAATGATGATATAGTTTTTTGTAATCAGTATTTGGCATTAAAGGAATTTGTTTTCTAAACTTTACCAACTTTAAAATTTGTTAACCACCTGTATAATTTTTCATCATGTTACAAACATCCACATTACAATTTTTAAAACAGCTTGCAAAAAACAACCATAAAGAATGGTTTGATGCCAACAGGAAAAAATATGAAGCAGCAAAAGCTGACTATGCAGCTTCAGTACAAAATATTATCAACACATTTTCAAAAACAGATGCGACCATTGCATCATTGGAAGCAAAGAAATGTATGTTCCGCATCAACCGGGATATCCGTTTTAGCAAAGACAAATCACCTTATAAAATAAATTTTGGCGCCAGCATCAATGCTGGTGGAAAAATCAGTAATAATGCTGGCTACTACCTGCACATCCAACCAGGTGAAAGTTTTGTGGGTGGTGGCGTTTACCAACCAATGCCTGATGTTTTAAAAAAAATCAGGCAGGAGATTGATTATAATTTTGATGAGTTTAAAAAAATTATTGATTCTAAAAAATTCAAATCCGTTTATACCGGTGGCATTAGTACTGATGAAGGCATGAGCTTAAGCCGACCACCTAAAGGCTATGAAGAAAATAATCCTGCAATAGAATTTATCAAACTCAAAAGTGTAATTGCAATCGCACCACTGACAGATGCACAAATTACTGATAAAAAATTTGTCGCCACAGTTGTAAAAGCATTTGAAGCATTGCACCCTTTAATTGTATTTCTGAATAAAGCATTGGCAGAATAAAATTTATTTATTCACTCCCATTATTATCCGAATAAAGATGATAATCCCTTGCATTTCATGACCTCACCCCCAACCCCCTCTCCAAAAGCGATGTGGCTTAGGACCCTTACTGATAAAGGATTTCAGCCATTTTGAATAATTTTAATCGAACAACAATCATTTATTCCCAAAACCCTGGTTGCATCCTGATGCCTAATCCGGGTTTACCTGAAACATAAACTTCGTTATTGAGGTAAGTTAATCCTGTTGCAATATCTTCTTTCAATAACAATGGGCCATCCATATCCACATAATCAAGCTGTGGCAAAAAATGCGCAATAGCAGCAGAACCCACAGTTGACTCATTCATACTGCCCATCATAATTTTCAAACCTAATTGTCTTGCTTTTTCTATCATGCGCAATGCAGGTGTAATACCACTGCACTTCACCAGTTTGATATTAATTCCGTGAAAACAAGTTGCACATTTTTCAACATCATTTTCAAATACACAACTTTCATCTGCAAACAATGGCAGAGGTGATTGCTCATAGAGAATTTTCATCCCTTCAATATTATCTTTTGCCAGCGGCTGTTCCACCAGTTCAACTCCCAGCTCTTTCAAAACAGGAATTTTTTCAAGCGCTTCATCCAATGTCCAACCAGCATTGGCATCTACTCTGAAAACTGCATCTGTGTGTTTGCGCAAAGCCTCCATCGTTGCTATATCATTTGCAGTTCCCAGTTTTATTTTATAAACAGGTGATGAATGTTGTTGCATTTTCTCCACCATATTTTCAATGCTGTCAATGCCGATAGTATAATCAGTTAGCGGGATATTTTTCCAACCTTCCCTTCCAGGCAAAGATTTATCATTCCATACCTCGAATAAAGGTTTGTTGTGCATCTGTCCAAATAAATCCCATGCCGCAATATCCAATGCACAAATTAAAAAAGGGTTATGCTCTATCAAATGATGAAGATAATGCCAGTACCGGTCGGGTGCAGTGAAAGCAAATTTTTCAATCATCGTCTTTTTACTTTCAATACCTGCAATCATCTGCTCAACAGTAATATTGTAATATGTGATAGCAGGCGCTTCGCCATAGCCAATCCAATTACCTAACTGCAATGCCACAATCAAAGACGGCTGATGTGTTTTTGTTCTACCTCCGGAAATAGTAAATGGATATTCAAAAGGCAATTCTGTTTTTTTATAAAGAAGCTTCATTGATGAATTTTTAATTTATATCCGTAGCTGTTGCAGCAATAATTTTATCATCATTTACATCCTGCACAAATGCAATCACTTTAAAATTTGCATCAGTAAAGTTAGCTGGTAATTTTATTGCAACATTGCCAGACTTAAAAGCCTGTATATTTTCAATATCCCTGACAATATTAACATGATGCAATGTAGCGCCGCTGTTTTCTCCATTGCTAATTTTATCAACTGCCTGCAACTGCACTAATGCAAACCGAATAACAACACCGGCAACATTGGTTGTATATTGAATGATAATTTTATCATTGTTTCGATTAGCTTTAATGTTTACATTTTTAGATGTGGTTTGTTGTAAACATTTGTTGACAACATTATTTAATTTTTTTACATCAGAGCCTACAAATTGTTCTGAGCCATTCACTACAACCTGAGGTATATAGAGAGATGCAAGTTTAAAATGTTGCGCATACTTTTTTTGAATGGATAAATAAGCAGCATTGCTGAATGGATCTTTCCATCCCAGATCATTCCAGTAATCTACATGATATTCTAAAACATAAACATTGTTGGTATGTTGTTTCAATAATTCAGCAACAGCCTTGTCAGCAGGCGGGCAGCTTGAACAGCCTTCCGAAGTAAATAATTCAACAACAGCAAAACCTTTTACTTCATTGTCTGTTTGATTACCCTGAACAGCATTGCCAGCAGCCTGTCCTTCACAACTTAACAGGCAAAAGTTAAGTGCAATCACAATAATACAATATGAAAATTTCATTGATTCATTTTTTGAAACCAACGATTAAGACATCATGCCAGATATCGCAGTTTTGTTAAACTTATTTCAGAATAATCGTTGATGATGAAGTCTGCAACTTTTAACTCTTCTGTTGTATGTGTAGTAGTCAATGCAACTACTTTCATTCCAGCATCCTTTGCAGAGCGCACACCAGCAAATGAATCTTCAAATGCAACACAAGCCGAAGGCGGTACATTCAATTTTGATGCAGTAGTAAGAAAAATTTCAGGATGTGGTTTACCAATAGTGATTTGAGAAGAATCAACTACAGTTAAAAAATATTTCCTGATAGGTATATGTTCAAACATAAAATTGATGTTGGGAATTATGCCTGATGTAGCAACAGCTTTTGGGATTTTTGCGGCTTCCAGTTCATTTAAAAAATCAATTAAACCATTGATGGGCCTGATGTGCCGAGCATATAATTCACGGTATAAACTTTCTTTTTCATTGGTATAGGCTTCAATTTTTTCAGGGCTCAACTCTGTATTGAAAATATAATTGAAAATTTCTTTATTCATACGCCCATTGATATGCTGCTTATATTCATCAAGAGAAAAAGGTTTTCCTATTTTCTGATAAAATGCCCTGAACGCTTCAATGTGATAACTGTTATTATCTATCAGCGTACCGTCTAAATCAAAAATTACCGCTTGTGGAAACATTATTTTATTTACAGATAAAAGTTGTTGAATAACCTTGTTTGAAATGAAAAAGTTTCAAAAAAATATTTATTCCATTTCAAAACATTCTATGCTTTATGGCCCATGCCTTCATTAAATTCTTTACTGCCTTTTTTAGGGATGCTTAGTGTATGCCAGTTTTCATTTTTAATCATTTTGCCTATATACACTATTTGACCAATATGACCACCATAATGATCCAGTTGTCTTACAATTGCATCCACAACCAGCATTGGCTGGCTTCTGATTGTGATGGTCTTCATGACATCACCAGGTTTTAAATTTTCCAGTGTGTTCAGAAAACAATCCCAGCCTTCATTCCAGGCTTTCAACACATCCTGTTTGGTTGATATTTCATTTTCAAATTCATCATCTCTTTTACGCCAGCTCTTCTCACCATCCTCGGTTAAAAAATTTGTCCAACGGCTTAGCATATTTCCATGCAGGTGTTGCACAATCACTGCGATGGAATTACTTTCTGATGAAGGTTTGAAAGTAAAGTCCTTATCATCTAATTGTTCAAATGTTTTTTCACCTTGTGATTTCTGTGCCTTAAATTTTTTTATGGCTGCATCCAGGAAAGTTTCTTCAGTATTCATACAAATATTTTTTTATAATAAATCTTTTGAAACCCTTAACTGGTAAGGTTTTCATGCCCCTCTCCTTGGGAGAAGGTTGGGGAGCCTGCCCGCCTCTGGTGGGTGAGGTTTTCAAAAAAGCTCTTAATATTAATTGTTGGAAATATTTTTTTAATCAATAGAAATTTCAAAATCTCAATGCACTTAAAAAAACTTAATACCCACTCACACTATCATCGCCACGTTTGTCAGCAGCAGCATCACGTTTACCATCAGGCAAAATTTTTATCAGCTCTGTTCTTCCGATAGCATCTCTTCCTACTAACGTATAACCCATTGCCTGCAAGCCTTTGGCTGTTGCTTCATTAAATCCTTTTTCTATAAACACAGTATCAGGCCTCCATTGATGATGAAACTTTGGTTTATTGACTGCATCATCAGCATTCATTCCAAAATCAACAACATTCACTATGCTCTGAAACACAGATGTAGTAATAGTTGTACCTCCCGGTGTGCCCACAACCATGAAAGGTTGGTTGTCCTTCAAAACCAAAGTAGGTGTCATTGAACTCAACATGCGTTTGCCCGGTGCAATTGCATTGGCATCACCACCAATAGCGCCATACATATTTGGCACACCTGGTTTAATACTAAAATCATCCATCTCATCATTCAATATAAATCCTGCGCCACCAACTACAGTTTTACTCCCATAACTATTATTGAGTGTTGTTGTCACAGCAACCATATTGCCTTCACCATCTATCACACTGATGTGCGTTGTCTGGTCACTTTCATGCACATCACCTGCATTGATATCATCGCTTTTGCCAGCCTTTGTTGAATCATAATTGCTCATTCTTTTTTTTGAGTAAGCTTTGCTCAGCAATACCTGTTGAGGTACATTCCAGAAATCAGGATCACCTAAATGTTGCGCCCTGTCAGCATAAGCCCTGCGCTCTGCTTCTACCATCAATTGTACACTTTTTACAGTTTGAAAACCATAACTACTCATTGGATAAGGTTCAATCATATTCAGCATTTCACCTAAAATTATTCCTCCGCTACTGGATGGCGGCATGCTCACAACATCGTAACCACGATAATCAACTTCAACAGGTTTGCGTGGCTTGCATACATAATTTTTTAAATCATCATAACTGATGATACCTTTTCCCCTTTGCATTTCTTCAACAATCAACTTTGCAGTTTCGCCTTCATAAAAACCTTTAGCGCCATTATCACGAATACGTTTTAAAGTTTCAGCTAATTCAGGCTGATACAAAGTATCTCCTGCTTTCCATTCACCATCTTTCACAAAAGCAGTTGGCATGGTATTGTATTTTAAAAAATCTTCACGGTTGCTATTCAAACCATCCGCTTCACGTTCGGTGAGCACAAAACCATTTGTTGCCAGGTCAATTGCAGGCTGAATCAAATCTTTAAATGGAAGTTTTGCATATTTATGTTCAGCAAATAAACCTGCCACTGTGCCCGGGACTCCAACAGCTAAATGACCGTTTTGTGACCAGTCTGTTCTTGCATTACCAGCAGAGTCAATATACATATTCCTGCCTGCTTTGCCTGGCGCCATCTCGCGGTAATCCAAAGCAATCAATGAGTCATTGGCTGTTCTTGCAACCATATAACCACAACCACCGATATTGCCTGCAGATGGATGCACAACTGCTAATGCAAGCTGTGTGGCAATCATCGCATCAAATGCATTGCCGCCACGCTTTAAAATAGCAAGCCCTATTTCACTTGCCAAAGGATGTGCACTTGCAACACAACCATGTGTTACCGTAACATTTTTTACTGAAGAAAATTGATAAGGATTCACTTCTTTGTCTGCTCCAACAATTGGTTGATCTGCTTGTTTACAAGATGGAAAAATCATCACACATAAAATGAGAACTGCTAATATGTATTTCATCTGAAGAAATATTTTTTTGAATGTTATCAAATCCAGCTTACCAGAAATCATTTTTATTATTATTCAAAATTTATCAAGAATAATAACAAAAAATCTTTTATGACTATTTATTGAATCAAACCTAAGAAAAAAAATTTTCAGGCAACCAATTCAAACAGTTTAGAAAAAAGGCCGGGATAAAAAAATTTCACCAGCAATTCTTTATGCTAAAAGTTCATTTGCTTTTTTCGAGATCATATCACTGATTGCTCCTTTAAAAAATGATACAGCAAATGGAAGCTCGGAATGGATTTGCACATCAGTATCATTCACCACAATATCACCAGAGAGATTAAAACCTTTAGCGTTAAAATTAAAACTGCCTTTGTTGTCCTGCCAGTCTTCTTTCAGATCAGTCACAACATTTTTTTGTTCCTCTTTCATTTTAGCGAGGAGGTTTTTGATTCTTGACAAGGCTTCTTCTTTTGAAAGCTGGTGCGGTATGCTTAAATCGAGTGCTGACATATTTATTTTTTTTGCCGGGCAAATATATTCCAATTGCTAAACAAGATTCTTAAGTTATATCCAAAGCTTTAACCTGGGGTTTGTATTCATTTGGTAAAAGGGCTGCCTTGAGAAAACCATCGAGTTTTATCATCCTGCAAAATTTATATAAAGGCAATATGAACCGCATCATTGAAAACCTGCTGAATCCTAGTAAGCCATATACGGTTTCTGATACCAGCAGTTTTTGAGTTTCAATTAATATAAAATACCTAAAACCCCCAAGGTTCTTTTTATATTGTTTAAATAAGTCAATACTAAGCGCTGATAACTCAAGGTCATTTTGTAAATGATAAGCATAATCTGTTTTCCAAGCCCTGTAGCTTAAAGGCAATGATTTTATCTGCATGAGTTTCCCTACCTTGTAAAATACATTGAACACTTCTTCTTTTTCTTCGCAGGTTAATTTTCTTTCCAACAATTCATAAGAAGCAATAGAATAATATATCAGCATGTATAAAACATCCCTGTATGCCCAATCAGGAATTACTGAGTTTCGGCCGGTTTCAACAGCTTTATGTATTTTATTTATTTTATCTATGGCGCCAAGAGATGTTTCAAAATCTGAAAAAATAATTGACCTGGCATAAGTAACGGTTGAGAATAATCTTCCTATCGGATCTGCAGGTATCTTGCCTGTAAAGTAGAGCCAGTCAACAGCTTTGTTTAATGCAAACTCAGCAGCAGAGCCAGCAAAGATGAACAAAACCGTATCAGCTTTGCCCCATATTTTCCTGACGATGGAATCCCTGTCAACAAATGTTTTAACTGTCTGCACTTTATATTTTACCCTTTACAAATAAACATAAATTGTTTGAGCTATTGAGTTAACCAATTATCAAAACAGGCATTTTGTATTAGTCTAAGATGATATGCTGGAGTTGAAATGCCTTTGCAAACCGGATTGTATCTCTTTAGCCTAAGGGGTTATGGCTTTGTCAATTTTTTTGAGCATTACATATTATGATGACATCAGAACAATATACATTTGCATCACTTTTTTAGAAAATGAAGATCACAGAACATATTGGTAATTCAACAGGCACACTTGTTTCTTTTGAAATTTTACCTCCGTTAAAAGGCAAAAGTATCAACTCAATATATGACCACCTTGACCCATTGATAGAATTCAAACCATCATGGATAAATGTAACCTACCACCGCAGTGAAACAGCTTTTAAAAAGAAAGCAGATGGAAGTTTTGAAAAAGTGGAAGTACGTAAAAGGCCCGGTACTGTTGGCATTTGTGCAGCCATTATGAACCATTATAAAGTGGATGCAGTGCCGCATATCATTTGTGGAGGTTTTTCAAAACGCGAAACAGAAGACGCATTGATAGACCTGAATTTTTTAGGTATTGATAATGTATTGGTCATCCGTGGTGATGCAGAAAAAAATGCAGCTTCATTTGAGCCAGAACACGATGGCAACAGGTATGCAATTGATTTGCTGAAACAAATCGTAAATCTCAACAGTGGCATTTATCTTGATGCTGATATACGCAATGGCGGCAAAACAAAATTTTGTATCGGTGTTGCAGGTTACCCTGAAAAACATTTTGAAGCGCCTAACCCTGAGATTGATATGCACAGGCTGCAGGAAAAAGTGAAACAAGGTGCAGAATATATAATGACGCAAATGTTTTTTGACAATCAGAAATTTTTTGATTTTGTGAAAAAATGCCATGACAATGATATCCATATTCCTATCATACCCGGATTAAAACCTATCACCAGTAAGAAACAACTTTCTGTATTGCCAAGAATTTTTCATGTAGATATCCCAACGGATTTATCTGAAGCAATTGCAGGCTGCAAAACAGATGAGGAATGTGAAATTGTAGGCGCTGAATGGCTGATTGCTCAAAGCAAAGAATTAAAGAAGTTTGGTGTCCCGGTTTTACATTATTACACTTTAGGCAAACCGAGTGTAATAAAAAATGTTGTGAGAGAAGTGTTTTAATCCCTTCATAGTTGACATGGCCATAAACCAATGCCGGTGCGTTGTAACTACTGTATTTTTTGATACAACTGAAAAAATTGATTACACTTTCATCAATCTTCTGACAGGATGCCATATTAAATTTTTAAACATCCTCGAAACCCTCTTGCTGCATAATAAGAATCAGCGCCATTGTGATAGGTAAAAACATGATTATATCTGCGGTCACAAAAAATTGCACCACCATGTTTCCTGATGGATTCAGGTGTCTTCACCCAACTGGAAGTTTTTGTATCAAAATCGCCAAGCTGCTGCAGTTCGCGGTATTGTGCTTCAGTTAAAATTTCAATACCCATATTATTTGCCATTTCAATTGCACTGTCTTCAGGTTTATGTTCTTTTCTTTTTTCCAATGCTTCATGGTCATAGCAAATACTCCTCCTACCTTTCGGACTTTCAGGGGCACAATCATAAAAAATATATTCACCGCTCTTTGCATCAAGACCCACCATATCTGGTTCTCCGCCAGTCTGCTCCATTGCATTGAGTGACCAGAGTTTTTTATCAGCAGCATTTAATTTCTTTAGCACATCATTCCAATCAATTCCTTCATGCCTGCTCCTGTTTTTTTCAAAACGGATTTTTAAAATTTCCAGTAATTCAGATGCCTGCTTTGCAGATAATTTTTTGTAAGCGTTTTCTTTCTTATTCTTCATAAAAATATTTTTGAATAGCTATAATTTTTTCACTTAACCAAGTTAAGACAATTACATTTTATAAAAGTGAGACTATTTTTTCTGACCTGTTTATTTTTTATTACTTCATTTGTTAGATAAACTACTCAATAACGGTGCTTTCATTTCAACATAGCTGAACATTGTTTTTAAAAAAAATATTGATAAGATTAGTTTCATTTCTTTTTCACTACAATTAAAACCATAAAATCCGTGTTGTTAAACCGAAACACATTTATAATTGCAACAGTTATTTATCATCTTGTTGTAGAAACTGTAATTTAGCTGCACAACTGGGAAAGAATGATTTTTTGTGATAGAAAGAAATTAATCAAATTTAATAACATTTATTCCCGGAAGAACATTTTTTGATGAAACCGTTTTTAAAAGAAACAGCAGAAGATTTATATAAGAAATTCGGATTGGGTATCAGGGATTGTGCAATTGTTTTCAACAATAAACGCCCGGCAGTGTATTTACAAAAATACCTTGCAGAAATTATTCAGCAACCATTTTTCAGCCCATCCATTTTCACTATACAGGAATTTTTTGAAGCAGCAATGGATGAAAGGCCTGCAGATTTTTATATGCAGTTTTTTACACTGTTTGAAATCTATAACCAATTGCTTGCTGAAGAAGGTTTGACTACTTTGAAAAGCAGCCGCTTTTATCCTTTGGCAAGAATTATTCTAAGTGACTTCGACCAGGCCGACAAAGAACTGGTGGAAATAGATAAACTATACAAAGAGCTGGAAGATATTTCAACTATCAACCTTGAATTTGATTACCTCACTGAGGAACAATATGCTTTTTTATCACAATTCTGGCAATCTTATACAGAAGGAAAACACAAAAGACAACAGGAACTATTTATCTTAATGTGGCGGAGGATGCCTGCTTTATATCACAGGTTTCATGCAGCTCTGCAACAAAGAAAACATGTAACAACAGGCAGTGCATACAGGAAATTGGCAGATATGGAAATTGCAGATATGGATTTTCTGCAAAAGTTTGAAAAGGGAAAAATAATCTTTATTGGTTTTAATGCACTCACCTGTGCTGAATCAAAACTTTTCATCAAATTAAAGGATGCAGGAAAAGCATTGTTTTATTTTGATACAGACAGTTATTATCTTGATGATCCCTTGCAGGAAGCCGGTTATTTTCTTCGCAGGAATATCAACAAGCTTCATCTTAAAAATGAAATTACTTCACCTGCTAATCTGATGAAAGAAGTAAAACATCCTGTAAATGTTTTTAAAGTGCAGGGGCAGGTAGCACAGGCAAAAATCCTCAATCACATTCTTTCAGATGATTATAGCCAATCAACGGTGGCTGATGCAGTGGCTGTAGTGTTGGCCGATGAATCATTATTATTGCCTGCTTTACAAACAATCCCCTTGCAAATAGATGAACAGGACATTCATCTGAATGTAACGATGGGATATCCTTTAGGCAATTCTGCAGTGTTTGGTTTTGCTGACTTGTGGCTTAATTGCCAGTTGGAAATGTTTAATTCTAAGAATGAATTAAAACAACCATCATCCTATATTTCATACCAAAACTTTGAATCTTTTCTTACTCATCCTTTTTCTTGCATAAGTGAGCAAATGAAAATAAAAATCAGGAAGAAGATGCTGGAAGAAAATACTGTACGGCTGGAACCAAGCAGGATAACAAGACAAGGTGGAATGTTGAAAAGTTTTTTCACGCTTACCAATCAACCCAAACAACTGGTTGCTGATTTAACCGGCATACTGAATGTTACATTAAAACTATTGTCACAAAAACAACAGTTAAAGAATTTAGATGCAGAACTGTTTGTAAAAACCATTCACGAGCTCAACCGTTTCAATGATAATATAAAAGATTATCTCGACAATGAAGATTTACCGTTTATTATTGCTCTCACTCAAAAAGCATTACAAAGCATTTCAGTACCCTTAAGCGGTGACCCGTTACAAGGTATTCAACTCATGGGATTGCTGGAAACAAGAAACCTTAATTTTAATAAAGTTGTTTTTCTTGGTTTTAATGAAGGAGTTGTTCCCAAAACTTCTATTGGAAAAAGTTTTATACCTGACAGTTTGCGCAGGGTGTATGGATTGCCTGTATTGGAAAACCAGGATGCAATAGCTGCTTATATTTTTTATCGCCTGTTGCAAAGAGCTGAAAATATTTCCATCGTATATAACTGTCTCACAGATGAAACCGCTACAGGTGAGCCCAGTCGTTTTTTAAAACAACTGGAATATGAAAGTGGTTTTGATTTTAAATATTTCGATCTGGAATTACCTGTACAAACTGCAGAAAAACAGGAAATAGAAATTGATAAAAAAAATCCTGTTATCAAAGAAAGGTTGCAACAAATTCTTTTGAAGAAAAAAACTTTATCACCATCTGCTATTACAACTTATATCGCCAACCCTATAGATTTCTTTTTCAGGTATGTTGCCAATATCAAAGAACCGAAAGAAGTAACACCAAATGTTGAAGCCAACATAATTGGGAATATCTTGCATAAAACTATGGAAGCCTTTTACAGGCCGATGATAAAAAATATCGCAACCAAAGAATGGATACAAAACCGTCGCAATCAGGTTGAATTGCTTTCAAAGAATGCATTTGCGATGGAGTTTAAACTAACCAATGCAGACGAATATGAATATACGGGTATGCAGTTGGTGGCATTAGCCATCGTGGAGGAATATGTAAAAATCATTACGAGCCAGGATGAAGAAGATGCACCTTTTAAAATAATAGCCCTGGAAGAAAAAATATCTGAAGAGATTTCATTCCAGTTAAAAGGCAAACAGGAAAACATAAAAATTTTTGGTATTATTGACAGGGTGGATGAAAAAGATGGCATAACAAGAATTGTGGATTACAAAACAGGCAGAGATGAGTTAAAATATAATTCCATTGAAAAGTTATTTGATACAAATGACAAAAACATCAACAAAGCTTTGGTGCAAACTATGGTATATGCTTTTTTGTATGAGAAAAAATTTCGACTTCAAAATGTTTTACCTGTATTGTATATTGTAAGAACCATGACAAAAGATGGTATTCATTTTTCTAACAAAGATGGAAAAATGGAAGGGCAGGCGCTCGCTGAATTAAAGCAGGCATTTCTTTCAGCACTAGAAAATAAACTGTCTGAACTGTTTGATGATGACATTCCGTTCAAGGCAAGCGAAGTGCCCGATAATTATACCTATTCGATTTATACAACCTTATTTTAATTTTATCAATACATGATAACTAATGATTTGAAGCTTTCAATCTTTCTTGTTGTTCATTAGTATTTCATGCCATTAATTTTATTATTCGTAAAACTGTTTGCCGTGACAGCAGGAGATATTATATTCAACAAGTAACAAAAACATCCGTCAATATTTGTACAGAAAAGACAGTATAAGTGAAACCTGAAAAATGTTGTACCCACACAGGAAACGAACCTAAATACAATTTGGTAAACATACAACCGATATTCCTAAAAAACATGGTGTAAAAACCTTACTGGTAAAGGGTTTCATGCATTTTGGATATTATATTCAAACAAAAAACTTCAACCTCAATATATTATTTGTTTCACCCAACACTTTGTGTGCTTAACTTTTTATCGCGGTTTAATACTCGCCATACAATGATAAGACTAAACAACATAAAAATTGAACCAAGAAAGAATGATACGCCCGGAAACTGGAAAGGAGCTTTTTCACTTGTAAAGAATGTGAAGAGGTCATTCATCAATAATGGCCCAAGCACAGTGGTTAAACTCATCAGGCCGGTTAAAGCGCCCTGCAATTCGCCTTGTTCATTGGCAGCAACATGACCTGCAAGAATTGATTGCATGGCAGGCCCTGCAACACCACCCAAACAATATGGCACGAGGATGGCAAACATCATCCAGGTAGAAGTAGCAAATGCGAATAACAACAAACCAATGGTATATAATCCAAGCCCTAAATAAATACTTTTTGCATCACCAATTTTTGGGTTCAATACTCTTGTTAATCCCACCTTTGCGCCACCCACTGACACACCCACAACTGCAAGAGAAATACCTACCAATCCGCGTGTCCATTGAAAACGATACCCTGTAAAAAAACTCCCGTTGGCCTGAACAGCCTGTGCTGCCATATAGATAAGAAAATATCCAAATGCAAGTCCACTGATTGCAGGTGTCTTTCTCAAAAACTGCAGCGAGCCCAACGGGTTTGCTTTTTTCCAACTAAAAGGGCGGCGATTGTTTGTACTCAAAGATTCTGGCAAAACAAAATAACCATACAAAGCATTTAATAAACACAATCCTGCTGCAGCATAAAATGGCGCCCTTATACCCCACCCTGCCAGCAATCCACCTAAAGCCGGACCAATTACAAAGCCCAAACCAAACGCTGCGCCTACGAGGCCAAAATTTTTTGCCCTTGTTTCAGGTGTGCTTACATCAGCAATATATGCTGAGGCTGTAGTAAAACTGGCTCCCGTCATACCTGCAATAGTGCGACCAAGAAATAACCAACCATAAGTAGGCGCTAATGCGAGAATTATATAATCAATACTAAACCCAAACAGTGAAGATAATATCACCGGCCTGCGTCCATACCTGTCACTCAGGTTACCAATCACTGGTGCAAATAAAAATTGAACTATAGCATAAGTAGATAATAACAAACCACCATAAGCGCTGGCTTCGTTAACAGAAATATGTTTTAATTCAGCAATCAGTTTTGGCATCACCGGAATGATAAGCCCCCAACCCATTGTGTCAACCAATAATGTGATAAAAATAAAACCCACTGCTGCTTTTCTGTTGCTACCCATACCATTTATAATTTGAGGTGCAAAGGTGCCGGATTTTAAATAATCAATATTGAATTTTACTGACGAATGGTTGTATCAAAAAATATTGCGCTTTGCAATTAATGAAAAATATTGATGTTCAAACAACATCATTTTTTTTATTCAATCAAGAAACGTGTTTATGATAATGAGAAAACAGACAGAATAATTTGTCTTTATCTCCCTTTCCAGATTATTTCCTGCACCTTCAATTCCTGTGCAGTTAACCTTGCCAACATAAAAAGATAATCGCTCAACCTGTTGATATATTTTATGATGAGTGGTTCTATAAACAATTCATGTTGTTGCATGCTTACGCATAAACGTTCAGTTCGCCTGCAAACACACCGAGCAATATGTGTTGTAGAAACTGCAACATGTCCCCCGGGCAGAATAAAATTTTTCATAACAGGCAAGACAGCGCTCATATCATCAATTTCTTTTTCTAGTAAACTGATGTCTTCTTCTTTGAGGTCGGGAATATGCATCCCGTTTTTTTTATCTGGGTCACATGCCAGGGCAGCTCCAATAGCAAACAACCTGTCCTGCACTAGTTTTAATATTACACGCTGATGTTCATCAGGTGTATAATCAATAACAAGTCCAATAAATGAATTGAACTCATCCACCGTGCCATAAGTCTCAATACGCAAATCACTTTTGGAAACCTTTGTACCACCAATCAATGATGTTTTTCCTTTATCGCCGGTCTTTGTATATATCTTAATTGACATGGTGCAAAATTAAACAACAAGTTTTGAAGCCATACTACAAACAATAAAGATGTGATTAAATATTTGCTGAAACATAACTATTCCTATACATTTAAATTTTAAAAAAATATTTGACATGACTTTAATGGGCTTCATAGTGCTTCTTATTATTGCTGCTATCTGCGGAGGTATTGGCCAATCAATTGCAGGATATAGTTTAGGTGGTTGTTTCGCTTCAATTGTTGTAGGGTTTATTGGTGCATATATTGGAATGTGGATAGCAGGCAAATATGACCTCCCGCAATTTTATACAATTACAATCCAGGGTAATTCATTCCCAATAATATGGTCTGTCATAGGATCAGCAGTTTTTACTTTTATCATTGCTTTAATCAGAAAAATAATTTCAGGAAAATAATCATTGTGATTGCTTAGAATGGTTAAGAATGTTCAGAAAAAGATTATTTGCCAGGAGCATATTATACACTGCAAACATTTTCTTTATTATCAAGCTTGAGTATGTATTAGTGATGAAGTTTGATTTTGAAAATTATTGATGAAAGTCAATCATTGATTGTTTTAAAAAAATTCTCTACATTTTATTTCAACTCATTTTTTATATACACAAAATCTTGATGTTTAAAAAATAGTTGCAGCTTTAATTATTCAATATTTTTCTTTGCAAAAAAAATTATATGCAGCTTGATGAAAGTTTACTGAAAAAATATGCACAGGTGATGGTATTGTATGCAGTGAATAATGGTGAAGGTATCAGGAAAGGCGATACGGTTTTATTAACAGGGCAGGAATGCAGCAGGGATTTATATGTTGCCATTGCAAAAGAAATTTATGCAGCAGGTGGCCATGTCATCCACAACTATCACCCTGATAACATTCGTGATAAAAGTGTATCCCGTTTCCTGTTGGAAAATGGAAGCGATGAACAAATTACATTTTTCTCAAAGCCTTACTGGCAGGGCATTGTAGATGCAATAGATCATATTATTTTTATCATTGCCGAACCTGATGTGCACGCATTTGAAGGCATTGCTTCATCAAAAATCAGCATGATGAACAGTGCCAGGGCGCCTTATATGGCGATGCGTGAAAAGAAAGAACAGGAAGGCAGGTTATCATGGACGCTTTGTTTATACGGAACACAATCTATGGCAGATGAAGCAGGCTTGTCGTTGGATGAATATTGGGAACAGATTATCGAAGCCTGTTATTTACGGGAAGATGATCCTGTGAAAAAATGGAAGCAGGTGCAACATGAAATCGAAACCATCAAAGACAAACTGGTTAATTTAAAAATTGAAAAATTATTTATCAAAGGAGCTAACATTGATCTTGAAATAAAAATCGGATCTAACCGCAAATGGCTGAGTGGTGGTGGAAAAAATATTCCAAGTTTTGAAATATTTACATCACCTGACTGGCGCGGGACGAATGGCCATATTTATTTTAATCAGCCATTATATTATTCAGGTAAACGTATTTCAGATGTGACTTTACAGTTTAAAGATGGGCTGGTAGTGGAATCAACCGCAACAGAAAATGCAGATGCATTGAAAGAAATGATAGCACAGGAAAATGCGAATAAGGCTGGTGAATTTTCGCTGACAGACAAACGCCACTCCCGCATCACAAAATTTATGGCCACTACTTTATTTGATGAAAATATGGGTGGCGATTTTGGCAATACTCATATAGCGCTTGGCAATGCATATAAGGATACATTTCCCGGCGACATGAGTGCTGTAACAAATGATGAATGGGCTGCGATGGGTTATAACGCCTGTCCTAAAGTGCATACAGATATTATCAGCACAGAAAACAGGATAGTAACAGCTTTGTTGAGTGATGGTTCATCACAGGTGATTTATAAAGACGGGATGTTTATGATATAATCCTGCAATAACACTTATTTAAAAGTTTTTTCATCCAATTCAAAATTGATTTTGTTTGGTGAGTGTTGAATGAAAAAAACATTCAGTTATCCAGTTTCCAATTTGATATTTCCTTTGAATAAAAAAAGCCGGTATTAAAACCGGCTTTTTTAGTGAGTGCCTCAGGCGGGAATCGAACCCGCACTCGCGTTTACGGCGAACAGGATTTTAAGTCCTGCGTGTCTACCAGTTCCACCACCAAGGCAATAAAAAAAGTTATTGGCTACCAGCTTTGCCATGAAATATCTCAATAACAAATAGCCTATAACAAATAACTTTCAGAAAGAGAGCGGAAGACCGGGCTCGAACCGGCCACCCCAACCTTGGCAAGGTTGTGCTCTACCAAATGAGCTACTTCCGCTTATATTAAAGAACTTTTTTGAGGCCGGCAAAAATAGGGATATACCTCTAACTGCAAAAAAAATTATAGTGAAAATTTATTTGTACTGTGGTACATATAATGTATTGCCTGGCATTTCCACATCTGGTTTGCCTTTATAACGATGTGTATATAAATTATAACACATGCCTGTAAGTAATGCTACTATGCAAAGCACCTGTAAATAAAATAAGAACCGGGATGAATTTACCCAATTGTAACCAAACTCTTTGTCTTTGTATTCAGATTCGTATGACATTAATAAAATTTTATCGTTGCAAAAATAAGGTCTGAAATGAATATTATTCACCTAAACTAATAATTTCTGAGAAATGTTTTCTTTTTTGTATAAAATAAGCCCAAATCAAACTGCCTTTATACACACCATGAATGTTTGTCAACTTTTTTACAGGCAGTTTTTGATAAGCGTATTTTTTCATCATCCAGTTGATCACTCCTGCATGTGCTTTGAACACTGCAGAAAATGTTTTCATGTCTCCTTGTAATAAACTTTTAACTGCAAAGACCCAATCCAACAAAACACGCAATGGCAGCTTCCATATTTTTTCACCGGATGAAAGGTTTTTTAAAAGCATAATTAAATTATTCCTGAAATTCAGGTAAGCTTTCCTGCTATTGGTTTTAGACAATGTGCCTCCACCCACATGATATACTTTTGATGAAGGGCAACAATAAATTGTATAACCTTTTCTTTGCAAACGCCAGCAAAGGTCTATTTCTTCCATGTGTGCAAATAAGTAACTGTCGAAGCCATCCATTTCGTGAAAACAGGAAGAACGGATACATAAGGCGGCGCCTGTAGCCCAAAAAACTTTTGCAACTGTATCATACTGGCCTTTATCAGTTTCACAGGAATCAAAGACACGGCCTCGGGCAAATGGATAACCAAATGCATCTATCCATCCACCACATGCGCCTGCATACTCAAATAAATTTCTGTTTTGATAAGATAAAATCTTTGGCTGGCAGGCTGCAATTGTTTTATCTGCCTCCATCAATGTAACCATATCTTCAACCCAGCCTGGAGTAACTTCCACATCAGAATTCAGGAGTATATAATAATCAGATTTTACCTGTTTTAAAGCTTCATTATAACCACCTGCAAAACCATAATTTTTATCCAATACAATAATTTCAACTTCACCAAAATTTCCACACAGATAAGCCACGCTATCATCAGCAGAAGCATTATCAGCAACTATAATTCTTTTATTGGGATAAGTGGATGCCAATACAGAAGGCAGAAATTTTTCTAGAAAATTTTTACCATTATAATTTAATATCACTATGGCAACAGAGGGAAAATTCAATTGCGGTTTTGTGCCAAAAATAACCTGAAACCATCAAATGAAAAGTTATTGAATAAGAGATGGGCAAAACTTTTCAACAGTAAACCAAATTGAAACCCGTTGCTTTAAGATATTACTTTTCTTTGCAACCAATATATTCATTAAAGGTTTTAAAAATAAATTGCAGTTACCCTTTTTTATTTTGATTATCCGCAATAAAATTTAAAGCCTTACATTTCCATCTAAAAAGAAGTTATGCTCTATTCAATGACAGGTTATGGACGTGCTGAAAAAACTATCAATGACAAAACATTCCTGGTAGAGCTGCGTTCACTCAATGGTAAACAGTATGATGTCAGGCTCAACATCCCATCGTTGCTTAAACCTCATGAAATTGATATCAGGAACATCCTGAATGAAGGCTTGCAGCGAGGTAGTATTGAATGTATAATTTCTATTGCTCAAAACGGTTCTGAAAAATCTATCCACATCAACCAGGATGTTGTGAAAGCATATTATGCCTCTGTACTTGAGCTGTCAAAGGAATTGGGATTGTCACAGGAAAATATTCTGAGCACATTGCTGCGGCTGCCGGATGTTATTTCCACTTCAACAGAAGTGATGAATGATGATGAATGGGAAATATTTGTTACAGTCTTGCAATCTGCAATCAATGACCTGAACAAACACAGAAAAGAAGAAGGCAAAAGCCTTGAAAAAGACCTGATCAACCGCATTAATAATATAGAACAACAACAGGTATTAGTGGCAGAATTTGAACCTTTGCGCCGGGTGAAAATTAAAGAGAGTCTGCAAAAAGTTTTAGATGATAATATTGGTAAAGAAAATTATGACCCTAACCGCCTGGAACAGGAACTAATTTATTACATTGAAAAAATTGATCTCAGTGAAGAACAGGTAAGGCTCAAAAACCATTGCAATTATTTCAAAGAAATACTCAATGAAAAAGGTATTATCAAAGGGAAAAAACTTTCTTTCATCCTTCAGGAAATAGGAAGGGAAATTAATACTACTGGTTCCAAAGCTTATGACGCTGAAATACAGAAATGCGTTGTATTGATGAAAGATGAATTGGAAAAAGCAAAAGAGCAAATTTTAAACGTATTGTAAATATGAGGCACTACAAAATTTTTTTACTGCTTCCTCTTCTTTTTGCTGCTTGTAATACAATTGATGTTTTCGAAAAAACAACTGCAATACCACATCATGAATGGAGCAGCAACAATAAATTAAACTTCAACTTTACAGCCAAAGACAGTACAGCTTATTACAATATTTATTTTGTTATCAGGCATACAGAGTCTTATCATTTCAATAATATCTGGATAAACATTACATCATCGGCGCCTGGTAAAAAAACTGAAACCCAGCGATTAAATATAACACTGGCCAACGTTAATGGATGGCTGGGTTCAGCAATGGATGATATTATTGAACAAAGAATTTTATTATTCAGCCAACCAATAAAACTACAGACCGGTGACTATCATTTTTCAATACAACAAATAATGCGGGAAGATCCATTGCTCAATGTATTGAATGCAGGCATACGCGTTGAAAAAGTAGTGCAGTAATTTTATAACTCTTGATTTCAAAAAATAATTACTTCATATTTTTTGACAAGCATAAAGCAAGGTCAAAAACAGGTTTATAATTCAAAATAACATCCTGCTTCAAATAAAAAAGGTGCACTGATGTACACCTCTTTTCTAATATTCGGAGACTATGCGTTGAAACAATTACTGTTTCATTATTTGTTTTGTATAAGATTTATCATCAACAGATAACCTGATAAAATAAATTCCTTTAGCAGCATTGCTGATGTTCAATGGTATATTTACTGTACCTGCCTGCAATGTACCTTTATTGATAACCTGCACCAGATTGCCATTAGTTGACACCACCTGAATTGATACTTTGCTTTGAGCATCTGTCTGTAATAAAATTGATGGGTTTGGAGAAGGGTTACCTAAGATTGACCAATCAAAATTTTTCAGTTGCAACTGCACTATCGCAGAATATTTATAATTACCATCCTGATCCACTTGTTTCAGCCTGTAATAACTGTTGCCACTCACCATTTTTGTATCAGTATAGTTGTAAGTATGGCCACCAGGTTTTGAAGATGCAGCTACAAAACCTAAAGTTGAATAAGAAATATTATCGTGGCTTACCTGTACTTCAAAACCCTTGTTATTGATTTCTTCGCCGGTAGTCCATGACAGGTACGCTTGTTTATCTTTCACTATACCTTTAAAATTAAGTAATGATACGGGCAAAACAGTTGAATAATCAAAAGCATCAATACCAATAAAATTGGAGTTAGTGCCGCTGGAACCACCATTAGTTACATAATATCTGAAAGCTATCCTGCCTGTAACTGTTCCGATACCACTTACCGTAACATTATATTTTGTCCAATTGGTATCAGGATAGCCACCATTATCAAGGTCAGGATTAATGCTCAACAGCAGTTGAGAAAAATCACCTGTTGATTCTTCAGTGCTCCCAACATTGGTGCTGGATCCGTTTGTACTTAACCTCACTTCAAGCCTGTCAGGATAAGCAGAGCCTGAAATAGTTCGGGTATAAAATGAAAAAGTAGAGCCATTGGAAAGATTTAGAACAGGCGTCATCAACCAGTTGCTGATTGTACCTGCATTGGTTTTTGATCCAATGCTCAGGTAACTTGCCCCGGCATAAGAATTGGCAGCACCATTGTATGCATTAAAATTTCGCACATCACCCTGGCCCCATGACAAACCATGACCGGATGAATTGTTTATTGCTACCCAATCCGTCGGAATAACAGAATCAAAATTTTCAGATAATGAATTGAGCTGTGCCATTGTGTTATTAGAAATAACAAGGGAAAAAGAAAGAATTAACATGCTTGAAAAGAGTCGCGTAAAATTTTTCATAAAGGATGGAATTTTTGAGTTTTCACTTTTTGGTTTTATAGAAATTGGTTTTAAAACATAAAACTATTATTGTTTTATTATATGATATATATTATTATCCATTTGGGGTATTAATGTGGATGATTTTTTTAGCACTGCCCAAATAAGAATATATGTATAGCTAATTACCACAGCATTTCAGGAAACCATAGAGTCAATTAAAAAAGTAAAATTGACAAAAATTACCAAATGTCTTATCCGGATATCCCAAAAACTAAATATTGTTTTGATGTAAAAGATTTATCCACAATTTTACACTGTTGTTAATAAGAAGTGCTAAAATCCAATTCGTCCTAAAGAAAAACCAGGAAACAATTGCCCCCGTTGAAAAGAATTTAAGGTATTGTTTCAAAAATATCCTCCAACTTTTGGAGGATTTTTTTTGTATATACACTTAGCCTATCTTCATCTGCATGCAATCTTCATTTATCATTACAGGCAACCTTGTCAACATTGAAAAAAGATTTATCCACACAGCTAACGTGCATGTTGAAAATGGAAAAATTATTTCAATTGAAATAAAAAGTAAAAACGAAAATGCTTCATTGCCTTATATTCTTCCAGGATTTATAGATAGCCATGTGCATATTGAAAGCAGCATGTTAGTGCCATCAGAATTTGCAAGGCTTGCTGTAGTGCATGGCACAGTTGCCACAGTAAGTGACCCGCATGAAATAGCCAACGTTATTGGAATGAAAGGTGTTGAATACATGATTGAGAATGGAAAGAAAGTAAATTTCAAATTTTACTTCGGCGCACCCAGTTGTGTACCCGCAACAGTTTTCGAAACTACAGGCGCTGCATTGGACAGTTCTGATGTAGAAACAATTTTACAAAAACCGGAAGTGCATTACCTGAGTGAAATGATGAACTTTCCAGGCGTGCTTCAGCATGATGAAGAAGTTTTTAAAAAAATCAATGCAGCAAAAAAATTAAACAAACCTGTTGATGGACATGCACCAGGCTTGCGTGGTGAACAGGCAAAACAATATATTGATGCAGGCATCTCAACAGACCATGAATGTTTTACCGAAGCAGAAGCTTTGGATAAACTGAAATTTGGTATGAACATTATTATACGTGAAGGCAGCGCTGCAAAAAACTTTGAAGCATTGATAAATTTATTAAATCATTACCCTGATAGAATGATGTTTTGCAGTGATGATAAACACCCGGACAGCCTGGTGGAAGGACATATAAATTCATTGTGCAAAAGAGCTGTTGCAAAAGGTATTGATGTATTTAATGTTTTACAGGCTGCCTGCATCAATCCTGCTCATCACTATCAATTAAATACAGGCTTATTAAATGTGGGTGACGTGGCAGATTTTATTCTCGTTAATAATCTTGAAGAATTTAAAGTGCTACAAACTTATATCAATGGCAAATTGGTTGCAGATAATGGAAAAACATTAATCCAATCTGTGCCGGTAAATCCAATCAACAATTTTTCTGCAAATGAAATTGGCGTTGATGATTTGAAAGTGGTAGCTACATCATTTCCTTTCTTAGAAAATAAAATCCCCTTGATAGAAGCATTGGATGGTCAGCTTATCACTAATAAAATTTATGTTCAACCTATTATTCAAAACGATATTATCAACTGTGATATTGATAATGATATTTTAAAAATTGTTGTAGTCAACCGTTACCGGCAAGCACCTGTTGCCAAAGCATTTATTAAAAATTTTGGTTTAAAAAAAGGCGCTATTGCATCATCAGTTGCACATGACAGCCATAATATAGTTGCAGTGGGTTGCGACGATATTTCATTGGCGAAATCAATCAATTTAATCATTCAACACAAAGGCGGGGTGAGTTGTGTTGATGAAACTGATGAAAAAGTTTTGCCATTACCTATTGCAGGGCTAATGAGTGATGATGACGGATATAAAGTTGCTGCTGCTTACACAGCAATTGATGCTATGGCAAAAAATCTTGGCGCAACATTATCCGCACCATTTATGACTTTAAGTTTTATGGCCTTGCTTGTAATTCCACATATCAAACTGAGCGACCTCGGTTTGTTTGATGGAGATAGCTTTTCATTTTTTTAATGTATTCAAAATGCTGTCGCTAACAGCATCTGCGCTCATGACAGTTAAGGCAAGACTATCCGTTCCTTTTGGTAAATGATACTTTGTTTTAAAATTTTTTACAGTTCCCGGTTTAATAATATCAGGTAAAACATCTTCATGTTCTTCAACAGGTACACCTTTAGCGAAACACAACATCCTGATGCGTGTGTTTTTAAATGCAACAACGGATGCAGTATTCACTACTTTACCTTTCACTACTGTTGCACCAAATAAATTTTTTTTATCATCAGAAGATATCCTAAGGAATTGTGCAGGATTTTCACTTTCTCTTTGTGCAAGACTTTCCTTGTTTGCAGAATATGTTTTATTATCAAAACTATCCTGGCAGGCAAGGAGGCAAATCATACAAACTGATGCAAACAAAATTTTCATGCTTATTGTATAACGGTTGTAAAACGATTCATATAAAAAAATATTTTAAGCCTCCTGCCCTATCCAGACTGCACCGCCAATACTATTCCTTGATGCACCTGTCACAGATGCAAGAACAGTGTTTTCTTCCCGCCATCTCAACACACCCAACAATGCCATAATCAATGCTTCTTTATACATGATTATATTTTGTTCAGGAATGACAACTTCAACTTCAGCAGCAGAAAGTTTTTCTCTTAACAAATTTACAAGGAAGCTATTCAATGCACCTCCACCAGTAATCAAAATCTTATAACCATTTTGATTCATCCCTTGTTGTTCAATAATTTTTTTTACAGCATGAAATACATGCTGTGCAATATGTTCAGTGTAAGTGCTCAAAGCATCGTTGTTGTTTATATTAAATGATTGTATCAAAGGATATAAAATTTCAGTACCGAAATTATTTGACAACGATTTTGGAGATGGAAGTATGTAATATTCCTGTTGATTCAACTGTTCCAATAATTCAGGCACAACTTTACCTGCAGCAGCCATGTTTCCATCTTCATCATAATCTTTTCCAGCATCAACAGCCAGCATATTCAATACCCTGTTGGCTGCACAGATATCAAAAGCGAAAAAATCTTCATCATGATGAAAAGAAATATTTGCTATGCCTCCGATGTTCAGGTAAAAATCAAAACCCGGGAATAAAAGTTTTTCACCCAATGGAACAATCGGCGCACCTTGTCCACCCAATGCCACATCAATATTCCGCAAATCGCTGACAACATTGATTCCTGTTAACGCTGCAAGCGTGGCGCCGCAACCCAATTGAGTAGTAACTCCAGACTGTGGTTCATGAAAAACAGTATGACCATGAGATGCTACCAACTGCACCTGGTGATATAAATTATTTTCATCAATAAATCTATTTACTGAATCAGCAAGAAATTTTCCAAACGCTGCATGTAATAAACAATAATGATAAGCATCAAGATTTTTTGCATCAGCCAGTTTTTGTTTTAGACCATCATCATAATTGACACAAGTAGCAGACTTAATCTGATAGCTCCACTTACCCCTGTTTTCTTCCAATTCAGTAAATGCAATATCAAGACCATCCAAAGAAGAACCACTCATTAAACCAATTGTTCTGTAAATCATTTTTCAAAAATAATTGAATTAAAGAGGTTATACCTACATAATGATTTTGTAAAATAATTTTAACCCTATTATTAATAATTTTTCATTTCTTTAAACCTAAAAATCTTTTTTAGCATTTCAAATCATGGATAATATTTTCCTGCTTGTATTGATTGGTTTTTTGATTGGCGCATCCGGTACACTCATTGGTGCAGGTGGTGGTTTTATATTAGTTCCATTGCTACTCATCACTCATCCAAAAATGCCTGCAGCCACAACCACTGCTATTTCAATTGCAGTAGTCGCAGCAAATGCCATATCTGGATCAATTGCCTACGCACGTTCAAAGCGAATAGACTACAAAGCAGGTTTATTGTTTGGCGCTTTCACCATACCCGGTTCAATCCTGGGTGTGTTAATGATTAAATATGTGCCCAAACATATTTTCAATATTGTATTTGGCAGCCTGCTGGTAATCCTTGCAACATATCTATTTATCAAAGCAAAAAAACAAAACGAAGTTTTACAGAAAAATAATTCTGCAAATTCATCAGGCATGGTAACACATCATATTACCGACCGTGCAGGAGACTCTTTCAGTTATTCTTTCAATCAGTTACTCGGTATCTTTATCAGTATAATAGTTGGTTTTATTTCACCACTCTTAGGCATTGGCGGCGGTATCATTCATGTGCCTGCAATGGTGCAATGGTTAAATTTCCCTGTACATATTGCAACTGCAACCTCACATTTCATCCTGGCCATTATGACAACAGTAAGTGTTATAGTTCATTTTTCCCAGGGAAGTTATCATGATCCAAAAATTCAGTTTGTAGTGATGGGCTTAAGTATTGGTGTGATACCCGGGGCACAGTTTGGAGCTTTTCTTTCCAATAAAATAAAATCAAAACTGATTATTAAAATACTGGCTGTTTGTCTTTGCATCGCAGGTTTACGAATTTTATTTTTAACCATGAATTAATTGTACTTGATAAAAAAAATTCAATAACACCACTTCTATCTCATTGATACAGGTATTCCGAGACCCGCACTGGCAAAGGTTTTCAGAAGGGTAGTTATTTTTTATCAACTATAAAATAAATCATAATCGGCATTAATGATGAATTAATTATTTATACCTGTACAATTTCAAATGCTGAATATCCCAATCATGTAATGGTATGCACAGGTGGCGCCCCTGGTGGTCTTCGTCACCATTTAAATGTAATAACGGATGCCATACCCCATTGTTGAATGAACCATTTTCAATAGAAAGGATTCCGGTAGAATATGTTGTATCAACCGGTAAAAAATTAATCACCACTCCACTGCCGCCAACCAAGAATTCATCTTCACCGGTTTGAATAATGACAGCGCCAACAGCATCCCACAATGAATCATTTTTATGCCCGTTCCAACCTAAAGTATTATCATGTGATATTTTGAATAAATACTTGCCAAATGCAAGTGTATCAGTACTGTTTTTTTTATCAAGCAGAACCCCATTCATATTTGATACACCACTTTCTAAAATAAGCGGAGACAATTGTTGTAAAACAGAATAGCTGTTTGCAATGATGGTATTCACTTTATCATTGCCTGATTCAATTGCAAAAGGTGAAAAGCCTAAAGAATGATAATGGCCAATAGTGAAGAAAACCTTCGCACCTATTGAAGAATCAAAACGCATTTCAGGAATAAACAAATCATTGTTCTGACGTGTGTATAAATCGCACCAGTATTTTGTATCGGGGTTATAAAAATCAGGTGACAACAAATCAATATGAGGCGCAGCCATTTTCCAGATATCCATCACCTGTGGCAAAGGTCCTGCACTTGGATAATCACCAGGCAACACACCAGGCCGGTTTAAAGCAGTATTCACATACATCGGCAAATCATATTCTGCTTTGCCAGCAGCAGCAACTTCATCCACAAACTTTGCATAAAAATATGCCTGGAAAATCTCATCAGTTGAAAGGCCTTTTCCAAAAACTTCTTCCCATGTACCATTGGTTTTATAACCTGCAGCAGCCCACTTATTCCTTAATTCCGGTACAAGTTTGTCTTTATTTTCGATGAGGTATTTCATTAAATCATCAGGCACATTACTATTGAAATATTTTAATGCAGCCGGTATTGTTTCTTTTGCCGGACCCAACATGCCCACTTCATTTTCTACCTGCACCATGATGACAGTTTGCTTTGCTGCATCAATTTGTTTTATGTGTTTCATCAATGCTGCAAATGCTTTACAATCTGCTTTCAATGCTTCATTGCTAAATGCAGAAATTATTTCCTGCGATTTTCCATTCTTACCAGTAGTGTGCGGAAAACGTTCATAATCTTTTTTCACCCATGAAGGCACATAACAGCTCATGCTGTTTTTCCAGGTGCCAAACCATAACAACACAAGATGCAGTTGATTAGCTGATGCATCATTTATCAAACCATCTACCAATGAAAAATCAAATCTGTTTTCTTCAGGCTCAATATTTTCCCAATAAACAGGCATCAAAACAGTATTCAGATGTAACTTCTTCAAATGAGGCCAGATTGCTTGCATGTGTTCACGGCTCGATGCAGCAGAGTTGCCCAACTCACCACCCAAAATCAAAAATGGTTGGTTGTTGACAATGAGTATAGTCCTGTTATTTTTTATTTCAAGATGTGGTATGGATGTAGTTTGCCCAACACCATTGATGCAAAAGAATATTGCACAACATAACATCAGAAGCAACTTGCTTTTTTGACAGATGTAATGAATATGATGCATGATTAATTTTTTTTAACAATGCTATCATCGCATTTTAATACTTACTGCATTTCCATTATAACGGATGGTTGCATTAGGTTTTAAATTAAAATCAAACGCAACAGGTTTGTTTGTATTTAACCAGACAATATTGAATTTTCTTTTCTGCAGCATACCTTGAAATGAACCGCTCCTGTTTCCTATTGTCAAAGTTTTTGTTGCTTCATTATACCGGATAGGAATAATGCTGAATGCACCTTTTTCATAATCATAAGTTGTATCAGCATCTTCATATAAATCAAAAGCTGCATCACGGCCTGTATAAACAAACAAAGTAATAATATCAGCAGGTTTTTCTGAAGTATATTGTAATGCAGGCCCGGTTGCAATGATTGAGCCTTCTTTCACATAAACAGGAATTCTTTCATAAGGCGCAGGGGCAATAATAGTTTCACCGCCTTTGCTATATTTTCCTGAATACAAATCATACCATCCATAACCATTAGGCAGATACACTTTTCTTGTTGTAGCCTTGTAAGTATAAACAGGATTGATCAGCAATGAAGGCCCAAACATATATTCATCATCAAGATTATCAGCAATGCTATCCTGTGGAAAATCCATTGCAAGACCACGCATGATTGTATAATCTTTATAATACGTCCAACCTGCCAGTGAATAAATATAAGGCATCAACCTGTAGCGGAGTTGATCATAATACAACATGCTTTGATAAGCAGGATGGTTTTCCGGCGCGATATTAAAAATCTCACGATATGGGTATTGGCCATGTACTCTGAACAAAGGGCAGAAAGCACCAAACTGGTACCAGCGTGTATTGAGTTCACGCCATTCTTCAAGTGTTGCACCAGTTGCATTTTCATACCTGTGCTCAACGGCAAAACCACCAATATCCATTGTCCAGTAAGGGATACCACTCATACTGAAATTAACACCTGCTGCGATCTGGTCTTTCATATTCTCCCATCTTGAAGCTATATCTCCACTCCAGATGGCAGCACCATAATGTTGAGAACCTGTAAACCCTGACCTTGTCAGAATAAATACCCGCTTATTATTATCTGTTGCACGCTGACCTTCGTAAATACCCTTTGCGTTAAATAATGGGTAAGCATTTAAAACGCCGGCAGCAGGCCCCATTGCAGTTGGTGTCATTTCTTCTTTGCGCAACTGTGCGCTTACGTTTGAAAGTATATCAGGTTCACTCGCATCCATCCACCAGGCATCAACTCCTTTCGCATATTGATTTTTTTCAAGTAACTCCCAAAAACCTTTCCTTGCATTGGTATTAAATGCATCATAAAATGTAGATACATACCCTTCGCCAATCCAGTCACGTTGACGGTTGGCAATATTCCGTCTATAGAGCCACCCGTTTTTCTCAAACAAATTATAATTGGCAATGCCTTCATAAAATTTAGGCCAGACAGAAATCATAAAATGTGCATGATAATTTTTATGCAATGCATTAATCATGCTATTAGGTGATGGAAAACGTGAAGGATCAAATTCCTGGCTGCCCCACTGGTCCTGCTTCCAGTAACTCCAGTCAAGCACAATATTATCAATCGGGATTTGCCTTTCACGAAATGTTTTTATAGTTGCTAAGATTTCATCCTCTGTTTTATAACGCTCCCTACTTTGCCACAAACCCATTGCCCATTTCGGAACGATTGTCGCTTTACCAGTAAGTTCCCTGTAACCTGCAATTACAGAATCCATATTTTTTCCATATACAAAATAATAATCAAGTTGTTTACCGGCTTCTGAAGAAAATGTATAACTGTTCCTGTCATTTTCATCAACAGGTGGCAACCATTTGGCAGAGATATATGATTCACCACCATCAGGAATCCATTCAATTTTAAAACTGTATTTTTTATCTTTTTCAAGATGAATGTTTACAACTTCAAGGTCAGGGTTCCATGCCTGTCTCCATCCATCAAACAGAAGTTTGCCATTAATCCAGGCCTTACAATAACCACCATAAGTAAAACGAAATTTATATTCACCGGTATAACTTCCACTGATATCACCTTCCCATCTGATCATACCTTTTGCTATATCAAATTCTTTGGGTAAGTCTCGTTTTGTATCACCCAAAAATTCATAATCAATATGGCTTTCTGCTTTTATAAAATCAGGATGTATGGTGTGGGCAGCATCATTAAAATAAGATGCTGTCAGCCATCCTTCGTTTCCATCTTTGTCAAATAATTTCAACCTGTCCAATGGAAGGAAATCACGCACATCGCCCACTTTTGAAATGGAATAATTATCCCACAATATGCCATAGTTTTTATTGGAAATAAGAAACGGCACTGCTACTTCGGTGTTATTCTGAAACATATAGACCTGCTGGTTGCGCCAGTTGATCTTACCATCCTGGTGCTGGCCCAAACCATAAATAGCATCATCGTTTGCAGTTTCAAATGTTTGCCTGATTTTATAAAATGGCTCTCCATCAAATACTACATTCGCAAATGCCCGGCCGTTAGCAGCACACTCCTGCAAAATAGTGTTACCTTTTAAGTCAGTAAACTTCACAGCACCTGAGAACTTATTTACAAAAGCATTAAGAGATGAAGTAGAAATAATTACCGAACTATCAGTTGAAGTAGTTGAAAAATCAGGATTATTGTTTTGTGGTAAAACAACAAGGCTTCCTGCAGTAGAAAAAGTATCAGCAGGTGTTGCAGTAACACGGATTATTTTATCATTAATAACCTGCAGGCGCACTGTTTTTGTTGCACTGCTTTTTAAAGCGGGATAAACAATAACTCCATCAGTCAACCTGTTTATTTGTTGTGCTGATGAAACAGCGTGAAAAAAGCATGCTGTCAAAAAAAAACCCGCAAACTTTAAGTTTGAAAACAATTTCATACAAAACATTTTTAAATATCAGTGTAGTTGCTTTTCCAAAATCATCTTCCACTCTTCATACAAATCATTATAGGTTGCAATCTGAACAGGTGTAATCAATTTTAGCATTTTACTGTTGGCAAAAGCATCTTTAGGTTGAATAAAATAACCAGCGCCAATACCAGCGCCCAAAGCTGCACCCACACTGCCATCACTATTGTATAATTCAACTGGCACACCTGTAGCATTTACAAACGCTTCGCAAAAGACATCACTTAAAAACATATTAGCTCTGCCGGCCCTTATCACCGAAGGATGCATACCATTGCTGCGCATAATATCAAGGCCATAACGGAAAGCAAAAGCAATCCCTTCCTGCACAGCACGGAAAATATGTGCAGGTGTATGTTTATTCAAATCAATGTTGCTGATTTGTGCACCTGTAATCTTATTATTTAAAATGCGTTCTGCACCATTGCCAAAAGGAAAAATTTTTAATCCTTCACTACCGGACCGAATTGTTGAAGCCAGTTCATTCATTTTACAGTATGACAAATCTCCAGTGATATCTTTTATCCAATGATTTAAGATGCCCGTTCCGTTAATGCACAACAACACACCTATCCTTGTTTGTTCCTTATTATGATTCACATGAGCGAAGCTATTCACACGGCTTTGTGGATCAAAAGTTAATGCATCACTTATTCCATAAATCACACCTGATGTGCCTGCTGTTGATGCCACTTCACCCGGCTCAAAAACATTTAATGACACTGCATTGTTTGGCTGATCACCGGCTTTATATGAAACAGGGATTCCGGCCTTGAGTGAGAGCTCTTCAGCAACAGATTTTAAAAGACTTCCATGGTTGGAAAAAACATTTTTTATTTCAGGGATAATATTGTGATCAAATCCGAAATATTGCATCACTTCAACAGCTAAACTATTGCCTGCAAAGTTCCATAAAATACCTTCTGACAAAGATGATGGTGTAACCGTAATGTCACCTGTCAGGCGTTGTGCAATAAAATCACCAGGTAACATCATCTTATCAATCCTGCTGAAAATTTCTGGTTCATTTTCTTTCACCCAGGCAAGTTTTGATGCAGTGAAATTGCCAGGTGAATTCAGAAAATTTTGAAGGCAATGTTTAGCGCCAATTTTTTCAAAAGCAGTTTCCCCCAAAGCCACAGCACGGCTATCACACCATATAATACTATCGCGCAAAACATTACCAGTGTTATCCAACAATACCAGGCCATGCATCTGATAGGAAATGCCAATTGCACCAATATCGCCTGCGTTGTATTTACCTGAGTGATGAAGTTTCTTAATAGCAGCTTTTACATCCTGCCACCAAAGATCCGGTGATTGCTCAGCCCATCCGGGACGCAAGGAAATAATTGCTCTTTCCGAATCCGGGTATTGCACTGAAGCAATTGTTTGTTGAGTTGCACCATCAACAACAGAAGCCTTGACAGAAGAAGTACCAACATCAATACCGAGTAATAACATAGAAAAACAAAATGATTATTTCATCAACAACAGCGTGTGATAATTTAAAAAACCAGAAATATATCTTCTTGTGTTATTGATATGAAGAATAAAAATCAAATATACCTGTTCACCATATTTTCAAAATATTCCTGTTTACCGCTTCTCACATCAGGTTCGCCTGCTTCAATAGCATAAGCATGTAAATCTTCCAGTGACAATTTCCCTTCTTCAAATGCTTTGCCTTTGCCACTATCGTAAGATACATATCGTTCCTGCCGCAATTTTTTATAATCAGATTTATTTAAAATATTATCAGCAGTAATCAATGCCCTTGCAAATGTGTCCATACCGCCTATGTGTGCATAAAATAAATCAACTGCATCAGTAGAAGAACGGCGGATCTTTGCATCGAAATTGATACCACCATCTTTCAAACCACCGGCTTCCAAAAATACCAGCATTGCTTCAGTGAGTTCATTGATATTGTTAGGAAACTGATCAGTATCCCAGCCGTTCTGATAATCACCACGGTTAGCATCCAAAGAACCTAACACACCAGCATCAGCAGCCACCTGCATTTCATGTTGGAATGTATGCCCGGCAAGAGTTGCATGGTTTACTTCAATATTGATTTTAAAATCGCTCATTAAATCCCATTGACGCAAAAAGCCGATCACTGTTTCGCAATCATAATCATATTGATGTTTGGTAGGTTCCATCGGCTTTGGTTCAATCAAAAATGTACCTTTAAAACCATTCTTTCTTGCATAATCTTTTGCAGTGTGCAGGAAACGGGCAAGGTGTTCTTTCTCGCGTTTCATGTTTGTGTTCAGCAAAGTCATGTACCCTTCTCTTCCACCCCAGAAAACATAATTGCTGCCATCTAATTCAATAGTGGCATCAATTGCTCCTTTTACCTGAGCAGCAGCATGTGATAAAACATGAAAATCAGGATTGGTAGAAGCACCATTCATATAACGTGGATTGGAAAAAACATTGGCAGTGCCCCATAATAATTTTGCCCCGCTGATTTCTTGTTTTTGTTTGGCATAGTCCACTAAAGCCTGCAGGCGTTTATCATTATCTTTTACATCTTTTGTATAATCAACAATGTCCACATCATGAAAACAATAAAAGGGTAAATTCATTTTGGTGATGAATTCAAATGCGGCATCCATTTTATCTTTTGCCCTTTCAACAGCATCAGACTTTTTATTCCAATCAAAAATATGGGTGCCCGGGCCAAAGGGGTCGCCACCATCATTCACAAATGAATGCCAGTAAGCGCATGCAAAACGCAAATGTTCTTTTAACGGCTTACCTGCTATAATCCTGTTTTCATCATACCATCGGAAAGCAAGTGGGTTATCACTTGCCGGTCCTTCAAATTTTATCTGGGGAATGTTTTTAAAATATTCTTTATCACCCAAGGTTACCTGCATCATAAATTCTGAGTTTATTTTTATTTTTAAAACAATTTAATCCATAATTGACATAAAAGAAAAATTCCTTTTACAACTTTTCTGATTTGAATTTTATTTGTACAATCTCATTTTCTTTTTCGCCCATTTTATATTCGGCAGCAATATAAAGAAATTTTTTGCAACCGATTGCATATAAATATAAAATTCAGAATTTTTAATTACCTAATACAACCAATTTATTAATGCAGGCAATCAAATTTTACATTTCATAAAATCAGCCGTTTTAAAATTTTTCATAACATACCTTACATTTAGGGCATTATTCATTATAACAGTGAAACAAGAAAAAGAAATAACAATATACGACATTGCAGAAAAGCTCGGCGTATCACCAGCCACTGTAAGCAGGGCATTAAATAATAACCAATCAATCAGTGCAGCTACCCGCAAAAAAATTAATGCACTTGCAGAAAAATTAGGTTATCGGCATAACCCTTTTGCCAGTAACCTGCGACAACAAAAAACTCATACCATCGGCGTAATCCTGCATGAACTAAACAGCTATTTTATTACATCAGTTTTAGCAGGCATTGAAAAAATTGCAACAGAAGCCGGTTATAACCTTATTATTGTACACTCTGCAGAAAGCCCGGAACTTGAAGCTGCCAATGCCAATAATCTTTTTCACAAACGTGTTGATGGTGTTATTGCTTCGCTTTCTTTTGATACAAAAGACCTGGAACATTTTAAACAATTTCAAAATAAAAAAATTCCCGTTGTTTTTTTTGACCGGGTTTTTGAAAACAGTGATACTACTAAAGTTATTATCAATAATTTCCAGGCTGGATATAATGCTACTTCTCATTTAATAGGACAAGGTTGCAAACGCATAGCCATCATTACTTCAAGTCTGAATAGGAATGTTTACGCAGAAAGGACAAGAGGATATAAACAGGCATTGCATGATAAGCATATCAAGTATGATGAAAAATTGGTAATCATAGAGGGAATCAAAGAAGAAGATGCACTCAAGGCAGCAAGTCGCATACTTGCAATGAAACATTTGCCTGATGGAATTTTTATCACAAACGATTTCTGTGCTGCAATAGTGATGCAGGCATTAAAAGATGCAGGCATCCGGCTACCACAGGATATTGCAATCGTTGGTTTTAACAATGACCTCATTGGTAAAGTAGTGAGCCCGAAACTGACAACAATTAATTATCCCGGTTTTGAAATGGGACAGGTGGCAGCCCGTACATTAATTAATCACCTGAAAGGCTTGTGGGATATGAACCTCACTACCACTGTTGTCGTAAACTCAGAATTAATAGTCAGGGATTCTTCAGTTAAAAAAGGACATAAATAAGATTAATAAAAAGTAATTACTTCTACCTTAAACAAATCCATTATAAGAAATCCTCTGTCGCTGAAACTCATTACATTGACTGATTACTTCAATAGCTTATTAATTTCATAAATATCCAAATAAAGCATTCTTTAATTTTCAAGCGAATGCAAGTTTCTAATAAAATCATTTGTACATATTTTTACTTGTATCAAATTAATTCAAAAAATATCCATTAACATGTTAATCAAAAATTAACTGTCTTCAACCATAGAATATTTTATAAATTTTAAAAAAATTAAGATGCAATACAATATTTCAAATATGATCAATTTCACTTTAGCTGGTCTTCGTCTGCTTAATAACTTCTAACCTAATTAACCTGTTGCTCCACTAATCTGCACATTAAACAATCTATTTGTTCTGCCGTGTTTTGCACCAAAATATAAAAATTTTAATTTTATGCAACCGATTACATCATTTTTTTTATTTTTATCCCGGCCTTTAATTTCATCAACTGTTTTAAACATTTAATTCCTGGAAAAGTGGTTGTGATAAAAATATATTTCATTGTATGCATCAGCTTTTTGACCTTCAGTAATATCCACGCTGAAAATGGCTACCGGCTTTGGCTCCGTTTTGATAAAATTGATGATGCAGAACTTTTAGCGCAATACAGGAATACAATCTCAGCAGTACAAATCAATACTACTTCTCCTACCCTTTCGGTTGCCGGCAAGGAGTTAATCAATGACCTGCAATCTTTATTAGATAAAAAAATTCCGGTACAAAAAAATATCACTGAAAACTGCATTGTAGCAGGCACACCGGCATCATCATCCATCATCAGTGAAATATTTTCAACTACCCGTTATGATTTAAAAAATGATGGCTTCATCATTGTATCAAAAAAAATCAACGATAAAAATATTATTGTCATTGGCGCTACAAATGATATTGGTGTGTTGTATGGAGTGTTTGCATTCTTAAGGTTATTGCAGACACATCAAGCTATTACTAATTTATCCATCATCAGCATACCGAAAATCAAAAATCGCATCCTCGACCATTGGGATAATATCAACAGGACGGTGGAGCGCGGCTATGCAGGCATCTCCATCTGGAACTGGCACACTTTGCCTGATTATATTGACAAAAGATATATTGATTATGCAAGGGCCAATGCATCCATCGGTATCAATGGCAGTGTGCTGACCAACGTCAATGCCATCTCCGTTGTTTTAACCAGAGATTATTTACTGAAAGTAAAAGCGCTCGCTTATGTGTTCAGGCCTTATGGAATAAAAGTTTATCTCACTGCCAAATTTAATGCACCCATTGAAATCGGAGGTTTACAAACAGCAGACCCGCTTGACACTTCAGTGATAAACTGGTGGAAGAAAAAATGTAATGAGATATATGAACTCATACCTGACTTTGGTGGATTTTTAATAAAAGCAAATTCAGAAGGCCAGCCCGGCCCGCAGGGTTATGGCAGAACGCATGCCGATGGCGCCAATATGCTTGCAGATGCATTAACGCCTCATGGTGGTATAGTGATGTGGCGGGCTTTTGTTTATGATGTGCGGACACAAAAAGCTGATGAAAATTTTGAAGAAGGAAATAATAATGCTTTAAACAATTCTATTGCTGCTGAAGACCGATATAAACAAGCTTATGATGAGTTTAAACCACTCGATGGATTGTTCAGGAAAAATGTTTTGCTCCAGGTAAAAAACGGGCCAATAGATTTTCAACCACGTGAACCATTTTCATCTTTATTCGGTGCAATGCCCTATACTCCATTGATGCTTGAATTGCAATTAACGCAGGAATATCTTGGACAGGGAACTCATCTTGTGTATGAAGCGCCTTTATTTAAAGAAGTGTTGAATGCAGACACCTATTCTCATGGGAAAAATTCAACTGTTGCTAAAATCATTGATGGTTCAATTGACAAACATTCCTTGACAGGCATTGCAGGTGTTGCCAACATTGGCAATGATATCAACTGGACTGGCCATCCTTTCGGGCAGGCAAACTGGTATGCGTTTGGAAGGCTTGCATGGGATAATAATTTGACAGCAACACAAATTGCAGATGAATGGATACAACAAACTTTTTCAAATAACACGACAGTTGTTTCAACTATTGAAAAAATGATGATGGCTTCAAGAGAAGCAGTGGTAAATTATATGACACCACTCGGGTTGCATCACATCATGGGAACTGGAAATCATTATGGTCCAGCGCCATGGGTGGATAATGCAGGCAGGCCCGACTGGAACCCTGTGTATTATCATCGTGCAGATGATTATGGTATTGGCTTCAACAGAACTTCATCCGGCAGCAATGCATTGGCACAATACCTGCCGCAGGCGAAACAACAATGGAACGACTCAAATAACTGTGATGAAAAATATTTATTGTGGTTTCATCATGTATCATGGCAACACAAAATGAAAGATGGAAAAATATTATGGGATGAATTATGTGACAAATACCAACAAGGTGTTGATACCGTAAGATGGATGAAGCAACAATGGGCCTCATTAAAATATTTTATTGATGATGAAAGATATAATTCAGTAAGGATGTTTTTAAATATACAGCAGAAAGAAGCATTGTGGTGGAAGAATGCATGCATTGAATATTTTCAAACATTTTCAAAGATGCCTATTCCACCCGGTGTTGAAAAACCTGATAAAACACTGGAGTATTATGAACAATTAAATTTTCCATATTCACCGGGCATCGGTGGAAATAATTAATGATATGCTGAAAGATTTTTTTCTTCATACGTTTTTAATTATTAAAAAATATTTCAACAAAATAATATGCAGGAGAAAACAGCAATAGTAACCGGTGGTGGTTCTGGTATTGGCTTAGCCATAACAGAGAAATTTGTTGCAGCTAACATCCGCACAATCATCATTGGCAGGGATGAAAAAAAATTATTGGCCACAAAAAATAAACTTTGGCCTTTATGTGAAACAGTAAAATTTGATTTGAATAATCTTTCAGCAATACCGCAATTGGTGAATGACTTATTTGACCGATTTAACAGCATTGATGTCTTGGTGAACAATGCAGGCATCAACCTTAAAAAAGAATTTATTGAAGTGAGTGATGAAGAGTTCAGTAACATCATGCATACCAATGTCTCGTCTATGTTCAGTATATCAAGAGAAGTTGTAAAAAAATGGGTAGAGAAAAATATCAAAGGGAGCATCATCAACATCAGTTCAATGGCATCGCAATATGGCTTACCAAAAGTGATTGCCTACTCTGCATCAAAAGGCGCTATTGAAGGAATGACAAGAGCAATGGCAACAGAACTATCACCAAAAGGCATTCGCATCAATTGCATCGCACCTGGATTCATTGCAACAGATATGAGTGCAAAAGCCTTGAATAATGACCCTGAAAGAAAACAAAAAGTTTTAGGAAGGACACCTATGGGTTATATGGGTAACCCTTCGGATATTGGCGATGCTGCGGTATTCATGGCAGGCGATACATCAAAATATATTACAGGAGTTGTATTACCTGTTGATGGTGGCAACTCAATAGGGTTTTGAAACACATTCAGCATTTTTAAAATCATTGATACGTGATAAAATATTTCAGGTTCATTTTTATTTTTTCATCGTTGTTTTTAGTGGGTTGTTCAACCACGAAAAAAACTGCGCCAATAAATTCAACAGTCCCATCATTAAAAGAAATTTTTAAAAATGATTTTGTGATTGGCACTGCAATGGACACACAACAGATATTAGGAAAAGACAAAAGCGCCGATAAGTTGATACAGCAACAGTTTAATGCTGTTACACCTGAAAATATGATGAAAGCAGAAGTCATTCATCCGGGCTGGAATGAATATAATTTTCATTATGCTGATATGCTGGTTGCATTCGCTGCAAAAAATAATATCAAAGTAAATGCGCATACTTTAATCTGGCATAGCCAATTGCCCGCCTATATGCAACACAACCAGGATGCGGATTCAGTAAAACAATATTTTGAAAACCATATAAGCACTGTTGCTTCACGTTATGATGGCAAAGTGTATTCATGGGATGTTGTAAATGAAGCATTGAATGAAGATGGCACATTACGAAATTCCATTTTCCTTCAAAAACTCGGACCTGATTATATTGTTGATGCTTTCAGGCTCGCACAAAAAGCATCACCTCATTCAAAACTCTATTACAATGATTATAATATTGAACAACCACAAAAAAGAGCAGGCGCCATTGCCTTGATTAAAAAAATTCAGGCAGCAGGTGTCCGCATTGACGGTGTTGGCATACAAGGGCATTGGAATATCAATAACCTTCCATTAAAAAATATTGAAGAAAGCATCAAAGCATTTAACGCTTTGGGCATTGAAGTAATGTTTACAGAGCTTGATATAAGTGTATTGAAAAATCCCTGGGACAACAACACTGCTGACATAAGTGCAACTGCAAAAGGCAATGCAGCAATGAACCCTTACAAAAAAAATTTACCTGATTCAATTCAAACAAAACTTACAAAAGCATATTCAGATTTATTCACCTTGTTTATGAAATATAAAAAAGATATCAGCCGGATAACATTCTGGGGTGTTGATGACGGGCAATCCTGGCTCAACAACTGGCCTATTGCAGGAAGAACAAATTATCCATTGTTGTTTGACAGGAATTTCAAACCGAAGCCTGCATTTTATAGCGTTATAGCAACAGCCTCAAAACAATAATTCAAATTAATCAAATATTTTCCATGAGTTCAGAAACTATTGTTGAAACACAAAAATTATCAGTGCTTGAAAAATTTGGTTATAGTCTTGGCGATCTTGCTGCCAATCTTGTCTTTCAGACCCTGGTTACCTACCTCGCATTTTTTTATACTGATATTTACGGGCTTGAAGCAAATCATGCATCAATATTAATTCTTGTTGTTGGTTTAATCGCAGCATTTGGTTTTAACCCTGTTATCGGCGCCCTGGCAGACAGGACACAATCACGTTGGGGAAAATTCCGTCCATGGATTTTATTTACTGCTATACCGCTTGGCGTAGTTGCGCTGCTTGCATTCAGCACACCGCATTTTTCATATAATGGCAAAGTCATTTATGCAGTTATTACCTACAGCTTATTGTTATTGTTATATGCTGCAAATAATCTGCCTTATTCTGCATTGAGTGGTGTCATCACAGGCAACATGGCCGAACGTAATAGTTTGTCTTCATACCGTTTTGTTGCGGTAATGTTTGCACAGTTTTTTGTACAGGTGTTTATGTTACCCATCATTGAATCTGCGGGACATGGCGATAAAGCTTTGGGTATTGAAAAAGTAATGACATGGCTGGCAATTGCGGGCATCATCATGTTGCTCATCACTTTCTTCACAACGAAAGAACGCATCATTCCAACGCATGAACAAAAATCAAGTTTAAAAGATGACCTTGGAGATTTGATTAAAAACAAACCCTGGCTGATTATGCTGACGCTGACAACACTTGTTTTCATTACGCTTGCAATGAAAGGCGGTTCTTATGTTTATTATTTCAATAATTATGTTGACAAAAAAAGCCTCACTGATTTCATTACGCCTGTCATCAATTTCCTGTCGGGTGCAGGCATGAACTTTTTTGGTGAAGACCCTGTTTCTGCAGGCTTTGGTTTGTTTAATGCAGGTGGCATCTTCTTCATGATTATTGGCATAACTCTATCAAAAAGATTTGCCGACAAATATGGCAAACGGGATGTATTTGGTATTTGCCTTTTCATATCAACAATTTTCATTTTAGCATTCATATTTTATCCTCCTCAAAGCGTAAGTTTAATGTTTGCTTCGCAAATACTGCATGGTTTCTTCTATGGATTAACTATTCCATTATTATGGGCAATGATTGCAGATGTTGCAGATTATAGCGAATGGAAAAATAACCGCAGGGCAACAGCTATCATTTTCTCTGCAATGATGGTAGGATTAAAAGCAGGTCTTAGTATTGGCAGCGCACTGCTTGCATGGATACTTGGATTATATCATTATATACCCAACAGTGATGTGCAAACTGCATCAGCTATACATGGCACTAAAATGTTGGTGAGTGTTTATCCTTCCATACCATTTTTAATTGGTGCAGGATTATTGTTTTTCTATAAAATCAATAAGAAAATGGAGGTGCAGATTGAGACTGATTTAAAACAGAAAAGAAAAAAATAATTTTTTCATCAACTGGAGAAAATGATTTTTAATCAAACATTAAAAACATATCATACTGTACAGATTCAGGAGGAATAATTTATGCCGGAAGATAAAACAAGCCATATCAATTTTAATGAGCTGAGTCAAAAAGCCATATCACAACCATTAATAAAAAATATCTATACTGCAGATCCATCAGCACATGTGTTTGATGGAAAAATTTATATCTATCCATCGCATGATATAGATGCAGGTAATGCATTTGATGATTTGGGCAGCCATTTTGCAATGCAGGATTATCATGTTATTTCTATGGACAACCTACAGGGTGAAGCAAAAGATAATGGTGTTGCTTTAAAAATTGAAGAAGTGCCCTGGGCAGAGAAACAACTTTGGGCGCCTGACGCCAATGAAAAAGATGGAAAGTATTATCTCTTTTTTCCTGCTAAAGATTATGCTGGTATTTTTAAAATAGGTGTTGCTATCAGCGACTCACCAACAGGTCCATTCAAACCACAACCTGATGCTATCAAAAAAAGTTTTTCAATAGACCCTGCTGTTTTTAAAGATGATAATGGAAGTTATTATATGTATTTCGGAGGTATCTGGGGCGGGCAATTACAACGCTGGCGTACAGGTGAATTTAATGCAACAGCATCACATAGCCCGTTTGCTCATTTACCACAAAATCATGAGCCGGCATTATGTGCAAAAGTTGCGAAGCTAACAGGTGATTTGCTGGAGTTTGCAGAAGATGCAAGGGATGTTGTTATCCTTGATGAAAATGGTCAACCATTATTGCAAGGCGACAATGAAAGAAGATTTTTTGAAGCATCATGGATGCACAAATACAATGGCAAATATTATTTTTCTTATTCAACAGGTGACACACATTTTATCTGCTATGCGATTGCAGATAATCCGTATGGGCCGTTTACTTATTCAGGCAGGATATTAACGCCTGTTGTCGGATGGACATCACATCATTCAATTGTTGAATTTAAAAGTGAATGGTATTTATTTTATCACGACAGTATTTTAAGTAAAGGCATTACACACTTGCGCAATATCAAGGTTACAAAACTTGAACATGATGAAAATGGTTTGGTAAAAACAATTCATCCTTATAATGATTTTAAATTGTAGAATAAATCTGTTTTGAATGATGAAAGTGATGTATAGAATGAAAATTTAGAACTGTTTGTATTGATGAAATTTCACTGTTTATACCCAACCATTCAAATTTGATAAAGCGTACCATCAATTTTAAACACAACTCAATGCGATTATTTTTCAAAACTATTTTTAGCACAATCCTCGTTTGTGTTACTTCAATTACTTTTTGCCAGGTGAAGCTACCTGCTATTATCCGTGATAGCATGATACTTCAACGTGATAAGAAAATTAATATATGGGGTTGGGCAGGTGTTGGTGAAAAAGTGCGCATACATTTCAATCATACAACATATAAAACAACAACAAACAAAAATGGAAAATGGATAATACAATTACCACCCATGAAAGCAGGCGGGCCATTTACGATGGAAATTTCAGGCAGGAACAAAATTGTTTTACATGACATTCTCTTTGGTGATGTGTGGCTTTGTGCAGGGCAATCCAATATGGAACATCAAATGAAATTGCATGCAGTGTATTATGCTGATGAAATTGCAAACGCTGATAACCCCAACATCAGGCAATTCAAAATACCCAACACAACCAACCTTGTGCAACCACAGGATGATTTGAATGGTGGTTCCTGGAAATGCGCCAACCCAACAGATGTGAAAGAGTTTTCTGCCGTAGCATATTTTTTTGCAAAAGCTTTGTATGAAAAATATCATGTGCCTATTGGTATTATCAATGCAAGCTGGGGTGGTATCCCAATTGAAGCGATGATGAGTGAAGATGCATTAATAGATTTTCCTTCTGTTTTATCAACAGTTGAAAAAAATAAAGACACAGGTTATGTGAATGCAAGCAACCGAAAGGCATTTATTGAAATGCAAGCAAAGCCAAAACCGGATGATAAAGGCATAACAGGAAAATGGTATGATGTAAATTATATTCCAAAAGATTGGAAGCGGATTGCAGTGCCAGGATTCTGGGAAGACCAGGGATTAAAAAATTTAGATGGCGCTGTCTGGTACAGGAAAGAAATCAATGTGCCTGCATCATTGCTCAACAAACCGGCAAAAATTTTCCTGGGCAGAATTGTTGATGCAGATGAGTTGTACATCAATGGAACTAAAGTAGGCGCAACAGGTTATATGTACCCGCAACGACGTTATACCATTCCGGGTAATGTTTTAAAGCTCGGGAAAAATATATTAATTGTGCATGTAACAAATAATTATGGAAAGGGAGGTTTTGTACCGGATAAACCTTACCAGTTATTTGCAGGAAATGACACGATTGATTTGTCGGGCTACTGGCAATATAAAGTGGGTTATGTAAAATCGCCACTCAATACTATTTCTAATACTGGCATCACATTGCAATACCAACCAACAGCATTATATAATTCAATGATAGCTCCGCTGATTCATTACAGCATCAAAGGTTTTGTGTGGTACCAGGGTGAAAGTAATACAGGCAATGCAGGTGAGTATTCAAAATTGCAACCGGCAATGATTAAAGACTGGCGTAAGAAATGGAATGATAGTGATATCCCATTTTTATTTGTTCAGTTACCTGGCTTTGGTGATTATGATTTTCAACCTGGAGAAAGTCAATGGGCAGAATTCAGGTCTGCACAGGCAAAATCATTATTAGTACCCAACACTGCTATGGCAGTTGCCATTGATGTGGGTGAATGGAATGATGTGCATCCTGATAATAAAAAACCTGTTGGCGAAAGGCTTGCAGCAGCCGCAGAAAAAATTGCATACAATGAAAACATAGTGTATTCAGGCCCGGTATTTCAATCAGCAACAATTGAAGGCAATAAAATAATTGTAACATTTACAAATACAGGTAGTGGTTTAATATTTAAAGGTGCATCTTATATTTCTCCTTTAGCAGGCGATGCAACCGGTGCATTTTACATTGCGGGTGATGATAAAAAATTTGTTACGGCCATTGCAAAAATTGAAGGCAATACCATTATAGTTACAAGTAATGAAATTACTGCCCCAACATATGTAAGGTATGCATGGGCCGATAACCCTTTGCACCCTGATTTATATAATAAAGAAGGACTACCTGCAGTACCATTCAATACAGAAACTATATCAATGGAAAAAAAAATAAAAGGAACAGGAAGATAAAGATGATTGTCTAATTTCTTTTTGTATATTGCAGATACTTCCCCCGAAATTTTGATCAGAATATAACAAGGCTTGTTTGGTTTTATCTGAGACGCTAACGCTCAAAGTAAAGCCTGACAAGGTTTCAAAATTTTATCAATATATGAAGTACCTAAAGAAACGGTTTAAGATGCACAAATATTCAATCGGAATATTTGTAAATGATATTTCCACTTAAATTAATAAATTCAATTATACAGTTTAAAGATTATCATTTTCTAAATTTTAATATTTTAAAAACCACAACTATTGCAATGAACAACTCAAAACTTAACGGGAAAGTTATCCTCCTGACAGGAGGAGCCGGATTTATTGGCTCACATATTTTAGAAGTGTTATTAGAGAAAGAATGTATAGTGCACATTATTGACAGCTTAAAAACAGGACCAATTGAAAACATACCAGAACATCCTAATGTGCATTTGCATGTTGGTTCGGTACTGGATTTTAATTTTCTTCAATCAATAAAATATATCCGGTTTGATATGATTTTTCATCTTGCAAGTGTTGTTGGGATGAAGCTTGCACTGAAACACAAAAACCTGACTTATGAAACTGCAACCCAGGGTACAAAAAATGTTTTAAGCATTTTTAAAAATATTCCTGCAGTATTATTTTCTTCCTCATCAGTTTACGGATTAACGACGAGAGGCGCTTGTAAAGAAAATGATATTGCCAGTGATGAAGAGCTACTTGAATTTGATGGTGGCGAAACAGGTTATAGCTATGGCAAAAAAAAGATGGAAGAAATAGGCCTGGCAGAAGCATCAAAAGGAAGAAAAGTTTTAATCATCCGACCATTCAATATTGTTGGAACAAAACAATTACACAAGTTTGGCATGGTAGTACCTCGTTTCATCAAACAGGCTACTGAAAATAATAAAATCCAGATATATGATGATGGCAAACAGGTGCGATCATTCAGTGAAGTGCATACATTTTTGTATTGCCTGTTTAAAATTGTGGAGAACGATGCAGCATGGAAAAACGGTGAGAATATTTTTAATATTGGATATCCAAGAGGTTGTTCCATCAATGAACTTGCAGCAGCAGTTATCAATGAAACAAATTCAGAAGCTTCAATTGAGCACATACCCTACGATGCAGTTTTTCCCAATCACACTGATGTAAAATACAGAGTACCCAACACTGCACATGGAGAAAAATATTACGGCACAATAAAATGGCCAACCATAAATGATATTATCAGGCAGATTCTTATATCTGAGAAAATACAGGTTCCATGCAAAGTGAATTTGTAATCCTTGGCGCCGGCATTACCGGAATCACTGTTGCTGCAGAGTTGAAAGACCGTGCAGTTTTATTGGAAAAAGAAAATAGTATCGGTGGTCTTGTTCGTACCCATTGCATTGATGGTTTTTGGTTTGATCATGTTTTACATATACTCCATTTCAGAGATGATGAAACCGAAGCATATATAAAAAATATTTTACCTGAAGGCATGTTGCAACCTTGCCCGCCTAAAGCATGGATAGAAACAGAATATGGAAATGTACTTTATCCATTCCAGTTAAATATCGGCGCATTGGATGATAAGATGAAAATGCAGTGTGTACATGATTTTGCCAAAGCATGTTTTTCATCTGAAAAGGAACAAACTGATAATTACAAAGATTTTCTATTAAATATTTTCGGAAAGGGTATGTGCGAAGTTTTTTATTTTCCTTATAATAAAAAATTATACAAATATCCTTTAGAAAAAATCAATGCAACACAACTAAGCTGGAACCTGCATCAGCCAAAATTTGAAGACATCCTCGAAGGCGCTTTTTTCCCAAATAAGTATAGAGAAACATATAATACACATGCATTTTATCCACGGCCTCATAAAGATGCAACACAAAGGGGCATGCAGGTATTGACTGAAGCACTTGCCAAAAATGTTGTCAACAAAAAATTGAACTTTACTGTTACTGCAATCAATACTGCAAACAAAACAATAACAGGAAAATCTGATGGTGGGGAAAAACAAATAAAGTATGACCGATGTTTTTCAACAATTCCTTTACCTGTGCTAATGAAAATGTGTAGCAATGTGCCACCAGATTTAATTGAAAAGGTACAATCGCTGGAAAATAATATTGTTTATTCTGTTGCTGTTTGCATTAAAGGTAAGAGGCCGGAAAATACAGGCCATTGGAGATATTATACAGATGAAAACCTTCCATTTACCCGTTTGATTTTTATGACAGAATTTGACGAGTATAATGCACCTGAAAATGGATGGGGTGTATTAGCAGAAGTATCACATTATGCGCGTAATCCTGCATTATGCATTCCTGATCTTGAAAAAAAAATAATATTCGGTTTTAAAAAATTAGGTCTGCTTGATCAAAACCAGGTTGTACATAAAGTGCATACATGGATTGCAGAACCGGCTTATGTCATCTTCACACATGAAACAAAAAATATCATTGAAGAGTGCCATGAATATCTTAAATTGTACGACATAACATCATCCGGAAGATTTGGAAACTGGGAATATTCTTCCATATATCAAAATATACGTACTGCTTTACAATGGACAAAACAATTTAAATGAACCAAAAATTTTTTTACCTGACCGGGTTCCTGCTTGCTGCTGTGTGTGGTGCTGTTTGCACTTACTTCACAAAAAAATTTGCAATAAAAAATAATATAGTTAACAATCCCAATCCTATTGTCTCGCAACACAAAAAACCAATAGCGTATCTGGGCGGCGCCGGTGTTTTCTTTGGTTTTTTACTTTCGTATTTATTGACACACCTCACATTTATAAAAGATTTTCTTACCAATGAAAAAATAAAAAACCGTGTGCAACCTGAAGACCTTTTGATATGTGGTTTAGCATTTTTAACGCTCGGTATTTACGACGACCTGAAAGTGCTTAAACCACTCAGGAAATTTATCTTACAATTTCTCATTACCATCTTTTGTGTGTGGTTTGGAATTCGCTCTGAGATTTTTCATAACAAAATATTTGATTTTATCTTTTCTGTTTTCTGGATACTGACAATAATCAATGCTGTAAATTTTACTGATGTATGCGATGGGCTGGTATCTTCCATCAGTATCATAATATTTTTATTATGCGGTTTATTCCTGCCTCACTCCAATCTGTTATGCTTTATCATTGCCGGATCTGTTGTTGGCTTTTTTGTATTCAATTCACCCAGGGCATCAATTTTCTTAGGTGATGGCGGATCACATTTGCTTGGTTTCTTCATTGCTGCTTTTACATTAAAATGTACACGGGATATGAATGTGCTTGATGGTATTTTATGGTTGGTCTTTATCAGTGGTATATTTTTATTTGAATTGATTTTTATTACTTCAATCAGGATAAAAAAAGGAAAGCCCTGGTGGAAGGGTAGCCCGGATCATTTTTCATTACGTTTGCAAAAAGCAGGTTATACAAGGTGGCAGATCATCCTTGGTGTCACTATCATTACAGCAGTCATCGTGATCTTTGGTTGTAAAATGAAAATAATTAATATCAGTTACAAATTAATCAGCGCACTCCTGTTTATCATCATTTCTGCAATCTGCTGGAAGTATTTATTAAAATGGGAAGTTGAAAAATAAATTCATGAATTCACTTTATGCAACTATGTTTTACTGTTGATTGGGAAGATTGGTTTCATGGGCTTGAATTACCTGACGAAATCAGAAAAAAAACAGAGCGCAGGATTAAAATAGGCCATGATATTTTACTGAACACGCTTGAAAGACACAACATCAAGGCTACATTTTTCTTGGTTGGTGAAATGATGGAAGAATTTCCGGAACTTGTTGATGAGATTATTCTTGCAGGTCATGAGGTAGGTTGTCATACTTATACTCATCCAAACCTGACTACAATATCAAAAGAAACATTGAACAATGAAATTGAAAAATGCAAGACGCTGATTAAAGATCATAATATTTCTTACAAAGGTTTCAGGGCACCGTTTTTTTCTATTACAAAGAAAAATACATGGGCATTACATTTATTGAAAGAGCAGGGTTTTGAATATGACTCAAGTATTTTCCCCGGCACTACATTCAGGACAGGCATTGTGAATGCTGAAAAAAATATTTACAGTTTTGATAATGGATTAGTAGAATTTCCTATCAGCAATTTTAAATTCACCACATTGGATATAGGTATTGGCGGCGCTTATTTCAGAATTGCTCCATATAAATTCTTTGCTGCACAATTAAAAAAGCTGTTGGATAAACGTGATGCACTTTTTTATTTTCATCCCTGGGAACTTGATCCTTTACAACCGCACTTAAAAGGGATGAAACACAGGAATGTACATACACACTATGCATTTCTCAACAAGACTGAAAGAAAATTAGAATTACTTTTTAATGAATTTGAGTTTGCACCATTACAAGATATTATTCAGAAGCATGTTGTTCAAGCATAGCAATAATTTTCTTTGCAACTTTTATTCCTTCGTTCAAGGCATCTTCCATGCCATAGTTGAAATTAACCTGGGAAGATCTTCCGAAACGCAGCAGTCCTGAATATTCATTTAAAAATGCTATAAAGGAATTATTGACATGCTCAAGATTTACGTCAGGCGCCCGGTATGCCCTGGGAATTTTCTTAACTGCAAATCTGTTATATATCAGTTTTTCACCTGGAAAAATTTTTGCCATATCACTTTTTGCAATGCTGCATATTTCTTCATCACTACTTTGCCAGATTGGCTCCTGCTCATCAGTCCAATACTCAATCATCAATGTCTCTTTGCCTGTTTTGTTCCTGAAACTATTAAAGTTGGTGAGCCTCACTGCTTTGATATTTTTATTATAAACATAAATGTTCTGGTCTGCGACGTGTAACAACTCATCCATTTGCATATATACAAAAATCACATTTCGAAAATGTATTTTTTTCATGGACTCTTTTAGAGTATCAGGAAACTCACCTGTCAGCGCAAGAATGGCAGGATCAGGAATAGTTGATAAAACAAGATCATATTTTTTTACAGTGCCATCATCCAGGATAATACCATTAATTTTTTTTCCATCAAGATCAAACTTTTTAAGTGCTGCATTCAAATAAATATTTCCACCATTGCTTTGAATCATTTCGGAATACTTATTCCACAATTCTGAAAAACCTTTCTTCGGGTAAATATATTTTGTAAGCCTTGCAGATTTGTTACCAACAAAAAGTTTTTTGATTATCGAAACAAAATTCAAATCTCCAAACCCAATCAATGAAATTCCAAACTGAGGTGAAAGATTTGAGCCATCAATGTTCCAGAGTTTCTTACTGTAATCCATGAAAAATTTCTCATACATAAACCCTCCTATTTTACTTTTCATGTATGATTCAAAATCAGTTTCGTTTTTCTTTCCCAACATCGCAGCTAAATATGAAAATGATGCTTTTACCATTTCAGTGAAACTCATATTTTTTAAAATATCTGAAATCTGTGGTGGGTATTTTAATGACAATCCATTATCAAGACAGATACGGGTCAAACGATCAAAAACAAAGACATCATCTTTCAAAAATTCTGAAATATTCTTTTTTAAACCAGGATTAAAATCTGCTGAAAAAAAATGAGGTCCCATTTCTACCCTATCGCCCAGCACATCAATAGTTTTAGCTAATCCGCCAACAGTATTATCACGCTCATATATATCAACAGCAACCTTATGCTGCAGCAGTTCTGCTGCAGCGCTTAAACCGGCAGGCCCTGCACCAATTATTGCAATTGTACTCATCGTTTTGGCATTTAATCTATCAGGGAAAAATAAACAGATTCAATTTCTTTTATTGTTTTAGAAATATCATGATGTTGTTCAACATAAGTTTTACCACAGGTTCCTATTCCTTTCATAAGTTCAGGGTTAGCAATTAATTTTTTAATCACAGTCACATAATCTTCTTTTATCATACAGGCAAAACCATTTTCATAATTATTAATAACATCCAGGTTCCCTTCACATTTACTCACCACACAAGGCACAGCTTTTGACATCGCAGTCAGCAATGAAAGCGACAAACCTTCATATACTGAAGGCAATAAAAAAATATCAAGGTTTTCAATAAAATTTTCTGCTGTTATTTCATCCACCTGGCCTAAGACATGCACATTGTTTGCAATATCATATACATTGAGCCTGTCAATGAAAGCAGCCCTTAAATTGTTATCAAAATCCGGCCCGACAAAATAAAAATGCACTTCAGGAAATTCGCAGATAATATCATTTGCAATATCTGCAAACAACAGAGGATTTTTCTGAAAAGCAAACCTGCTTACTGTTCCAATCTTATATTTAACAGCAGCATCAAAAAAAGAGGGTTGTATGTTGCTTTTTGGTTTTATTGGTATGCCATTCAACACCACACTAACTTTTTCCCTTTTAAATCCTACTTCATTGATAAAACGGTTGGCTTCAGAATTAGAAATTGCCAGAAGATTATCAGTAAATTTTTTAGCCATTATTTCAAGCGAAAAAAATATCATTCTTTTAAAACCGGAGAATGACAGATAGGAACCTCCATGTGGAGAGAATAAAATTTTTGAGCCTTTAGTCCACGCAGCAATCCTGCCGATGAATCCAGCTTTTGCCGTCTGCAGGTGTACAACAGCAGGTTTTTCTTTTGCGATAATTTTTCTGATACTGAAAAAACATTTTATATCAGCAAAAAAACTTACACCTCTTGATATGCCAAGAGGATAAAACCTAGTTTGATTGATTTCGCAAAAATCTTTTATTGATTCAACAGATGATGCAATGGCAATTTCAAATTTATCTTTATCAATAAACATGGCTACCTGTTTAATAAAAGTTTCAACACCTCCGGTGGATTGGGATATGATTAGTATTTTATGTTTTTGCAGTGATGACACTGGTAAAAATAATCGTCGTTTTGGTTTTGAATAAATTCATTGCCTTAATGAGCAAGCATCCATAGACATGTTCAATAACAGGATTCAAACAATATAATAAAGATACGGCTAATACAAGTAAATGTTTGTGTTTAAGATTGTCAGGTTTAATAAATAAGACATGCATTTGCATAGCCGTTCAAAAAAGATTTTCATTTTATTATTTATAAAACCATAGTTATTGTTTTTGTGATTTTATATTACAGCAAATCAGGTTTATTTTATTTTTTAAACCCGGTGTCTTATTAAAATGAAATGCGGTAAAATAATCAATTAGAAAGCTTAACAGAATTTTCTAAAGCCTATTCATTTGATCGGATTCACTGCCGTTTCTCGTTTCATCAGCAGCAGAAAATAACCGAGTAAGCCCACCAAGGTTTCCATATTTTGATATAGACCAGGTTTTTAAAATCTTTTCTCTTTTTCTTTCTTCCTGCAATATCCTGTCTCTTGCAGTTAGTAGTTCAAATTGAGTTATCAGTCCACAAAGTTTTCCTTTTTCTTTTTTATCCACAACAGGCAATACACCAACATGTTTAGCAGCCATCCTATCAGCAACGATGCGCAAGGATTCCCCTGGGTATGCAGTGATGACGTGGTTAATCATATTATCATCAACTGTTCCTGTCAGTTCACCTTTTAAAGATTTTTCCATGATATCCTGCCACGAAATAACTCCAACCATAATACCATCATTAGTTGTTATTGGCAGCAGGCGTTGCCGTCTCATGTGCAGGTGTGCCTGAATCATTTCTTTTACTTCAATCATTGTTGTGCCTGTGTTGATAGTTAGCACATCTGTTGACATAACATCTTCAGCAAATAAAACTTCCAATGGTTCTACAGCATATTCTCTTAATACATGGAAACCGCGGCGGGCAACTTTTTCAGTGAGTATAGAACGCTTTAAAGTAAGCACACTGATAAGATGTGCTATTGTAACAGTAATTAAAAGGGGCAAAAACAAATTAACACTATGTGTTAGTTCAATTGCAAAAATTATAGAAGTAAAGGGGGAACGCATCACACCAGCCAATGCACCAGCCATTCCAAGCAATGCCCATTCTGAAGGAATTTTTCCAGGGAAAACCAAACCTAATAATCCACCAACTGCAGCACCCATGATTAATATAGGGGCAAGGATACCACCACTTGTACCGGAACCTAAAGCCACAGCCCAGATAATTAATTTCACAACAAAGATGCTAATAAGAGTTGTGACTGCAAGGTTACCCGCTAACTCATCAGCTATTGTATCATATCCTACACCAAGAGCATTTGGTTCAATCACGCCACCAATACCAACAATCAATCCACCAATTACCGGCCACCACATCCAGTGTATTGGTAATTTTCTGAAAGCATCTTCAGCACCATATACTGCTTTGGTTAATAGCCAGGCCAAACCACCACAAATGATTCCTAAAATAACAGCATCAAGCAAGCCTGTATTTCCCAAAACAACTAATTTCTGAACAGGGAATAAAGGTTCAGCTTTCATCCATCCCTGGTGCACAAAAAAATGTCGTATTGCATCGGCTACAATACTTGCCACAGCAGCTGGTACAAACGAACGGGGTTTCCATTCAAAAAGTAATAACTCCACTCCAAGAATTACAGCAGCTATAGGTGTTCCAAACACAGCGCTCATACCTGCAGCTGCACCCGCTACCAATAAACTTCTACGTTCGATTGCAGTAAGATTCCTGAACTGCGCCAATACTGAACCGATAGCCCCACCAGTTAATATAATCGGGCCTTCAGCACCAAACGGGCCACCCGTGCCAATACTCACTGCACTGGCTATAGGTTTAAGTATGGTGAGTTTTGGTTCTACTTTACTACCTCCAACCAATATTGTTTCCATTGCTTCAGGAATGCCATGCCCCCTTATACGTTCAGACCCATACCGTGCCATAAAACCAACAATTAAACCACCCAGCATTGGTATTAAAACTGCTATCCATCCTAGCGTATTGTTTCGTGGCGAAACGAGTGATAGATCAAATCGCTGATAGTATAAAAGATTAGTGATGAGTGCAATCAGGTCAAGTAAAACAAGCGCAATAAATGCTCCTGCAATTCCTATAATAATTGAATGAGGAATAAGTTTTAAAACAGACTTATGCATGGTGAAATCACTTAACTTCCTTGCTGTTCCATTAGAGAGTGATTGCTTGAATTGCTCCTTTTCGTCTCTGATATTGCTACTATCCTGATTATTCATTTTTTTAGAGAAAGAAATTCCTACCGAGACAATTTAGCATGATTTATTAATTTCTGCAATAGTTTTTTTTATCCAGCATAACGCTTTCATCAATTTTATAATGCAATCTTATACATAGAAGTCTTAATAAATTAATATCATAACCTTATCAACTAATCGTGTGTTTTATCATGATTAATTGCACTATTCTTTAAAAAATAAAGCGGGTTGAATTAATGAATGGCTTAATGCTTAATTACTATTGTCCTACTGACATTGAAAAAAAAATTGCAATTCAATGCTCACCTTCAATTCTCACACCAAAGATGATGATGTCTGAAAGCCTTACGAGCAAATGGTTTCAGCTATTTTGAAAAATTTTTTCGGGCAACAATGAATTTTAATAAACAAATTTTATTCAACAATATAAATTCATTACAAACTCAATTGGCAGCATATATCAATGCATACAAATTTTTTGAGATACAAAAACTGTATCTAATAAAAAGAATCAAATGTTTACAAGAGGTTCCTGCTGGCTCAGGCAATGAAAGCTTCCCAAGCCCCAGATGATATCAACTGAATTGATGCCCATCACTTTTTTTGTCGGGAAAAACTGCTGAATTATTTCCAAAGCTTTTTCATCTTTGTTACTTTGAAAAACCGGTACTACCACCACATCATTAGCAATATAAAAATTAGCATAAGAAGCGGGCAGCCTCTGGCCTTCATAATAAACTGCATCAGGCATTGGCAACTCTGCAATATTTAGTTGCTTACCATTCAACAACCGCATTTTTTTTAATTGATCAAGATTGTGTTGTAATAATGAATAATTTTCATCAGCTTTATTTTCTTCAACAACTGCAATCACTGAGTCTTCATTTATAAAACGTACTGTATCATCAATATGTCCATCGGTATCATCGCCTATAATGCCTTCGTCCACCCATAAAATCTGTTCAACACCATAATATTCACACAAATAATTTTCAATCTGTTGTTGATTAAGTTGTGGGTTGCGATTTGGATTCAATAAACATGCAGTTGATGTCATCAGAGTTCCATTACCATTAAACTCAACAGAACCACCTTCCATAACAATACCCGGATAAAAAACTTTCAGGCCTAATTTTTTTGCAATTAAAGTGGGGATGACATCATCCAAATCATAAGGAGGATATTTATTGCCCCAGGCATTATAGCCCCAGTCAACAATCGCTTTCTCTCCTTTGGTTTTATTGATAACAAATGCTGGTCCATGATCCCTGCACCAGGCATCATTGGTGGGATGAAAAAAGAATTTTATTTGTTGCATATCCACTCCTTCATTTTGCAATATATTTTCTGCAAAAGATTTCATTACTTCATTTTCTACATTGATGCATACTTTTTCACCAGCACTCACTGCTTTGATAAAACGTGTATAAGGCTGGAAAATAGTCTGAATTTTTCCGGGCCATGATGCTTCCTTGTGTGGCCAGCTCAGCCATGTAGCTTCATGTGGTGAAAATTCTGCAGGAAAATAAAATCCAAGTTGTTTAGGTGTGGCTCCTTTTATTTCATCCATAAAAATGGTATGTGTAAAACTGTTTATTAATTTTTTTCAAAATAAAAATTCTCAATAATTTCTGAAAGGATATTATCAAAAAATTATTCGTCAATAAATCTTTTTGTGATAGGTTGATAAGCATCAATTCTTCTGTCGCGCAGGAAAGGCCAGTGCGTCCTGTAGTGGTTTGTTTTACTGGTATCCACATCCACAACAAAAACTTCTTCTTCATCATGAGATGCTTTGTAGATAAGGCTTCCAAAGGGATTAGACACAAACGAACCGCCCCAGAATTTCATTTTAGCATCCTGCTCCAGTCCTACCCTGTTCACACTTACTACATGAACACCATTTGCAATTGCATGGCTTCGCTGAATGGTTTGCCAGGCATTGTATTGTTCATCATTAGTAGCATCATCCTGGTCGGTAGCCCATCCAATAGCTGTGGGATAAAATAATATTTCTGCGCCCATCAATGATGTTATTCGTGCTGCTTCCGGATACCATTGATCCCAACAAATCAACACACCGATAGTTCCATATTTTGTTTTCCATGATTTGAAACCAAGGTCGCCGGGTGTGAAATAAAATTTTTCATAATAAGCCGGGTCATCAGGAATATGCATCTTACGGTATTTACCAAGATAAGTGCCATCAGCATCTATCACTGCTGTTGTGTTATGATAAATGCCCTGCGTTCTTTTTTCAAACAGTGAAGCAATGATGACAACATTTAATTGTTTTGCGAGCTGGCATAAAGTATTTGTTGTATCACCAGGAATTTTTTCTGCAAGTCTGAAGTTGTCATAATTTTCTTCATCACAGAAATAAAGCGATGTAAACAATTCCTGTGTACAAACAATCTGTGCACCTTTTGCAGCCGCCTGCTTAATGCGTTCAATTGTTTTATCAAGATTTGCAGCGGGATCTGCTGTGCAACTCATTTGTATGCCGGCTACTTTAACCATGTATTCAAAAAATTTAGGATGCAAAAATAATCAATCAATAACGGATGAAAATATTACTCAACCATTTTTGAAGTTTTATATAGTTTTTATGTTTGGTATTAAAAAAATTCAGGCATAAAAAAACCGGGAAACCTGAAACATTCAGGAATTCCCGGTCAACAATTTTAAATAATATTATTTTACTGTAAAATCAAATCCTACATTACCCCAGGCAAGAGAAACCATCCCATCATTACCAACCGTGAAAGTCATTTTTTCACTGGCTGAAGCTGGTGGTGCACTGGGTACATCAACGCGTAAAACATCATCTGCAGATTTGTATTTAAAAGCTCCCCACTGATTCCAGGTCTTATTAAAAATCACAGTCCAGGTATTGCCATTCCAGATTGTAAATAAACCATATTTACCTGCGGGTAATTTTTTACCATTGATGGTAACATCTTTATTAATTTCAAAGACAGTAGCTTCATTGGCACCTGTTCTCCACACTTTATCTTTCATTGGCTCCACATCTTTTCCTATCTCCCTACCTTTTACTGAAGGCTGGCTGTAATCAATTTTAATGGTAACACCATCTGATGTTGTTGCGGAAGCCATCGCAGGCGGGCTCGGACGTTTAGATTTATCTTCAGGTGGTTTATTGCCTCCCTGTGCATTGGCATTTATACCTACAAAGAGCAGGCTTGACAATAATGCAAGCGATAAGAATTTTTTCATATAAAATATTTAATTGAATGAATGAACAAAAATTAAGCAAAAAACCAACACATCCAATAAATCATTGTAAATGTTTTTAGAAAAATGGATGGATGGTAAGCATCATTCGTACTTCATCATTAAGTCAAAGATTTCGTTTTGTTGAATAAGATTCACAAAAGACTGTTATTGTTGTGCTTTGATAAAGTTTTCGAATGCCTGACCATTAGGTCTCAATTCACCCAAACCATTTTGAAGGCCAACAGCTTTACCAACACCACCATCAGCACTATAAAAAATAGCATAACTCAAACCTGCATCCTTAACTGTTTGCAGTAGCCCTTTCACTAATGAGGGTGATGGATTAAACACACCAATTTCGTTGGAGAGAATAGGCTTACCCGTTTTCGTTTTCAGGAAATTAGTAATAAACTCAAATATTTTTGGATCAACAGTAGTGTCAGACACATCTGCACCATTTATACCCCTTGCCCTGATTGGTTCATACCAATGGAAGTTCACATAATCAAGATCCAGTGTTTTATATGCTGCAATTATCTTCCTGCCAAAATCAAGCTGGCGTTTTACGGCAGGCATCGAAAGATTGTTTATACGTTTAAGAACATTTGGCGGAAAAACTTTTTGTGCAAACTCAATAGCTTGTTGCTTTTTACCTTGCTGTATCATATCATCATAGGCAATCAAACAAACTTCCCTGAATGTAATTCCTGCATTGGTTACCTTCAAACCTTTTGAGTGAGCAACCTGAATAGCTGTTTTTAATTCATTGATGTAATCATCTGCATCACCTGAATGATAATTAGGATTGTCTTCTTCATTTTCAATCACCACTACTTCCGGCCTGTATTTATCAAGAATAGAATTCAAAGATTTTGCATAAGCATTCATATCAGTTGGAAAAGGAACAGGTGCATGATCACCTGCTGCATTGCGGGGCACACCTGAAATAATATTGAGTAGCACTTTAAAACCTGCAGCAGCATACGTATCATAAGCATCACTTGAACCAGACCAGCTAGAAATATCAATTTTACAACGGATGTAATTCACGCCCAATGACCTGGCAACTTTTACTTGTTGAGCCGGTGGGATGATGTGGCCTTCACTCTTTGCGACCATCACTCCAAAACGTGTTTTCACTGTAGTATCGGCAACAACAGAGGATGACTTTTCAACAGGAGAATCAGGTACATTGTTGTTTTCTGCATGTATTGAATTTCTGCAATTACTGCTAATGGTTAAAAGTAAAGTGTAACAAAGCAAGATGGGTAATTTCATAAACGATTGACTTAGGTATTAAATATAAGTTTAAATTTCAATTTGCATCCAAACTTATAATACAAAATATCAGGAGACTGTTAAATAAATTTTTTCTCTTGCAAAAAGACAAATTAAAAAACAATAATAGTATAAATAGTTTTTAAATAAAGCGATGTATAAAAACATATAAGTATTTTATACTTAGCCAAATTTTGAAATCAATAGTTATCAAATTAAAAGGTAATAAGATTTTTCTTAGCATTATTTAAATTCAAGTAACTTTTCGATAGATATAACGTTAAATTGAAATTAAAATAGTAATTGATATAACACGAAAAAAGTATAGCGTTGTTACTTAGCAATCCCATCTTATCCGTTAATCAATTTTCTTACTGTAAAATATTTTGTACAGATGACTAAACTAAGTGTAAACATCAACAAACTGGCAACATTGCGCAACAGTCGTGGCGGTAATAATCCAGATGTTGTGCAAGCTGCAATAGATGCTCAAAGATTCGGTGCAGATGGCATAACCGTTCATCCAAGACCTGATGAAAGACATATCAGATATGATGATGTGCACAACATAAAAAAAGTTATCACTACAGAATTTAATATTGAAGGCAATCCGCAGGAACAAAAATTTATTGACCTGGTTTTGCAAACCAAACCTACCCAGGTAACACTTGTACCCGATGCATTGAACCAGGTGACCAGCAACCATGGCTGGGATACAATAGAATTCAAACAATACCTAACAGATATTATTTCCACTTTTAAAACAGCACATATTCGCACTTCAATTTTTGTTGACCCGAAAATTGAAATGATTGAAGGAGCTGCTGCTGCCGGAACAGACCGTGTTGAGTTATATACAGAAGCTTATGCTCACCGGTATGCAACCAATAAAGAAGAAGCTATTGCACCTTACCTTGCCGCGGCTGTGGCTGCAAGAGAAATGAACCTGGGACTAAATGCAGGCCATGACCTTGATTTAAAAAATTTGAATTATCTCATCAGAAATATTTCCTGGATAGATGAAGTTAGTATAGGTCATGCGTTAATTGTAGATGCTATTTATTTAGGGTTTGAAAACACTATTCAGTTGTATAAAAGGCAGCTTGCATTACAACAGGATTTGGCTGTATAGTCTTAATTCTACACTTTAGGAAACTTTTGATTATGTCATCTACCCTGATTGTTTCCTATCGGCAAATACTTTCCGGGAAGATATTGTTTAGTGCTTAACCAGATTAGTAATCATAAAATCTTTATTAACTTGCATTGAAAAAACCACCAACATACTGCAAAAATGAAGAACGATTTTCATGTCAGGACGACCTTAAAAAACCCTGCAATCTTTTTAATATTCCTGATTGCTTTTAGTGCCTGCAAGAAAGAAAGTAACTGGCCTGAAAATAGTGTCAACAGCGCATCTGTTCAAAACGTTGTTTCAGGAAAAAGCTTTGGTATTTTAAATATCAGTACAGGTATTTTACCACCCGTAACACAAAAATGTTTTATTGCCAATGGCGATAGTTCAATTGCAGAGTTCCAGGTCACAGCAACAAGGTTAATTTTATTAAGGCGTATGGACTTTGCTGCACCTTCATTAGTGCAGTCATCCTATATTAGTTCAGTATATAATTATAAAGTGTATAACGATACAGGGGTAATGACATATTACATTGATAAGTATATAAAACCGGGTAGTGGCGCTGATTTGTTTATGCAGGTATTTTACAATGCTGTAAATGAAAATAATTCAGGCACTTCAGCAAGGATTACTCTGACACATGTAACTTATGTAACGATGAATGACAATGTGGAGCACGATCTTTATCTTGACAGTTCCATAAAAACTGCACCTATGTGTCTTGTTGCAAACAAACCGGGTATTACTTTTCAAAACCCACCAGTTTCCGTCTTAGACAATGGTTATAAAGAAATCATACAAGTAAAATTAACCGGCGACAGTAACTGGATTTTAAATGCATTACCTATATCAGTTTTTGCACCTAAAAATTATTCAGGATACATACCCGCATGCAGGCTAATAGTGCAAAACAATAGTGAAACAATCATCACCAAAAGTGATTCGCTTTCAGTTCCTGCAGCAGGCATAGGACATACAGTAATTCATTTTACCAATGGATTTCAGCATAAGGCAGGGCACAACCAAATTCTCAAAATTTATGCTCCTGTAAATGGTACTACCGCCAATTTTGTAAGCTCGATGAATCCATATAATTCTCTTATTTGGACTGACGGATTGAACACCAAAATAAATGGAAAACTAAACAACCAGTACTTTAAAGATGATACTGGTTTTTCCAGCTTTTATTATGCCGAATAATCGCTTCTATTTTATGTTATTTTATAATTGTCGTCAGATTAAAATTATTCAAAATAGCTGAAACCATTTGCCAGTAAGGGTTTTAAGTCCGCCATAGGCGGATGAGGTTTTGAAAAGCAAAGGGTTATCATATTTAATCGGACAACAAAGTTATTTTATAATAAAATATTTTTACAATAGCGCTGATAAATAACAAAATGCAACAGGCTTCAAAAGAATTACGTGCAATCATTGAATTAAGTAATTATTGATTGTTTAAAAAAGTATTTTTTGTAATAACCCATAATACGGTGTCATTCTTTTAAACATTAAAATCAATAATTGTAAACCGCAAAAACAAATTGCACACAAGCCATATTTGGCTTTTCGCCTACTTAACATGAATACAGTTAGGAGCGAATAATTTTCCCCGAAGTGAATAAAAAACCTGCGATACCATGCAGCACTTTTTAAAAAAATTTTGTTTTAATCGTGTAAAATTTACACATTTGCTGTCAAATTGAAAATAGAAGATCGATTGCTGATAGGATTAGCCATTATATTACTGATATATTTTCCTGTAAAAGTCATTTCAATTAAAGCAAACTAAATTTTAAAATTTATATTGGAAAGGGTTGATCCTTCCAGTTTTAATAGATATATCAAAAATTTTTAATAAACCAAAAGCACACATTTATGAACCTTCGACGACTGTTTTTGAGTTTTACACTCTTACTCATTTTCGGTGCAGGTGCGATGGCGCAGAAAGTTGTAACCGGTGTTGTAACCGACTCAGCAACAAAAGCTCCTTTACCATTTGCAACCATCCTGGTAAAAGGTGATAAAACCGGAACACAAACTTCTGCCGATGGCAAGTTTAGTTTATCAGTGCCCAACAATGCCAACACTTTAATCATTTCTTCTGTTGGATACAATAGTAAGGAAGTAATGATAGGCACAGGCGCACTCAATATTTCTTTAAGCACAACCAATGCTTCTTTGAATGAAGTAGTGGTGATTGGCTATGGCACCACTAAAAAGAAAGATCTCACAGGCTCCATTGCAACAGTTGGTGAGAAAGATTTTCAAAAAGGCACCATCACATCACCTGACCAGTTGATAGCAGGTAAAGTAGCAGGTGTTCAGGTTATTTCTAATGGTGGCGCACCAGGCTCAGGGAGCATCATCCGCATACGTGGTGGCGCCTCATTAAATGCAAGCAATGATCCTTTGATTGTGATTGATGGTATCCCTCTTACAGGCGATGGTCTTTCAGGTGTAGCCAATCCATTGTCTATGATCAATCCTGATGATATTGAATCATTCACCATTTTAAAAGACGCTGCCTCAACAGCTATTTATGGTTCGAGAGCATCCAACGGCGTCATACTAATTACAACAAAAAAGGGAAGAAAAGGACCAGCCAGGTTTAATTTTACTACAGTAGAATCTTTAGGTACAATTGCTAAAGAACTTGATGTAATGAATGGCAACCAAATGCGTGCTTATGTTGATAGCTCAGCTAACAATGCAGATTATCTACCATTGCTGGGCAATGCTAATACAGATTGGCAAAATGAAATATTTCATCCTGCTTTCACAACAGATAATACTTTGAGTATAACAGGCGCTGTTAAGAATCTACCATACCGTGTATCAGTGGGTTATCTTAATCAGCAAGGACTTTTAAAAACAGACAATTTGCAACGTGGATCTGCAAGTATTTCTTTAACTCCCAATTTACTTGATAATCATTTAAAGATTGATGTAAATCTAAAGGGAACATATTCATTAAGCAATTTTGCTCAACAAGGTGCAATTGGTAATGCTATACGCTTCGATCCTACACAACCTGTTTATGCAAGCAAAGGAGAATACTTTGAATGGCGCCAGGCTAATGGAAGTTATAACACGCTTTCATCAGCTAACCCGGTAGCACAATTATACCAGAATCATAATACCGGTAAAAACATGAGAAGCATTGGCAATATCCAACTTGATTACAAGCTTCATTTTTTGCCCGACCTGCATGCTAATCTTAATTTAGGTTATGATGTATCTCATGGTTATGGTGATTACTATACTGATGACAGTGCAAAGACTGCCAATTCCACTTATGGTTACAGGGGTACAAAAGGACAATACAACCAATATAAATCATATACGTTTGGTGAATTTTATCTGAATTACCTCAAAGACATCACTTCAATAAACAGTAATATTAATTGGGTAGGTGGTTACGGATATTATAACAATAAATCAAAAAATTACGGATACTATTCATTTTTTCTGAATAATGATACTGTGCCCGGCACACAACCTTCAGCACCTTTGTATATTGATCAGCAAACTTTGATTTCATATTATACCCGCTTAATATTTACAGTGGCCAATAAATACATTTTTGCAGGATCAGTTCGTACAGATGGATCTTCCAGGTTTGCAAAACAAAACCGTTGGGGTGTGTTCCCTTCAGGTGCATTCACCTGGCGTATTAACCAGGAAGGTGGTTTGAGAAATTCAAACATTCTTTCAGATCTTAAACTTCGTTTAAGTTATGGTGTAACTGGTCAACAGGATGGAATAGGTTATTATAATTACTTACCAGCTTATTTCCCCAATAGCGTTTCATCAGAATATCAGATTGGAGATAATTTTTATTCTTTGTATTCACCTGCAGTGTATGCAGCAAATATTAAATGGGAACAAACTGCTTCTTATAATGCAGGTATTGACTTTGGATTTTTCAAAAACAGGTTAACCGGTTCCGTTGATGTTTATCAAAAGAAAACAAAAGACCTGTTGAATACTTTCAATATTCCTGTTGGTACAAATTTCTCCAACCAGATTACAGACAATATCGGCGACATGACAACCAATGGTGTAGAAGTTACTTTAAACATTACACCTGTTCAAACAAAAGACCTGCGTTGGGATATTAGTTACAACTTAGCTTATAATGACAGGAAACTCACCAAACTTACTTTGAATAATGATCCTTCATTTAAAGGTAATCCCTCTGGTGGCATTTCTGGTGCAACAGGCCAGACTATACAAATCAACTCTGTTGGATATGCACCTCAGGCATTCTATGTATTCAAACAGGTGTATGATAAAAATACAGGCAAACCAATCGAAGGATTATATGCAGATCTAAACAGGGATGGTGTGATTAATGATGATGATAAATATCATTATAAATCGCCTTATGCTCCATACACTATGGGCTTAACCACTTCATTGAATTACAAGAACTGGACTTTGAATATGGTATTCAGATCAGCGATTGGAAATTACCTGTATAACAATGTGCAATCAGATATTGGCGTTACAAGGAATATTTTAAACCCATTGATGTTCCTTCAGAATGCACCTGTACAAGCACTCTCAACAGGGTTTGTAAATAATCAATATCAAAGCGATTATTATATTGAAAATGCTTCTTTCCTGAAGATGGATAATATTGGCATCAACTATAATGTTGGAAATATTTTCAATGATAAAGCAAAGCTGACATTAGGGGTTAACTGTCAGAATGTATTTGTAATTACAAAATACAGCGGGCTTGATCCGGAAGTATATAGTGGTATTGATAATATAATTTATCCACGTCCGAGAACATTCTCAGTTAGTGCAAACATTAATTTCTGATCATTATTATAAAGAAACAATATGAATAATCTAATTAAAATAGTTACCGGTTTTGTTGTTGCAGTATTTTTTGTATCGTGTACAAAAAACCTTGACAGGAAACCCAACACTGGTGTCTTTGCCGATGATGTTTATGCCAATTTAGATGGCTATAAGGCACAGCTTGTAAAAATATATAGTGCATTTGCGCTTACAGGTTCACAAGGCCCCGGATCGTCTGATCTTGGAGGAATTGATGCGGGCACTTCAGATTTTTTAAGGCTTTACTGGAATGCACAGGAGCTGACAACTGATGAAGCAATTTGTGCATGGAATGACCCGGGTGTTCCTGATTTTCACAACCTGAACTGGACTTCAAGCAATACTATTCTTACAGGTTTATACAACAGGTGTATGTACCAGATTGCATTGGTAAATTCTTACCTGAGCGAATCAACAGATGATAAGCTAAAATCAAGAGGTATAACCGATGAAACAACTGTTCATGAGTTTAATGCAGAGGCAAGATTTATCCGTGCTTATCAGTATTCAGTGATGATGGACCTTTTTGGCAACCCACCTTTTGTTACAGAAGAAGATCCCATCGGTGGTTCATTTCTTCCAAAACAGATATCCCGTTCTGACCTGTTTAATTATATAGAAAGTGAATTAAAAGCAATAGAACCTGACCTTGCAGACCCACGCACCAATGAATATGGCAGGGTGGATAAAGCTGCAGACTGGGCATTGCTGGCACGCATTTATTTGAATGCATCTGTTTATACAGGTACAGACCGTAGCGCTGATGCTTTAACTTACTCAGAAAAGGTAATCAACGCAGGATATTCATTAAAACCTGATTACAAAGAATTATTTTATGCTGATAACAATATCAACAATCCTGAAGTAATTTTTTCTATCAACTATGATGCTTTAAATACTCAGAATTATGGTGGCACAACTTTCCTGGTAAACTCAGCCATTAATGGTGATATGGATCCTGCATCTTTTGGTGTTCCATCAGGTGGATGGGGCGGCAACAGGACAACAGCCAGCCTGCCCGATTTATTTCCAAGCACTACCGGCACACCGGATTCAAGAGCACTTTTTTATGGAGACAAATCAGAGATTGATAATGTAGGAACATTTACAGATGGGCTGCGAATAACAAAATTCCGCAACATCAATTCAGATGGTTCAACGCCAGCAAATGCCGGCACATTTTGTAATATAGATTTTCCTCTTTTCCGCTTAGCAGAAATGTATCTGGTCTATGATGAAGCACAATTGCGGAGTGGCGCCGGTTCAAAAGATGATGCCATACATTATTTTAATTTATTGCGTGAAAGGGCTTATGGTAATACATCAGGTAATGTGTCTGATATCACATTAGATGATGTATTAAATGAAAGGGCACGTGAATTATACTGGGAAGGATTCAGGCGTACAGACCTCATTCGTTTTGGTGAATTCACCAGCAGTAGTTATTTATGGCCATGGAAAGGTGGTATTAAAGATGGCACAGGCGTAAGCGATAAATACAATCTTTTTCCACTGCCTTCCACTGATATTATTGCTAATCCCAACCTGGTTCAAAATGCGGGTTATTAAAATAAAAATTATCACATGAAAAATATATTGAAATTTCAAACCATTTTTTTATTTGCATTGCTTGCAATTACAGGATGCAAAAAAGATGAGATAAAACTCACTTATGATGGTGGCACACCCCCGGTGTTGAGCACAGTGACAGGAGCAGAAGTTAATTATAACAATGCTGATGCAACTGCACTAACACTGAACTGGACAAACCCGGATTATATGTTTAATACAGGTGTCAGCTCAATGGACGTAACATATAATATTGAAATTGACACTTTGGGTTCCAACTTTACAAACCCTGCTAAAAAAGTGATCAGTATCAGCAAAGACTTAAGTTATTCCTTTACTGCTTCTGACCTTAACGACATCATGCAGAACCAGCTTAACCTGGCGCCAAATGTTGAACACACATTAGATATAAGAGTGGTTTCAAGTCTTACCAATAATTCTGCGCAGTTAAGCTCCAACTCTGTTCAATATACAGCAACACCTTATGTCATTCCGCCAAAAGTAGCACCATCACCTTCAGGTGAGTTGTTCATCATTGGTGCAGCGCTTACAGGTAATGGTGATGGATGGAATAATCCTGTGGATGCATCGAAATACCAGTTTGAACAATTAGATGAACTGCACTATACATTGACAGTTTATTTATATAGCGGTCAGGAATATTTATTCATCCCTGTCAATGGTGACTGGAGCCATAAATATGGCTGCAAGAATACTGCAGATCAACCTGCAACAGGTGGTGATTTCGGCTATGACTGGAGCTCCAATTTCCCTGCCGTTGCTGCGGATGGGAATTATAAAATAGATGTAGATTTTCAGAAAGGGAAATATACAGTTACAAAACAATAATGCTAAATAAAAAATAATTATGAGACATATTTTAAGAATATCATTGATAATTACAAGCGTGGCATTACTGTTTGCAGCTTGTAAAAAAACTGAATCACTGCCAAACTATCCCACAGGTACTGCGCCGGTGTTAAGCGCTGATGCCAATAGTTTTGCACCTGCACCATCTGATTCAGATAATGTAGCGCTTACATTTTCATGGACAAACCCACAATATGCCACGGATTCATCAACTGTAAAATATATTTTACAGGTTGATTCTTCAGGTAAAGATTTTTCCAATGCACAGAGCAGAATAGTAACGGGTGCATTAAGCTCTTCTTTTACAGCAAAAGAATTCAACAATATGTTGCTTTCGCTGGGATTTAGTTTTGGTATAACCTACAGTGTTGATGTAAGGCTTATTTCTTCTTATGCCAACAACAATGACCAGAAAGTTTCAAATGTTGTAACACTTCAGGTAACACCTTATGTAGTTCCTGCAAAAGTATTACCACCGCAGAGCGGCACATTATTTCTTGTCGGTAGTGCATCGGCAGGCGGATGGGGCAACCCTGTTCCATTACCTGCACAGCAATTCACAAGAATTGATTCACTTACCTACCAAGGTACATTTTATTTAAAAGGCGGAAATGAATACCTGATGTTGCCGGTAAATGGTGACTGGAGCAATAAATATTCTGTTGCTGATAAAACAGTTGCAGGATTAAATACCGGTGGTGATTTTGGTTATGACCTGAATGATAATTTCCCAGGGCCTGTTGCATCAGGCATATATACCATCTGGGTTGACTTCCAGCATGGCGTGTTTACTGTAACACCTGTTACAGTATTCAGCCAACTTTATGTTGCCGGTGATTACCAGGGATGGAACCCGGGCACAGCCCCTGCATTAGCTTCAGTGAATAATGATAATAAATATGAAGGTTATGTAAATGTACCTGCAGGTGGAACGTATGAATTTAAAATCACGAGTGAGCCTGATTGGAACGGCACCAACTATGGTGATGGAGGAAGTGGCACATTAAGCACAAGTGGAAGTAATCTGGTTTTCCCAGGGGGAGGTTATTATAAAATCAATATTGATTTAGATGCACTCACATATTCTATTACACCTGCATCTACATGGGGAGTGATTGGAAGTTTTGCAGGCAGTGGATGGGGCACTGATGCAGACATGACATTCAACTCAGGCGACAATAGTTGGTCAACTACTATAACACTTGCTGATGGTGATGAATTCAAATTCAGGGCCAACCACGACTGGGGCTTAAACTATGGAGACACAAATGCTGATGGGAGTTTAGAGCCAGGTGGTGATAATCTGAAAGGATGGCCTGCCGGCACTTATAATGTTACCCTCTATTTAAACAATGCAGGATTCTACACTTATAAGTTGGTGAAACAATAAAATATTTTGACTTCATGACAACGGCTGCCTGAATGGGTGGCCGTTGTTGTTTTGAAAATATTTTAACGTCGCATTGATCATTAAAAAAATATCAATGTAAAAGAATTGCATCTTGTGTAATCACAACGCCTAAAATGGTACTGCAAATTTCAATTGAAATTTAAAATGGCAATTAATTATTGTTTAAGAAAAATACATTTGCTGCAATTCCCGTAACAATCATATCCAAATGAATGAAGCATTATATCCTGTAGAGAATACTTACGTTTTAATACATCACCACTTCAATAAAATATCTTTTGCTATCCAATTTTGGAATAGTAATAAATAGACCCCCGTTTTCGTTATAAATCCACAGCACATTTATTGTTATTATCACCGTTTAGGTAAATTCATTCTATATAAAACTATGTTGTATCTTGTTCGCCAGTAAAGCTATTAATTGTGCAATGAAACACTGTGGCCGGCTGTTTATGATGCTTCTTCTCTCCTGCTGTGTAATGAGTGCATTTGCGCAGTTTCGTAAATACTCTAATGAATTTTTGAACATCGGAACAGGTGCCAGAGGTCTTGCTATGGGTGGAGCACAGGTTGCCAGCGCTGAAGATGGTAATGCAGGATATTGGAACCCTGCAGGCCTTGTGAATGTGATTGACAAACCCAATATTTCTTTTATGCATGCAGAATATTTTGCAGGGATTGGGAAATTTGATTATCTCTCTACAGCCATACCCATTGAAAGCAGTTTTCGCACTTTAGGTTTTTCATTGCTGCGTTTTGGTGTGGATGATATACCCAATACTTTGTTTTTAGTAGAACCTGATGGCTCAATCAATTACAACAATATACAAAGTTTCTCTTCAGCTGATTATGCATTCCTGGTTTCTTATGCACAGGTATTGCAGGATAATGATGCTGCACAGATTAGCTGGGGAGCCAACACAAAAATTATTTACCGTAATGTGGGACATTTTGCTAAAGCATGGGGCTTTGGTTTTGATGCAGGCTTTTTATATCGAACTTCCACTTTGAGATTTGGAGTTTCAATCAGGGATATCACAACTACATTTAATGCCTGGAGCTTTTCTTTCACTGACGCTGAAAAACAGGTTTTATATTTAACGAACAATGATATACCTGTAAAATCAACTGAGTTAACTTCTCCCAGATTAGTGCCTGCTATCGGTTATAATTTTATGATTGCACCAAAATTACATTTACTGGCAGAAGCAGATTTTGATATTACATTCGATGGCAAACGAAATACTCTTATCAGTTCAAATCCCGTTAGTATTGATCCAAAGTTTGGAGTGGAAGCCAATATTGCAAATATTGTTTTTGTAAGAGCCGGTGCACAAAACTTTCAGAAAGCCTTGGCAGATGGAGATACATTGAATCAAAAAAAAGTTACCATTTTCCAACCATCAATCGGCGCAGGATTTAGGGTTGGCAATGTAGCGATTGATTATGCATACACTAACCTTGCCAATCAAAGCAACCCTTTATACACACATGTTTTTTCATTGACAATAGATTTAGGCAAAAGAGAAAAAAAAGAAACACATGGCAAGGGTTCATTTCCTCAATTAGATAAACCTCAAAAAATTAAAAAAGAAAAAGGCGGTTATCCAGTTCCATAAATGAAGAAATATTCTTTGATATTGATTTGTTGCATAGTTTGTTTTAATGCGTTCACACAACAGTATTATAACGAATGGATAGACTATTCAAAAACATATTATAAATTTAAAATAGGTGCAACAGGTTTGTACCGCATTAATCAAAACATGCTACCTGCTGTATTGCAAAATACACCTGCAGAACAATTTCAATTATGGCGCAACGGGAAAGAAATTGCTATCTATACCAGTGTTGCATCAGGCACACTTCCTGCAAATGGTTACATCGAATTTTATGGTGAAAAGAATGATGGTATTCCTGATAAAAATTTATATAAAAACCCAAACAACCAACTCTCAACAGATTTGAGTTTGGAAACAGATACTGCTGCTTATTTTCTTACTACAAACACCGGCAGTAATTTAAGGATTACAGATGATGCCAATAATGTAAGTGGCAACACTTTGCCGGCAGAGCCATATTTCACCTATCACTACAGATATGATTTTCAAAATATGATCAATCGTGGCCGTGCAGTGTATTATGGAACGAATGTGTATTCTTCAACTTATGATATTGGCGAATGGTGGAGCAGCAATGAAATACATCCGGGTAACCCATTGACTATTTCTGCAGGCAATTTATATTCTGCCAATGCAGGAAGCACGCCATTATTAAGTGTTGCTGTAGCAGGCAATTCAATAGTCAACGGTTACAACAGGTCAATCACAATAGCTGTTAATGGCAGCACTGTAATCAATAACAATACAATCAATAATATGAATGCAGGAGTATTGACAGGTAATGTCAATTACTCTTTACTTAATTCGTCCAATACATCATTCACAATTAGTGATGTAAATACACAAACTGACGACCGCATTGTTGCAGGCTTTATTGACTTAAGTTATTCACGTCAATTTATTTTTGACGGCAGCAATAATTTCCCTTTTTCATTACCAGCAACAACACAGGGTAATTATCTGAAAATTTCCAATTTTGGCAGCAGCAATGCCAAGCTCATTGATTTAACCAATAATAAAAGATATACTGCCAACATTTCGATGCCAGGTTACCTGCAATTTGTTTTGCCACCTTCTGCATCAGACAGGAATCTGGTGTTGGTAAGCGAAGATGCATCATCAATACAATTTATTAATAATTTTATACAAAGAAATTTTTCAAATTTCTCTACTACATCCAACCAGGGCGACTATCTTATTATCTCCAACAAAATTTTAATCGGCAATGATGCCAATGGACCCGTGCAGCAATATGCATTGTACAGAAACAGTAGTGCAGGTGGTGCATTCAATTCAAAGGTTTATGATATTGATGAATTGGTTGATCAGTTTGGCTATGGCATAAAACAGCATCCGCTTTCTGTAAAAAATTTTTTACGATTTGCAAGAAATAATTTTTCTGTTACACCAAAATTTGTATTCCTTATCGGTAAAGCAGTAACGTATGATGAATACAGGATGAATCAGTCATCGGTGTATGCTGATAAACTCAACCTTGTTCCGACATTTGGATGGCCAGCATCAGATAATTTGCTCTCATCAAACGATCTCAATCCTACGCCTGCAACACCCATTGGCAGGTTATCGGCAGTTACATCAAATGAAGTGTCCACATATCTTTCAAAAATAAAAGAATATGAAGCTCAACAGGAAGATAATACCCAGACTGTTGCCAACAAGGCATGGATGAAAAATATCATACATGTAGTCGGAGCAGATGATGCCGGCCTCAATGCTGTATTATCTGCAGACCTGAACAATTATAAAATCATTGCTTCTGACACTTCGTTTGGAGGCAATGTTTATACGTTTAATAAAACCACGAGTTCTTCCGGATCAACCATCCTTGATGCATTGATGGAGCAGTTATTCGCCAATGGGGTAACGTTGTTAAATTATTTTGGTCATTCATCTGCTAACGTACTTGACTATAACCTGAACCAGCCAGATGATTATAACAACCCCAAAAAGTATCCGGTATTTATTGTGAATGGTTGTGATGCGGGTAATATTTATTCTTTTGATACAACACGGTTTACAACATTAAATTCACTCTCTGAATCCTGGGTGCTTGCTCCAAACCGGGGGAGCATAGCTTACATTGCCAGCACTCATTTTGGCGTTGAATCATATCTGGATACTTATAATACCGGTTTTTATAATTCTTTTTCTAAGGGAAATTATGATGAGCCATTAGGTATAAATACAAAAGATGCAGTGGCATACCTGATGGCCAACAATGGCGACTTTACAGGAACATTACATGCTGAAGAAAATACATTGCATGGTGATCCTGCTCTTAAGATAAATGCATTTACAAAACCTGATTTTGATATTGAAGCACAGAACGTAATCATTAACCCAACATTTGTTTCTGTTGCAGATAATAATTTTTCTATAAAATGTTATTTCTATAATATAGGAAAAGCAACTGGCGATTCCGTTTCTGTTCTTATACAAAGAAAATATCCGGATGGTAGCACTGCTACTCTGTTTTCACAAAAAATAAAATCCATCCGGTATATGGATTCTGTTGCAATCACAGTACCGATTATTGCATCAAGGGATAAAGGGCAGAATTCAATTATTATCACAATAGATAATGACCAACAATATGATGAACTGAGTGAATTGAATAATACAGTGACCAAACAATTTTTTATTTATGAAGATGAGTTAACACCGGTTTACCCTTACGATTTTTCAATCGTTAGCAAAAACAATATTAAGTTGTATGCTTCCACAGCTAACCCTGTTGTTGCATTGCGCTCATATACCATGGAAATGGATACAACAGAATTATTCAACTCATCAATAAAAACAACTCAAACCATTAATTCAGTTGGTGGTGTGCTGGAGTTTAATTCAACGATACCATTTACTGATTCTACTGTTTATTATTGGAGAGTTGCGCCTGTTCCTGCAAGTGGCGACTATCATTGGAATACTTCCAGTTTTATTTATTTACCCAACACAGGTTTTGGTTATAACCAATCTCATTTGTACCAACATTTAAAATCAACAGGAGACAGGATTTATATTGACAGTTTCAGCCGAAGGTGGAATTATACCAACATCACTTCCATCATGAATATTTTCAATGCGATATATCCATACTTTGGAAATGATGCCGACTTCCAGGTTGCTATCAACAACTATACGGTTACAGCATCTGCCTGCCTGGGAAGTTCTGTTATTTTTAATTTGTTTGATCCGGTTACATTACAACCTTACTATAACCAGGCTACACCATCTACAACTGGCAGCGGAACTTACGGTGGATTTATGGGAAGTTATATTGGTAATTGTGCCAAGACAGGCAATTATTACAATTTTGAATTTTCATATCTTGACTCAACCAATCGCCGCAAGATGCGTGACTTCATGGACTGGATACCCAATGGTGTATTAGTAACAGCCCGGTTGATTTATAATACACCTACTACTGCTGCAATTTGGAAAACAGATCAAACCGTTTATGGTGCAGGCAATACTTTTTATGATCGTTTAAAACAAAATGGGTTCCTGCAACTGGACTCATTCAGTTTTCCAAGAACATGGATTTTTAATTATGAAAAAAACAATACTTCATACATACCTGAATGGTCATTTACCAAAGGTGTTTCTGATATGATTACCTATAAAAGATATATCAGTTCTTCTGATACTTTAGGTTTTATCACATCACCTGCTTTTGGCCCTGCAAAAGCCTGGCATACTGTACAATGGAATGGTTATAGTGTTGATACAAAAGCAGGAGATAACCCAACTGTTGACATTATTGGTGTTGACTCTTTAAATAATGAAACTGTTTTATTTACCCTCAATACTTCACAACAAAATTTTGATATCAGCAGTGTTAGTGTTTCAAAATATCCTTACCTGAAATTAAGGATGCGTAATGCAGATAGTATTAATCTTACTCCATACCAGTTAAGATGGTGGCGTATTTTATATGACCCTGTTCCGGAAGGTGCATTGGCGCCAAACATATTATACAATTTTAAAGATACTGTTGCCATTGGTGAAAATGACAGTCTTGCCATTGCATTTAAGAATGTGAGTGAAGTGCCATTCAGTGACAGCATATTTGTCAACTTAACTGTGTATGATGCCAACAATGTTGCCAACATTATTCCAATGAAAAAATTAAAAGCAATAAATGCAGGTGACACTGCGATTATTACCGTAAGTATTGGCACTACCAGCCTTGCAGGTTTAAATAATTTATACCTTGATGTAAACCCGGATAATGCACAACCAGAACAAACACATTTCAACAATTTTATGTACAGAAATTTTTCTGTCAATGCAGATAATTATAAACCAACTTTAGATGTAACATTTGATGGCATTCATATTTTAAACAATGATATTGTCGCAGCGAAACCACATATAGTTATCAAACTAAAAGATGAAAGCGGGTATTTATTATTGGACGATACTTCACTGGTAACAGTGCAGTTACAATATCCAAATGGCACAATCAGGCAGTTTTATTTTAATACCGATACTCTGATTTTTAATCCTGCAACTGCATCCAATAATAATGTTGCAACTGTTGACTTCACTCCATTCTTAACGGATGATGGCACATACCAGTTAATCGTTCACGGTAAAGACAAAACAGGTAATACAGCTGGCAATGTAGATTATATGGTTTCATTTGAAGTGTATAATAAACCAATGATCACAAATATGTTTAACTACCCAAATCCATTTACAACGTCCACCGCATTTGTGTTTACCATAACAGGTAGTGAAGTACCACAAAATTTACGCATACAGATCCTTACCATTACGGGCAAAATTGTAAAAGAAATAACCAAAGAAGAATTAGGCCCTTCATTACACATCGGCAGAAATATCACTGATTACAAATGGGATGGCACTGATGAGTACGGGCAAAAACTTGCAAATGGCGTTTATCTCTATCGTGTAATTACCAATTTAAACGGAAAATCATTGGATAAGTTCCCAACATATGGACTGGATGGTAATGAAGTGAACACAGATAAATATTTTAATAAAGGTTATGGAAAAATGTACTTGATGAGATGATGTGGTCACATTTTATCGGCCAGAAATGCGAGATAAACAATTGGCAAATAAATATAGCTGCTAAACATAACACGTCTTGCTGCAGCAGGGTTCATTTCAATATATAATCTAATACATTGAATGAGTAAAAACAGGTTTGCCGCCAGAACAATCCATAAACTTATTGATCCTGTGATGTTGTAATAGTAAGGCAATACGCCAACTGGTAACAAAACAATGCTATATAAAATGCTTTGCAAAGCACTGAATTTAGTAGGTCCAGCATCAGAAGGCAATAATTTAAATCCTGCTTTTGCATAGTCTTTAAAAGCAAGCCAGGCAATTGCCCAGAAATGTGGAAACTGCCACAAAAACTGGATTCCAAACAAAGCCCAGCCCGCAGCATTGGAATATTTTTCATCACCTACATTAATGATACCTAAAGGACTTATCATGCCTGTTGCTGCTACCCATCCAATAAGACATGGCAAGGCACCAGGGAAAGCACCAACAAGAACAGCAATAGAACTCACTTTTTTTAAAGGAGTATAAACCCATGCATATAAAAAAATACTGAATGCCGATAACAAAGCTGAAGCAGGATTAAAAAATATATACATCAGCAAAATGCCGGTTACACCGGCTATACTTGCAAATGTATAAGCTTCATTAGGGCTCATCCTGCCACTGGCAACAGGTCTTTTTGCTGTACGCATCATTATTGCGTCAGTTTCTTTTTCTGATGCCTGGTTGATAGCATTGGCGCTGCCAGTAATCAATAAGCCTGCTACAAAAAGGAGAATAATATAGAGCCAGTTAAATTCAACAATATTTGGGGCAATCAAGTAACATAAAACACAGGTAAAAACTACAGTGAAGCTAAGAGTAAACTTCGTTAACAGAAAGTAGTCTTTAATTTTTGTTACCAGGCTAAAAGAAGATTGTTCAGTATTTACTATCACTACGCAAATGTCATTGAAAAAAAATGTCCTGAAAAATTATCCAGGACAAATTATATAAATTATAAAAGATTTTAGTGCGATGATTCATCGCTACCAACTGGAACATTCTGCGGTATGAACTCACGTCCATCTTTACCATAATCATAAGGCCAACGATAAACCTCAGGAATTTCACCAGGCCAGTTTCCATGGCCAGGTTTTATTGGTGTGGTCCATTCGAGTGTATTGGATTGCCATGGATTTGGATTGGTAACTTTTCTACCTTTAAATATTGAATAGAAGAAGTTGAACAAAAACAGCAACTGTACAGTAAAGGAGATAATAGCAACAATACTAATCATCCTGTTCAGATCATTAAATTGGTTGAAGCTAATCCATGTAGAATAATCATAGTAACGACGTGGCATACCTGCAAGACCTTCATAGTGCATTGGCCAGAATATAAGATAAGCAGCAATCAAAGTGATCCAGAAATGAATATATCCTAAAGTATTATTCAGGTAGCGGCCATACATTTTAGGGAACCAATGATAAATACCAGCAAACATTCCAAACATAGATGCCACACCCATTACTAGATGGAAGTGAGCTATAACAAAATACGTATCATGCAAGTGAATATCAAGTGCTGAGTTACCTACCCAAATACCAGTTAAACCACCTGAAATAAACATACTCACAAAACCAATTGCAAAAAGCATAGCTGGAGTAAACCTGATACTACCTCTCCACAATGTTGTTAGCCAGTTAAATACTTTAATGGCTGATGGTACTGCAATCAACAAAGTCAATAATACAAATATTGAACCAAGGAAAGGGTTCATACCCGTTACAAACATGTGATGTGCCCAAACTAAAAATGATAAAGAAGCAATAGTAAAGAATGAACCAACCATTGCAGTATATCCGAAGATTGGTTTTCTTGAATTAGTTGAAACTATTTCAGATACTATACCCATTGCCGGCAAGGCAATAATATATACTTCTGGGTGGCCAAGGAACCAGAACAAATGTTGGAAGAGAATCGCATTACCGCCTTCATTTGACAAGGCTGTATTAGTAGAACTAATAAATATATCAGACAAATAAAAGCTGGTTCCAAAATTTCTATCAAATATTAAAAGAATAAATCCTGACAACAAAACGGGGAATGATAAGACACCTAATATTGCGGTAAAAAACAGCCCCCAAATTGTCAAAGGAAGCCTTGTCATACTCATTCCTTTTGTACGCATATTCAGAATGGTAACTATATAGTTCAATCCACCAAGTAATGAAGAAACAACGAAGACTGCCATTGCAATTAACCAAAGATCCATCCCATGTTGAGAGCCGGGAGAAGCATCATGCAAAGCACTTAGAGGAGGATAAGCTGTCCAACCACCACTGAAAGGACCTGTTGAAACAAAAATGCTTGAAAACATTATAACACTGGCTAAAAAGAAAAACCAATAGCTCAGCATATTTAAAAACGGAGAAGCCATATCTCTTGCACCGACCTGCAGAGGAACCAAGAAGTTTGCAAAAGTTCCACTCAGCCCAGCAGTTAATACAAAAAATATCAGAACTGTACCATGTGTTGTTACCAAAGCATAATAAGCTTCAGGTGTTAAGTGCCCATTTTCGAACCACCATTTACCCATCAAATCACCGAGAAAATCAAATGACTGATCAGGAAAACCTAATTGAAGACGAAATAAAACGGACATAAAACCACCAATAACAGCCCATATCATCCCTGTTATCAGGAACTGTTTAGAAATCATTTTATGGTCCTGGCTAAAAACATATTTAGTTATGAACGTTTCATGATGATGATGATGTCCATTTTCTTCATGATGATGCACTTCCACTGGTATTTCCACACTGGCATCTGGGTGCATTGAAGCGGCTTCGTTACTCATAGAAATTCGATTAATAGTCTATTATATAAAACACCCCCTCATCAGGATGTTAATCAATTTACATTTTTGTTTTTGTGGTATCAGCGGCAGGTGCTGCTGTTTTATTTGCAGGATCCTTATCAGGGAAAGCTGCATAATAATTAGGTTTTTGCTGGGCCATCCAGATATCAAATTCTTCCTGTGTTACCACTTTAATAATTCCTTTCATTGAATAGTGTCCGTTACCACACATCTGATCACAACTTATTTCATAATCATAATCCGGGTTCCCCATCTTTTCTCTCATTTCCTGTGTAGTAAACTTAGGTGTAAACCACAACGATGTAGGAGTACCCGGTACAGCATCCTGCTTTAAGCGAAATGCACTCAAACCAACATCATGGATTACATCTCTTGAAAAAATCCGAAGGTTGACAGGTTTATTCACTACACAATACATAGTTGCATTGGAAATAACATCATCAAAGTTTTTGTTATCATTCCAATCCTGACCTACTGGATTATTGTTGGCATCATCAATGAGTTTATAATATTTTTTCCCAAAAGTTTGGTCATAACCTGGATAACGGAAAATCCATCCAAATTGTTTACCTGTCACTTCTATTTGCATCGCATCTTTTGGTGCAGGCCCGGTGAAGGCAAACCAGTTTTTTAATCCAAAAATAATCAGTGCTGTTAGTGCTATTGCTGGAACTACAGTCCAGATTAATTCCAGTTTATTATTATGGGGAAAATAATAAGCTTTCCTTTTATCGCTTTCCTGGTAACGAAAGCTAAACCAGAATAAAAGTATCTGAGTTATGAAAAACACAACACCTGTGATGATGATGGTTAACCATAACATTGAATCAACCTTTTCTCCCTGAACACTTGCAGATTCATGAGCAAGTAATGTTTTTGGATAAAGTGCTTCATTGCAATAATAAACCCCAATTAATCCGGCTATTAAAAAAGCAATCATCAGAAAACCATTTACTTTATTCTGCTCTTTCCTGCTTTTTTCTTCGCCCCTTATAACTGATACATACTCGCTGGCCTTAGCTATTTGAAATATAATCAAAAAGACTAAAACTATAACTGCTATGGTGAAAAACATTGACATGGTTCAACTACTTATTTCAGTTTTTAACTATTCTATTATTTATGTATGATGTGCTATACTTTCTTTCAGGAAAGGATCAAATTCGGCAACCAGTGGTTTTTTCGCAAGTGCTTTACCTGTAAAATGAATCATTAATCCGATGAATAAAGATGCAATACCAAAATCCAGCCATGTTAATGTGGCATCACCCTTACGGATACTTCCCATTATTAATTGATAAAAATCTATCCAGTGTCCAAAGATAATAAGTACTGCAGTAAATGTCATCCAGGTATAGTTCCTTTTTACTGATCTCTTCATGAGTATAAGGAAAGGACAAACAAAGTTGATAATAAGGTTCATAAAGAAAATGCCTTTATAAGCACCCTGAACTCTGTGCTTAAAGTAAATCGTTTCTTCAGGGATATTTCCATACCAAATCAACATGTACTGGTCAAACCATAAATAAGTCCAGAAGATGGAGAAGGCAAAAATAAAAATACCCAGATTATGCAAATGCTCCTGATTTGCATAAGGCATATAACCTTTATTTTTAAGGTAAATAAGCCATATTGCAATAAGACACATTCCAGAAACAAACACACTACCGAAAATATACCAGCTATATAATGTGCTATACCAATGTGGGTCGAGGCTCATCATCCAAAACCATGGTGTAGTTGAGCCTACAGTTAAAGTAAACCAAACTATGAATAAACCAGAAGTAACTGTATTTTTCCAGACAAATCTTTTTCCTTCATCAAAATCCATTGGAGCCTCATCCGTTTTATCACTGAGCTTACGCATTCTATGACCAAGAATACTCCAGATTCCAATAGTCAATATAGTCCAGATCATGAAGAATCCTGGGTTTAGGAACCCACTTTTCCCCTTAAGAATAGGGTCTTTGGCAACTGCATCTTTATCTAACCAGTGATAAATGCTATGCGTATGGTCAACTGCTATGATATAAACAAAAATTACAAAAGTGATGATTCCAAAAACCGGGACTAAAGTGGAGATAGCTTCAGGAATCCTTTTAATAACGATATGCCAGCCTCCCATAGCCAAAGATGTGGCACAAAGAAAAAACATGCTGATATTACAAATCATTAACCAATAGATACTATTGTACATTAAAGTACCAATAAAAACTGCTTTATCCTCTTCATTATGGCTAACACCTTTTGTGATCAATCCAAGAATGAAAGTAATAATACCAATGGCTATCAAAACCATTGACCAGGTTTTCATTTTAGAAGAAACTTCAAACTGCTCTTTTACTGGTGTCATTGTATTAATTTTATATCAATCTACTTTTTAGTTGTTGAACTTTCTGCTGGCGCTGCTGAAGGGTTTTTCTTCGCAAAATCTGCCATTTGTTTTGACTTAATATATGCAATTATTTCCCAACGTTGCTGCCTTGTTAACTGTGACTCATAAGATCCCATCAGGTTTTTACCATAAGTTACAGAATAAAACATCTGGCCAACAGGCATTTCTTCATATTTTACATCTCCAACCAATGTTGCAGGTTTTGCAGCGAATGGGCCATTCCCATCTTTATACAAAGGACCATTGCCGTCCATTTTAGGGCCATGACATATTCCACAATAAATAAGATATAAACGTTCTGCCTCTAAACTTTGTGCAGAATCCAATTTTACAATTGGGCTTTGTACTGCTTTCGATGCAATATAGTTAGTAGTGTCTCCGGGAGCATCTTTTGCCAATGGAAATGGCATATCTTCTCCCCTTGCAATTGTGCCAGCAACAGGCATGTGGTTATAAAATATCTTATGCCCCAATTCATGAACATCAGAGGTAAATTGATTTGAGTCAAGCTGTGCATACGTTTCATAAGCACGGCTATAAAACATATCAGGCATATAAACCCATCCGGGACTACGATCAACACCACTGCATCCGGCAATTAAAGAACCTGCGGCAATACAAATTATGATCAGTCTTATTTTCATCTTACAATATTTAAACTACAGGTTTACTATCTTTTAATAAAACTTGTTCCTTATCATAAGTTCCAATCCACCAATTAGCTTCAGCATCCTGCACATTCACTTCTGAAGCGCCAGCATTGGAAAGGAAATCTTTTAAATCATCAACATTGGTTTTTGATGTGCATTCTATCACCATTACAAATTTATCATCAGTAGCCCTGTGATGAAAGTGATGTTTTTTTACAAATGGTGCTAACTGGCACAGGTAGCAAAAAGTAATCATCATACCTACTGCAGAAAGCAATACAGTGGCTTCAAATGTAATAGGTATAAAAGCAGGAAATGGAAAATGAGGTTTGCCACCGATATTTAATGGCCAATCGCTAACAAATACCCAGCTCATCCCTCCTAACGCTATAGATGTACCGGATAACCCATAAATAAAACCAGCAGTATGCAGGCTTGTTTCACGCAAACCTATTGCCTTGTCAAGGCCATGCACTGCATAAGGAGTGTAAACGTCATGTATCTTATATCCTGCCAGCCTTACTTTCTTTACTGCAGGGAATAAAACATTTTCGTCATCAAAACAACCAACTACAAATTTCTTTTTTGCCATACAAAATGAGCCTTTAATAATTAAATCTTCAATTCATATTAATGTGCTGTTGCATGCGCAAAAGCTTCAACAGTATCTTCTTCTAGTTTGTCCATTTTATCTTTATAACTTTCGCCGGAAACTTTTAATATCTGTTTAATTTCCGCAATCGCAATTACTGGGAAATATTTAGAGAAAAGGAAATAACAGGTAAAGAATAATCCAAAAGTTCCTACATAAAATCCGATTTCCCAAATTGACGGGCTATAGTAATATGGCCATGAAGATGGAAGGTAATCTCTATATATGGATGTAACAATAATTACAAAACGTTCAAACCACATACCTATATTAACTATAATACTTAGGAACATTGTTACCCATAAATTACGGCGCATCTTTCTAAACCAGAAAATCTGAGGTGCAGCCACATTACAAAACATCATACCAAAATACGCCCAACCATAAGAGCTGTAAAAATTGGCTCTTGTATAGAAAAATGCATACGCTTCATATTGGTTTTGGCTATAGTATGCAATAAACAATTCAGTAAGATAAGCGCATCCAACAATTGAGCCTGTCAAAACAATTACTTTATTCATTGCTTCAATATGCCCAAGTGTTATATATGCTTGTAATCCTAAAATTTTTCTTGTTATCAACAGTAATGTTTGCACCATGGCAAAACCTGAAAAGATAGCACCAGCAACAAAATAAGGTGGGAAAATTGTTGTATGCCATCCTGGTATAACTGATGTGGCGAAGTCGAAAGATACTATTGTATGAACCGAAAGCACCAGAGGAGTAGCAAGGCCAGCAAGAACCAATGCTAAAGATTCCAACCTTTGCCAATGTTTGGTAGAGCCTGTCCAGCCAAATGCAACAATACCATAAGAGAATTTGCGGAATTTAGTTTTAGCACGGTCACGAATGGTAGCAAAATCAGGTATCAAGCCTGAATACCAGAATAAGAGAGATACGGTAAAATATGTTGATATGGCGAATACGTCCCACATCAAAGGTGATGCAAAGTTTGGCCATACTGGCCCACGTGTATTAGGATAAGGTAATACAAAGAAGCCATTCCAAACACGCCCCATGTGCCAAATAGGAAATTGACCTGCACACATTACAGCAAATATTGTCATTGCTTCTGCTGCACGGTTTACACCGTTACGCCATGTTTGTCTGAACAATAAAAGGATGGCGGAAATCAATGTACCTGCGTGCCCTATACCAATCCACCAAACGAAGTTGGTGATATCCCATCCCCAGCCCACTGTATGATTCACATTCCACTGGCCAATACCATAAGCAACTTCACGATATACACTATAAATTCCAAATAGCAACAAAGCAACGGAAATATAAAAACCAACATACCAGAGTTTACCGGGCTTTGCCTCTATAGGACGGCAAATATCTTCGGTAACATCATGGTAAGTCTTGTCTCCGTCAATCAGTGGCTCCCGAAGCTGCGATTCGTATCTTAATAATGACATACCTTTTGCGTTTTTTCCTTCTCGTATTATATGGCAGGTATTATTACAATACCGGCTTTTTGTAAACTAATTTGTTTCAGAACTTTTCTTCACATTCACCAATTATTACAATCAACAGAATGTAATAATTTTTAACTTTTTTTATCCTTCATCATGGATTACCGATGCTTCCTCATCCCTATTTCTCACTTTAGCCAGGTAATTAACATTAGGTAAAACGTGCAATTGCTCAAGAGAATGGAACAATCTTAATTTATTATTCACACGCATCTGTGAAATTGCGCTATTTTTATCGTTTGCGTTTCCAAATACAATCGCATTTGTAGGGCATGCCTGCTGGCAGGCTGTTTGAACATCAGGCGTGTTATCAATTGAAACAGCATTTGTATTTAATGGCCTGCTTGCTTTTTTAGCGTTCAGTTTACCTTCCTGGCAACGTTGAACACAGAAACTGCATTTTTCCATAACACCACGTGCTCTCACTACCACATCAGGATTCAAAACCATCCTTGTAAGATCTTCATTCATCACATGCACAGCCGGGTCAAGTTGACCAACACCTGTGAAGTTCTGGTTGTCAGGGAAACTATCTGCGCCATTATAATCAGCCCAATTGAAACGTCGTACTTTATAAGGGCAGTTATTGGCACAATATTTTGTACCAATACAACGGTTATATGCCATTTGGTTAATACCCTCACTACTATGGTTGGTAGCACTTACAGGGCAAACGTTCTCACAAGGTGCATTATCACAATGTTGGCACATCAATGGCTGGAATACGACCTGCGGATTATTCATATCACCACTATAATAGCGGTCTATACGTAACCAGTGCATATCATGGAAGCGTTGCACTTCGCTTTTGCCAACTATCGGAACATTATTTTCCAAATGACAGGCAACAACACAGGCACCACAACCTACACAACTGTTTAAATCAACACTCATGCCCCAGTGAATACCGGGTTTATCATAATAAGGATAAATGGTTCCCTGTTTATCATAATTTTCCAAACCACCATAAGGTGCAGCTTCTTTCTCCCTGTCATTTAATATTTCTTCAGGGTCTTTCTTGAAATCAGCCAAAGTAAGTTCCTTCATTACTTCCACCCTGTCACCCATTGGAGTGTTATAAATATTATGAACCTGTATTTGTGCTACATCAAATTTTTGACCGGTCTTTTCAACAGTAACTGAGGGAACATTAAAGTTTACAGATGCGCCATCAAATGAAACATATTTAAATACGTCCTGACCTACACCTTCTGATACTTTGCCTAATTTTGGTGTACGTCCATAACCAACAGCGATACCAATAACATTAGGATGTACCCCGGGAATGATCAATATAGGTAATGATATAGCTCCCTTATTATTGATAGTTACTTTTACAACATCTTTTGCAGGATAAATTTCATATTTATCAGCCTCAGCATTATCATTTAAATCTATACCGAGGAGGCTTTTTGCCATAGCCGGAGAGATAATAACATAATTATCCCAAGTTGCTCTTGATATTGGATCAGGTAATTCCTGCAACCATGGATTGGAAGATCCCTCACCAACACCAATCCCAACTTTTTTATAGAGAACAAGTTCTATATTACCACCTTTTGTTCCACTGCCAACTGCAGCAATAGCGCTATCAAGACTACTTTCATTAAAACTTCCAGCGAATCCGACAGTGTTTACAGGAGCACTACTTTTTGAAGAATCTGAAACAGAAGTTGCAGCCATTGCAACCGGAGTAGTTTTACCAACTACACCTGCCTGTAAAGTTCTTTCATAAGTATCAACGCTTCCCAATTTTGTAGTCCAGTAGTTTTTAAAGTAGTTAGTGTAATCAACTGTCGAGCCTGTCCACTTCAATAAACTATCCTGCCATTGACGGGTTTTAAATAAAGGATTGATAGTAGGTTGCATTAATGAAATAAAACCAGATCTTGGTTCAGCATCGCCCCAGCTTTCGAGGTAATGATGATCAGGGATTACATATTTGCAAAGCTGCGTTGTTTCATCATTTTTAGAATTAAATGAAACTGTAACTTTTATCTTTTTCAAAGCATCAGTAAATCCTTTTGAATCGTACCAGGTATATGCAGGATTAGCACCAAGAATTATCAAAGCACCAACCTTACCTGAATTCATATCATTTATCAATGTAGCAAAATCAGCATCAATACCTGCTTTACTTTTATTGATAGTTGACCAGTCAATTGTATTGCCACCAGCACCAATTGCATTATTAATTGAATTTACAATCAACTGGATATTTTTATCATTACTTCCACAAACCACAAGAGCTGCTCCTTTAGCTGAACTTAAATCTTTTGCTGCTTTGGCAATACCTGCTTTTAAAACCGGATCATTAATGGTTGAAGATCCTTTGCCCGTCAATGCATTTAATAATGCCAATGCAACTGCACCAGTTTCAGATGGCTTGTGAATATATCTTTCGTCAGCATTAGAACCAGTTAAGCTAAGAATAGATTCAAACTGGTAATGCTTGCTCATGGAAGGATTTTCCTCATTAATCTTTCTTCCCTTTGTGTATTGATAAGCAAATTCTACAGGACTAATCCATGTGCCGAGGAAATCTGCACCAAGACTTACAACAACTTTTGCATTTTCGAATTTATATGAAGGGATAGATCTTTTTCCATAAGAGGCCTCATTTGCCAGCATAATTCCGGTATATGAATCACCATCATACATCACATGCCTGCTGCCAGGATATTTTGAAAGGAACTGACTGATGACATCAAGACCAGAAGGAGAATTGATCGTGCTCGTAAGCAATACAACAGGTGCACCACCTAATGAACCTAATGCATCGCCAATTGCTTTATCTATATATTCAAGAGTTACCTCTTTTGCATCTATTGTTGGAAATTTCAATCTTGCAGTATCATATAAACTTAATACTGAAGCCTGCACTTTTGCAGATGTACCTCCATTAGTAACAGGTGATAAAATATTTCCTTCAACTTTTATCGGTCTGCCATCTCTGACTTTTGCTAAAACACTGATAGCTTCACCATCCTGCACATAAGTTGTGGCATAATATTCTGCCATACCCGGAACAATATCTTCGGGTTTATTGGCAAATGGAATACTTTTTCTAACAGGCGTTTCGCAACTTGCAGCAATAAGTGCTGCCGTTGTGCTAAATCCAAGATACTTCAGAAAATCCCTTCTTTGAGTTGGGGCCTTCATTAATTTCCCGGAAAGCTCAAACGGTAATTCTTCGCGAAACTCATCTGCAGCGGCTTTTTTAGAAGCTTCGCTATCAGTTAACTCACCAAAATTTTGCCAATACTTTTTCTCCATAATATAATGTTCGTAATCCTTATACTATCTTAATAATGACATTTCTGACATTCAGTTCCACCAATATCTTTCACTGTTACACTATCCATCTTGTGGTTCTTAATATCTTCTTTGTATTTTTCATACATACTATAAAAACCATTGTTATCAAACTGAACTTTTGTAGTGCGGTGACAATTGATACACCAGCCCATACTTAAAGGTGCAAACTGGAACATTTCATTGTAATCAGTTACATCACCATGACAGGTCTGGCATTGAACTCTACCTGCATTTACGTGTTGTGCATGGCTGAAGAATACATGGTCAGGTAGGTTATGAATGCGTACCCATTCTATTGGTGTAGCCTTACTGGCATCCCAGGGCTTACCAGGTTCATAGCCTGCATATTTATATAACTTCTGTATTTCAGCAGTACCATTTATTTCATTGCCATCGGCATCAATTAATTTAGGCCCTTTATAATCTGTAATCGCCATGTGGCAATTCATACAAATATTTACAGAAGGTATTGTTGCTTGTTTACCCTGGTAAACACCAATGTGGCAATACTGACAATTAATCTGATTGATACCTGGATGAACTTTATGTGAAAAGAAAATAGGCTGCTTAGGTTCATATTTTTCCTGATGATCAACACTGATCGCTCCTTGAGTTATCCAATAACCCCCTATCAGGAATAATACAAGTGTGAATAGAGTGATATAACTTTTATTTCTCCAGAAAGGAATAGGCTCCATTGCAGGTACACCAGCTTTATCATCTGCCATCTTCCTAAGATTGGCGTTAATATATAATAAGGTGAAAGCAACAATTGCAAGGATTATTGTTAGGATACCAAATAGCAATGATTGATCACTACTGCTCTCTGTTGCAGCAGCAGTTGCAGGATTAGCTGCAGGTGCAGCAGCTTCAGCAGCAGCTTTCTTCACATAATCAAGTACTGCATCAATATCCTTATCATTTAACTGCGGGAAAGCAGTCATCACGATACCATAATCTTTATGAAGATCCTGAGTGTATTTATCAGTCTTCATATAACCTGCAGGATTATGTACCCACTCATAAATCTTGTCTCTGCTTGGCCAACGGTCTTCAACACCTGCCAAGGCAGGGCCTGTTAATTTCTTATTGACTGCATGACATGAAGCGCAATTGGCAGTAAATATCGCTTTACCATCTTGTGCAAATGATGCAACCGAAAACAGGAAACCGGTTATTAAAAAAATTGACTTAACTGTAGTAGCTGAGGTAATTACTCGTCTTAGTTTAAACATATCACAAATCTGGTTGTTGCGATGTTGGGAAATTCTTCGACAGCGGCAAAAATATGACAGGATGCTGACAATACACATATCATTAATAAATTTTTTTTAACAAATATGTTTACGTATGTTATGCGCTTTCAATATACTTACTTTGCAGCCACTCATGACAACAGCAAACGTAAGCCACATCGCTATCTTCGCTTCCGGAACAGGTAGTAATGCTGCAAACATCATTCATTATTTCTCGCATCAAACAAAAATAAAAATTGCATTAATTGTTTGTAACAACCCCACTGCTGGAGTTATAAAAATTGCAAAAGACAACAATGTCCCTTATTTAATTATAGAAAAAGAAAAATTTTTCAAGGGTGATGCTTATATCGAAGAATTAAAAAATGCAGATATTAATTTTATTGTTCTTGCTGGATTTTTATGGAAAATACCTAAAACATTAATTAATCATTTCCCAGATAAGATTATCAACATTCATCCTGCTTTGTTACCAAAATATGGTGGTAAAGGGATGTATGGACATTTTGTTCATAATGCAGTTATTGCAGCAAATGAAACAGAAAGTGGAATTACAATTCATTTTGTAGATGACATTTATGATAATGGTAAAATAATTTTCCAGGCAAAATGCCCGGTTAATAAAAATGATACTGCTGAAACATTAGCAAAAAAGATACATGATTTGGAATACAAAAACTTTCCCAAATTGATTGAAGATATTATTGAAAAAAAGTATAGCTGATTAAATCTTAATAGTTTTTTAATGATTCATATTATACATAACTAATGATTCAGTCTATATATATACATTTGCAACTTTTATATTATTTGAACTTAAAGCCTTAAGGCAAAAAATAAAAAATGTATTTATGAAAAAAATAAGCGCCATCATATTGGTAGTAACGGCAATTTTTATATCATGCTCAAAGAGTAATAATACAAATCAAAATTGCTCTCCTGTTTCAGTTTCTGTTCCCACATCAGAAATTGATAGCCTCACAGCTTATCTTGATAGTAATAATATTACCGCTACAAAAGATGCAAGAGGTTTTTTCTATACGATTGATACAATAGGCACCGGTGATAATCCAACTGTTTGCAATATAGTAACTGTAAATTATAAAGGTTGGCTGACTAATGGCACTGGTTTCGATTCTGCAAATGTTGCCTCATTCTATCTCGGACAATTAATAGCCGGTTGGCAGGAAGGTATTCCTCTTATTGCAGCAGGTGGTTCCATGACTTTATATTTGCCTCCCACATTGGGTTATGGAAGTTCAGGTTATGGCAATGTTCCCGGCAATTCTATTCTGATTTTTAAAATTGACTTGTTAGGCTTCCGCTAATTCTTTTCAATTTCCCGGTATTTGATTTTCACTTTGAATTCATAAGAAAAATGCATTGTTCTACAATGAAAATATTTTCATTATTATGATTTAATATTAATAGCAGATTCTGAAAGAGCTGCAACAAAATTTTTCATCATCTTTGGCATATTTAATAATTAGCAATTCTTTCATACAAAAAAAGTTCAACAATGATTGTTGAACTTTTATAAAGTTTAGCCTGGTATTTTATTTTCTCTGAGTACAACTAAAAACACTCATTTCTCCTGAAGACCCGACTTTTAAAATAATTGATTTTTTATTCCTCTTTATTTCTGTGAAATAAAGAATTTTTCCATCTGTACTAAAATACATAACTGTACTCCCAATGCAATATTTTCTGTAATGATCATTCAATTGTAATAATGCATTTGACGGAAGATTGTCTGAAGAAATTTTTTTGTAAAACCCAATCCAGTTTGAAGTCTTACACTTAAAACCAGTAACCTGCATCCCTTTATGAACAAAACTTGCATGTTGATAATCGTTTGTATTTACCCAACTTTTATGTATCTCTTTTAATAAAATAAGTATTGTATTTGCAATATGCGCATCAGTGCTATCATCTCCGGCATAAACTGCAGTAAACATTCCGGCATATAATATGATTGATAAAATAATTTTTTTCATGACCCGGATTTAAAGTGGTGAGATAAAGCTTTGAGCGACAAAAATCATCGTAAAATAAACTATCTGTCAGATTACAAATCAAGTTGTTTTAATAAATGCAAACGAAAAACCTTACTCTAAAATATTTGAAAAAATGTAAGCTTTACCTTTAGAAGAAACACTTAATGCAAAGCTTTTTCCATTTTTCACAATCTGAACAAAATAACTAATATGCCCATCACCATTGATAAACATAATCGGGTTAATCATGTTCCATCCTTTAAATTTTTTCTCTACATTTTGTTTTGTCCCTTCAGGCAATTCATCTTCATTTAATGCAACACTAAAACCAATTAAATTTTTTGATTCAAGATCAACATAAGCATTTGTTGTTTTACCGTTGAACTTGAAAGTTGTTTTTTGATAGGTGTCCTTAGTTACCCATTCAGATTCGCTTACAGATTTTAAAGCCAATTTTAAATCCTTCAACATTTTTGCGTTTGATTTACCATCAGCAAACGCACCTGGAATTGATGCAACAAAAATTAGTGTTGCTAAAATGATCTTTTTCATTTTTTAAATTTTTAAAAGTTATAAATTTTAATTTCGAAAGCAGCTTCTAAAAAATTGCCCGCTCTGTTTTATTAATCGTACCACCATCAAACGAGAAAACTATACCTATACCCGTATTTTCCCCGTATTATAATTTGAAGAGTAAATCACTATTAAAATAAATAAACGCTTTTTATGAATGTAGTACCTGAGGTATTTGTTTTCTATCTATCTGCATGAGTATTCTTGTCAATATATCAATGCCTATCATCAAAACGAGTTGAATTTATTTGTTGAGTCTTTGACCTATCATATTTTATGATGTTTTTTTTATCACTAATGCCAAAAAGAAATCCATAATGACAATAATATTTAAACTATACACACAGAATATTTATTCACTGCTTTTATTTAAATAAATCTATAAAATATGTTCCCGAATAAATGCTTTTAATTTAATAAAACAATCATTTCGGATGGGGCATTAAGGGGTCTTTATTGTTCGCTACATAAGCATAGAAAGATGCCCCAAAAAACAAATTATTCTTTCGTAAATTTTAAAATTGAAGTTGATGTGCCTGCTTCAACTTTTATGTAGTATGTCCCGGTGGATAATCTTTGTATGCCAAACTGGTGACTGTTACCACATGTAATTGATTGCTGCATTAATGCACCTGAGATATTGTATAATGAAAGTTTCGTTTTAACAGAAGGATTCAAACCCTGAATAGTGACATTATTTTTTGCCGGATTTGGGAACAGTTTTAAATTGTTTGAATTGGTAATATCAATTTTTAAAACAGTTGCATCAACTGCATTACCAGTTGAAGCAATGATTTTATTGTCTAATGAAAATTTGAGTTTCCATTTAAATGCACCACCATCTGTAATACTTCCATCCCAAACTTCACCTCTGCCCGTCCAGCCATAAAAAGGATTTAAGAAATCAATAGCAGAATGTTCTTTTCCATAACCTGAATCAATTATATTCCACGTTTTACCACCATCCTTGCTGTAAGAAGAACCCCAAACCGGTACATACGCCGGTGTGGTAGAAATATAAGTGTGTGTACCGGGAAGCACCGTAACAAACAAACCCATAGGTGTACCTGTATAATTTATTTCGGCCCATGTTTTACCGCCATCATGTGTTTCAGCTACATAGGTATCGCTGGTGCCGCCCCATTCATACCCAACCATTAAACCATTTTGTTTATCAGCAAAAGCAAAGCCGTGAAATGTTTTGCCTGTTATATTAAATAAATAGGTTTGCCAGTGCTGTCCTTTGTCATCAGAGCGAAGAATATAGTTATTCCCCTGGTCATCGTAAGCTTTAAACCATATTGTATTGCCAAACGTTGCATATACATCAAAGTTTGAACTATAGATACTGCTCATGGCAGGTTGCATATTGTTTTTGGCAACTTTATGCCATGTTTTACCTGCATCATGGGTGGTATATATCAACATGTATGATGTATTAACACCATCATTGTCAGCTACCACAATGCCATTCATTTTGTCAAAAAAATACACAAAATCAACAGCGCTGTTATCAAATGATAACTGGCCTTTACCAATTTCTTTCCAGGAGTAACCACCATCCGCAGTTTTATAAATGCCCCCACCCAACCAATCATTGGCATCATACATGGAAGCGTAACAGGTATTGTTGTCAATGGCAGCAAAACTGCCCATGCCATAACCAACAGGTGAAGGTATAGAATCATACAACCATGTTTTACCACCATCGCTTGTGTGTATAAACATTTTTGAATCATAATACATTGAATCAAAAGTCAACTTTCCCCAAACATTCCCGACACTTGTTACTTTTATCTGTGGAAAATAAGAGCTGGCATAACCGCTGTAAGAATGTGGTGCATCCACTTCTTCCCAGTAAGGACTAACTTTAATCCTGAAATTGTTGTTGTTAGTGCTTTTAAAGTTTTGATGCTTTAAAGGTGGAGGCATCAGGCTTTTTTTCTTTTCAATGATGTTGAACTTTGGCTGAGCAGATGCCGCAAATGATAGTGCTGATAAAAAAAACAGCGTATAAAAAAGTGTTTTCATAAAATAATTTTTAATAATCAAAACTATTGCATGCAAATACCGGCTGAAAACGGGAATGAGCGGGCTGCGGAAACAGGTTAGCGGGCTACTGCTTTTTACAGGAAATGTCAGGCAGATAAATGCGTAATTAATTTGAGTAGTTCTTCTTTTTTATTACGGGAAACAGGAACCGTAATATCATTATTCAATACCAGGAAACCACCTTCTCCCCTGGTATAACGAACGGCATATTGAAGGTTTACGAGATAAGAATTATGCAGCCTGAAAAACGGGTGCATGTTGAGCAGTTCTTCAATGTCTTTCAACGTTCTTGATACAAGTATCTGTTGCCCATTATTAAGATGGATATCAGTATAATTACTTTTGCTTTCGCAATATATAATGTTATTCAGCGGCACTAATTCATAACCGTGAATGGTAGGCAATGCTATTTTTTGAAAAGAAAGATCGTTGCTTTTTCTTATGTGTGTAAGCAAGGCTGTGAGCTGTTTCAGCGATTCGCTGCTTGTGTGTTTTACCACTTTGTCAACAGCGGCACGCAACTCGTCTTTATCAACAGGCTTTACAAGATAATCCAGCGTACCAAATCTTATGGCACGTATTGCATACTGATCAAACGCTGTTGTAAAGATGATATCAAAACTGATGGCTGGCAATTTTTCAAGCATTTCAAAACCAGTCATGCCGGGCATTTCCACATCAAGAAATACCAGTTGTGGTTGTTGTATATTAATTGCACTTGACCTCTGTTCAGCATTTTTGCAAACAGATACAATTTCAACTTCCTGGCAGTATTGCTGCAGTTGCCACTGCAGGTTATCGCTGCAATGTTTTTCATCATCTATAATTATTGCTTTTACCATCTTTAGTAAGCTTAACTTATATTTCTTTTACCGGAATTTTTATCTGAACACAAGTACCGCTGCCAAGCCCTTTGTCATCTGTCAGATCAAAAATTTCTATTGCTGAATTAGCATATTCTGCTGAATCAAATAGCTGCAAACGGTGTTGCGTTATATTCATGCCTAATGATTTTTTTCCAGGAGATTTATCTTTCAAAGCACCGGCTGTTCTTCCAACACCGTTATCACAAATTTTACAATGCAATATTTTATCATCAACATGAATAGCAATATTGATCTTTCCGGTTTTATCAATGCCCTGCAACCCGTGCCAGATGGCGTTTTCAACAAACGGTTGTATTAATAGAGTAGGGATCATTACAGATGAAATATCTATATTATTGCAATTTATTTCGTATTGAAAAGGCGTTTCAAAACGCAGCGCTTCCAAATCAATATACAACTGTAAACATTTCAATTCATCTTCAAGCGGTACAAAAGATTTGCCCGATTGTTCCAGCACAATGCGAATAAGCTTTGCAAATTTTGTAAGATAATCAGCAGCCTTTGCCGCATCATTATTTATAATAAACCTGTTGATGGAGTTAAGGCAGTTAAAAATAAAATGCGGGTTCATCTGGGCGCGGAGCGCCTGTAGTTCCAATGCTGTTTTTTGCTGGCTTAACTGAGAAACTTCCTGTTCCCGCTTTTGTTTCTCAAGTGCAATATTTGCTTCGGTCATCATTAGCTGCAACTGATCCTGTTTTCTTTTCAGCCTTGTGTTTCTTATCATCAAAACGGTAAGCAAACTGATTACTGAAATTGTTGCAATAAACACATACAACTGTATTTTCTTTTCATCATTAATATATATAATGCGTGCCTCATTTATATTCAACTGGTTTTTGTAATTAGCTTCATTAATATTTATATCATTAATAGCTTTCCATGCCGCAGCTTGTGATATATACTTGTTGTTTTCCAAAGAATCATTTAGCAAAATATATTTCAGGTTATAATTACCGGCAAGGATTGTTTTGTGCTGAGCTGCATAAACCTGCGATAATAAATTGTATCCATCCCGCTCAAACCGCCTGGCATCTGAACGGCGGGAATAAGCCAATAACTGGTTGGTATAATATAATGCACTATTATTTTTATTCAATGCATAATATGCAGCAGCGATTGTTTTTAATGCAGGCATTAGGTTCATTATATAATCACCTGTTTTAAAAAAAAGCATAGCTTTTCTGCCATACATTAAAGCGCTGTCATACTTTTTTAATGAAATAAATAAATCAGCCAACGTATTGTAGCTTGTCATCAATGCTACTTTTCTGTATAGCGAATCTTTAGTTGAAGATTGTATGATACTTATGCTTTTACGCATCTCCAACAAAGCCGTATCATATTTTTTTAGCAGCCTGTAAGCAATTGCCATGTTTGAATGATAAGCTTCTACAATCACATGCTGGTCAACAGAAGCAATCGCGGCCTGCTTATAGTAAAGTGCAGCATTGAGCGTATCGCCGGCTGCCAAATAAACTGCTGCCTTTAGCGTAGCACTGCTTCTTTTGCCCCAGGAATCAACTGAGTTCTTTTGAATGGCAAAATCTTTCTGAAAATAATTGAATGCCTCACCTGAATTGCCCATAGCATCATAAGCCCTCGCCGTCATCCTGCTAATAGCGGCAACATGTGTTGAATCTTTGATGGCTTCATAATAAGGAAGTTCCTGCCTGAAAATCTGAATGCTTTTCGCTAAAAAGCCACGGTTGTTTAATATCCAGCCAAGAAAAACGTGACACCGATGGTATTGTGCATCTATATTTTCTTTTTGTAAAACATGTAGTGCCTTGCGTGTGTACTCTTCTGCCGATTTTAAGTTACCGTGTTCTTCTTCAACATAACCTAAATTCTGCCATGCCCGGCCAATACCTTTTATATAATTAATTTGTTTTGATTCGTTAAATGCCTGAAGCGTAAACATTAAGGCAGAATCCGTTTGCTGGTATTTTGATCTACTCCAGTAACGATCTGAAAGTTCAGAGCCTAATTCATTCAGACAATCAACTCTTGCGGTGTCCTTTAAAAAGGGTAATGCTCTTATGAGGCTGTCGAGTGTTGGTGTTTGTGAAAACAAAAAATGAGGAGGACAGCAGAAATAACCTGCAAATAAAAATATTAAAGAGTATTTAATATAATGAGATGGCATCTTCTACCTGGTTAGTCATATCATGTACAAGACAAGATAATTGAAGATAACAAAATTGTAGAAGATGAATTCAAAAAAGTTTTAGACAATTATTTGCAACAAAAAAGCCTTCCTGAAAAACTCAGAAAGGCATTTTAATAAATACGGCAGCTACCTACTCTCCCGCATTTCTGTGCAGTACCATCGGCCATGAGGGGCTTAACTTCTCTGTTCGGTATGGGAAGAGGTGAACACCCTCGGCAAAACCACCATAAAAAGGTAATTGACAATTAAGAATTATTAATTGCCAATTAAATAATGTCATATTGGAAAAGCTTTCGTCACGAAAAGAAACTAAAATAAAATTAAAGCTTACGGGTAATTAGTACTACTCGGCTTTGTTATTGCTAACTTTAGACCTGTAGCCTATCAACGTCATCGTCTCTGACAACCCTTAAAAGTAAACTCATCTTGAGGAAGGTTTCACGCTTAGATGCTTTCAGCGTTTATCCTGGCTGTACATAGCTACTCTGCATTGCACCTGGCGGCACAACAGATACACCAGCGGTACATGCGACCCGGTCCTCTCGTACTAAGGTCACGTCCTCTCAATTTACTAGCGCCCACCACAGATAGGGACCGAACTGTCTTGCGACGTTCTGAACCCAGTTCACG
>JAFDXI010000168.1 GCA_018268035.1 Bacteroidota bacterium | reverse complement strand
GGTAAAATTGTAGCAGCCATTTGTCATGGCGTTGGTGGGCTACTCAATGTAAAATTATCAAACGGGGAATATCTTATAAAAGATAAAACCATTACAGGATTCAATTGGTTTGAAGAAAGTTTGGCAAACAGAAAGAAGAAAGTCCCTTTCAATTTAGAAGCTCAACTAAGGTCCAGAGGCTCGGATTATAGAAAATCATTTATCCCTATGACGTCAAAAGTAGTAGTTGACAGAAACTTAATTACAGGTCAAAACCCTTTCAGTTCAAAAGAAATGGCGAAAGTAGTAATGAGAGAATTAGGAAAACAACAGTAAAAGTCAAATCATTAATAACAACAATTAAAATTATAACAAAATGAGACAAGTAAAACTCTTGCTTATTGTAGCAATCGTTTTGGTGGCACTTCTTTTTAGCCCAGGTTTATTCCTGAAAAGTGCAATTATCAATAACATTACAAGCAAGAGTAAAGTAAACCCAATAACCAGCGATTCAATTGCTAAAACGGATACACTGATTGAATTAGCAGGACATAAAATCCCTGTACTGAAGGGAGGTATGTTCGACAGATATCGTTCCAATTCGCCCCTTTCGGTAGTGGCACAGGAAAGACCCGACATAGATTTAAGTTGGTTCAAAACACTTCAGAAGGAAAAGAAGGAAGTTGGTTTTATTACCTATTCACCTAATTTTTATTACAGCAATACCAGCATAACTGCAATCTATACAGCAGATATGAACAAAATAAAAAAATTGCTTCCTGCCGAAGTAAAAAATCTTGTAAAACCAATTTCTTACACTCCCGGAAGAGGATTAATTGCTATTACTTCTTATGCCTATCATTATTGTGATAATGATTCTTACAATGAATTATCTATTTCCATTGTAACAACCAAACCAAATAAAAGCAATTGGGGTTTGATTTCATTGATGGGTGAAGTGAACGATAAAAGTCTTTGGGGCTATGTATTGAAATTGCCAGTAAATACGGAATTAGCAAGAGTTCGGGGTAAAGTAGGATATAATTTGCCAAAATGGTTAATCCCGATTGATTACAATACGGATGGTAACAATACAACTTTCACCTATTATGATGAAAAAGGAAACATGGACTTTTCAATGGTGGGTAAAAAATTGGAAGTCACTAATTCATTACCTGAAATTAACCGTTCCAATTTCATCAATCTAAACACAAAGGGTCAGCTAACTCATGGGTACAGTGATATAAGAGCCATTAAAAAGGCATCAAGCAAAATTTCTGAAGATATTCAGTTAAATCTTTCAGCTGGTCCGCTTTCTACTTTCATCAAATCATTAGCGTTAAAAAAGTTAGTTCGTTACGATTACCAACCCGAATTTCAGGCTGCCTTGTACACCCCTGAATTAGTGAATGAAAACAATAAATAATTCAACTCATTATTTAAATTTAAAGAAATGGAATTGACTAAAATATTTCAATCACAAAAGGAATTTTTCAATACCCATCAAACAAAAGATATTGCTTTCAGAAAAGAAACTTTAAGGAAATTAAAAGCGATTCTCCAGGGAAACGAACAGCGATTGTATGAAGCAATTTATAAGGATTTTCGTAAAGGTACTTTTGATACTTTTTTAACTGAACTGAATTTGGTATATAAAGAAATCAGCTATTTTCTAAAAAATTTGGACAAACTAACCAGGCCTAAAAAAGTAAAAACAACTTTGAGTTTACAACCGGGCACAAGCCATATTTATGCAGACCCGTTAGGCACAACATTGGTCATTGGTGCATGGAACTATCCATACCAATTAACTTTGGTACCAATGGTTACTGCCATAGCAGCGGGAAATACTTGTGTAGTAAAACCAAGTGAACTTCCGGAAAACACCATGCAGCTTTTAGCTGAACTTATCAATACCAATTTTCCATCTGACTATTTGTTTGTTGCAGAGGGAGGCGTACCGGAAACAACCGAACTGCTGAAATTGCGTTGGGATAAAATTTTCTTTACAGGCAGTCCAAAAGTTGGTCAAATAGTATATGAAGCTGCTGCAAAAAATTTAGTGCCCGTCACTTTGGAGTTGGGTGGAAAATCACCTGCTATTGTAACTAAAACAGCCAATTTGGAAGTAGCCGCAAAACGAATTGTTTGGAGCAAGTTTTTAAATGGAGGCCAAACCTGTATAGCGCCTGATTATTTGTTGGTTGAAAAATCCGTTAAAGAAAAATTTCTGCAACTGTTGAAAGATAGGATTGTGGAAATTGGATATAACGACGGTGCAGAACATTACACAAGTATTATCAACAAAAGAAATTATGACAGAATATTAGGTTTGATTAATACTGATAAAATCTATTATGGAGGTAAGCACAACGAAGAAACACTGTATATTGAACCAACCATTTTAACCGATGTAACCTATGAAGATGCTATAATGCAAGAGGAAATTTTTGGTCCTGTTTTGCCTGTGCTTTCTTTTGAAAATTATGATGAGGCTTTGGAAAAAATCATTGAAGGGGAAAAACCATTGGCTTCCTATCTTTTTACAGATGACGATGACGAAAAAGACAAATTGTTGAACAGGGTTTCCTTTGGCGGTGGATGCATTAACGATACTTTGATGCAAATCACCAGTGACTATTTGCCATTTGGCGGTATTGGAAATTCAGGTATTGGTCATTATCACGGTGAGTTTGGTTTTTTGACTTTCACACATCAAAAATCAGTAATAGAAAAAACAACATGGGGCGAACCTGATTGGAAATATCCACCTTATAACGAAAAAAAGTTGAAATGGCTAAAACGGGTATTTTAACAGAGATTATGTTACAACAAGCCAGGATACGGTTATATCTACAGTAATAAGATGAATGAACTTTGTGGAATAATTTAAAACAAGTAAAAAATGCAAGTAATATTAGGCGCCAATGGACAGATTGGCGAAGAATTAGCAAGAGAGCTGAAACGAAATTTCAATTCAGATATAAGAATTGTAAGTAAAGAAGCACAAAAAGTAAACGATACGGACGAAGTGTTTTCGGCTGACCTGACCATCAGAGAAAAAGCGATTGAAGCAGTAAAAGGTGCAGAAATAGCGTACTTCACTTTGGGGCTGCCGATTAGTTCAGATTTATGGGAAAGTCTTTTTCCTAAAATCCTACAAAATGTGATTGAGGCTTGTAAAGTCAATGGCACTAAGTTGGTTTTCTTTGACAATACCTATATGTATCCGCAAGACAACCGAATTTTAACGGAGGACACACCATTTCAACCCTTTGGAAGGAAAGCAAGCGTACGCAGAACAATGGCGGAAATGGTTTTGAAGGAAATACAATCAGACGAATTAGAAGCTGTTATCTGCAGAGCCCCTGAATTTTATGGTCCGGCAAAAACGCAGAGCATAACCAACACATTTATTTTTAATAACATCAAAGAGGGAAAGAAACTAAAAGTTCCTATTTCTGCCCATAAAAAAAGAAGTTTGATTTGGACACCCGATGCAAGCCGTGCCACAGCTTTAATCGGAAATACACCGGATGCCTATGGTCAAACCTGGCATCTGCCTATTGATGAGAGCCACCCGACTTACAAAGAATTTATCAAACTGGCTTCTACAATTTATGGTAAAGAATTGAAATATTCCGTAGTGCCAAAATTCGCTTTGGAAATAACAGCATGGTTTAATCCAAAAGCAAAAGAGCTATTGGAATTGTTACCAAGATACGCTTATGATAATTTGTTTGATGATTCCAAATTCAAGAAACGCTTCCCGAATTTTCAGGCAACAACATACAGGCAGGGAATTGAACAAATCAAAAACGGACAGAGCAATCAAAAATAAAGAATTAAATTAGCTATGTACAAGTCAGAAAATCAAAATATGAAAGCTCCTGCTAAAGTATCGTCTATTAGCGCATTGCATCAATTTTTAGGATTGGGCAAACCCTCCCATCCATTGATTAGTGTATTTAATTTTGATGATGTGAAATTAGAGCCAGAAACCATTTTGAGTGCTGTAACAACCGATTTTTATGTTGTGGCATTAAAGAAAGATTGTGCAGGAGGAAAATGCAGATACGGTCAGCAATATTATGATTTTGATAACGGTATCATGTACTTTATAGCACCGCATCAGGTAATGCAATTTGAAGATGTTTTGTTGAACGGTGTAAAAGGTTTTGTCCTGGTCATTCACCCAGATTTTTTACAAGGTTTTCCTTTGGCTAAACAAATAAAAGATTACGGCTATTTTTCCTATGCTACCAACGAAGCTTTACACCTTTCCGAAAAAGAAGAAAAATCAATAATGGATATTATTGAAAACGTAAGCGGTGAAATAAATACTAATATAGATGCATTTACACAAGACTTATTGGTCTCCAATATCGATTTATTGCTAAAATACTGCGACCGTTTCTATAATCGTCAATTTCTTACCAGGAAAAAAATCAATACTGATTTGTTGACCAAATTAGAAGGCCTGTTGGATGCATATTTTAAAGAAGATGATTTGATAGAGAGAGGTATTCCGACCGTACAATTTATTGCTTCCGCATTGAATTTAAGCCCGAATTATTTAAGTGATATGTTAAGGGTGCAAACTGGTCAAACTACACAGCAGCATATTCAGCATAGGGTAATCGAAAAAGCAAAAGAACTTTTGTCAACCACCAAATTATCCGTTTCTGAAATAGCTTATCAATTAGGGTTTGAGCATCCACAAAGTTTTCATCGTCTGTTTAAAAGCCGTGCTTCCGTTTCACCTTTGGAGTTTAGAGCTTCTTTCAATTAATTTCACAGAAAAAAGCCACACTTAAACAAGGTTTTGCATCAACATTGCTTACCATAACCTCTTTATAGATTAGAACCGCTAAGCACTATTGAGATAAATCTAACTAATACATAGTACCCCATTTTAACAAACAGAGATTCGGTTACAATCTTCATTAATTAAGTTACTCTCCCTGTAGTTGAAAGATAGATTTTTGCATAACAATTCAGGACTTCAAAATAAACAAAAATGAAAAATTTACTATTAATCGTTACCAATGTTGGTCATTATGCAAGCGGTTTAAATACAGGTTTATGGCTAAGTGAACTAACCCATATTTACCATACTGCAAAAGAAAAAGGTTGGAATGTTACCATTGCCAGTCCCAAAGGCGGTGCAGTTCCTATTGACCCGGAAAGTTTAAAACCTTTGGTACTGGATAAAATGACAAAAGATTATTACGAAAGCCCTGTTTTTATGGAAGAACTCAATCATTCCAAAAGTTTAGCTGAAGTAGAAAACGAATCTTTTGATTGTGTGTATTTGGCAGGGGGACATGCTACGATGTATGATTTTCCGGATGATGCAAACTTGCAAAACATTATTGCAAACCAGTACGAAAGTGGAAAAATGGTAGCTGCGATTTGTCACGGTGTTGGCGGATTGTTGAATGTAAAATTGCCAAACGGAAAATATCTGATTACTGGTAAAAAACTCACAGGATTTGATTGGTTCGAAGAAAGCATTGCTCGCAGAAAAAGAGAAGTACCCTTTAATTTGGAAGCTGCATTAAAAGAAAGAGGTGTTATTTATGATAAAGCATTTATTCCAATGACTTCGCAAGTTGTGGTTGACGGAAATTTGGTAACAGGACAAAATCCTTTCAGTTCCAAAGAAATGGCAAAGGTAGTAGCCAAAGAATTAGAGAAATAAATTAAAAGTTTTTTAATAAATAAAAATCAATATTCACAATTAAAAATTAAAGCGATGTCACAGTTCTTACCAGCGGAAAAAGACCCGCAAATTTTAAGAGAAATCAGAGAATTCCTAAACGCATTGAACAACAGTGGTGGTAAACCTTTGGAAACAATGACGCCACAAGATGCAAGGCAGGTTTTGGTAGATGCTCAAAAATCAGTGGAATTTGATTTTTCAGACATAATAGAAACCGAAAGACAAATTACCCAGGATGGTATTACCGTAAACATTCATATTGTTAAACCTGCAAAAACAGCTTCGGAAAAACTGCCTGTATTCATGTTTACACATGGCGGTGGTTGGATTCTAGGCGATTATCCTACACACAGAAGATTAGTTAGAGATTTGGTGGTAAATAGTGGTGCAGCGGCCGTTTTTACAGATTATACTCCTTCGCCTGAAGCAAAATACCCAACGGCAATTAATCAAATCTACGCAGCAGCAAAATGGGTTGCTGAAAATGGCGTTGAAATTGGCGTTGACGGAAAAAATATGGCTGCAGCAGGTAATAGTGTTGGTGGAAACATGACAGCCGTACTTTGCCACATGGCAAAAGATAAAGGTGGTCCGGAAATTAAATTTCAATTGCTTTTATGGCCTGTAACCGATGCTGATTTCAGTCGTGAATCCTGGCAGAAATATGCAGATGGCAGATTCTTAACGGCCTCTTTAATGAAATGGATGTGGGATAATTATTTACCGGATGTAGAAAAAAGGAAAGAATATTATGCAACGCCATTCAATGCATCGTTAGCGCAACTAAAAGGTTTACCACCTGCATTGGTTCAATTAGCCGAAAACGATATTTTGTTAGATGAAGGGCTGGCATATGCAAGAAAAATGGATGAAGCTGGCGTACCTGTAACTATTGAAACTTATAACGGCTTTATCCACGATTATGGTTTGTTGAATCCTCTTGACCACATCCCGGCCATTAAATTTTCCAGTGAACAAGGAGCATTGGCATTGAAAAAAGCGTTGTTTGCCTAAAAGAAGTATTCTTAAATCAAGTACACATTTGAAGTTTTTATTTATACATAAAAACGATTATTGAGACCAGATGATTTCTTAAAGTATTTGACAAAATTGAACAAGATTGGAAAGCATTTATTCTTAATAACAGATAAGAAAATTGATGTAAAAGACTTTTCAGAATTGAAAAATTTTGAACATTTATGTACCATAATTTCGTATAAAAATTATACCAACCTGAAAAGTCATTTAAATGATAAATTGATTAGTAAGTTCATGGAAAAGCAATAGACTTTCTCTTGAAATATGTCCGGAATGGGCCGAAATCTTCT
>JAFDXI010000167.1 GCA_018268035.1 Bacteroidota bacterium | reverse complement strand
TTTGATTATAACAAAGCAGTTGAATTTTATGTTGACTGGCTTAGTTTTAAAATTGAATGGGAGCATTATTTTGAAGAAAACACCCCGGTGTATATGGAAGTTTCAAGAGATGGAATTACACTTCATCTCAGTGAACATCATGGTGATGGCACACCGGGTACGCATGTTTTTATCTGGTGTACCGGCGTGGGAGCATATCACCAGGAGCTTATCAACAAAAAATATAAATACAACAGACCGGGTTTGGGAAAAAGTTTTTATGGTACGCTGGAGTTTACTGTGAATGACCCATTCAACAACAGAATATCTTTTAATGAAAAATTACCTGAACCTGAAAACTGATTTCTTTAATTTTTTAATTTTTAATTTTTAATTCAAAAAATGGCAAAACTAAATTTTGGCGGAGTAGAAGAAAACGTTGTGACACGTGAAGAATTCCCGCTCAGCAAAGCGCAGGAAATATTAAAAAATGAAACCGTAGCAGTAATAGGCTATGGTGTACAGGGCCCGGGCCAGGCAATGAACCAGCGCGACAATGGTATCAATGTAATTGTTGGCCAGAGAAAAAATTCAAAGACATGGGATAAAGCTGTTGCAGATGGCTTTGTACCAGGAGAAACATTATTTGAAATTGAAGAAGCATTGCAACGCGGTACCATTATTTGTTACCTGCTTAGTGATGCAGCTCAAATTCAATTATGGCCCACAGTAAAAAAACATTTGACACCAGGGAAAGCATTATATTTTTCCCATGGCTTTGGCATCACTTTTAATGAGCAGACAGGTATTATACCTCCTTCAGATGTGGATGTATTTTTAGTGGCGCCAAAAGGTTCAGGCACTTCATTGAGAAGAATGTTTTTACAGGGACGTGGACTAAACAGCTCATTCGCCATTTTCCAGGACGCAACCGGAAAAGCAAAAGACCGTGTTATCGCTTTGGGCATTGCCGTAGGAAGTGGATATTTATTTGAAACAGATTTTAAACGGGAAGTATATTCTGATTTGACCGGAGAACGCGGCACATTGATGGGCGCTATCCAGGGCATCTTTGCAGCACAATATCAGGTATTGCGCGATAAAGGCCACTCCCCTTCTGAAGCATTCAATGAAACAGTGGAAGAGCTCACTCAATCATTAATGCCATTAGTTGCTGAAAATGGCATGGACTGGATGTATGCGAATTGTTCTACCACAGCACAACGTGGTGCATTAGACTGGTGGAAAAAATTCAGAGATGCAACAGCACCTGTGTTTAAAGAATTATATGAAAGTGTGGCAGCAGGCAAAGAAAGCCAGCGTTCCATTGATTCAAATTCACAACCAGACTATCGTGAAAAACTGAATGAGGAACTTAAAGAATTACGTGAAAGTGAAATGTGGCAGGCCGGTAAAACGGTTAGAAGTTTAAGACCTGAGAACCAGGCTGTATAAGCAAATAAAAGAAAAGCGCATAAAATAATTTATGCGTTTTCTTCTTTTAAAGTGTCAGGCAAAAAAGTTGAAATCCCATTTAGAATAATCTAATATCATTTATATGATTCATTGATGAAATTATTTGAAATCTATCCAGAAATTGATGACACTAATTCAAAATAATTTCAACAATGGTAAACAAAACATCAACGATTACCCACCATGTTATGATGAAAATATTTATGATAATTGAATAATGATTGAAACTGTATTTAATTTAAATACGCCTGTAAAAAAAACTCATCGAAAAAAAATATTTAATTAAATTATGATGAGCTTAAGCATTAAAAAATCCTGAAATTAGAAATGAGTACAACCACCAAAAAAAATAAACTTGATTATGATGCAGCAATGGAACGTTTGATAGGCGTTGTCATAAAAACACCATTGCAACTAAACAGGAGCCTTTCGAGAAAATACAAATGCAACGTTTTTTTAAAAAGGGAAGATTTACAGGTTGTACGTTCTTATAAATTACGTGGCGCTTACAACATGATCAGCAGTCTTGATACAAAGAAATTAGAAAAAGGAGTAGTATGTGCCAGTGCAGGCAATCACGCACAGGGCTTTGCTTACAGTTGTAATAAACTCAATGTGAAAGGTGTTGTTTTTATGCCGGTAATAACACCCAATCAAAAAATTAACCAGACAAAAATGTTTGGTGAAAACCATATCGAAATAAAATTGTCAGGTGATAATTATGATGAATGTGCTGCAGCAGCCAAACAATTTACCAAAGAACATGGGATGACATTTATACCTGCATTTGATGACTACAAAGTGATAGAGGGGCAGGCAACAGTTGGTGTTGAAATTGCTGAACAATTTCCTGTTGTATCACCAGCCAATACTGTTGATGCAGGCATAGACTTTTTATTGCTACCTGTTGGCGGCGGCGGTTTAGCTTCAGGTGTTGGTACATATTTTAAAGCCTGTTTTCCAAAAACAAAAATTATCGGTGTAGAACCAGAAGGCTCACCATCCATGTACAATGCTTTCAAAGCAGGTAAACCTGTAACACTCGAAACAATTGACACATTTGTAGATGGCGCAGCTGTAAAACGCAGTGGTGATATTACAAGCGTTATTTGCCATGAAGTATTGGACGACCTGGTATTGGTGCCGGAAGGTAAAGTGTGTTCCACTATCCTGAAATTATATACCGAAGATGCTATAGTGGCTGAGCCAGCAGGCGCTCTTACTGTAAGTGCATTGGATAATTTTGCCAAAGAAATAAAAGGCAAAAACATTGTTTGTGTAGTGAGTGGCGGCAATAATGATATTGACAGGATGCAGGAAATAAAAGAGCGATCCCTGCAATATGAAGGGTTGAAACATTATTTCCTTATCCGCTTTGCTCAAAGGCCCGGCGCTTTAAAAGAATTTGTAACCAATGTGCTTGGGCCAGATGATGACATCACCCGGTTTGAATATTTTCAAAAACATAATAAGGAAACCGGCCCTGCATTGGTGGGAATTGAATTAAAAAGAAAAGAAGACTACAATAAACTACTCATCAAGCTGAAAAAATCAAACATCAATTATACCGAACTTAAAAAAGATGATAACATGTTTGGATACGTGGTATAAATATTTTTCAAAAATATCAGGACTTATCTTCGCTGCTTAAATTAAAATTTTGCTTAAAGTTATTATCCCGGTTTATATAATATGTTTTGCATTGTATGTGTTGTTTACCCGGCACCCCGATTTCCAGGATGGCCAAATAACAACTGCAACCATACATTTTGTAAAAGACAGCGCCACTACTACAACTGAAGCAAAAGCATTTTACAACTATGATAAAGTTGAATATGCTGCCAATACAAATTATCTCTTTAGGAATTTTAAAGATGGTGAAACAGTAAAGGTGATTTTTGAAACATCTAACCCTTCTAAGGCAGCAGTTTATAGTTGGTGGGGATATTGGATACAATGGGACGAAATACTTGCTTCAATATTCATTCCGGTAGTATTTCTATATGCAGCTAAGGCAATCACATCTTCCCCCTCACCGGAAGCTTTAAGGGAACAGAAAGAAATGTAGGAAAGAAAAAGACAAAAGATGGGGAATAAAACTAATTAATATCTCTATAAAAATTCAGTTCACATTTTTTTTACAAAAAAGAAGGGTGACCGCATCCCGCTGGCCACCCTGATTTAACCCTGCTGCAAAAGTTCGAATATTTTTAAGTTGTTATTTTTCGCTAAAGTGGAAGATAGACTTCAGCAAAGTTCTTTGGTTTAATCAGGTATAAAAAAAAATTTTTCATTAACGATTTTTTTACAATTGGCATTAATTTTCAGATAAACCCCATTTTTGCAACATCTAAAAATTGAAATTATTCCAGCAAACATTATATGTGCTGAAAAGGGAAATAGAAAAATACAATCAATGTTTAAATGAAATTACCAGTCTATATAGCAAATGCTTTTTCGGGAAATATCTTTGGCGGAAACCCTGCGGCAGTTTGCCCATTGGATTCATGGCTGGCAGATAAAACCATGCAAAGCCTGGCCACACAAAACAATCTTTCTGAAACAGCATTTATAGTGCGTGAAGGGGATCATTATCATATTCGTTGGTTTACTCCATCAACTGAAGGAAAGCTTTGTGGCCATGCTACATTGGCCAGCGCCCATATTTTTTATTCTGAGTTAGGATACAGTTTACCTGAGATAAAATTTGAATCAAAAAGCGGGTTGCTCACCGTTGCAAAAAAGGAAGAAGATGTTTATACGCTTGATTTTCCAGGAAACCCACCACAGTCAGTAACAGAAACTCCTGTAGGGTTACTGGAAGGCTTAGGTGTAAAAGAAGGACAGGTTTTCAATTCTTCGTTTGATTATATGGTAGTATTCGAAACTCAAAAACAAATTGAGGATTTGCAACCAAACTTTTCTGAACTAAAAAAAGTAAAAGCAAGAGGTGTTGTAACAACTGCTCCCGGTAATGTTTCTGACTTTGTCTCACGTTGTTTCTATCCACAAAGCGGTGTAAATGAAGATCCGGTTACCGGTTCTGCCCACACAATGTTGGTTCCTTATTGGGCAAAAAAATTAAACAAAAAAAATCTTAAAGCCATACAACTTTCAAAAAGCATTGGTCTCCTTGATTGTGAATTAAACAATGACAGGGTGCTGATGAGCGGACAGGCAATAACTTACCTAAAAAGAGAATGCACTATCTTATGATAACAAATCAATTGATTATTTATACTGATGGCGCAGCCCGTGGCAACCCCGGCCCCGGTGGTTATGGTGCCATTTTAATGTATGGTACTAAATCAAAAGAGCTTTCTGCCGGTTACAGGCTAACCACAAATAACAGGATGGAACTGATGGCTGTAATCAATGCATTGAAAGTATTAACTAAACATCATATCAGCGTAACTATTTATTCTGACAGCCAGTATGTGATTAACTCAGTTGAAAAAAAATGGCTCGACAATTGGGTAAAAACAAATTTTAAAGGTGGCAAAAAAAATAAAGACCTGTGGTTGGAATATTACCGCCTTGCAAAAAATTTTACAATCAAATTTGTTTGGGTAAAAGGCCATGCTGAGAATATTTATAACAACCGTTGTGATGAGCTGGCTACTACGGCTGCAGATGGTAACGATCTTTTAATTGATGAAGAATATGAGCAGATTCAAAACAAGCTACTTTAATTTTTTACTATTTACTTTTGCACACTTTTAAATAAAAAATTGATCTGTAACAGATCGTCACAAATATGAAAGTAATGAAATTTGGTGGCACCAGTGTTGGAACGCCACAGAGGATGAACCAGGTACTTGGATTAATCACAGTAGAAAATACACCTACCATTGTTGTGTTAAGTGCACTTAGTGGTACTACCAATGCTTTGGTAAATATCAGTAATGCAATTGCAGAAGGCGACAGGAAAGGCGCAGGAAAAAAGATTGACGATCTTGAAAAACATTACAGGGAATTCGTACAAACTCTTGTGCAAACTGAAGATGCAAGACAAAAAGCAAATGCAATCGTATCTGAGCATTTCGAATTTTTACATATCATTCTTAAAATATCATTTAGTGAAGCTTTGAATAAAGATATCCTTGCCCAGGGTGAATTGTTGAGCACAAAACTATTCAGTGTATTTCTCGAAGAAAAAAATATTGACCATGTATTGTTGCCCGCCCTGGAATTTATGAGTATTGATGCATCAGAAGAACCACAAATTGGCAGCATTAAAGTGAAGCTGAGCCAACTATTGCAACAACACGAAGACAAGAAATTATTTATCACACAAGGGTATATCTGCCGTAACGTAAGAGGTGAAGTGGACAATTTAAAACGTGGGGGTAGTGACTATACAGCATCATTGGTTGCTGCGGCAATACAGGCAGATGTTTGTGAAATATGGACAGATATCAACGGCATGCATAACAATGATCCACGCATTGTAAATAAAACAATTCCGGTTGAGCATCTCAGCTTTGATGAGGCTGCAGAGTTGGCATATTTCGGTGCAAAGATTTTACATCCTGCCTGCATCTGGCCTGCACGTACTTACAATATTCCTGTAAAACTCCTGAATACAATGGAACCATCTGCAGCGGGTACAACCATTACACAAGCTGCAATGAGTGTTGGCGTGAAAGCTGTTGCTGCAAAAGATAATATCAATGCTATTAAAATAAAAAGTAGCAGGATGTTATTGGCTTATGGTTTCCTGCGCCGCATTTTTGAAGTGTTTGAAAAATATAAAACACCAATTGATATGATCACCACTTCTGAAGTGGCCGTTTCTGTAACAATAGATGACTCCACCAATTTGCAACAAATCATCAAAGAACTCGAACCATTAGGTAATGTTGAAACCGATACCAATCAAACCATTATTTCAATTGTTGGAAATGAAATTGCAGAATCACCTTACATTCTTGAAAAGATTTTTTCTTCATTAAAAGATATACCGGTTAGAATGGTGAGTTATGGTGGTAGCAACCACAATATTTCATTGTTGATTTCAACTGACAACAAACAAAAAGCCTTACAACTGATTAATGTGGGTGTGTTTGGATTGGAGTAAGAAAAATGAAGCAGGTTTTAATTACAACATATTGCCTTTAATACATTTTTTAATTTAATTTTTTTACAACCCGGATAATTTTTCTTTAGTCAGGTTGTATTCAAATAGATGGTTTTCCATCATTTTGTGAGTAAAATAAGCTATTAAGGTTTTGCTGATTTTATATCCTTACTACTATGGTTTGCTCAGCTGTATTTTTCAGCATCTATTTTATTTATACGATACATTTTATGTTATTTAGTTACTACTCGTTTTGACGAAAAGACAAACAGGTTTTGATTATCTACAAAATCTTTTCATTTCAATTATTTCAAAATTCAAGACTAAACCGGATATCAACTAACTAAATTTATAGCATTGCAGGAAAATAAGTTACGCATTTAACCCGTCAGTTGAAACCGACATATTTTGAAACAATAAATAAAAATCCGGGAAAAAGATTCAACAAAGCTAATATGCAAATTATATATAAATAGTTATTAATATTTATTATTAATTAAAATTTGGCCAAATGTTTATATCCTGTTCAGAAAAAGTTTAAAAAAAATAAATAAAACAGAAGTTTTTTAAATCATCTGTGCAAATAATTCACTTTTTTTGCTAAAAATTTATTTTTCTATGTCATTAAGATTCCAGGCTATACATAACCTCAGCAAAGATGCGGGGCAGGACATATCAGATATGCCCACCAAAATAACTGCAATTTTTGGGGAGAATGTTTTTATTCTAAAAACAGCCCGCAAGTTTTTAAGCGAGGAAGCATATAAAAGCTTATCAGCAAGCATTAAAGAAGCTAAAAAAATTGACCGCTCCATAGCCAGCCAGGTTGCATCAGGCATCCGTTCATGGGCAGAGAGCAAAGGTGTTACCCACTTCACACACTGGTTTCAACCTTTGACAGGCACTACAGCAGAAAAACATGATTCATTCTTCACTTTAAAAAGTGATGGTTCGCCGCTTGAAGAATTTGATGGCGCTGCTTTGATACAACAAGAGCCTGATGCATCATCTTTTCCAAGTGGTGGCTTAAGGGCAACTTTTGAAGCAAGGGGTTACACTGCCTGGGATCCTTCTTCACCACCCTTTATTATGGAAACAGGCGATGGCAGGACACTTTGCATTCCTACTATTTTTGTGTCTTACACCGGTGAATCACTTGACTATAAAGCGCCTTTGTTGAAAGCGCTTGAAGCTTTGAATAAATCAGCAGTTGATGTTTGCAACTACTTCGATCGTAATGTTACCCGTGTTACTCCCACTTTGGGTTGGGAACAGGAATATTTTGTAATTGATGAAGGACTTGCCAATGCAAGGCCGGATATCGTGTTAACCGGCAGAACAGTATATGGCGCTGCACCGGCAAAAGGCCAACAATTGGAAGACCATTATTTTGGTTCTATTCCTGAAAGGGTTTATGCTTTCATGCGTGACTTTGAAACAGAAAGCTATAAACTTGGCATCCCATTACGTACAAGGCATAATGAAGTAGCGCCTTCGCAATATGAATGCGCCCCCATCTTTGAAGATGTTAACATCGCAGTAGATCATAATACATTACTCATGGATGTCATGGATCGTGTGGCACGCAGGCACAACCTCAGGGTATTGTTGCATGAGAAACCTTTTGCAGGCATCAATGGTAATGGTAAACATAATAACTGGAGTATGGCTACTGATACAGGTGTTAATTTATTAGCACCAGGTAAAACACCAAAGACCAATTTAATGTTCCTTACATTTTTTGTCAATACCATTAAAGCTGTTCATGATTATTCAGATGTTTTAAGAGCTGCCATTGCATCTGCCGGAAACGACCACAGGTTAGGTGCCAATGAAGCGCCGCCTGCTATCATCTCTGTGTTTATCGGGGAATATCTCAACAATGTCTTAAATGATATTGAAACAAGGGTTGGTGATAAATTTGATGAACAGGATGAAGCAATTTTAAAACTTGACCTGCACAGAAGCATACCAGAATTATTGCTTGATAACACAGACCGCAACCGCACATCACCTTTTGCATTCACTGGTAACAAATTTGAGTTTCGTGCTGTTGGTTCTACTGCCAATTGTGCCAATGCAATGATTGCATTAAATACGATCATGGCTGAAACTTTGAAACAATTTAAAAAAGATGTGGATGCACTGATTGAAAAAGGCGAAAAGAAAGAAATCGCCATCATGCATACTATCCAGAAATATATTGTTGAAAGTAAAAAGGTGTTATTCGAAGGTGATGGCTATAGTGAAGAATGGCATCATGAAGCAGAACGCCGTGGCCTGCCAAACGTACGCACTACTCCTTTGGCTTTAGATGCAATGATTTCAGATAAAGCAAAACACCTGTTTGAAAATAACAAGGTTTATACGCATTCTGAATTGGAAGCACGACACGAAATAGAGCTGGAGAAATATATCAAAAAAGTACAGATAGAAGCAAGGGTAATGGGCGACCTGGCCATCAATCATATTATTCCTTCTGCTATTGAATACCAGAACCTGTTGTTGCAAAATATCCGTGGGTTGAAAGAAGCTGGATTGCCTGAGTCTTCTTATGCAGGACAAATTGCAATCATCAATAAAATTTCAAAACACCTGCAACAGGTTTATACCAAAGTAAACGAGCTGGTTGAACACAGGAAAATTGCAAATAACATTGAAGATACACGAACCAAAGCAATTACCTATTGCAGCGACGTCAAAGAAAAATTCTTTGATGAAATACGTTATCATGCGGACAAGTTGGAAACCTTAGTGAACGATAATAACTGGACATTACCGAAATACAGAGAGTTGTTATTCTTGAGGTAGCGGGGTTATATTTATTCAATAAAGGCCGCTTCAAAACATGGAGTGGCTTTTTTGTTTTAAATATTCAGCAGAATCAGTATTGTTGCAGTCAGAAGCAAGTATTTTTTTTTATTTCAAATTATATAAGTGCTTATATAATTTCAACTCAATCATTATGAAAGATAAAATAGCCATTATCGGCGGTGGCAACCTGGGTTCAGCCATTGCAGAAGGCCTCATCAGCAGCAGGTTTGCCAAACCTCAGCATATCATTATTACCAAACGTAATATTTCTACCTTACGATCGCTGGAAGAAAGAGGAGTAATGATCAGCAACAATAATGCTGATGCTCTTCGTTATGCTAAATGGATAATACTCGCAGTAAAACCTTTCCAGGTTAAAGATATTTTATTACAACTCAAAGATGTACTTAATCCCTTACAACACCAGGTCATCAGTGTAATGACAGGTGTTTGGATAAAAGATATACAGGAGGTCATCGGCACTGATTTCACAATATTCCGCGCAATGCCTAATACAGCCATTGCCATCCAGCAAAGCATCACCTGCATCTGCAGTCATGGCGCTAATAATGAACAAACACAATTTGTGGAAGACCTTTTTAACCAACTGGGTAAAGTAGTCTTTATTGAAGAGAAACTGATGGATGCTGCCACTGTGCTTGGCGCATGCGGCACAGCTTATGCCATGCGCTATATCCGCGCTAATATCCAGGGTGGAATTGAAATTGGTTTTGATGCAAAAACTGCTTCATTAATTGCAGCACAAACTGTGAAAGGCGCTGCAGAATTATTGCTCATTAAACACACCCATCCCGAACAGGAAATAGATAAAGTAACTACACCCAAAGGTTGCACCATAGCAGGTTTGAACGAAATGGAACACCAAGGCTTCAGCTCTTCATTAATCAAAGGTGTAGTAACCAGCTATAAAAAAATAATCAATGATATGTAGTATTTAAAAGCCTTTATCCAATTGAAGTTTGATTAAAGATTTTATATGTTGCTCTATAACGCAGCAGTAAAAAAAAATTTGAATCATCTTCCTTTCTGCAATCAGTTATTCTTTAAAAAGGCTCGACTGCTCTTTTGCGGGTTTGTAAAAATCATTTTCGTTGGCAGCCGGTGTATGGATTATCTGAAATACTTCTGTTTCTTTAAAACGGCTTGCGACAATAATTTTTGTTGTGCCAGCATGGTCAGCAAAAGTATTTTCGACTAATTCCGGCGAATTGTTATTTTTTGAAAGATGCGAAAGAATCAAATGACTAAGTTTATCTGAACGGTGCCTCTTGAATAATTCAAGCGCCTGTGCATTGGATAGATGGCCATTGCCGCCACTAATTCTTCTTTTCAAATGATAGGGATAATTGCCTTTATCAAGCATGGCGGAATCATAATTAGCTTCAAGATAAGCTGCATGGCATTGTTTAAAATGGAAAATTACCTGTTCGCAGGCTTTACCAATATCAGTAAAAATACCTACACATACACCTTCGTTATCCTTAACTGTAAAACTATGTGGGTCACTTGCATCGTGCAGCTTTGAAAATGCAGAAACTGTGAGGTTGCCAATGTTTACCTGATCATTGTCAGTAAAATGATGCACCATTTCATTCGGCAAATTAAACCTGCAATTCTGCAAAGTAGTTTTAGTGATATACACAGGAAGCTGGTGCTTTTGAGATAATACTTTAGCACCATTGATATGATCGTCATGTTCGTGTGATATAAAAATTGCCTTCACTTTTTTTATTGATAAACCAAGACGCAACATTCTTTTTTCTGTTTCCCTGCAGGAGATGCCCGCGTCAATGAGTACCGCTTCTATGTTATTGCCTACATAATAACAATTACCATTGCTTCCCGAGTTTAATGCTGTTGTAAATAAAGCCATGCGGCAAATTAATCAGCATATTTTTATAATTGACTTTTTAAATGGAAGAATTCGTCAAAAAAATTAACTGTGTATCATCAACAGTTACAATTTCAATACCTGCTTAAATTTCTTTAGTTCATCTATTTCCTGTGGTGATAAAGGTTGATTATTGTCATATTTTGACTTAAGAAACAACACCCTTTTATGTTGGGGGTATTTCGCAAGAATAGTTTCAATCATTGTGGCTGCAACAGCATCTTTTTCATATAAAGGTTTATTTTCAGGCAGCTCCGATTTAAAACGGTTTGGCATTTTCTTAATGACCGCTTCAAGGGTTGCCAGTTTTGCATGAGGCAGATCTGGTATTTTTGAAGCTTTACCCAACAGACCCTGCAATTGTTTTTTGCTCAGGCTGCCCCGTTTCTGGTATTGCTGATAAATGCTGATAATAAACGATGAAACAGGATAAGCTAAAATGCAGGCTTCCAACACTTCATTGATAATATCCGGATCCGATGTTTTTTTATTTAGTTGCATAAATGTTGTTTGTAAAAATAATTCAAAGCAACAACCAAGGATTATGCTTTTGACAAATTCTTCAATTAAATTGCATGATGCGTTCTTCAATCATCTACATTTTACTTAACCTGCTCATTACTGCTGCATATAGCCAGGAGAAAATTAATTATGGCAACAATGCTGCTGCAGGGAAATATTATTCCATCCGCGGGATTAAATTATATTGTGAAATCTATGGCAAAGGTGAACCATTACTCATGATTCATGGCAATGGTGGCAACATCAGTGCTTTTACAGATAACATACCATATTTCTCAAGAAAATATCAAGTCGTTGCTGTTGACAGCCGTAGCCAGGGCAGGTCTGTTGATACAAAAGATTCGTTGAGTTTTGAAATGATGGCTGATGATTTTGCTGATTTGCTGGATACGCTGCATATTCCATCAGCTTATGTTTTGGGATGGAGCGATGGCGGCATTAACGCAATTTTGTTAGCCATCCGCCACCCGGAGAAAGTGAAAAAATTCGCTTCAACAGGAGCAAATCTCTGGCCGGATTCTACTGCACTTATCCCCTCACTTTGGATTGATATGCAACATACTTATGATAGCTCAGTCAATAAGCATTTCACAACAGCCAAAGAAAAAAATGATTGGAAAATGTTCCTGCTTGATTACACCCAGCCACATATCAGTCTGGCTTCACTGCATACTATCCACTGTCCGGCATTGATTATTGGCGGTGACCACGATTTGATTCCTGTGCCCCACACTACTCTAATTGCAAGAAATATCCCAGGAGCAACACTATGGATTGTCTCTAATTCAGGCCATGCCACCCTGCAGGAACATAAAGATGAATTCAATACCAGAGTGGACAGTTTCTTCTCAGGCAACAGCCATAATTAATAGGAGGACGAAAATAAAAACAGCCACAAAAGGGATGTGCAGAAATGAGCTCAATGGGCAAAATTTGAACTTTGTTTTGAGTTTTCAAAGCCGGTATTCCCTTGTAAAATTTTTAACTGAATTAACCATTCAAATTTTTTTTAAAAAATTTTCTTTGACTTATGTTTGATATTTATAAAACATATTTAACTTAACAACTCATTTTTCAAAAAAGAAAATTTCAAACCATGGCAAAGGCAAATAAAAAAGCCGCAGCAAAAAAAGCAATCAAAAAAGCTGCACCTAAAAAAGCTGCAAAAAAAGCAGTAAAAAAATCTTCACCTAAAAAGGCGGCAAAAAAAGTAGCACCTAAAAAAGTAGCGAAGAAAGCGGTTAAGAAAGCTGCGAAGAAAGTAATAAAAAAAGCAGCTCCCAAAAAGGCAGCAAAAAAAGCGGCACCTAAAAAAGCGGTGATTAAGAAGAAAGCGAAGAAAGCAGCTCCTAAAAAAGCAGCGAAGAAATCGGCACCTAAAAAACCTGCAATGAAAAAAGCAGCGCCAACACCTGTAACTGCACCAGCACCAGAACCTCAACCTGCACCCATGCAGAGTGAACCTGCAGCTCCAGAAAATGAAAGCTCAAATTCATAATAAAAAAAATCCCGCTGAATAGCGGGATTTTTTTTGTGTTTATAAAAAATATTTTTCCTCTAAGGTTTAATTTTTTTAAGGTATTCACCATAACCACTTTTAGAATAATACTCAGCTAATTTCAATAACTGTGCATGATTGATAAAACCCATTCTAAAAGCTACTTCTTCAATACATCCTATTTTTTGTGATTGTCTTTTCTCAATCACTTTTACAAATTCACTGGCATCAGCCAAAGAATCAAATGTACCGGTATCCAGCCAGGCAACACCACGGTTCATTACACCAACATTTAATTTTCCCTTTTTCAAATAAACCCTGTTGACATCTGTAATTTCATATTCACCTCTTGGTGATGGCTGAATATTTTTTGCAATGTTGATGACATCATTATCATAAAAATATAAACCCGGTACTGCATAATTTGATTTAGGTTGTTTTGGTTTTTCTTCTATAGACAATGCTTTAAAATTGGCATCAAACTCTACCACACCATATCTTTCAGGGTCGTTCACTTCATACGCAAAAATTGCTGCACCATTTATATCATTGAATGATTGCACCAGCTTACTGAAACCTGAACCGTAAAAAATATTATCACCCAAAATCAACGCTACTTTTTCTTTCCCTATAAATTCTTCACCAATCACAAAAGCCTGTGCAAGCCCATTGGGTTTTTCCTGTACTGCATAAGAAAACACACAACCTAATTCTTCACCAGTGCCCAATAACCTTTTAAACTGTGCTGCATCATCAGGTGTAGTGATGATTAATATTTCATTGATACCTGCCAACATCAAAACCGAAAGCGGGTAATAGATCATTGGTTTATCATACACAGGCATAATTTGTTTGCTGATACCTTTGGTGATTGGATACAACCTGGTACCTGAGCCGCCTGCTAAAATTATTCCCTTCATCTGTTGAATTTATAAGCGATGTAAAACATCTGCAAGATGAAAATTTTTTTTGTCTTTATCTGAAAGAATCAATGATGACTCTGGCAATTGCCAGTTAATATTTAAACCGGGATCATTATACATTATCCCCAGCTCTGAATCTTTGTTATATAAATTATCACATTTATAAAAAAATACAGCTACATCACTCAACACTACAAAACCATGAGCAAAACCACGTGGTATATAAAACTGTTTTTGATTATCGCCGGTAAGTTCTATCGAAAAACTTTTACCAAACGTAGGAGAATATTTTCTAAGATCAACCGCCACATCCAAAACACTGCCTTCTAAAACACGCACCAGTTTTGCCTGTGCATGTACTCCTATCTGCATGTGCAACCCACGCAATACACCTCTGGTTGATGCTGATTGGTTGTCCTGCACAAATGGGGTAGCGATACCAGTTAATGCTTCAAACTTTTGTGCATTAAAACTCTCAAAAAAATATCCGCGGCTATCTTTAAATACTGTATCGTGTATGATGTAACAGCCAGCAAGTGGCGTGGATTCAATTTTCATTACCTGTTATCGTATTGTTCTGTATAATAATTTTGATAGGCTCCACTGGTTACATGATTCAACCATTCTTCATTTTGCAAATACCAGTCTATTGTTGCACTTAAACCCTCTTCAAAAGTTACTGTTGGTTCCCATCCCAGTTCTTTATTGATTTTTGAGGCATCAATAGCATATCTCAAATCATGGCCTGGCCTGTCTTTTACATAAGTAATCAGCTTTTCACTCTCTCCTGCAGTGCGTTGTAGTTTTTCATCCATCAGTTTACACAACAACTTTACAAGGTCAATATTTTTCCATTCATTAAATCCGCCAACATTATAATGTTCACCATTGTTGCCTTCATGAAAAACCAAATCTATTGCACGGGCATGATCAATTACATACAACCAGTCCCTTGTATTTTCACCTTTACCATAAACAGGCAAAGGTTTTTTATGAATAATATTATTAATAAATAGAGGTATTAATTTTTCAGGAAAATGATTAGGCCCATAATTATTGGAACAGTTGGTGATCACATAAGGGATATGAAATGTTTCACCATAAGCCCGCACAAAATGATCTGATGAAGCTTTGCTGGCTGAATAAGGTGAATTAGGTGCGTAAGCTGTGGACTCAGTAAAAAAACCTTCTGCACCTAAGGTACCATACACTTCATCGGTGGACACATGATGGAAACGATGATTATTCAGGTCTGTGCTCCAATAATTTTTTGCAACAGTTAAAAGATTTATAGTGCCTACAATATTGGTATAGATAAAATCCATCGGTGAAAGTATGGAGCGATCCACATGACTTTCAGCCGCAAGATGGATGACATCAGTAATATCATGCTGTTCAAAAACATTTATCAGCATGTCAAGCTCTAAAATATTGACATGTTCAAAATTATAGTTCGGTGCACTTTCAATATCCTTTAAATTTTCCAGGTTGCCTGCATAAGTGAGTGCATCCAGGTTAATTATTTTATACTGCGGGTATTTGTTCACCATCAACCGCACCACATGCGATCCGATAAATCCAGCACCACCGGTGATTAAAATATTTTTATTCATTTGTTAATTGAAAAATGTTTTTTAAAAAATACTGGTTTGCAAACCTATATTTTTTAATGAAATGAAAAAACATGGTATCGCCAACGCTGCTTTTTTTTCTGCGAATGAAATTATCATTTACTCGGCTGAAACTGACATTGAATATTTTTCAAGTTCTTCAAAAAGCCTGCTATTAAATTCATCCCTTTGCTTATCCCAAATCCATCCCCATTTATTGAAATACCTGAAAGCAGAAACAATATGGTGACAGAGAAGTTTATTATTTGAATATGATTCTTTTTCAAAACCATGTACAATACTTACATCAGGATAAAATATTGTTTTGGCAACAGCATGTATCCGCCTGCACAAATCAATATCTTCCATATACATAAAATACCTTTCATCAAAGAGGCCGCTTTGCTGTAGTGAGGTGCAACGCAAAAACATAAAACAACCTGAAAGATTGGGCACATTTAATATATAATCATAATCAAAACCGTTCATTTCATATTCATCATTCATTTTCTTTGTCCAGGATGAATTTTTAAAAAAACGCCTGCCAATTAAATTAACTGGTACTGGCAAAGGGTTACAAAGCTTTTGCAATTCACCATTTTTATAAAAAACCTTCGGCATAAGTTGACCAACATCTCTATTTTGTTCCATAAAAATAAAGATATCATCAATTGTTCCCGGGTTAAACTCAACATCAGGGTTTAAAACAAGGTGATAAAGAGATTCATTAATTGACTTCCTCAAAGCAATATTATGTGCACTGCCGTAACCAATATTTTTATTGTTGAAAATATATTGAACTGCGTTCGCCGCTGCCAGGTTTTTCAATTCATCTGTTGGCGAATTATCAATAAAATAAATGCGGTGAGACAATTTCAGGGGAAGAAAACAATTCAGCAATTGCTGCAGCTGCTGCCCATCATTTTTATATAGTACAACTGAAATAGAAAGGTCAACCACGAAAATTAAATTTAGAGTACGGTTATTTCATCACACAACATTGACTGCGGCAGGTCGTCGCCTGTAATATTAGGCGAATTTACCATGGTAAAAGTTAATTGCAGGTAGCGGGCGCCGGTTTGCGCAGGTGCATGAATGGTAAATGTCTTCAGCTCTTCATTCACGCCCAATCCTGCCCAGGTATTTTTGGCAACGCCTATATCTTTAAAATTTTTTCCGTCATCTGAAATGGCACATTTTAAATAGGCGGGCAGTTGCACTTTGAATGCCGGGTTATGCATAAAGGTTGCCGTAACGGAATCAAATTTTATCTCTTTTTTCAAATCAATCACCAGTTCAACAGTCTTCTCCTGAAAAGCCACCCATTTTTCATCTATCGTTTTATTGGCTTTGACTTTATCAAATAGTGTATTCAGGTTACTTAACTTGTATGATGCAGGATTTGTTATAACAGCTGTCGCTCTTGAAGCTAAATTTCTCACCAGCTTATTGTCCTGGTAATTGACCTGGTCTGTAACAAAATCTTTCAGTGGAAAATCACCTTCACTCACCCTGTCTGCACCTGTTGTGCCGGCTACATTTTTAAACTCACCCAGCATATTTTTATATAAAGAAATATTGGCAGCACTGGTATCTGTTTTACTGATGCCATCTAAGATTGCATAACGGATAGATTGTTCTGCTTTTTGTACACGCAGCAGATAAACTTCATTTCCAGCTGCAGCATTTTTTGCATCAGCAAAATATTGTTGGTAAATTTTCAATTGTTCAGGAGACAAATAATCATTGACATGATCAAGAGGAGCATCACCAGTTTTTAATTGAACAGTGTGTGTCTGCACATAAGCCGTCAATGCATTCACATATTTTGAAATATAAGGTGCGGCATCACCATAATAAAAATTGATGAATTCATTTTGTGTTGATTTGATATCAATATCCGGGTTCCATAAAAGCTGTGATAAAAGATAAGTTTTTAATTCAGGCATATCGCTGCCATTATATGCCCAGCCCTGCTGAAATGTATAATACACTTTATTAGAAGCAAGCAATTGAATATTGGGTTGCAGTGCATGATAATTTGGAAATGGTAAAAACAAATGACGGAAGTCAACAAGGTAATCCCAGAAAAAAATATTATTAGTGAGTTTACTCCATGCATTCAGATCTGAATAAACAGAACCAGATGTCTTTTCAGCATTATAGGGCATGCTGTGGTTGGCACCTGAAGCACAAAACATAATATTTACATTCTTTGCAGGTTGAATATTGGTGGGAGCAGAACGGCTGTAATTATATGCCAGTGTTGAAATGATTTTATCAGGAAATGCTGCCGCCAACTGGTTTACAAAATTTATGATCACTCCACTCTGGCTTCCCGTTTCAGCAGCTTTTCTTTTACAGTTATCACATTCGCAATAACCATTATTATCCATCTGACTTACTGAAAAAATTGTTGCCTGCGGGTTTTTTCTGATAATAGAATCCAGCGATTGTTTTGCTATGCGCAGCACATCAGGATTGGTCAGGTCCAATTGTGTTTTGGTGCGCTTACCGTTTCTTAATGCATAATATTCAGGATGCGTAGCGAAATATTTTTGAGGTGGCACCAGGCTGAGCATGGAGTGTACCCACAGCCCGAAAACAGGTGGCGTTTTCACCATGCCGGAAACATTTTGCAATTTATTCCACCCGGCATAATCACCTTTGAAAGCAGGCCCGAAAAATACATACCTGTATTTGATCACAGGTGTATAAACATAATGGATATTGTCAGCGATGGAGATGTTTTTGTTTTGCGGCAGGAAAACGGCATCAGCCGTAAAATAACGGCAGCCAAGATATTTTTCAAGAAATTCATACACCGCATTTTTGATGCCATTACCGGTTCCGCCAATTATAAAAATGTTTTTGCCCGTCACTTGAATGGACACGCCTTCCTCACCGGGTAATGCCGAAGCCGGAAGTGATAATTTTTTTTGGGCTGCTGCTGCTGATAACACAAAAATGGAGTTGCCGTTTTCATTTTGGGTAATGTTAAAATCAGCGCCTGATATTTTTTTGAGATTCTCACTGAGAATTGTTGCACCCGCATTTTCTTTAGGGTCTCCGGTTGTTACAATGGAATAATCTGTGTTGCCATTGGAAGCCAGGACAAGCTTTTGCGCATTGCAAGACTGAAGAGTTAGTGCATTCGCCAGCAGGAATATAATTATAGTAAACTGTTGTTTCATAATTTCAGGATGTAGCCTTTCTAATTATCCATTCAAGCGTATCATCAAACCGGTTGATAAATTGACACAACAAATCCGTGATATTTTCAGGATCGTACCCGGTTTGTGAACAGTAATGTATCTGCTTAACAAATTCTTCTGCGGCATTTGCTTTCAGCAAAATATCACTGGTTTCAATTTCTATGCCTTCAAATGAAATATCCGTGCCAATTACCCTGCAACCATTCTTAAAAGCGTCTAAAACTTTAAATTTTATTCCGGCACCCAAAAACAATGGAGAGATCAAAGCCGAAGAAGATTGTAAAACAAGGGCAAGGTCATCCACAAAACCAACAGCTTTAAATGCCGGAGGTAAATTATTTTTAAATGCCTCTTTAATACCAGGCCCAACTATAGTAAACAAAAATTGCCGGGGCAATGATGGATACACATTTTCTATAAACCATTTCAGCCCGTCCAGGTTTTCATCCCTGTTCCATGCACCAAGAAATACAAAATGGTTCAAATCAATCTTCGAATTCATCAGAGGCCCGGGAGTAAATCTTCGTTTTAAAATACTCACCACAGGATTGATCGCATAATTTTCATTCAAAAGCAATTTATCTTTAAATGAGAGCACACTGATATTATCACTTTGGTGCAACATGGTTTTTTCGGTATATTGTATATATCGCATTGCCATTGGCCCATACCACTTGTTTTTAAAAACCCGTGTATATTTTTGATAAATGACATCATGCGCAAACATGCAAATTTTTTGTCTCACCTTTTTCAGGAACAAAGCATAAATGAACACCTGGCTGTAGTCCAAAAAAATAAGTTTCGCATCCCGGCTCCTTTTCCTGATAAAAAATAATGCCCTGAAAGAAAACCGGACGGTAAAAAGCGGGAAAAAAAATCCCAGTAACAATGCATACAAAAAACGTTGTGGCCTTTCCTGGCGGATAAATAAAATTTCTTCAAACCTTTCCGGCCTTTCAATAGTGTGGCCCGGGTAAGAAAAGCAAACAAGGCTTATTGTAAAACCCCGGGAGATCAAACCGTCGGCAATCCTATTCAAATTTCCCTGGCCGGCAGTAAGGTTATTGACCGGGTACGCAGTTACAATAACTATGTTTTCTTTAGTTGTCTGCAAAATGAATATTATTGGATGCCGGGCGCAAAAAGCGGGCTGTTTTCACTTTTAGGGCGCTGGGACTGAATGGCAGTAAAAGCAAAAAGATTGATCAAAAAAAACAAGTCAGTAAACCCTTTTAAATTATTGATGAGCAAAAGAACAAAAACAAATAAAATATATATGCGAAATACATTATCGCCGGGGTTATTTTTCAAGGCATTGATCACCGCAGTGTATTGCAACATCAAATAAATAAGCAGCCCTGCAATACCAAAATAATATATCAACCTAAGGTAACCAACATCTGTGCCTTTATAATATCCATAAGCAGGGTCGCCGGGTTTGATATAATAATGGCCATCGCCAATAATATAGGTTTTGGCGTTGTCCGGAAACACATACATATTTTCCAAAATATCTGTGGAGGCAGTGCTGAAACTGCCTGTTTCGGAATAATTGACAAACATTTCAAAACCGAAGGCCGCAGCATTTTCAATACTTTCTGCCAATGACGGGAACAGCGCAAATACGATAACGATAATGGCTGACGGGATCAAAAGCATATAGGCAAAAAATTTTGTTTTGATCTTCAGCATGCGTTTGCTGATGGATGTTTTGGGTATGAATAAAAATAAAATACCCATTAACCCACCCACCAGTGTTGTCCTGGCCATCATGGCGCCCAATGCAAGTATGGCCACAAACGCAAAAGAAAGATAGAGGATGCGCCTCCCGGAAATTTTGGGTTGCTTCACCATCACTGCAATGCTCAGCAAAGCAAATCCGTTAATCACACCGGCGCCAAAAAATGTTGACCCAAAACCGTTCAGCCTGAAGCCCGTAGTGGATTCCAGCTTGGAAGCTTCCAGAGAACTGAAATTCTGGATATGCAGCAACGCCTCACTAAAAGCAGGTATCATAAAAGCCAGCAGGGCAATCAACACCTGCACCAATACCGCAGCGATAATAAAATCAAGGATAACGATATAATTGATTTTCCCATACACCTTCCTGGTTAAAAAATGCAGCAGGTAACCTGCCAGCAAAATAAAAACAAGCGATAAGGGATATTTGATAAACTCCATATCGGTAGTGCCATTGATGATGATGCTGACTGCTGAAATAAAGATGATGGCAGCAAAAGCCAGCAGGTAGCGGATGAAGTTTTTGCTGATAAAAATATCTTTGGCCTCATTCGCCTGCTTGGTAACTGTGAAAACCAAAACAATCAAACCGGTGAAAGCAAGCAACAAGCGCGTGGATACAGGCATATACAGAAACTGCACCGGGTACAGGTAAAAAAAGAAACAGATAAACAACAGTATCTTTTCAATAAACTTTACAGGCTTAAACCGCGGCATACGCTTCTTCGTGTTTCCTGATCATTTTTTCCATTGAAAATTGTTGCGCTGTTTTATACCCGGCCCCTCCTATTCTTTCCCGCAAAGAGCCGTCATTGATGAGCCGTATAATGAATGTAGCAAGCGCAGTGGCATCGCCGGGCGCAAAAAGAAAACCATTTTCGTTTGGCAAAATAAAATCGCTGACAGGCCGGATGTTGGTGGACACCATCGGGATTTTCATCAGCATCTGCTCAAATACTGCAATGCCAAACCCTTCAAACAAAGAAGTGAAAACTGCAACGTCCGTTACTGCCAAAAGTTTTGGGACATCTTTCACCGTTCCCAAAAAAACCACCTGCTGTTCCAGGTTTTCCCGCCGGCAAAATTCCTGTGTTGCAAGTTTCAACTCACCATCACCTGCCAGGCAAAGTATTGCACGTGGCGCTTGTGGTGCAACCATTTTCCAGGCTTTCAACAAAGTGATATGGTCTTTGCCTTCCGTTATCCTCGCCAGGTAAGTAACCACCAGTTTATTTTCATCCAGCCCAAATAATGTTCTACTCACTTTTCCCTTCAGGCTATAGTCAAATTGTTTGTCATCCACACCATTGTAGATGAGTGCAATTCCTGCTGCAGATCTTTTGAATGGCTTCGCAATATTTTCATACACTTCTTTAGAAATGGCAATCAAAAAAGCCCTGTTCATTTTCACTGCCAGCCTTTCTGTCTGCAACCTGATATGATTAATAAAACCCGTTTCCTTATAAAACAAACCCGAAGTGTGGATGGTGTGGTAATGCCGCGCTTTTATGCCTGAAAACTTTATGGCAACAGCAGCCAGCAACAGACGCTGAAAAAAAACATGTGTATGTACAATGTCCGGCTTTTCTGCTTTCAATAATTTGATAAAAGCGGGGAGGCATTTGATCCAGGCGCCTATAGCTTTTATACCGCCCAGGCTTTGATATGTTGCCGGGAGTTGAAAAAATTTTATGACACCATTTAATAAATGCGCCTGTTCATTTTGATCATGAGACAAGGTAACCAACAACACTTCATGCCCCTGTGCACAAAGGCCATTGGCAAGGTCAATCACCACTTTTTCCCTGCCACCATAACCCAACATATCTGCCACCAACATTATTTTCATCTACCTGTTAAAATGTTTGATGGTGATAAATGGATTGATGGTTAAAAGTTTTGCTGCCGCTTTTATTTTCACCTGTAGTGAATTTGTTTTACTTTTTAAAATACTCAGCATAGCCAGTGAAATATATTTATCAAAAACTTTTTCAACTACTTTGCTGCTGTTGTGTATTTGCAATAATTCTTTTTTCCAAAATTTTATCTTGTTCAATTCTCCCACAGAAGTTTTTCTATACCAGGTACCTTCTAAAAATTTCAAATGATATGAAAGAAAATTCTCTGCAAAGCCTGATGACTGCAGGTGCATCCTGGTAATCTTTTGCAACATGGTTATCAATTTATCTCCACGGTTGGCAGAGATACTGCTGCCATGCATGCGATAGTAAATCAGGTAATCAGGCAGGTTATCCACTTTAAATTTTTCTGCAATGCTTAACCACAATTCATAATCTTCTGCAGGCGCCATGTCTTTGTATAAACCAACATCTTTCAACATCTGTTTACGCATCATCATAGTCGGATGTGCGAATGGGCAATAAAACAATAACTCCGCTTTTAAAATGTCATTACCACGCGGAAATTTTACATCTCCTGTTTTGTTGCCATCTTCATTAATTTTTATAAAGCTGCCACCACAAATTGCAATGCCCGGATTTTGTTCAAGAAAATCCACCTGTTTTTTTATACGGTCAGGAAAACATATATCATCTGCATCCATGCGGGCAATATATTTTCCAGTACAGTTTTCAATTGCTTTATTCAGTGTTTTTGAAATGCCGAGGTTTTCAGCATTATTTAAAACAACAATCCTGTTATCCTGTTTCTGGAGTTGTTCAATTATCAAAGCACTGTTATCGGCAGAGCAATCATTTACAATAATTATTTCAAGGTTTGAATAAGTCTGTTGCATGACGGACTGCACTGCTTTGTCTAAAAACTTTGCAGCATTATAACATGGAATGATTACAGAAACCAATGGGTTGGTTGAATCAGTCATTTTCTTTAAAACCCAGTTTATGTCTTACAAAATTTATTTCAGCATCATAATCAAAACCCTCGTTCACAAATTTTTTGTAGCCAGGCGCTTCAACAGGTTTTGAATCATCGCCTGCAATTGTTTCCAATAGTTCATCAAAAGTATATGCGACTGTTTCACCTTTTGTTATTGTTGCAAAATCAAAATACAACTCCCTGCTTTTTGATTGATATTGAGCCAGGTCAAAAGGATAAAAAATAATTCTCCTGTTTAAAACAGCGTAATCAAAAAATATGGAAGAATAATCAGTCAGTAGAGTTGTAGAGAAAGGCAGTAAAGGATACATGTCAAGGTTGTTGTTGAGCAACAGGATATTTTTATAACCGCTGATATCTGAATTGAAAACCGTGTTCACGTGCAGCTTCAATACGAATAAAATATTCTTTTGCCTGCATGTTTCATCCAGCATCTTAAAATCAGGGATAGCTTCATTAATGAATGCGGGGTTATCATCCCGCCAGGTGGGCATATAAATTATTACTGAAGAAAAATTTTTAAACTGGCTGATGGCATCCAGCATGGCAGGATTTTCCAATTGTTCAATGTGTTGTTGCAATTGCTGTTTGTTCCAGCTAAAAGGCATCAACCGTGGGTATTGGCCAATAAAAATTTTTGAAGGGGGAAGTTTAAATGCACTGCTGAATATTTCTATCAGCTCTTGTGATGTGGTAAGCACTGCATCATTGCGGCGGATTAAATCAGGCGAGGTGCAGAAACGTTTCCACCATTCTCTGAACCCTGCAGGATTGTATAAATAACGTAGTGGGCCTTTACGAATGTCGTATTCAATTTTTTTCAAAGGGATGCCGTGCCATAAATTAAACCTGAAAGCGCCACCGGCAAAAGCAGCATTACAAATGGAAGTGATATGGCTGCTGTAAATAAAAGCGCCTGCACGCAGTGAAAGTTTTTTAGCTTTTGTTGAATCAAGATGATAGGCTTCAAACCCTTTCTGACGAAGAAATTTAATCGTGTCTTCAGAATCAGAAATCCAGACATGACGTACATCTTTACAATGTTCCTGTGCAAACAGGAAAAAGTATTTTGAGTTATCAATGAATTTCCCGTTCAGGCTACTGTATAACCACAACTTCTTATTGCGTGGCAACAGGAAAGCGATGTAATAAAAAATATAAATGAGCAATGTCCTTATTGCTGCCAAAAAATTCAGGTGGTTTTAATCGGTTTAAACAATTTGAATTTATAAGCGCCCCAGGCACGGATACCACACACAACGCCTTCTGTTATGATGAGCATGCCTGCAACGGTATAAATGCTGAGTTGATTGGTAAGAACAAGGAAAAATAACCCACACAAATGGAAGATGGAAGAAGTGATAACGGATTTGTTAGTATATTTTGAATAACCCATTGCCCCTAAAAAAGGATAGCCCAACAGTATTGAAGGAATGATTAACAAACAGGCGACAAGTAACAACTGCAAAACAATGATACTTTCTTTATCAGTGATTTTATAGATAAGGTAAATGATATCATTCGTATAAAAGAGCATACCGATAATCAGCAATGTGTTGGCAATAGTTAAAAATGAAAATATCTTTTTATATACTGTTACATTTTTTGTTTTGGTCATGTAAGGATAGAGGCTATTGTTGACAGGCACATAGGCATTTTGTAAAGCTAAAAACAATTTTTCGGCCGCACTGTAATAACCCACCATTGTTGTGTTGCTAAACAAGCCAAGTGTAAACACATTGCTGATGGTATAGACCGAAACAGAAACACGTGAAAGAAAATATTGCGAACTGTCTTTTAATGAATGCATCATTTCTTTAAAAGTAGGGACAGCATATTTTAATTTGAATACTTTTTTAACGACTACTATTCCAATGATGCCAGACAAGATAGCGCCTGCTGAATTAATTAATGGCACCAATAAATAATCATCGCTCTTTTTTACAAAAACAAAAATCGGAATAAGCGCCAGCGACCTGGTGATGATGGTGATGATGGTGATGAATTTCATTTTTTCCATACCCATAAAAAACCAGACCGGGAACAACACACTGCCCAATACCATTCCGTAACTTAAAATATATAAAGTTTTATCTGAAGAGAATTTATCAAAATAAAAAACGACAGATAACATGACCACAAGGCCAATCAACAGCAATAAAAATTTTGAAAACATTACACGGTTGAAAATATCAGACAGCTTATGGGTATCACCCCTGTTTTCAGCCACCAGTTTTACGGCAGAGAGATTGTAGCCAAAATCAGTAAACACCATAAAATACTGGATGAAGGCATTGGCGAAATTTATCAAACCATAATTGGAAACATTTAATACCCTGAATAAATAGGGAACAGTTATCAGCGGAAGGGCATAATTCACGCATTGCAACAATACAAGCGAAAAAAAATTGCCTACCAGCGGATGCTTTATTTTCTGAAGCATCATTTTATTCTCCACCAGCAATACTGATTACTTCACCGGTTATGAAACTTCCTTTATCAGAACAAAGATGGATACACATTTCTGCAATGTCTTCAGGCTTACCCATTCTTTTTACAGGTATCAGTTTTATCCGTTCTTTTAAATCCTTCCTGTTTTCCTGCATGGCTGTCATGATAACACCTGGACGGATGGCATTCACCAAAATATTATGTTCAGCGCCCATGCGTGCAAGGCCTTTTGTCAATGTCTCAAGAGATGCTTTACTGGCTGCATATTGAATCGAATTATTTCTACCCATGCCATAGTTAATCACAAAAGAACTGATGTTTATTATCCTGCCGTATTTTTTTTCTTTCATGTGTAAAAATGCATCTTTTGCCAAAAGAAAAGGCGCCCTTGTGTTCACGTCAAAAACACGGTTAAATTCATGGCTGTCTAAATCAAAAATTGATACCGGTGACATAGTCCCGGCATTATTAATGAGGATATCAATAGAACCAAAATCTTTTACAAACTGGTTGACCAGGTTTATTGATGAATCATTAAAATCTTTCTTATAAAGTTTTACTTCAGTAAATTTTGATAACTTTTTTTTCATTGATGAAGCTCCATCATCATTCGAAGAATAATGTATGCCGATATTGCTTCCAGCCTTTGCAAAACATTCAGCAATAGCAGCGCCAATGCCTGAACTTGCACCGGTTATCAAAACATTTTTTCCAAACAAACCATTTTGATTGGCAGCAATAATATTCTTGTCAACCTGCCAACCTGCTTTTATAGTATCCTTAATCTGTGTTGAACTGATACGGCTGGTATATTCCAGGTAAACCACTTTGATGTTGGGTTGATTTTTTGCCCACACCAATCCTTCCAGGTATTTTGTTTTCCAGTCATCTCCAATGGTAATGATGTCTGGTTTTATTTCTTTCAGTTGATTTATGTCCATGAGCTTTGATTGCTTCACCACTTCATCAACATACTTGCAACTTTTCACCACTTCCACCCTGTCTTTATAAGGTATCACCGGTGGCGCTACTTTATAGGAAGCCACTAATTCATCAGTGCTCACGCCCACTACCAGTTTTGTTCCTAACTCTTTTGACTTTTTAAAAATATTCAGGTGACCGATATGAAACATATCCCACGTGCCCGCGGTATAAACAATTGTTTCTTTCTTCATTATTTCAGGTTTGATAAAACGCGTTTCACAATCAAAAACCCGCAGATAACAATGCCTCCTAAAATGCCGCCAATGATTAAATATATCAGCTTGCTTTTTTTCTGCATCACTAATGGCAATTGGGGTACATCCACAATCTGGTAGAGTGGTGTTTCTTTTTGCAGGGAAATTTTTGCGAGTTCCAGGTTTTGCAACACTTGCCCATAAGCCTGCCCCAATGCAGAAGCGCTTACCTGGCTTTGCTGTGCAGCAGAACGTTGCACCTGGTAGGCAGGGTTTAAATTAAATGTTACATCAGTTTGCGCAGCAGCAGCAGTGATTGTATTACCTAATAAATTGCGCAGGCTATCAGCTTCATGCTGTAGCATGTCGAGGTTTTGCTGTGCAACACTTGTCTTTGTGCTGATATAAAAAGCAGATGTTACATCCACGAGGTAAGTAGTAAGATAATAAGAAAATTTTTCGTTGGTTGAAGAGGTTACAACTGTATAAATGCTTTTGTCTTTATCAGGCATTGATACATCGAGCAGACTTTTCTGCACGTTATCATAAATATCCCTGAACAGGCTATCTTGTAAGCCTGTCATTTGTGAAGCCGAATTGGGGAAGGGATAAACTTTAGCCATACGTTCATCTTTTTTCCAGGCTTCATCCAGTTTATTTTCTTTGCAATAAATATTTAAAAGCGATAAATTACTGCCTTCTGGTTTTTTCAATAAAGCCTGTTGTACCATACGCCTCGACTTCATCAATGCTATAATGTTATTACCGGTAAATACGTCATTATTATCACCACTCAAATCAATACCAAACTGGCTGGCAAGCCCCATAATACCTGAACTGTTTTCATTTGAATTTGCCAAAATAAAACTTAGAGCAGCTTCATATTTTGGTTTCGAAAAAAATGCATACACAATTCCTAATACACCTGAGAGAATTCCCACTATCAAAATAATCATCCATTTGGAAAGCAGGTATTTGATCCAATCATGTAGAATGTGCACTACCTCTTTTAACGATATATCATCCTTGTCGGCCATTGATAAAATCGGTTTTAGAAATTTTTTTTTTTATAATTTCAGAATTGCAATTACAACACCTGCCAATGAAGCAACAGCGCTGGCTATGCCAATAAATTCTGGTGTAGAGAGTTTTTGTTTTTGTTCTTTTTCAGGTACAATAATTTCAGCGCCTGGCAATACTTCTGGCTGATTTCTGAAGAATAAAAAACTCTTCGTTGCTGCCGCTTTACCATTAGCATAAACAATATATGTTTTATTCTTTCTGCCGTTTTCAGCAAACCCACCTGCAGCAGAAATATAATCATTGATGTTATACTTTTCATTGTATGGGATTTGTGTAGGGAATAAAACACTGCCACTGATTTTAACCTGAGCATTGTATTTGGGCACTATTAATTCATCTCCTGCACTCAGCACAACATCCTCAGGTGATCCGGGACGAGCAAGGATACTTTTTATATCAAGAGGTATCTGGTCATATTGTCTTTTTTGCTGTTGTTGCAAAAGCACATTGCTGGAATCATTGAGTTGCTGGCCGATATTAGATACTACCTGTTGCCTTGCTATGTTGTCTTTATCATCAAAATTGCTGCGTTTGATATATGCGCCTTCCAGGTAAGCTTCAGGAGTGAAACCACCTGCACGTTTGATAATATCACTGACACGTTCTTCTCTTTTTTCCAACACATAAGGGCCTGGATATTGAAACTGTCCTGAAACAGTAATTGATTGAAATGCCATATAACCAGGCTTTCGTTTTATAGTTACAATATCTGAAGGTTGCAGTGTAATATTTTTTTGTGGGGTTCCTAAATCATTCAATCCGTTGACATGAATAATCATACTTGCTCTTACATCTTCCGATGTTAATGTATCGCGGCGTATCAATCTTGCCACTTCAATTCTTTCAGGATATGCTGCATCAGTAAATCCACCTGCTTGCAGGATCACATCTTTTAAAGTAATACTGTCGCGGTAATCATAATAACCAGGGTCTCTTACTTCACCCAATACAGAAATAAAATACTGGTCTTTCAAATCAAGTACTGAAGTAATTACTACCGAGTCTTCTCTTTGTAAAAGTATGCCTGCCTCAGCAATGGTATCAGATGGGTTGAAAGAAAGGATTTCTTTGGTAAGGTCTTTATTCAACCTGAAAATCTGTGCCCTTTTTATAAAAGCATCTTCCCGCAAGCCATCAGCTTTTTTTATCAGGTCTTTGACCGTCATTCCATCTGTTAGTTCATACATGCCTTCTCTATATACTGCACCGGTCAAAGAAATTCTGTTGGCAAACCTGTTTAAAATCCTGCTTACGATTACGCTATCGCCACCCTGCATTTGATAATTAGTAAAATCAGCAACAGCCACATCTTTCACACTTAATTCTTTACCTGTAAACTGCACAATTTTTACTGATGAAGTATAAGCACTGTCTGTAAACCCTGAACAATAACTCAAAAGATTTTGAAGCGTTTCACCAGGCAACATTTCATAAATACCCGGGCGTTTTACATAACCATCTATTATTACTTTGGCAGTATAGGAAGGAATCTTTATCACATCATTGTTTTGCAGTGTTACATTATCACTCTGGTCACCATTCACAAGAAAATGATAGAGATCAATTTTTTTAAACAATTTATTATTTCTTATCAACTCAATATTTCTAAAGCTTCCAAACTCTGAAGGCCCACCTGCTGCAAATAATGCGTTGAAAGCTGTTGCCAATGAGGGCACTGTATAATTGCCGGGTTTATTACTGCCAATAACTGTGATGCTGATACTTTTGATCTGACCTACAGTTATACTAATTTTTGAAGCGCCGGAACGCAATGTGGGATAAGCAGTATTGCCCATTTGAGTTTTGATGCGCTGAGTAATTGATTCAATACTGGAACCCGATACCTGCATTTGCCCCACATTGGGTATTATGATGTTGCCTTCCGGCGAAACTGTTACTGGTATAGTAGTTTCCTGGACACCATATACATTAATATTGAGCTGATCGCCGGGGCCAATAATATAATTTAAAGGAGTAGCCACAGGTATTTCCGGTTGAAAATTAAGCGCAGGGTTATTAAATAATTCAGCGCCAAAAATACGTGGGTTAATCAATGGTTTTCTTGCTATCGTATCACTGAGATACCGGTTAATAGTTGAATCATTCCGATTTTCGCCGAACTGGTTGGATTGCTGATTAGCAAGATTAGGATTGTTTTGAGTGGAAGTAATTTGCACCTGTTGCAACCTTGCCCTCAGTTTTTGTACTTCAGTAACTGACATCCCTTTAGCAATAGCAATTTTTTCAGCCTGGTCTTCAGAAATACCGGAAGCATTTAACTGTTGCTTCAGCTTTAATATTTGTGCATCACTGAGCTGATCTACTTTTACAGAGCTAAGGTCATACCCACTCAAAATAGTTTGTGCATGAGCGCCTGAAATAGCAACAAAAACAAAAAAGAAGAGCAGGCTGATAAAACGCATTATTGATTTTTTGTGTATCTGCATAGAATCTTACAAATGTAAATATATGGCTTCGCCCCCTGAGTTACAGTGTTGAAATAAAAAAGCCTTCAGCATATCTGGAAGGCGTTATGGTATGAACACTGATAAACTCATTAAATGAGGGCTATAAAGGCTGCAAATATAACAATTTTAGCTCTGTAAGATTAAAGGCACAGAGGTTTAACGTATTTGCAATCATTCACGAAAGATGTTATTAGCGATCTGTAAACTTTCCGGTTTTCCAACATCTATCAACTTTGAACCTGAATGATTAAAAGAAAGGATATCATGTTGAACACATAAAGATAAATACACATCAACCATAGAAAATTTTATTTCCTTTTGTTGCATCAGCAAAAAAATTTCATTGCTGATAATATGCAAACCACTAAATGCTTTCGGTGTTATAACTGAGTTGCTGCGCATTATTTTTTCATCACCGGTTTTAATATTTTTCCACCCACACAGCGTATTGTTTTCATCAAATAAAAAATACCGCGACGTTTCCCTCCCGATAGTTGCCAATGTGGCCAAGGGCTTTTTTGATAAATGAAATGCTATCATTTCATCCAATGCTAAATCAGTTAAAATATCCACATTCATCAACACAAAATCATCCGCATCATTAAAAAACCAGGCAGCTCTTTTCAGCCCACCGCCGGTTTCCAGGATTGCATCTGTTTCATCAGAGATAGATACACTACTACCCCACCCTTCATTTTCACTGATGGCCTGAATAATCTGTTCTGCAAAATGATGCACATTGACAATTACATCGTAAATACCATACCGTTGCAGGTATTCGATATTGCGCTGCAAAAGCGTTTTCCCATTCACCTGCGCCAATGCTTTAGGGTGATGATCAGTAAATGGTTTCAAACGTGTACCAAAACCTGCAGCAAGCAACATAGCTTTCTTTACATACCCTGCCGGTGCATTTTCACTTGCTTGTTTATTTTTCATTATGATTTGATAAAATCCGGTGAATTGATTGATTCATCTTTTTGTGCCGGAGGCAAAACCCAATTTTCTTTGTTCAGGTGACTGAGTTTTACTTTCACTTTATATTTATTGATGAGATGGGCAGCAGTTTGTTCAGCAGCATACACACTCCTGTGCTGTCCGCCTGTACATCCAAAACTCACCATCAGGTTGCTGAAGCCTCGCTTCAGATAATCTTCAACAGAAATATCAACGAGGTCATACACACCATTCAGGAACTCATTCATTTTCGTTTGCTGCACTAAAAAATCAATTACTTTTTTATCCAGACCTGTGAGCGTTTTAAAATCTTCAAACCTTCCTGGATTGTACATGCCACGGCAATCAAATACAAAACCACCGCCATTGCCACTCTCATCTACCGGTATGCCTTTCTTGTATGAAAAGCTGATGATGGTTACAACAAGCGGAGAATTTTCATTTGCCTGCACCGGTTCAAAACGATGTATAATAGTTTCATTGGTGATGGCTTTTAACATCCTGGTCAATTCAGGTGTTACAATACCAACACGATTGTTTTGTAAAAATGTTTCGAGGTTTTTTAATGCGATAGGAATGCTGGTGAGAAAATAGGCTTTGCGTTCAAACAGGCCCCTGAAACCATAAGCGCCCAACACCTGCAACATGCGTATTAAAACATATCCATCAAACTGGCCGGTGAAAATATGCCTGTCAACAGGATGAGCAAGCAAACCATCAATCACATCAAGATAATATTGTAATAAATCATTTTTCCATTCATCGCTCAACTGAGCTTTTGCCTGCCATAACAAACTGGCCACATCATATTGCAAAGCGCCTTTCATGCCGCCCTGGAAGTCAATAAAAAAAACTTCTTCATTATTGACAATGATGTTCCTGCTTTGAAAGTCGCGGAACATAAAATATTTATACTCCGTTTTGGTGAGGTAGCTGGCAAGGGCTTCAAAATCATCCATCAGCACCTGTTTGTCATAAGGCAATTGCAACGTATCTAAAAAATAATATTTAAAATACAACAAGTCGCTCATGATAGCCTGTTTGCCGAATTTTTTTGCGGTAAGGCAATATTCATAATCCATATCCTTATCACCCAACACTTGCAATCGAGCTAATTGCTCAAGGCTTTTTTTATACAATTCAAAAACATGTGCTGAAAAATTTTCTTTTTCAAGAAAATCCAGCAGGCAGCTTGTACCCAGGTCTTCCTGGATATATAAAGTCACTTCCTCATTGACAGCTAAAATCTCAGGTACAGGCAAACCTTTTTCTTTGAAATGCCGGCTGAAAGCGATGAATGTTTTATTCTCTTTTACGTTGAGGTTATATGTTGCAATAAAACTTTCATCACCACAAAAAATCCGAAAATAAATCCTGTCGCTGCCACTACGGGGTAACTGTTCTATTCGGTCAGGTGGTAGCTTTTTATAGTCAGTAAAAAGCGTTGTTATATTATCAATAATTATCTTCATGAATCATAGCAAGATTAGGGGTTAAAAGTAGTTGTAATATCCTTTCGCCTGCATTTTCCATCTTTAAAAAAAACATCAAAATAAAAAGATGGCATAAACTTTTTTAAAGAAAGCTATAGTTGTATTTACTTAATACTATATTTCAAAAAAATAGGAATGGATTTATATTTCAGGGGAATAAATTTTCAGGCGTGTATTTCTCATCATCATATATAATAAGGTTAATTCAATCTGATTAAATCTTACAGGTCTTTTAATTTCAAAAAAATCCAACATTTTGAATGTGTGTTTATTACACGAGTAATTTTTTGAATAACTAACGGTTGTAAGTTTGCAGTTCTTAAAAAAAATCTATGACAGAACATCAGCAAAACGGGTATATCCTTCCCCTTGATAAAGTAGGTATCAATGATATAGAAAAAGTTGGTGGCAAAAATGCATCGCTTGGCGAGATGCTCCAAAACCTGACTGGTCTTGGCATCAATATTCCGAATGGTTTTGTAATCACTGTAGCTGCTTACAAAAAATTTATCGCATTCAACAACCTTGAAAATACGGTAAAGAAAATCATCAACAAGATAGATTATAATGAAATCGAATCGCTACGGCGAGGGGGTTTGCAGGTAAGACAACTGATAAAAAACAGCAGGTTTCCCAAAGACCTGAGCCAGTTAATCATTGATGCTTATACAAAGCTTTCTAAAAATTATGACCAGGATGTTACTGATGTGGCAGTGCGTTCATCCGCAACTGCGGAAGATTTACCTGATGCATCTTTTGCCGGTCAACAGGAAACCTACCTAAATGTCCGTGGGCCTGCCTCGCTTATCAATGCTGTCCGTAACTGTTTTGCTTCATTGTTTACCGACCGTGCTATCAGTTACAGGCAGAGTTTTGGTTATGACCATTTCAGCATTGGATTAAGTGTGTGCATACAAAAAATGGTGCGCAGTGATCTTGGCGCTTCCGGAGTTGCATTTAGCATAGACACAGAAAGTGGTTTTAAAGATGCTGTTGTTATCAACGGCTCTTATGGTTTGGGTGAAATGATTGTGCAGGGTTCGGTGTCACCAGATGAATTTATTGTTTTCAAACCAACACTAAAAGATGGTTTTGCTTCACTCATAGAAAAGAAAATGGGTGTAAAAGATAAGATGATGGTTTATGGTGATGATACTGATGAAAGAGTAAAAATCATCCCTACAGAAAAAGGCTTTCAGAACAGGTTTTGTTTAAAAGATGAAACAGCATTGAAGCTGGCAGACTGGGTGATGAAGATTGAAGATTATTATTCGAAGCTAAAAAACAAATGGACACCGATGGATGTGGAGTGGGCTATTGATGGATTGAGCAAAGAACTCTTCATTGTGCAGGCGAGACCTGAAACAATTCACTCTCAAAAAAATTTTGATACTATTACTGAATACCGCATCAATGATGCGAACAGAAGCGACAAGGTTATCATCAAAGGAATTGCAGTTGGAGATAAAATTGCATCAGGCAATGTCAATATTTTCTTTTCGCTTGATAAACGTGTGATTGAAGGGCACGAGTTTAAAGATGGTGATGTGTTGGTTACAGATATGACAGACCCCGATTGGGAACCTATCATGAAAAAATCTTCAGCTATCATAACTAATAAAGGCGGGCGTACCTGTCATGCAGCCATCGTGGCACGTGAGTTGGGTGTGCCGGCTATTGTTGGTTGTGGCAATGCAACAGATGTGCTTGCACAGGGAAATTTTATTACTGTAAGTTGTGCCGAAGGAGAAACAGGTTATGTATATGCAGGATCAATCCCTTTTGAAAAAATGGAATACAATTTAAATGACCTGCCTGCTATCAAAACACCTCTGATGCTGAACGTGGCATCGCCATCCATGAGTTTCCAATTTTCGCATTTGCCAAACAAAGGCGTGGGGCTGGCAAGAGAAGAATTTATCATTAATAATTATATTCAAATTCACCCATTGGCATTGTTGCAACATCATTCACTGAATGATGAAGAACTGACAAAAGAAATCAATCATAAAATAATCGGGTTTGAAAATGAAGAAGATTTTTTTATCAGCAAACTGTCTTATGGCATAGCAAAAATTGCAGCATCATTTTTCCCGAATAAAGTCATTGTACGTTTTTCAGATTTCAAGAGCAATGAATATTATAACCTGTTAGGAGGAAAATATTTTGAACCTCAAGAAGAAAACCCGATGATAGGATGGCGTGGCGCTTCGAGGTATTATTCTGATGCATATAAAAAAGCATTTGGCCTCGAATGTAAAGCCATCAAAAAAGCAAGAGAGGAAATGGGGCTGACTAACGTAGTGGTAATGGTGCCGTTTTGCCGTACTGTTGAAGAACTATTGAAAGTGCAGGAAGTGATGAAAGAATATGGTTTAAAAAGAGGCAACAACGGTCTTGAAATATATTTAATGGCAGAAATACCTTCCAATATTTTAATGGCTGAAGAGTTTGCACAACATATTGATGGTTTCTCTATCGGCTCCAACGATTTGACACAACTCACGCTTGGCCTCGACAGGGATTCATCACTGGTGGCACATTTGTATGATGAACGCAACCCGGCAGTGAAAAGATTGATTGGGAATTTAATTGACACTGCCAAAAAGAATAAAGTGAAAGTCGGTATCTGCGGGCAAGGCCCATCTGACTTTCCCGACTTTGCACAATTTCTTGTAGAGAAAGGAATAGACAGTATTTCAGTGACGCCTGATTCAGTGATTAAAACCATTAAAGCAATTGCTGCAGTGGAGAGGAAGAGATGAATCTTCTGATTCCGTTTACATAATCATTCAATCTCTTTAAAATGTCCAAATAAAAAAACAATTATCATTCTTATCTCAGATTTTACGGGCTGCTAAAAACATCCGGCAAGAACCTTAATTTTGCGTCATGAATTTTGAATACAAACATTTATTGCCTGCAGATTTTAATGAAGCCTCCAAGGTTTGGGTTTTCCAGGCAAGCCGCTTATTTACTGTGAATGAAGCATTACAGTTGGAAGAGATTTTAAATGACCTTGCTAAGAACTGGAAAGCCCACGGCAACCAGGTGAAAGGTTATGCAAATTTATTTTTCGGTCAGTTTATTGTTTTGATGGCTGATGAAACTGCAGCAGGTGTGAGTGGTTGCAGCATTGACAGTGTTACCCGCATCATCCAGGATATTGAAAAACAGTTTGGCATTGAAATGTTCAACTGGCAAAACCTTGCTTTCGTGGTGAAAGAGAAAGTACAGATAATACCAAGACAGCAGTTTAACTATGCTTTGGAAAATAATTTTATTTCGCCTGAAACAATATTTTTTAATAATGTTGTGGCCACAAAAAAAGAACTGGAAAATAATTGGATGATACCTGTGAGTGAAAGTTGGTTGAAATCAAAAATCAAAACAACAGCACCGGCATAAACAGGGAAATTCAAACTGTTTTTAATAGAATGATTGTAGTACAGGACTTTTATTGATAAAAATTTAAAAGCGGAAGTAGCTCATCCGGTAGAGTATTAGTTTCCCAAACTAAAGGTGGCGGGTTCGAGTCCCGTCTTCCGCTCTTTTTATAACTCCCCTCCAAACCTTAACTAAGTCTTGCTGACATTTTGTCTTTATTCAATATCTTTGCAAGCCAATTTTTTTACATGCAGGATTTGATAACAGCTAAAGTGCACGACGAGTCAAGACAAGGTGAAGCTTATGCACCTTTTGCAAATGATATAAATGATTATAATAAGAAATTTTATATCGAGAGCTATGGTTGCCAGATGAATTTTAGCGACAGCGAAATTGTGGCTTCCATATTACAGGGTGAAGGTTTTGGCGCTACGAGGAATTATGAAGAAGCCGATCTTATTTTTCTAAACACTTGTTCCATCCGTGAAAAAGCAGAACAAACCGTTCGCAAACGCCTGACTGAATTTAAAAAAATCAAACAGGCAAAACCTTCATTGCTTGTGGGCGTGTTAGGCTGTATGGCTGAAAGGTTGAAATCAAAATTTTTAGAAGAAGAAAAACTGGTTGACATAGTTGTTGGCCCCGATGCTTACCGTACTTTACCAGTGTTGATAGATGGTGCAGAATCTGGCCAGAAATCAGTGAATGTATTGCTGAGCCGCGAAGAAACTTATGCAGACATTTCACCCGTTCGCCTCGATAGTAATGGTGTCACTGCATTTATTTCCATCATGAGAGGTTGCAACAATATGTGTACGTTTTGTGTAGTTCCTTTTACAAGAGGCAGAGAGCGCAGCCGTGATGTTGATTCTATTCTCAATGAAGCCAGACAATTATTTGAACAAGGTTACAGGGAAGTAACATTGCTTGGTCAAAATGTTGATAGTTATTATTATGTTCCTGATTCATTATCGTCAATGAGTAATGAAGAATTTACACCAGTAACATTTGCAAAACTGCTGGAAAAAGTGGCTCAGATTTCTCCTGAATTAAGGGTTCGATTCAGCACATCACATCCAAAAGACATAACGGACGAAGTGTTGTTTACAATGGCAAAATATGAAAACATCTGCAACTATATCCACCTGCCATTACAAAGTGGCAGCACGCGCATTTTGCAACTGATGAACCGTACTTACACCCGGGAATGGTATACTGCAAAAGTGAAACGCATCAGGGAAATCATTCCGGATTGTGGTATCAGCTCAGACATCATTGCAGGTTTTTGTACTGAAACCAATGAAGACCATGCAGGTACTTTAAGCGTAATGGAAAGCAGCGCTTATGATATGAGTTATATGTTTTTTTATTCTGAAAGACCGGGCACCCTGGCAGCAAGAAGGTATGCTGATGATGTGCCTGAAGAAATAAAAAAATCAAGGCTGAAAGAAATTGTGGAATTACAAAACAGGCTTTCTTATAACAGCAATAAAAAAGATGTTGGTAAAACTTTCAAAGTATTAATTGAAGGCAACAGTAAAAAAAGTGATGCAGACTGGATGGGCAGAAACTCACAAAATAAAGTGATTGTTTTTCCTAAGGAAAATTACAATTTTCAAAAAGGTGATTATACAATGGTGAGGGTAAATGATTTTACACAGGCTACATTGATTGGTGAAGTGGTAAATGTTTAAGATGAACAGGGTAATTGAAAAATACAGAAATGAGATAATTGCATTATGTAAAACACATCATGTAAAAAAACTTTTTGTGTTTGGTTCTGCTACCCGAAATGATTTTAATGATGATAGCGATATAGATTTATTAAACGAGTTTGATACAACAGGATTTAATTATTCAGATTTAAGCACTTTGCCTTATGACCCATTTATTGTTTTTTTTGAATTAAAAGAAAAACCGGAGACACTCTTTAAAAGAAAAATTGATTTAATTCCAAACCAGGAATTCAGGAATAAATATTTCCAGGCAGAAGTGGAAAAATCAAAGCAGCTTGTGTATGCAAAATAAACTTCTGAAAAATTACCTGGCCGATGTATTGCTGGCAATTGATGAAATTAAAGTTTTCGCTGACGATTTTTTGTTTGAAGATTACAAGGTTCTAAAAAATAAATGGGCAGTTGAAAGAGGTTTGTCAAACATTGGTGAAGCGCTATATAAAGCCAATAAACTGGAACCAGGTTTGGCCATAACAAACCTGAATAGAATTATTGCAACGCGTCATATTATTATTCATGATTATGATGTTGTGGATGCTGACCGATTATATATAATTGTACGCAAACATTTACCCTTATTAAAAGAAGAAACAGAACAATATTAAAAAGTTTAGGAGAATTATAATGGCAGAAATACAATCAATAAAAAACAGGTTTGGGATAATTGGTAATTCACCTGCTCTTAACTATGCCATTCAGGTGGCCATACAAGTTGCATCCACAGACCTGAGTGTTTTAATTATGGGTGAAAGTGGCTCAGGTAAGGAATCATTTTCTCAAATCATACATTCATTATCATCAAGAAAACATAACCCGTTTATTGCTGTCAACTGTGGCGCTATTCCTGAAGGCACAATAGACTCTGAATTATTCGGTCATGAAAAAGGTTCATTTACCGGTGCAGTTGACAGCCGTAAAGGTTATTTTGAAACAGTTAATGGTGGCACCATATTTTTAGATGAAATCGGTGAAATGCCCGTTGGAACACAAGCCCGTTTATTAAGGGTACTCGAAACCGGTGAGTTTATCCGGGTGGGTTCTTCCAAAGTACAAAAAACAGATGTACGGGTAATTGCCGCTACCAATAAAGACCTTTTCAATGCTACACAAACCGGTAAATTTCGGGAAGACCTTTATTACCGGTTAAGCACTGTTCCCATCCGTGTACCTCCTTTGAGAGACAGGAAAGAAGATATTATTTTATTGTTCAGAAAATTCGTGGTTGATTTTGCAGAGCGGTACAAGACAACACCAGTGCAGTTGGATGATGAAGCAAAGAACATGTTAATTAACTACAACTGGCCCGGCAATGTGCGTGAATTAAAGAATATTGCAGAGCAGTTATCAGTCTTAAGCAAGGACCAGCTTATTACAGCAGTTGATCTGCACAAATTCATGCCTGAAAAAAACATGAACCGGCTACCCATATTGTCACCGGCACATCATCATGCCAATAGTGAGTTTAATAATGAGCGGGAAATTTTGTACAAGCTTTTCTTTGATATGAAGAAGGATGTAACAGAATTGAAAAAGATGTTTCTTGAAATTCTGAAAAATCCTGCACTCGCAACAACGGCCGCCAATTACACTGCGGAATCATTACAGAGAGACCACGCACTCAATGGCGCTGAGTTCATAGTATCTGCTATGTCTGTAACCCCGCAAACATCAGTAATGCCGGTCAATACACAGGTTTCAGCTCAGCCGGTAATTTTACCCCAGACAGAAAAAATTCAGGAACATGAAGAGGTGGAAGAATCACTGAACATTATGGATAAAGAAAAAGAGCTCATCATTAAAGCACTGAAAAAACACAGGGGAAAAAGAAAAGATGCATCTTCGGATTTAGGCATCAGTGAAAGAACTTTATACAGAAAGCTGAAAGAATATGACATCAATGAATAAACAGTCAGGGCTTATTATTTTTTTGTTGCTGGCTTTGATAATTACAGGTCCATCCTGCGGCATCTATACTTTCCGTGATGTGTCAGTTGATTATAATAAAATAAAAACCTGTAAGGTGGGCTTTATTGAAAACAAAGCAAGATATGTGAGCCCACAACTGAGTTCCCGACTAACAGATAACTTAAAACAAAAAATCAATAGTTATACCAAGCTCACATTGGTTAACAGTGATGATGCCAATTACATTATCACAGGTTATATCAGCAGGTATGATGTATCACTGGCTGCCATCAGTAATGGACAATCTTCGGGTAACAGGTTAACTGTTGCAGCATCTATCACTTTTGTAAATACTGTTGATAACAAAACAGATAATTTTACTGTCAGCCGTGATTTTGATTTCTCTGCCAACTTATCGTTGCAACAGGCTGAATCAAGTTTGTCAACGGATATTATTAACCAGATGACAGACCTGATATTCAACCATATTTTTTCAAACTGGTAGAGAATAGTACTTTCACCAAATAAAGCATTTGAATGGATTCACCCGTTGAAAATATTGTACAACATCTTTTTCAAACTGATTCTTTAGATACTGTTTCTACAGAGCAGCTTGAGCAATTAGTGAATGACCATCCCTATTTTGATGCAGCATATTTTTTACTCGCAAAAAAGTTATACCAAACACAAGAACCGGATTATGAAAAAGCATTAAGACAGGCTGCCTTACATTTCTCCAATGAAATGTGGTTCCGGTTCATGCTGAATGAAAAAACAAATCAAACCGAAAAAAACCAAACTGCTAAAGCTTCAGAAACAATTATTTCAAAAGAAGAAGCTACTGCTGCATCAATAGATGAAATCGCACAAGATGTACATTCAGAAGATTCAATAGCTTCAACAGAAATAATTAGTGATACTGAACCAGCAGCGATACATACTGAAGATGAGGATGGTGAAATTGATTCCGTTGATGAAAATTATAATGAAGCCGATTTCCCTGTCAATGAAAAGCTAAGCAGTATTTTAAAAGAACAGGCTGCTGCATTGGACAAACCGGTTGAAGCCAATGCCGAATTACCATTGGAAACAACACCTTATCACAGAGTAGATTATTTTGATTCACAAGGTATCAAGCTGGAAGAAGATAAAGCAAATGATAAGCTGGGCACACAGCTCAGGCGTTTTACCGACTGGCTGAAACAAATGAAAAAAAATGGTTCAACGCCAGCCAGTTTAAACAATGATGTGGAAGGCGAAATTAAAGTGCAGCACATGGCTGAAACTTCAAATGAACAACAGGAAACTGTAACTGAAACTATGGCCGAAGTTTTAGCAAAACAGGGCAAACCTGAACAGGCCATAGAAATTTATGAAAAATTAAGTTTTATTAATCCCTCAAAATCCGCTTATTTTGCGGCAAAAATTGAGGAACTAAAAGTTTGAAAAATGGCATTGCTCCTATTTATATTAATTGTAATTATTTGTGTAATCATTGGATTACTCATTCTTGTGCAGAACCCTAAAGGTGGTGGATTAAGTGGTTCAATTGCAGGCTTTAATAACCAGTTTATGGGTGTAAAACAAACTACAGATGTGCTTGAAAAAGGCACCTGGATTTTTGTTTCTGCCTTAACTGTGCTTTCATTAATATCTGTTTTACTTCTTTCTAATGTATCAGATAATAATGCCAACCCATTGCAGAATATCAATACCAACCAACAGGGAAGTGTAACGGCACCTCAACAACAAACAGCACCCGGCACAGCACCTTTACAGTTACAGGATAGTAACAATTAATCTTACTTATCATTGCCCGATAGTATAAGGGTAGTACATCAGATTTTGGTTCTGAGTGTCTTGGTTCGAATCCAGGTCGGGCAACCTAAGCTACGTTAAATGCGTAGCTTTTTTATTTCATCATACCAGCCTTTCCACCTATATAAAAGGCAATTCGCTTATTAAGAAATCTGTATAGTCAAATTAAACTATAATCAGCGTTTTATTTGAAAAATTCTAACATCAATACAACATATTTTCTATCACTATACCACTTCAATAAATATGCAAGGTCCAAATGGCAAATTTTAGTTTCATAACTTTGTCCCGCTACAAATCCGAGCTATCGCGCCTGCAATGGTGAGGAAAGTCCGGACAGCGTATGGCAGCCCACCTTGTGTTAAACAAGGCCCCCGAAAAAACCGGGGCGAGAAAGTGCCACAGAAAATAACTACCCAATTACTTTCAAAATGAAAGTAATTGGGAAAAGGTGAAAATGTAAGGTAAGAGCTTACGTTCCGCAGTAGCAATACGCGGAAGGGTAAACCTTGGGCGCTGCAATGCCACGTATATCCCGTGCCGCATCCACAGTTTTCTGTAATGCAGGTAAGCGGCCAGTTTATTACAGCAATGTACAACGGGAGGGGTAGGCAGCACAGATAAATGATAGCATAAAACAAAATCCGGCTTATGGGATTTGTAGCATTTTTTTTGAGACCGGGCTTTTCTACTCCGGGCATCTGAGTTGCGTCGCATTACCGTCATCTGCAGTGCAGGCATTAAACATGAGGCTCAAATTCTAAAATTGTTTACAGTTATGAAAACGTTTAAATCGATATTTCCCTACAATCAAACAATCATCAACGAATATCCATTAATGAACGATGCTGCAATTGATGCTGCTTTGCAACTTTCATCTAAAGCATTTCCTGCATGGAGCAATCAATCATTTGCAGAACGGACAGCAATCTTAAAAAAAGTAGCTACATTATTATTAGAAAGAAAGGAAATATTAGGCCTACTTATCACCAATGAAATGGGGAAAGTTGTAAAAGAATCAATTGCCGAAGTTGAAAAATGTGCATTAGGTTGCAACTATTATGCTGATAATGCAGAACAGTATTTACAGGATGAAATCATTCAGACAAAACATAAGAAAAGTTTTGTTGCGTTTGAACCCATCGGTGCGGTTTTAGCCATCATGCCCTGGAATTTTCCGCTATGGCAGGTAATCCGTTTTGCTGCACCCACATTAATGGCCGGCAATGTAGTTTTATTAAAACATGCACCCAATGTTTGTGGATGTTCACTTACAATTGAAAAGCTTTTCATTGAAGCTGGTGCACCAACAGGCGTGTTCCAATCTTTGATTGCTGATGTGGATATCACTGAAAGAATCATGCAGTCTTCAATTGTTCAGGCTGTTTCACTCACCGGCAGTGAAAGGGCAGGTAGCAGTGTGGCAGCAATTGCAGCAGCACAGATAAAAAAATCTGTGTTGGAACTTGGCGGCTCCGATTGTTTTATTGTCTTACCCGATGCTGATATTGAAAAAGCAGCAAAAGTTGCAGTGCAATCCCGCATGCAAAATGCAGGACAGAGTTGCATCGCAGCAAAACGTTTTTTCATTCATGAAAAAATTATCAATGAATTTACAGGTGCTGTACAATCAGAAATAGGTTTGCTGAAACAAGGTAACCCTTTTGAAGCTTCAACAAACATTGGCCCAATGGCAAGACTGGATCTTGCAGATAAATTGCAACAACAGGTAAAGCTGTCTGTTGAAAAAGGAGCAGAGATAGTTTCTGGTGGTAAGGTTAATGGATGTAATTATCAACCCACATTACTGGCAAATATTCAACCAGGCATGCCTGCATTTGATGAAGAAATATTTGGCCCCGTTTTCTGTATGATGCAGGTAAAAGATGAACAGGAAGCAGTGGCATTGGCTAATACATCCCGCTTTGGTTTGGGTGGCAATATCTGGACAAACGATATTGATAAAGGCATACACCTGGCAAGGCAAATAAACAGTGGTTCTGTATTTATCAACTCAATGGTAAAAAGTGAACCTGCATTACCTTTTGGCGGTATCAAAAAATCAGGTTATGGAAGGGAGCTCAGCAAACACGGCATCATGGAATTTGTGAACGTGAAAACTGTGGTTGTTTCGGAATAATGATGAGCAGTTAATCATCAGAAATAGAAAACTGATAAAAGTAGGCCTGGGTTAAAACAATTTAATGCAGGTTGTCCCCAATATTACTGCGCCAATGCCCAGAACGATACTTAGTAAAATATAAGTTGAGAAATACACATAATCACCATTGCGGAGCAGGTTCATGTTTTCATTGGCAAAAGTGCTGAATGTGGTAAAGCCACCGCAAAAGCCTGTAGTGAGTGCAAGCCTCCAGTCAGCTGAAAGTAAATTTCCTTTTTCTGCAAGCGCACCAAAAAAACCGATTAAAAAACATCCTGCAACATTTACGATCAATGTACCGGTAGGAAAATTGACATAGCCCATGTCAACAAATGATTTTTGTACCCAATATCTCAACACGCCACCTATACCACTGCCTGCAAATACAATCAGAGCTGTTTTCATTCATTAAAATTTATCAGAGATTTCCGTTGAATGTATATTTAAAATCAACCAGCCATGCACCATTTCGGTTTATCACTTTTACCTTTCTTGATGTTTTATCATAAGAGTTGGAATAGTTAATGATGTGCATTGTATCATTTAGTGTTTCATCACTATTGATGATGATGGATGCAGCGCCATATTTCTGTTTTTCATCAGCAGATTTAGAGTCGTAATCTCTTTTGATTTTTAAGAGGTCACTTTGATTGTCGGCATCATCAATCATATAAAAACCGGCTTTTCTAAAATCACCTTTCAGGCAGCCATCAATAAATTCCCGTCCACCTTCCAATGCAGTGGTTGCCGGCGCATAACTGGGTTTACCGCAGGCTACCATAAAAACAAAAAATGCAATATTGCTTATTACTTTAACTAAGTTTCTCATGAGTCAAATTTACATTCAAAAAAACTGAATAAAGATTGTAAATGCTTCACAAATAAATTATCATTTCTCCATGATATTTTTTTACATTTATATTATGAAATAAAGCTTTCCGCTACTCCCTTATAAATATTTTTTCATTGTTGTATGCCTTAATTAAAATACAGGGCACTCAACAATAAAACTAATTCTATGATACACGTAAAATTTGATCCGCAGGGCGGAGATATCAGTATTGAGATATTGTATTTCGGCAACCTGACTGCCAGTTATGTTTATACCCTCTGGGAAAAAAACAGCAATAGTAAAAAGGATGAACAAACCGGCAACAATCAAAACTCAGATGACGATAAATATGATTTGCCTTCACCTGTTTCAGAAAATGAGGGACGTATTGTTGAAGTATTTTCAACTTTAAACAACCCATCTGGTGGCAGTATAGAAAAAGAAATTGTTGCTATCAGGTTATGGCAGGGCCGCCGTATATTATTGTCTGAAGAAAATCCTGATGGTTTTAAAGTTGGCGGGAAAACATTTACACTGACAGAGCAAAAAATCATTGATGCAGGTAAAACTGAATTGAGTGATCCATTTATAAAACTTATAGTATGAATTTACGCTTGTATCATATAATTGTTTTGATGCTGTTATCTTTCATACCCATCGTAACAATTGCACAGGATGATAGTCCACAAAATTTTTATTTGGAAAAAGCAAAGCAGAGTACAGTTGACCAGGTGCAACTGGATTTTGCTGTACCTGATAATCCTGCATTTAAATCGTTAGGAAAAGACCCGAGCAATATCTTAAGGCCTTCATCTGCAAAAGATCTCGCATTGCAGTTTGGGAATTTCACAGGCAACGGAAGTTTTATTATACCTAAAGACTTTTCACTCGAAGTAGCGCCTGGTTTATTACTGAAACCATGGTACACTTTAAATGATTATCAAAATAAGAGTGGTTTAAGATTTTTATCAAAACTAAGGATATCTTTAGGCACAGCATCTGATGACGAAACACACACCAACAGTATGGCTGCAGGCATTCATTTAACATTGCTCGACAATAGTGATTTCAGGAACGACACAGCTTTTTTAAAAAAATACATTTTTGATAAACAGGACAGGTTTACAATAAGCTGGAAAAAATACAGGGATGAAATTATTGTTCAAAAAGGGCTTACTATAGAACAATATGATGCATTATCACAACAGGATAAAGATGCAATACTAAACCAGGCAAAACAAAATGTTGGATATGAGCTGGACACCATTATCTCAAATGCTTTGGTTGCTTATAAAAAACAAAACTGGAATGCATCAAAGATAGATTTTGCATATTCTCTTTTATCACAATCAGGTGATAGTTTGATTTCAGATGCAAGGATACAGAAACATTCTTTCTGGTTAACAGCAGCACTCAAACCCGGAAGAAACAATAACTGGGGGCAGTTGTTGATTGGCATCAATAACAATATTATTAGAGCCAATAATAAATTCTACAATGAATTTAATGGCAACCTAAGATTTTATGCAGGTGCTAATAGAGTGAAAGGGTTTATTGAAACTCAATATCAAAACCTTGATAATCCAATTGAAAGGCAAAATTCTTTGTATGCACAAATAGGTTTGGAAGTTGCAGTTTTAAAAAGTATATGGTTACATTTTGGAACGGGTATATTAAATGCACTCGATGGCTCCAAAAGATCTGAGCTTATCAGCAACCTGAATTTATATTTTTCATTTCCTGAAAATTTCAGTTTGTTTAAATAACCATTTTTAATTCATAAAATGCAATATGAAACTTATGATAGAATAAATTCTTTAATAACACAGTTGAATGTTTTCAAAAGTATTTTAAAAAGCGACTATTATACATTCTTTTAACTCATTCAACATTTTTCATCAACACCGGTAAGCCGAAAACGGATTCAGAGTAGGCAATAAAATTTAACCTATGTCACGTCAAAAAATTATTGACACTGCCGCATCACAGAATGGTGTGAAGGAGTCTCCTCCAAATTCCAACAAAACTATTTATGGTAAATGGTATGGTTTAGATGGAGTAAAATGGTGTTGCATTTTTGTAAGCTGGGTATATGATCATGCAGGCCACCATCTCGAAGCTATTGATAGCCCCAATGGTTATCAGAGTTGCCAGTCAGGCTATAATTTCTGGAAAAGGAATAACAGGATTGTGAAAGAACCTCAACCTGCTGATATAGTTTTATATGACTGGACAGGTAATGGCACCTGTGATCATACAGGCATATTTGTGAAGTGGCTGGATACAGCAAAAACTGTTTTCCAGGCATGGGAAGGCAACACTGCAGTAGGCAATGACAGTGATGGTGGTCAGGTAATGTTACGAGAAAGAAAGAGGAGCCTCGTTAAAGCTTTTATTACTCCCATTGCAATAGTTGAAGGCCTGCCCGCATTGAATGATAACAACCTTTCAAAAGGTGATGCCGGCAGTGATGTAACGATGTTGCAGAAGATGTTGCACGATCTTGATTTTTCTATTACAGTTGATGGCATTTTTGGCTCTGAAACAGAAAAAGCAGTAAAGACATTTCAACAGCAACATGGCATTGCTGCAACAGGTATTGTAACACCAGAGGTGATGGGTATGATACAGGAAGAAGTTTCACTTCCTAATGTTCCTGACAAAAAATTTACCAGTGGTGCATTTATCAAAAAGGGTGATAGTGGCAGTGCAGTTGTCAGCATCCAGAAAGCTTTGAATAAAATGGGAGCCAAACCTAAGCTTGATGAAGATGGTGTTTTTGGAAATAACACACTCAATGCAGTAAAGGCATTTCAAAAAAAGAAAAAACTGCAGGTGGATGGTATTGTCGGACCGGCAACATTTGATTCATTGGGTATATCAGATATTTGATTCAAACAATCTTTTAAAAAAACTATATGACACCCAAACAATTCGTTACAGAATATTTGCCTTATGCAAAAGAAACAGAGGCAAAAACAGGCATCAGTGCAATAGCAATATTGGCACAGGCTGCACTGGAAAGCGGATGGGGCAAAGCTGCTCCAGGTAACATGTTTTTTGGAGTAAAAGATACAGACGGTTTAAATGGCAATGAACAATTGCTCACCACTACAGAATATAGCCAACGCGCTGATTTGCATTTCCCTGAAATCATCAGCATCACACCTGTGATAAGGTATGGCAAAAAATATTTTAAATACAAAGTCAAAGATTACTTCCGAAAATATGACACTCCGGAACAAAGCTTTACTGATCATGCTGATTTTTTTCTTAATAACCCCCGTTATGTTGATGCACTAAACGTAAAGAGCAATACTGATGCTTTCATTGATGCTATTGCTAAAGCAGGATATGCCACAGCTCCGGACTATGCAAATCTTTTAAAAGCTGTGGCACATACTATTGAAAAAAATATGACATAAGGTGAATATTGTTTTAATAAAACATTTTTATCTATAACATCTGCTTATATTGTTTGGGTAAATAAAATATCATTTGCTGTATTTATCAAATGAATTCATCATACCAGAACAGCCCAGTGGCCTGACCGTTAATTTTGTAATTATTGATCAACAATTGATTAATTGTAATAAATATTCCAAACAAGGAAATGATTATAAAGCCTTTTCTCACCACAAAAAAATCATTCATCAAATTATCCTGTTACAAATTCCACCAGTACGTAAACTTCAATACTACAGCTCTGTTGCGTACTGATAATGGAGCAGGATAATAATTGTCTGTATAAACAATATAAAAATCTGAAGCAGGTTGATACCGCCATTGCAAACGCATGTTGAGGTTGATATTATTCAACTGGCTGTTGTATTGAAGGAAGGTAGTAAAATAAAGATTGTTTGTAAAAGTAACGTCTATATGCGGGCCTACCAGCCAGAAATCAGATACATTCCATGGTGCCGGAAGATTTATGTGATTATAGCTGGCGCTTAATGAAACATTAACGAAAGGCTGGAACCTGTATCCGATATCACCTGAATAACTCTGCCGTGAACCACCGGCATAATAACCACCAATACGTGTTGAGAAATCATACGTCAACAAACTTTGTGGTTTGGAAACATAATCAATGCCAAATGCATTCCAACGATGTTGTGTGCCTGTAGCCAGTGTGTCTTTATCAGAATTGGTGGGATCAAAAGGTTGCAACAACTGAACGTAATCATAAGACACCCACACATCGGCTGTGCTTTGGTCACGAAAATTAATGGAATACGAAAGATAACTTTCATTATCGGTTTGTTTCATTGATGTATTAAAAAAATAAGTGGAACTAATTTTAGGCCCATGACTAAGAATGGAACCATGTTTTGGAAAAAATAAATATGCAATTGCCGGATTGATTTTTACATAATCTTTGCGGGGCACATATCCTACTTCAGCATTATAATTTTCTCCTACTATTTCATTTTGCCATGAAATTTTCCAGTTGCGGTTGAGGTATTGTATGTCATTTGCAAAAGTGAAATCTTTGTTTGCTTCACCGGGGCTGAAAGATTTCAGCAACATTGCTTTTCCAGTCCACATATTGTTGGCTGATGCCAGGTTATACTCTACTCCCACATTGCGGTTGTATAAAGAATATACAGGCAATGAAGAATCTTTGGGCAGCTCATAATTGAATGATTGTTTATTGACAAAAAGGAAGCGGATATTGGATCTGGAAAATACCCTGCGTTGTAATGCTATCACTGCAAAATTTTGCACAGGCAAACCAGTTTCATCAACACTTTTTGTTTGCATATCCATCACACCAATCCTCCAGTTTTTGTCTAAGCTGCCACTTAACCTTGCGCCAAAACTTATCGGCACATCCAAACCTATCCTGCGTGAAAAAAATGGCCTGATATCCTGGTAACCAAAATTGGCGAAGAGGTCACTGTTTTCTAAAAAAAACTGTCTTTTTTCGGGAAAAAATAATTCATACCTGTCAAGGTTAGTAACCTGCCTGTCCACTTCTACCTGCGAATAATCAGGGTTTATTGTAAGGTCAAGATTGAGTGATGATGTCAACCCGATTTTTGCATCACCTCCAATATCTTTTCTAAATTTTGATTTAGTATCATTTTCATAATCTTTAGATACGCCTGCAAGTGCATAAGGTATCAACGATATGTTTAAACCCGGTGGTGGTGGTGGCTGATCCCAAACCAGTACACCTGTATAGGCAAGTGATACAGATGGAAATTGTCTTGGCACAGGAGCCCATGACGATTTCTCCGGAACATTGATATCAAGCCTGCTGAAATTTATCCCCCACTGTAAATTGTCTTTTTTGTACCGAATGGTTTTAAAAGGAATAGCTGCTTCAAAAATATATTTACCAGGATAATTTTTTACCGACGATTTCCATTTGTTGTCCCAGTTTAAATTGTTGGAACCGCCTTCGTATAACATGCCATCATATTGTGCGCCGGCAGCATTAACACCAAAAGTCAAACCATTGGTGAGGTCGTCAAATGGGTCAATGCAAAAAATAAAATTATCATTCTTCAGAAAATTCCAGTCGCGCCGCAATGATTCAACCATATATGGTTTGTCACCTGATGTATAACAAATCGCAATGATGTAAAGGTTGGTATTATCATAAGTCACCCGCACTTCAGTGGGCACTGCAGCATGACTGGTATCCATAGGTAATATCTGCCAGAAATTTTTAGCAACATCTGCCTCCTGCCAGGCTTGTTCATTCATCTCTCCATCTATAACGATTGCTGAACTCGCCTTACGAATATGCAATTGATAATCGCTATTCTTTTTTTGTGCCTGGACAGAATTAAAAAAGAATACAATACAGCAGAGTAAAAAAATATTTCTCAAGATAACAATCGGTTTGGAGATGCCTAATGCGCACAAGATAAACAATGTTGATGTTGAAATAAAATTTTAAAGGTTTTTGATTAACGGGTTTTGATTGCCATTCCACAACAATTTTGCCTAACGAAAAAAGAAATTATATGAGCTGGGAAACTCTTCGTTTTTGAAATACTCATGTTCCGGCTATTGATTAACAATTTGGCATTTGCGATGCTTTATTCTGGAAGTTAACGCATCTGATTTTGCATAAATTTCATTTTACCAAAACCAAATTTTTTTGATTCAGAAAATTTATCCCGGATTGATCAAGGAACAAATATTGTCATATTATCGTTCATAAAATTTTTTTCAAAAAACCTTTATGTTGTATCCTTGTACCCTAAAATTGCCCGGCAGTAATGAAAAGTGCTCTCTTGATTTTTTTGCTGTTTACATATTTTATATTACCTGCACAAACAAACCATACAATCCAGGTCAACGATGCATTAACCGCACATCAATATGAGTTTTCAGCATTAGCAAACTGGAAAAATAAAATTGTGCTTATACCACAGAACCACAACCACGTGATTGATTCTGTTTTTTTAATTAAGTCTTCAGCCATTCAACATTCCATTAAAAAAAATAGATTGGCACAACACACTTCCTTTGCAATAAAAAATATCAGGCATGAGGGGGTCAAAAAAGATTCATTATATATTGGTGATGTTTTATTAACACACTATGAAGGAATTGAAGCCTGTGTGATAAAAAACAATACCATTTATTTTTCACTCGAAACTGATACAAGTTTTTGTTATATCATCAAAGGCAATATTAATAAAAAAGATAAAACTATCTTTTTATTATCCGACACTATTCATATCCCTAACACATACAATATTAATAATGCCGGTTATGAAAGCCTTGCATATTTACCAGGCAAAGATTCACTCATTGCATTCTTTGAATGTAATAAAGACACTGCTACTGCAAGGGCATTTATAGTTGGTGTTGATTTAAAAGGTAAGCCTTCACCCATTCAATGGGAAAGACCATTATACTTCAGGCTGACAGATGTATTTGCTATCAACAACTCAGAATTGATTGGCATCAACCGGTTGTTTACCATGTCATCAAATACCCGTGAACGTGATGATTATTTAAAGGGAACAAATATGGAGCTGGTGAATAAACAATTTTCTAATGGCGGAAATATTGACACCTGTTTTAACCAGATTATAAAAATTTCCATCAGGCAAAATAAACTCAACTGGCAACCATTGGCATTTGTATCATTGGGCAGGCAGGATAATTATGAAGGTATTGTACCTTTTAGAAAGGGTGTATTACTGGTTGTAGATGGTGAACCGGGCAACAATCCCTGCAAATTGGTTTATATCTCTGCAAAGTATTAACTTGTTGTTTCTTTCTGAACAATTTCATTGCATGCTAACCATTTCATCACATAAACTTTTGTTATGCCTTACTTTGATTTTCATGTGCATCCAACTTTAAAATGCATGTTCTCCGAAGCTGATGCCAAGACAAGCCCCTGGATAGATATTGATGTAAAAAAAATCCCCTGGCTCTTGCGCTGGTGCACCGAATTTGAATATATCCTCGGTTCACAAGCCGACCTCAATATGCTCAACAAAAATAAAGCTGACCTCATCGTTGCAGCCATATTTGTGCCTGAACGCGGAATGACAGAAAACGACCTGATATTAAAAGAATCACAAACAAAACTGCAGGTTTATCTGAACCCTGAACGATTAAAAAAGATGAATGATGGAACATTGAAACCATATCCCGACCTCGTTAATGAAGACCTCGATGTGCTGTTGAATGCAAAACGGTTTGGCATCACAGATAGAGAAGTAGTAGTGCTTGCAAAAGATGTGGTCTTTGATGAAAATGATGCTTCAAAAATATTTGTTGTCTTCAGCGTAGAAGGTCTCCATTCACTTTCACCCACACTTGATAAAACTAAAATCAGCAAGCAAACTATCCTCGATAATTTAGATGAGTTGAGAGCAAAATATCCCATCATCTTAATCAATATCACCCACCTCGAACAATACCCTTTCATCAACCAGGCTTACGGCATCCAGTTTGTATCCAATGATGATTTCAAACCTACAGGTAACCGGTATTCACAAGATGGTATTGATATTGTAAAACATTGCTATGAAAATAATATCATTGTTGACCTGAAACATCAAAGCCTCGCCACCCGCCGGATGTTGATAGAAGACATCCGCAAAAGGGATGAATTTAAAAATATCCTTCAACCATTGGTATGCACCCATGCAGGATTTACAGGGCTTTCTTATAACGACATTCCAGATTATATCGGTTATCAAAAAGTGAGAAGAAAAAATTACAGCTATATTTTGTGGGGTAAGCCACGCCTCTACAGTATGCACGACCTTACGATGGCTTTTAACCCAAGCAGCATCAATTTATATGACGAAGATATACTCGCCATTCTCAACAGCGGTGGCATGATTGGCTTAAACATGGATAAAAGGATTTTAGGATATTCAGAAGCAGAAAACCGCACTCCTACTGCGGATGAACTTACTTTTGAAGAAGAATATATTTCCAATGATGAAAAAGATGTTTATCTCACCAAACGCTACCTCGGTAAAAAAATGACCGACAGTTATTGCATCACCACGCTTGAAGTTTTGCAGGGTGGTGATGTTAACCCTCAGCTTGGCTTTTATCATCTTTGCCATTTCATGCAGCATATTTTGCATTTCATCAGGATTGCCGGGCAAACCGCAGATGTCAATAAAGCCCTCACACAAATCTGCATTGGGTCAGATTTCGATGGCATTATCAATCCCGTTTGGTGTTGTGCATCAGTCAACGACCTTGATAGTTTCAAAAACCAGTTCATAAAATACTTCCCCGATTTTGCAAAACAAAATAAAGATAAAGTCTCATTACCCAATGGATTTGACATCAACAGGTTTGCTGATGACCTTTTCTTTAATAATGGTAAAAATTTTGTGATGGGAAGGTTGAAGATTTTATATAATAAATAATTGTGTTACTGTCTTAGCCCCCGATAAACTGGACAGATTTTTCAAAAGGATTTAGACCGTTTTTATGTTTTGAGTATTGAGTTTTTGAAGGCATCTGCAACAAAGATGATTGAGAAGGGCAGGGAACAGCTT
>JAFDXI010000166.1 GCA_018268035.1 Bacteroidota bacterium | reverse complement strand
CGATAATCCATATTGAACTTAGTCGGCATCACATAGCCTTGCCAGAAAGCGGTGATTTTTGACTCATGGTGCTTCCCACCATATTCCTTCCAACCGAATTCTTGTTTCAAAAATGCCCGAGCTTGATCTTTATCATAGTCAATATAATTCAGGATATACATTGTCCTGATGTTTTTAATAAATTTATAGTAAGCTTCCCCATAAATGCCGATATGCGGTACTTTCTTCAATTTCATTTTCGAATACTTGCCAACTATATATTTGTAATACTTCATATCCCGCATTGGATGATAGCCCCAAGTAAGTGGAAGGATACCTTCAGCATTAGAATTGCCTCCGGAAACTATATAGCTTATTTTGTGTTTAGCCGCCATCTGATGAGTTGAGGCAAGGATACCAATATCAGTTGGATATTCTAGGTCTACCGAAGAAGACTTAAGAAAAGCCAATTGTATTTCTTTAAATTCCTGCCAATCAATCACATAGCTTATATAGTCCAGCTTCAGTTTATCCACAAGGTTCTTTATATTCTGTACCGCAATTTCGGAATCCCAGCCATTGTCCAGATGCATCAATAATGGACGCAGGCCTTGTTGCACAGCAAGATATACTGCATAGCAACTGTCCACCCCTCCGCTAATCCCCATCAAACAATCATATTTTTTCCCCTGCCCCTTTGCTTTGATGTTGGTAAGGATATTATTCCATTGCTGTTGCAATAATTCAGGAGAAGGTTGCTCTTTTTGCAAATTTTCAAGTGCGGTAGTGCAATGATTGCAGTTCCCATTTGCATCAAAGACAATATCTTCATCAGAAGTGTCCATTACACAACGATTGCATATTTGATATACTCTATTATTGCTCATAAATTAAGCGTTTTTGTTCTTTTGTAGGATAATTTATTAGGACACCCTTCAATTCATTTTGATATACAAAACAGCTTCCTGAAGCTAAGCCGCTAGTTGGTTGATATTGATACAATTGCCTAAAATGTTCTAATTTACCCGCACCACCGAGCGCAACTACCGGAATAGTGACCGCATTAGCAACTTGTTTAATCAACTCCCTGTCAAACCCCTTCATAGTACCGTCCATATCTACAGACTGAACGATGAGTTCTCCTGCACCCATTTGCTGTATCTGTTGAGCATAAGCTATCGGACTGATCTTATGAACTACTTTACCATTCTTACTATAAACTAGTTGCTTTCCAAAAATATTCTTCTTCACATCTACGCAAACCGAGATGGTAGAACTGCCAAATCTTTCCGAAGCTTCTCTAACAAACTCTGGTGTTTGTGCTGCTTGATGCCCAATAACTACCCGCTCAGCTCCTGCCTGGATCAGCTCTTGAATATCGCTTATTGTTCGGATTCCACCTCCCACAGAAAAAGGCATATTAGCTTCTTCTCCGATCTCGCGTACTAATTCAGGGGATATTGTCCGCGATTCTTCTGTTGCTGAAATATCTAAAAACACAAGCTCATCAGCTTGCATATCATTGAACAATTTTACAGCATTCATTGGGTCACCAATATATTGATGATTTTTAAACCCTACTGATTTTACCAATCCTGCCCCACTAAGAAGCAATACGGGAATAATTCTAGGTCGGTACATTTACAGATCAATGAAGTTTTTAATTAACAATGCACCTTGACTATGACTTTTTTCAGGGTGATACTGGACACCATAAATATTATTTTTCTCAAAGGCAGAACAAAAATTTTGCTCGTATTCAGTAAGATGCAAGATCGTGGCTGGTTCATGATTATCACAATAATAGGAATGAACAAAATAAAATTCAGATTGGTTGTCAATCCCTTTCAATAAGGAACTCGCCTTCATGTGTTCCACTGTGTTCCAACCAACATGGGGTACTTTATACCGCATTTGATCCCGAATTTGAAAACGACGCACCTCAGCTTCTATCCAGCCAAAACCATTTTGTGCCCCTTCTTCACTCTTTTGAGTCATCAATTGCATCCCGAGGCATATACCCAGAATAGGCGTCTTCTTTTCTAAAACTACTTCATTCAATACAGAAACCAAATTCAAGTCGTGTAAATGTTGCATCGCTTGTCCAAAATGGCCGACTCCGGGCAAAATGATTTTGTCGGCTTGTGCTATTTCCAATGCACTACTCGATACCACCGGTTCAATATTCATTTGATATAACTTCCGGGCAACCGAGTGTATGTTACCCATCTGATAATCAACAATTACTACGTTCTGTTTGCTCACTGTAATACTGTTTTTGATCGCGTCTTTTACACAATTATTGATACAAGCCCCTAATTTTTGACAAAAATGATCCGATAGAATATTGACTAATAATACTTCTATACTTATTCTGATCAGGCATAAAGCCGGATTTTCTTATTGAATCAATTCTTGAGATAAACTCCTCTTTTGTTGTGAAGAAAAGAGCAGCATCACCTGCTATTTCTTCAAATGCCGGAATTTTATGGAGTAACAGCGCTTTTCCCGCAGCGACTGCTTCTAAAACTACCAAGCCAAATGATTCCGAATTGGAAAAAGAACAGAACAAATCATAATTACCCATCGTCCCAGCCGCCTGATCATGCACACCTTTGAATTGTACCGATGAATAGGCCAGAGGATTGTTCAAATACTGTTCGGGAACTGCTCCAGCCCCAAAAACATCAATTGTTATTTCAGATGGTTGGAAACTTTTGAATATTTCCAGCATCATCTCATAATTCTTCTCTTTATTAATTGTGCCAATGGCAATACATCTTATTGGCTTCTTGCCAGGATCGATCAGCCCTACTTCATAAACAGAATTGCCTATCAAAAAATTATACAATAAATAATTATTACCTCGAGGAAAGAATTGTTTTAAACCTTGAAAAATATAGTCGGATACAGCTAGTCTTGTCAGCCCTTTTCGTACGAAAATCATATCCAATGCTAATTGAAAACGAACTTTCCATTGGGTCTTACGCGTGATATAATCAGCAAAATGATAATGATTGAACAGCTTACAGTTGTTTGGTGTAGCCAATCTGGTCAGAATATTTGTCCAATAACTGTGTGCGTGAACGACTAATATATGTTCCTTGTCAATTATTCTCCTAAGTTTCCTAGCGGTACTAAAAAGCTTACTTGGTCTAAAATCAAGGACATAATGATCATATACACCATGTAAACTTTTGTATTCTATGCAATTGTCAAATGTAACAAGCAGATGTCTATATTCAGTAAGTTTTGGAATATAGCTTGCCATAAGTGCTTCAGCACCACCAATTCGTAAACTATCTATGATATGAAGCACTGATAATTTTGACATACATAAGCTAAATAGCAGCTAATAAGATTTCAGGCAAAATTATCAATTACGAAACTTAAAAACAAATTGGTGTACCAAGATGGGCATACCGAAGGCTTATAACCCCAATCTTGTAGCATTTAGTTAAGAAATTCAAATAAACCTTCTAGCATTTTACCTCAAAAAGGTCGCTCGCCAAATTTTCTAATGGCGGCCATTAGAAAGAATGTGGGTAAAAGCTGCTACAGTATTGAGTTATTATTGAAAATTAGTTGGTAAAATTGGGGGTAAGAAAATCTTACAATGCAATCGAACTAGAACTATCTAGAACTAATGGGTAAAGTGAATGGTTTACTGAGCCTTTGCATTTAAAATATCTTCCAGCCTTAATCTCAGTTAAATCTTATTGAACTTTTTTTGGGTTTACCGAAAATATTGCACTCTTTCCACTAGTACCCTGCAATAAAAAGCGCTTAAATCTTTTAACTTTGCGCCATGTCCGATAATACGAGTACCCCACAATTGGCTACGTTGGAACAAGCCCTGAAACTAGGACTTCGCGAAGAAGAATTTGAAGCTATAAAAAAAGTCTTGGGTCGCACACCCAACTTTACAGAAACGGCTATGTACTCTGTGATGTGGAGTGAACATTGCAGCTACAAAAATTCAATTAAATGGCTAAAAACACTGCCTCGTGAGGGCAAGCGCCTATTGGTAAAAGCAGGTGAAGAAAATGCCGGTTTGGTGGACATTGGTGACGGGCTGGGCTGCGTTTTTAAAATCGAAAGTCACAATCACCCAAGCGCTATTGAACCCTTTCAAGGTGCCGCAACCGGTGTAGGCGGTATTCACCGCGACATCTTCACTATGGGCGCCCGGCCAATTGCCGCACTCAACTCCCT
>JAFDXI010000165.1 GCA_018268035.1 Bacteroidota bacterium | reverse complement strand
TTTGTTTTATAATTGGCTTCTTGTTACTTTTATTGCGAGTAAATAGTCCCATATATTTATGAAGTTTTGTCACCTCAAATATAATATGGGCTATTTATTTTTTCGGACTTCCGGATGGTAGTGTTGCTTTTTCAACTATTTTTTTTGGAATGCCTTGTGCCCAATAAGATTCTTCTGCAAGAAATTGATGGATCACATCTACCTGTAGTTTTGATTTGTCGGTTGTAATCAGATAGCTTCCATTTTGCACTTCATAATTTTCCATCAAACAATTTTTTGTAGATTGATTTTTGTGAGAGCTCGATGATGTCACCTGGTTGCATTGTATTCAATTCAATTTTTTCTATCCGGTATCTTATCAATCTCAAAGTTGGAAAACCAACCTGAGCAGTCATCTTTCTTACCTGTCTGTTTTTGCCTTCTTTCAAAATTATTTTTATCCAGGATGTAGTTGCATTCATCCTAAAACGAACAGGCGGGTTTCGTACTGCAACTATTGGTGAGTCATTAATAATTTTTATCACTGCAGGTTTTGTAAAATAATATTTTCCTTTTATGTTAAGCTGTAACCCTTGCTGCATCTGCATTACAGCTTCGTCTGTAATACTGCCTTCCACTTGCACCCAATATTCTCTTTCATGTTCAAAAGTAGGATCCAATAAACGGTGATTTAATTTTTTATCGTTTGTCAATATTAATAAACCTTCACTGTCTTCATCCAACCTCCCAACAGGATAAACATTTTTTGGTACAGAATAAAAATCTGCAAGCGTTTGTTTCTCTTCACTGCTTGTAAACTGTGATAAAGTATTATATGGTTTGTATATGATAAAATACCGAAACATAGCTCAAAAAAAAATCCCGCAAATGCGGGACTTTGTATATAGATGGGTTAGTAAGTAACTGGGAAATAAATTTCCCGACACAATATTATATATAGTTTTTTCATGCACAAAAAAAAATGCAAACAATTTTATTCACAATTTAAATTTTAATTGTGGATTGCTTTAGTAAAAAACTTTTCACAAAATTCAAAATTGAATTTTTCAACATCAAAAATGATTGTAATAAAATTATGTGTTGATGTTTCATCGTTGCTCAACTGCTTAACTTTGTCGTTTGAAAATTTTTGAAGCATCAACGTTGTTTCATCAATCATCAATAATATTTTTTAGAATTATACAAACAATCAAAAAGTAAACAATGAAGTTTCCACAACCGGTTTCACTGAAACAGATTGCATCTTTAATCAGCGCTGAAATCATTGGTGACGCTGCATCTCAGGCTAAAGGCATTAATGAAATTCATAAAGTAGAAGAAGGTGATTTGTGTTTTGTTGATCATCCAAAATATTATGACACTTGTTTAAACAGTGCTGCCACACACATCATCATCAACACAAAAAATGTAAACGTGCCACAAGGAAAAAACCTGTTGGTATCAGATGAACCTTTTGAAGCTTATTTAAAAATCGTTAACCATTTCCGGCCGTTTCATGCAACGAAAGAATTGCAAAATCCGAATGCAGAGGTGGGTGAAGGTTCTGTTATCATGCCAAATGTTTTTATTGGTAAAGATGTGAAGATTGGAAAAAATTGTATCATCCATCCTAATGTTAGTCTTTTGGATTACACTGAGATTGGCAACAATGTTATAATTCAATCAGGCACTGTTATCGGTAGCGACGCATTTTATTACAACACAAAAAAAGACCGTGATGCTTGGTATAAAAAAATGCAGAGTTGCGGGAATGTAATAATTGAAGACGATGTTGAGATTGGCGCTAACTGCACTATTGATCGAGGAGTAACAGCATCAACCCGGATTGGAAAAGGGACAAAATTTGATAACCTTGTTCATATAGGTCATGATACAAATGTTGGCTGCAATTGTTTGTTTGCTGCACAGGTTGGAATTGCTGGTGCCTGTGTTATTGAAGATGGTGTGGTGTTGTGGGGGCAGGTAGGTGTGAGTAAAACTTTGACGATTGGCGCGAATGCAGTAGTGCTCGCACAAAGTGGCGTTCCTTCTTCACTCGATGGTAATAAAGTTTATTTTGGTTATCCGGCGGTTGAAGCTCAATCAAAACGTAAAGAGTTAGTTTGGATAAAACGCATCCCTGAGATGTGGGAGAAATTAAAAAAGATAGAAGGAACTAAATAAATTAAAATAAAAAATTTTATGAGTTATCAGCCAGCACCAGTCCGATATGATACTATGCAATATAATCGTTGTGGCAAAAGTGGTTTGTTATTGCCTGCAGTTTCTTTAGGCCTCTGGCACAACTTTGGTTCTGTTGACATTTTTGAAAATGGCCGTAAGATGATTCAGCATGCATTTGATAATGGAATTACACATTTTGATCTTGCTAACAATTATGGCCCAATACCAGGAAGTGCAGAAGAAAATTTTGGTAAAATTATAAAACAGGATTTTCCTGGAAACTTACGTGACGAATTAATCATTTCTTCCAAAGCTGGTTATTTAATGTGGCCCGGACCTTATGGTGAATGGGGATCAAAAAAATATTTAATTGCAAGTTGCGATCAGAGTTTGAAAAGAATGGCTTTGGAATATGTTGACATTTTTTATTCACATCGCCCCGACCCCGACACACCCCTCGAAGAAACAATGATGGCTTTAGATCATATTGTTAAAAGTGGTAAAGCTTTATATGTTGGCATTTCAAGTTATGATGCTGAGACTTCAAAAAAAGCATTTGATATTTTAAAACAATTGGGGACACCTTGTTTAATTCATCAACCTAAGTATTCAATGTTTGAACGATGGGTGGAAGGTGGCTTATTAGATGTGTTGGAGGAATATGGTGTGGGTTGCATTCCTTTTTCACCGTTGGCGCAAGGCTTACTTACTAATCGTTATTTAAAAGGAATACCTGAAAATTCACGTGCTGCAAAACCTGCAGGATTCTTACAAAAATCAGAGATAACCGATGAGAAGATTGAGAGGATAAAAGGATTGAATGAAATAGCAATGCAACGTAAACAATCATTGGCACAAATGGCGATCGCATGGTTGTTAAAAGATAAACGTATAACAAGTGTATTGGTTGGCGCAAGCTCTGTTGAACAATTACAAAATAATTTGGGTGCAATCAATAACCTGGAATTTACTGATGATGAACTATCATTAATTGAAAGTGTCTTGAGGCGATAGTTTTTTGAAAACTGTTAATGAAATATTCAGCAACATGTTAGCCATACTGAAATGTTTTTTATTTAATTGAAACTTTGCTCTTTGATTTAGTGAAAAAACTTTTTGAACATTTAAGTTGTGTATATGTAAAGTGCATTGTAAAAATGTATAAACCTTAAATACTTTTTTGAGATTGGCTGTGTGATTGTCAACTCAATAATTTTTATAAAAACAATTCCCGTCTTTAAAAAATTACCGGATAAAAATTTTCTGCCGGGTTAAGCTCTTTTGTAATCAATGAAAGGATTAATGTTTTTATCATGTTGTAAGAATGAATAAATTAAATTGAGATGATCGTTTGTAGTTTGATGATAAAATTTATTTTAAAAATCTTATCAGGCTGCAAATTGGTATAGGAATAAAAGTTGCTTATCCCATAGTGCAGTACAAAACAAAATAGCTATACAAAAAAATTGAAAGATTAAAAGAGGAGTGGAGAATACCGGGCTCGAACCGGTGACCTCTTGCATGCCATGCAAGCGCTCTAGCCAACTGAGCTAATTCCCCATAATTCAAATAACAGGCGGCAAAAATAGTGGATTGAAGAAAGCAGGCAAAATCAGAATTTGATAAAATTTTAATTTGAACATTATTTTAATGACGACTGATTATATATGGATTAATCTGCAGCATGAAAAGAATTTATGGTATTTTCAATCGCATTCTGGAAACGAAAATTTTATCTTTCAAAATATTATCCTGATTATATGAAAAGAAGAAAATTTATGCAGCAAACTGTTTTGGCTGGTGCCTCTGTTTTTACTGCAGCTTCAGTTAAAGCAAATTCAGTCAATAAAAAAAATAACACCCCTTTTCATTTGAATTATGCTTTTCATGATGGCATGTTTGCAGAGAGTGCTGGGAAGAATTTTCTTGATCAGATACAGTTTGGTTATGACCATGGATTCAGGGCAATTGAAGATAATGGAATGATGGATCGTCCGGTGGATGAACAAAAAAAGATTGGTGATTTGCTGGCTAAGCTGGATATGAAAATGGGTGTCTTTGTTTTAAACTTTGATCACTGGCCTGTTAAGACTTCACTCACTTCAGGTGATAAAGATTGGAGGAATAAATATTTACAATCCTGTTATGAAGCTGTTGAAACAGCAAAACGTTGTAATGCAAAATGGATAACAGTGGTGCCAGGAAATTATGACAGGAATCTTACAATTGGTTACCAGACGGCCAATGTGATAGAAACCCTCCGGCAGGGTGCAGCTATTTTTGAACCACATAATTTAATTATGGTGCTGGAAGCATTGAGTGATACACCAGATTTATTTCTGCGTCATTCTGATCAAACAGTGGAGATATGCAAAGCAGTCAATTCACCATCCTGTAAATTTTTATTTGATATGTACCACATGCAGCGCAACGAAGGCAACATTATTCATAACCTTGATATGGCATGGGATGAGATTGCTTATTTACAAATTGGAGACAATCCCGGTCGTAATGAACCGGGTACAGGTGAAATGAATTATCATAACATCTTTAAACATATTTATCTGAAAAATTATGCCGGTATCTTAGGAATGGAACATGGCAAATCAATCAGTGGTAAAGAAGGTGAAAATGCATTAATACAAGCTTACAGGGATGCTGATAATTTTTAATGATGAATGCGCTGATGAAATATTTTGAAGGATGATTGATATTATGGAATGAAAAATTTTAAACGAAAATTTTACCTTGAAAATACATTCTGATACCTTTCACATAATATTCATGTCAGAATATTTTCGGTGATATTAACTTCACGCCCCGTTCAGTAAGCATTTTTCTATGACATTAAAAGATTCATTTAGTCTTGCATTCAATACGGTCAAAAGCAATAAACTGCGTACAGGCATTACTGTTGCCATCATTGCATTTGGTATCATGGCTTTAATAGGTATCATCACTGCGATACAGGCTATGAATGATGGGTTGCGGGATAGCTTCTCCACGATGGGCGCCAACGGGTTCACTATTGCTTACAAAGAACGGTTCCGCTTTAATGATAATGATGACGATAATAAAGTAGATAAAACCAGGAAAGCAAAAAAATCAAATCTTGATAAATACATTCAGTTGAATGAAGCAGAACAATTTAAACAAAGGTTTAATTATCCGGGAGCTACCGTCAGCATATCATTAAATGGATTTGGTAATTATGAAATTCATTACAGGGATAAAAAAACAAACCCCACTGTTCGGATGACTGGTGGTGACGAAAATTATATTGCTGTTAATGGTTTTACAATTGAAGCAGGCAGGAATTTAACACCAATGGATGTGCAGTCAGGCGGTAATGTTTGCCTGTTGGGCAGCGATGTGGCTACCAAACTTTTTGGTGAACATAATGAAACTGCAGTGGATAAGTTTATCAATGTTGGCGGCGCTCCATACAGGGTCATTGGTGTGTTGAAATCAAAAGGATCAAGCGCTTTGATGCGGGCTGATAATGTAATCATCACATCTTATAATAATGTCCGCAGGACTGGGTTGGGTAATAATTCTTTTGTTATTGGTGTATTGGCAAATGATGTATCACAGGTGGATCATGCGATAGCTGAAGCAACAGCAGATTTCAGGAATGTGCGAAAATTGATGCCTTCCGATGCAGATAATTTTGCGATTGAGAAGAGCGATAAACTTGCAGAAACTTTTATTGGTTTGTTGGGCAGCATTCAAGGTGCTGCAGGCGCTATTGGTTTAATCACTTTGTTTGGCGCTGCTATCGGTTTGATGAATATTATGCTCGTATCAGTAAATGAAAGAACCCGTGAAGTGGGGTTGATTAAAGCATTAGGTGGTAAACGTAAAAATATACGGCAGCAATTTTTATTTGAGTCTGTCATCATTAGTTTACTGGGTGCAATTTTCGGAATAATATTAGGTGTACTCATCGGAAATATTTTCGCCTTGTTTTTGAATGTTGGTTTTACAGTACCCTGGAGCTGGGTGATTGCCGGTATCGTCATTTGTTCTATTGTTGGTTTAGTTGCCGGCATCTGGCCTGCAGTAAAAGCATCCCGCTTAAACCCTATCATTGCCTTGCGTTATGAATGATGATGGATAAGCTTAATCATTACTTCCAATCATTTATTATCTTGTGCTCATTGCCTGATACAGGTTTTTTGCTTTATAAATTTTTTATGTTTGGATGATTGTGTATTAAAAAATAATACACATCAAACGCATTTATACATCACTGTTTTTAAAATTTTTTTATGAAAAAACTTTTCTCGATGTTATTGTTGGCGCCTGTTTTTCTTTCTGCTCAACAAAAAATAGACCCTGCCGGTATCAGGGATAAAATGCAATGGTTTGCTGATGCTAAACTTGGCATATTTATTCATTGGGGAATTTATTCAGTAGGTGGTGTGGATGAAAGCTGGAGCTTCTATAATAAAAAAATAAGTTATACCGATTACATGAAGCAATTAAACGGTTTCACTGCAAAAAATTATAATCCGCAACAATGGGCGGATTTGATAAAAGAAAGCGGAGCCCGTTATAGTGTTATCACCACCAAGCATCATGATGGCGTAGCATTATGGGATACAAAACAAGATCATTACAGTGTTGTAAAAAATACTCCAGCAAAGCGTGATGTGATAAACCCATTTTTTGAAGCATTGAGAAAAGACAGTATAAAATGTGGGGCATATTTTTCTTTGATTGACTGGAGTTATAAAGATTATCCGGGTTTCTTAAAAGACAGTAGCCGCTATAAAATTGAAGATGATTATGACAGGTGGAACAGGTTCAGGCATTTTTTTCAGTCGCAGATAAAAGAAGTGTCTGAAAATTTTAAACCTGATCTGTGGTGGTTTGATGGGGATTGGGAGCATAGTGCTGAAGAATGGGAAGCAGAAAAAATAAGACAGATTTTATTGAAAGATAACCCGGAAACAATTATCAATGGAAGGCTGCAGGGTTATGGTGATTATGAAACACCTGAACAAAATTTCCCTGTTGTCCGGCCTAAATATAACTGGTGGGAATTGTGTATGACTACTAATAATAACTGGGGCTATCATTTGAATGATGATAATTGGAAATCGCCTTATGAAGTGATTACCATCTTTGCAGATGTTATTTCAAACGGTGGAAATTTATTACTTGATATAGGCCCAAAAGCAGATGGAACAATTCCTGAACAACAAGTGCAACTATTAAAAGAGTTGGGTAAATGGGATCACAAGCATGCTGAAGCAATATTTGGTACATTGGGAGGTTTGCCACAGGGACATTTTTATGGTCCTACAACATTGTCAAAAGATTCAACTGACCTGTATTTATTTTTACCTGGTAAAGTCACAGGTGAGGTGGTTTTAAAAGGCCTGATAAATAATATAAAAAATATTTCTGTTATTGGTAACAATACAACCCTTCAATATAAAATAGTGGGTAAGGTTTCCTTTAGCCCAATACCCGGATTAGTATATATCACTGTTCCTGAAAATGTACAAGATGAATATATGACTGTATTAAAAGTCGTTTTGGATGGGCCAGTGAAATTATACAGGGGGCATGGAGGGTTACAATAATTGAAGTTGTGGGCTTACATTAATTTCAATTTTATTGTTAAAATTAATGATGATAAAAAAAGCATTGTTGTCCGGTTAAAATTATTCAAAATAGCTGAAACCATTTGCCAGTAAGGGTTTTAAGTCCGCCATCGGCGGATGAAGTCTTGAAAAGCAAAGGGTTATCATATTTAGTCGGACAACAATAATAAAAAAAGATAAAAAAGTATTTTAATTATATAGCAGTAATGAGTAAATCAAAAAAGTTATACGTTGAAAATTATGAGCTGAAAGGTTATTAACGCTTCATAAACTTCATCAATTGGTCTGACATTGCTAAATCATTATCTTTGCACCGTTTTTTTAGACTGGCTGCTTTGGGTAATTCAAACTGAAAACTGATAATATAATGGCAGATATTTTTGAAAGATTGGTAAAACATTATGGACCAATCGGTGAACACAGAGAACGTTCACATGGGTATTATACATTCCCAAAACTTGAAGGTGAAATTGGCAACAGGATGAATTTCCGTGGTAAGGAAGTTATCGTATGGAGCCTGAATAATTATCTTGGCCTGGCCAATCACCCCGCCATAAGAAAAGCAGATACTGATGCAACTGCTGCTTATGGGTTAGCTTATCCCATGGGCGCCCGCATGATGAGTGGCAACAGTAAGTATCATGAACAATTAGAAAAAGAACTGGCTGAGTTTGAAAATAAGGAAGATGTTATTTTGCTCAACTACGGTTACCAAGGTATTATGAGCGCTATTGATGCAATATGCGGCAGGCATGATGTGGTGGTATATGATGCAGAATCGCATGCCTGTATTATTGATGGATTGCGTTTGCATCCAGGTCATCGTTATGTGTTTCACCATAATGATATCGAAGATTGTGAAAAGCAATTGCAACGTGCCACAGCATTGATTGAAAAACAAAAGCGTGGAGGTATTTTAGTTATCTCAGAAGGTGTGTTTGGAATGGCAGGTGACCAGGGCAAACTAAAAGAAATTGTTGCATTAAAAGATAGTTATGAATTCAGGTTGTTGGTAGATGATGCACATGGCTTTGGTACATTGGGTAAAACTGGTGCAGGTGCAGGTGAAGAACAAGGTTGCCAGGATGGTATTGATTTATATTTTTCAACATTTGCCAAATCAATGGCTTCCATTGGTGGTTTTATGGCAGGCCCAAGAACGATTATAGATTATATCCGGTATAATATCCGTTCTCAAATCTTTGCAAAAAGTTTACCGATGCCTTTTGTTATTGGTAATTTGAAAAGGTTGGAAATGTTGCGTGCTATGCCTGAGTTGAAAGAAAAGCTTTGGCAGAATGCATTGAAACTACAGAACGGATTAAAAGAAAAGGGTTTTGATATTGGTAAAACCAATAGTGTAGTAACGCCTGTTTATATGAAAGGCGGCGTGCCTGAAGCTACAGCTATGGTGATGGACCTGCGTGAAAATTATGGCATCTTTTGTTCCATTGTGGTTTATCCTGTAATACCAAAAGGTGATATCATTTATCGCCTGATACCAACAGCCACACATACTGATGCAGATATTGAAGCTACTTTGAATGCATTCAGTGAAACAAAAAGAAAATTAGATGCAGGTGAATATAAAGTAGCAGAAATTGTGCAGATGGCTGAAGCTGATTAGTAAAAATATATAAGCGCTTATATAAATTAAAAAGGTTCGCTGCATCACAGCGAACCTTTTTTGATGGAGTTGTGTATTGTATCCTTTTTGAAAAATTTGTTTATTGTTATTTCGGATGATTTTTTTTCATCACTTACCACCACCTTTTTTAGGCATAATTGCTTTTGCTTTTTGCGGTGTGTCAGCAGGGGGTTTATTATTGTTTTTATTGGCTGGTGGCTGATTCGGTTTTTGTTGGGTGCCATCACCTGTTACAGTTGTATTATCATACTGGTTTTGTTGTGTGTTGCTTTCGGGAGCAATACTTTCCGGATTGGTATTATCATAACCCTGTTCATAATCTGATGACTGGCCACTTCCCATATTATTACCTTCAGCGCCTACATCCATTTGCACGTTGTTGATATAATCATAGTTGGACTCGCTGATGTTGGCATCTGGTTTTGCAAATGATGAAGTATCGTTATAAGGCAGGGTTCTGTCGTTTTGCACTTTGTTATAAAAATACCCCCACACCGGTAATGCTGCTGAAGCGCCTTGCCCATTGGTTGTGCTGCTAAACCGGATAAACCTGTCATCGCAACCGCTCCATACACCACTTAAAAGCTGAGGTGTATAACCAATAAACCATGCATCACTATTATCATTAGTTGTTCCTGTTTTCCCTGCAATAGCGCCATTGACACCATAGCTCCACATCCTTCTGCCCGTACCTGATTGCACAACACCCTGCATCATACTGATGACATAGTATGCAGTTACATCACTGATCACTTCTTTACGTTGTGATGTGCGGGTTTCAAGTACATTTCCATTTTTATCTTCAATGCGGGTAATATACATTGGCTTTACATTGAATCCCCTTCCCGGAAACATACTATAAGCCTGCAGCATTTCATACAATGAAATTTCGCAGGAACCTAAAGCGATAGATGGATAGGGTTCTATCTTACTTTGAACATTACAGTTTTTCAAAAAATCAACAAACCTTTCTGCCCCCTGGTTGTCTTTTGCCCCACCCAGTTGTTTCATAATATATGCTGTTGCACAGTTACGGCTCCACATCAGAGCAGCACTCATCGGCATTGTCCTGCCTGTACAGGAAGCAGATGTTGCCGGGACAAATCCATATTGTCCAAACGATTGCTGCTGGTCCACTACCATTGTATTGGGTGTGAAGCCTGCATCTTCAATAGCAAGGCTATACAACAATGGTTTGATAGTGGAACCTACCTGCCTTTTTGTATTGATATTGACATGATCAAATTTGAAATTTTTAAAATCAATTCCTCCAACCCAGGCTTTGATATAACCAGTGACAGGATCCATACTCATGAAACCACATTCAAGCATTTGCCTTGAATATTTAATGGAATCATATGGTGTCATCACTGTATCTTTTTCACGGTTATCATTCCATGCAAAAACTTTCATGGGTGTCTTTAAGAAGAATGTTTTTCTGATTTCATCATCACTCAATCCATCTTCTTTTGCATTCTTCCACCTTTCGCTTGCTTTCATAGCTGCTTCCAGCACATTTTCATGTCCTTTCCAAACAGAGCCTGATTTGATATCGCTTTGAGTGTTGAGTATTTTCTGCATGTATGCCATGTGCTTGGCCACTGCCTCTTCTGCATAAATTTGCATTTTTGGATTGATGGTTGTATATATTTTCAAACCATCTAAATATAAATTATAATGTTCGCCATTTGGTTTTGTATGCGTTTTGCACCATTGCTTCATATCGAGGCCCAACACCATCCTGAAATATGGTGCAAGCCCGGTATTCTCGTTTAGTTTTTTATAGTTGAGCACAATGGGTTTTGCAATCAATGCATTTGCCTGGTCTTGCGTAATATATTTACTATTCACCATTTTTTGAATGATGAAATCCCTTCTTTCTTTTGATCTGGCAGGGTATCGTCTTGGGTTGTATGCAGTAGGCGCATTTACCATTCCTATCAAAGTGGCTGCTTCTTCAATTGATAACCTGTCTGGTTCTTTTTGAAAAAATGTTTTAGCCGCATTGCGAATGCCATACACATTATCACTGAATGGTACTGTGTTTAAGTAAAGTGTAATTATTTCTTCTTTGGTGAAATTACGTTCCAGTTTTATGGCAATAATTCCTTCCTTGATTTTTTGGGGGATACGAACAAAAACATTGTTGCTATATTCTGTAAATAAATTTTTAGCAGTTTGCATTGTGATGGTGCTGCCGCCTCCCTGGCTACCTAATAAAAATATAGCCCTTGCCACAGACTTGGCATCAATCCCACTATGTTCATAAAAACGTTCATCTTCTGTTGATATCAATGCTTCCACAGCATATTTGCTTATGTCATCATATTTCACATTCACCCTGTCCTGTAAATAAAATTTTCCCATCAGGGTGCCATCATCAGCAAATACCTGGCTGGCTAATGATGCTGATGGATTTTGTAGTTCATCAATAGATGGCATCTTACCAAATAAACCAAAATCTGCTGCAACAATTACAAAGATGCCAAGGCCTAATCCAAGGAAAAATAGTTTCCATAAAATACGCACTGATTTTTTTATACCTGTATCTGCCTTTTTCTTTTTCAGAGTTTGTTTAGTCATATCAATTTAATATACCTGTATGCGAAAAAAATGATTGGAGCGAAAAACCTGCCATTATATTTTTCCCAATGCAAAAGTTAGTTATTTATTCAAGATTAAAAATTTTTTGCCAATAGTTATGAGAATATAAAACTATTAAGCATTCATTATGAATCAGCAGCAGGGAACCTTTATTATCCTGATCTTGTTTGCAATTAAAACTTTGCAGGCAATGCAGTATGGATAACTGTTTTATAGCCTTCTACATCCTTAGTGTCACTTAAGATATCAAGGTTTGGCTGGCTGATGATGGTGAAACTATATTTTTCAGGTTTCAGCCAGGGGAGTATGATGCCTGTTGTCTTAGGTCTTACTTTGTCAACATAAATCAATGCAGCAGCAGCATCACTGAATGGCCCTAATAAAACAAGGTTGAGTGAATCGTTGATTTTTGTATTACTGGCATTGATTTTCTGATTGTAAAAATTCATCTGGTTATACCTGTTAAAAGCATTTTTTGTTTCGTTGGCATATACTGGATCAACTTTATTCAACAGGATACCTACAAACTGTTGGTCGGTCGGTTGAAATGAATAACCTCTTTTTGAAACAACGGCTTTTACAGTATCTATAACCTGCTGCCCTGCTTCTTTGTTCGTAAGTTTGTTAACAACAGAATCAGCTTTCTTCATTTCTTTCTTCTCAATAATATTTTCTACCGGGTTCAGGTTTACTATCGGTGATGGTTCGTCCTCGGGCAGGCGGGTGATTTTTAAATTAGTAAGATAGGTTTCAATTTCTTTACGGCGATTCAACACATCAATCATAGTTTTTGCTTTTTCTGACAATGGTGAACTTGCAAACTGTTCAGTTAAGGAAGAAAGTGTATTGATGGCATTGCTGTCTTCATGTTTTGATACAAAATATATTGACTCGATATAAAGCAGTTGCGGTGTCCAGTATGAATTACCATACATGCTATCAGCTTTTGATTTTTCAGCTTTTGCTGCTTCAAAGTTTCCTTCTATAAACAGGTCATATACTTTTTCGTATTCTTTGGTTGCTGCATCGGCAGTTTTATTGTTAACACCAGATGATTGTGCTGCTAACATTTTTGCATACTTGCCATCTTTGAATTTTGTATTCAAAGCCAGTTTTGCAGAATCGGCTGAAGCTTGCCTGCCCAGTTTTGTATAACAATAATACAATCCAAACACTGCTTCTTCCAGGTGTGTATTAGCGGGGAAACGTTTTAATAATGTATCGTAAGTATTGATGGCTGCAGTATAGTCCTGCAATTCATTTTGAAATTGTTGTGCATTATTAAATAATGCTTCTGCTATCTTGTTATTGGATTCATTGAGTTTATCTTCTGTTAATGGCAGATATGCAAGCAGTGCATCGTAAGTAATATCTCCATTCATTAATGCATCCTGCGGAGAACCTGTAGATAAATTATTCATGTCTGCCATTGGCGATAAACCCCTGTTAGATTCTGAATCACCTGCATCCGGGTTGCCTTGTGACATTGCTGTCATTTGTTTCATCACTGCATCGGACCTTCGCCAGTTATCCACGTCAGGCCTGTTGCCCCACGATGCTTTGAAACCGGAATATCCTGAACTCTTCAAAGTATTGCTGTTGAAATACCATTCACCATTGCTTGAAACCTGTCCTGATGACATGTCGTTCGCCAATGCATTACCGTTGTCACCTCTTATCTGTACAGCAGGGTTGACGAAAGTAGAAGTGTCTTCTTCTTTCAGGCCTTTTGCTTTTCTTAACTGCCTGACTGTTTTTTTAATCAAAGCAACACGTTGTGCTTCTGGTAATTTAGCTACTGTCTGTAAACTGTCTTCTATTTCTATTGACCTGATATTTGTTGCAATTACCTGCAATGAATTCATTCTTGTTGTGATACGTTGCTGGTCATCTTTTGTTGGCAAACTGCCGATATCAAGACTGTCATAATCCTGTTTGGCCAATACATAGTCAGGTCTGAGATAATCCAGGTCGCCAAGCAGCATATAACTGATACTGTGTTGCACCATATTCCCTGCATTATATTTCGCTGCCTTTTTTGCAAATGCATAAGCCTGCGGATAATTCTGCCTGTCCATTTCCACCTGTGCAGCAGTATTATAAATGAGATCGCGATAAGCTACATACCTGTCTTTTTTTGCGAGTGACATCAGCTTTGCAATTTTTTTATCAACTATATCTGATGAATCAGGAGATGCATTGATGGCATTCAGGCTGGCATATACAGCCATATAAGGGTCAATGGTATGTGCAGCACTGAGTGCAAAATATTTTTCAGCATTTTCTCTATCACCTGCTGCCATATATAGCTGACCGGATAAATATTCTCTCCTTGCTTTATCCTGTTTGTTATCATCCATATCAGTGGCCTTGCTTAAATGAAAGGCTGCACTATCATAATTTTTTGTATTATAAAAAAGATAACCAATTGTTTCATGAAGTTCTGCCTGCAGGCGCTCGGGGAAATTTGGATCATTGCGCAACATCTCAAGAATGGAAGAAGCTTCTGTCTGCCTTTGATCATCAATAAAATTCCTGGCAATCCAGATCAGGTCTTCATTCCTTTCAGGCCTTTTTGACAGTGATATGCCCTTACTTTCTTTGGTAGCAATTGAAAATTCTTTCCCGGATGCATTACTGCCTATAGGCAGATCATAACCATCTTCATCTTTGGGTGCAAAAGCATAATTCAGGTACAAAAAAACATGAGCTGCAGAATCAAAATTTTTACGCAGGTAATAGGCTTTTCCCATCAGGAAATACAGGTCATCCACCCAGTCACTTCTGAGGTCATGTAATAAAATCCCGGCATTGCATTTATATATCACACTGTCAATGTCCTGGTCTGTTGCAGTTACATCAAGGGAATAATTATAATAGGGCAACAGTTTGGTATAATCATCTTTGAAGCTTTGTTTTGCCCTTACTATGATTTGGTCGAGGCGTTGGTTGGCATTGAAATAATAATTATAATGGGTTATAGTATTTTGAATAATTTTTCTGAATTTACCAATTTTATCTTCATTAGTTTTTTCAGAAGTCAATGTGTGGTTTTCATATTTTTCAGGTTTCTTTAATTCAATAGTAGTGCCTGGCTGGGCATTAGAAAAATTACACAGGAGAAGGCAAGTAAATAGCAACAATAAGTAACCAATATTCCGCATGCAGCAAATATTCTATTAATAAACTGAAATAAGGGTGATTTTATTTTAAAAATACAGTAATTTTTCCTTTCTGAAAATAAACAGGGGCAAGGCGTTACTTTTGCAGGGCTTAGTTATGGCAGAATCTAATTCTAATACCGGGTTAAAGAGGTTGCGGAGTCATTACCGACTGGTAATCATGAATGATGACACATTTGAAGAAGTGGTTAAATTCAGGCTCACCCGTTTCAGCGCTTATATTGTAGCCAGCACAGTTTTCGTGCTGATGATTGGCTTAACTGTGTTTTTGCTTGTATTGACGCCTTTAAAATATTATCTCCCTGGATCTGGAGGGAGCAGTGAAGCAAGACGTGAATTGCAGCTATTAAAAATGCGCACTGATTCTTTGGAGCAGGCGTTGAAATACAGGGATAATTATTTTAATGGAATAAAAAAAGCCCTGGGTGCAGAAGAAATTACAAGGGATACCACTTTGCTGAACATTCCAAAAAACAGCATCACCAATGACTGAACCTGCAAGTAATAAAAATGTTTCGGGCAAACAGCAACTAATGCAATATGCGGGAATGGGAGCACAATTTTTTGCTGCTCTGCTCATCGGTGTTTTTGGGGGCAAATGGTTAGACGAAAAATTGAACATATCTTTTCCCGTTTTGATTTGGGTATTACCCCTTATTTTGCTGGTAGGTATGTTGGTTAAAATTGTACACGACACATCAAAAAAGAAAAATGAATAAAATTTATTTATATAATTTCTTCAGGCCTTTGGCCATCGTTTTTATCATTATTAATGGCTGTTGTTTTTGGCTGGGGAGATGGCTGGATGCAAAAGGTATAGACCATTCAGTATTGATAGTTGCCAACCTTATTTTGTTTGTACTCACGCTGCTTACATCACGCATACATGTAAATTCTTTGCAGAACGAAAACCCGCATGTTTTTGTGCGGGGTGTTACACTTTCCTCTTTCATCAAACTGATGGTGATAGCCATCAGTGCATTTGCTTATTTTATTTTTATGCGCGATAAAATAAGTGTTTATGCCGTAATTGTATCCATGTTTTTTTATATCGTTTATACAGTAATTGAAGTGCGCAATGCCATGCGCATCAATAGTCAGCGCAATGCCAAAAACTGAACATCCACTACAGGCGCTGGAACAATATCTGCCTGCAAACAGTTTTGAACAGGTAGCATTTTTCCTTCAGCAATATAAAGTGCATTTAACCATAACCCGTCAAAGACAATCAGTGTTGGGTGATTACCGCAATGCGACATTTGGAAAAAATCACCGCATCAGTGTCAATGGTAATTTGAATAAGTTCTCCTTTCTTATCACCCTGCTTCATGAACTGGCACACCTGCTTGCTTTTGAAAATTATGGCCGAAATATTCAACCACATGGTAGAGAATGGAAAAATATTTACAGCAGCTTATTAAGAGATTTTGTCAATAAAAAAATTTTCCCGCACGATATTGAAATGGCATTGCATGATTCCATTCAAAATCCCGCAGCAGGCAGTTGTGCTGAGGAAGGTTTGATGCGGGTGTTGCGCAGGTATGATGAAAGAAAAAGTAATCATGCAGTGGTTGAAGAAATTCCTGCAGGCGCATATTTTCAAACAAATGATGGCCGCATATTCAGAAAAGGAGAGAAGAAGCGAAAACGTTTTCTTTGTGTTGAAAAACAAACCGGATTGATGTATTATTTCAGCGGGCTTCATGAAGTGCAACCGGTGTTAATGGAAAACTGATAATGGATAATTGATAATTGTTAATGGATAATTGTTAATGGATAATTGATAATTGATAATTTTTAACTTGCTGGCATGCAGGCAAGTTCGTAATTCGTAATTCGTAATTTTTAATTCGTAATTCGTAATTTTTAATTGCATATCACAAATCATCTGTCTGGTATTTCCTGAATGATAGAAAAATAATCACAGTAATATAAGTAAGACAAGTAAAAATGAGTACCGTTTGAGATGGAGCATCCTTGTAAAAAATATCCTTGCCAAATGTCATAGGAACAAGCGTATCACTAGCCTGCAAAGGGAAATAATAACGGGTTATACCATTGTTGATAATTTTTGAATCTATCAGACCGCCTATCAATTGTTCAAATACTAATCCATATAAAAAAAATACAGCCATTGCCAATCCGCTCCTCCGCATCAGCAGTGATAATATCATCGCAAAAAATAAATAACTGCATGCTTGTATAAAACCAAAACCGATATATTGGATTCCATCCAGTGAAAAGTTTCCGCTATAACTGCTGCCGAAAAAAACAGCGATAATAAAACATGAAAGGGAAGTGATCATTGCAATAGTTAGTCCGAATAAAATTTTTGCCAATACAAACTGTTGCCTTGTAAGGCCGTCAATTATATTTTGCCTGTGAGTTTTATAATTATATTCATTGGTGATCACCAATATCATTAACATGCCTGGGAAATACAACAACCAACTGCTGACCCAGGCAATTGTTTGATATACTTTCGGGAAGTCATAAGGAAAAATGCTGAGTGGCACATTGCTCTTTTTTATTTCTCCCTGTAGCTGGAATGCTATATAATTAATACTAAAAAGCCCGATAAGATATAATGCCAGGAATATCCAAAATGCACGGTAGTTTTTTACTTTGAGCCATTCGAGTTTTAAAAGATGTAACATAATGACTGAATATTTTTTTGCTTTTTTTAAAACAGATTATTTGTTGGTGAGTTCTAAGAATTTTGTTTCGAGGCTTTTCTTTTTTACTTGCAAATGGTTGAGAGTGATGTTATGTTGAAAACAATATTGGTTGATTGTTTTGGCATCGGCATTACCATTAGAAAAAAACAACTGTAAATAATTATTTTGTTTCCTGATGGATGAAAATCCGCCCATTTGTTGTAAAACATTTTCCAGCAGTGAAAGATTTTCAGCACCCACTTCCACCATTTCATCAGTCAGCAAAACTTCTTCCACGCTACCTGCAGTTAACAGGTTTCCATTTTTTATAATGGCAACATGAGTACAAACTTTTTCTACTTCATCCAGTAAATGACTTGCCATAATAATTGTCCTTCCTTCTGCTGCGAGGCTTTGTATCAAACTTCTTATCTCTGCAATGCCATTAGGGTCAAGGCCGTTGGTAGGTTCGTCAAAGATCAACACATTAGGATCACCCAGGAGGCAGGAAGCAATAGCCAGCCTTTGTTTCATCCCCAATGAATATGTGTTGAATTTACTTTGCCTGCGTTGATAGAGATTTACTTTTTGCAATACAGTATCAATCTCATCAAAACCTTTGCCTTTAATATGTGCAGCAATTTTCAAATTTTTTTCACCCGATAAATAGTGATAAAAATTCGGTGTTTCCAACAAGGTTCCAATTTGTTTTCTTACTTCGGCATTGGCTGGTTTGCCCATCAGGCTAAAGCTGCCCGATGATGGTTTTAAAATATCTAAAATAATTCCAAGCATGGTGGTTTTGCCACTGCCGTTCGGGCCTAAAATACCAAATACACTTCCCTTGGGCACAGTAAATGAAACATTATTTAAAGCCCTGATAGTTTTGTAGTTTTTGGTGATGTTGTTTAACTCAAGAATATTCACTGGCAATTTTTTTCGGCTTTAAAACTAAAGGTTTTTGATTAAAGAAAAATTTGATTGTTATATGAATGGTGAAAGATGGTTATAGTTTATATTTTTTATGATTGTTGTCCGACTAAAATTCTTCAAAATAGTTGAAATCCTTTGCCAGTAAGGGTTTTAAGTCCGCCATCGGCGGATGAGGTCTTGAAAAGCAAAGGGTTATTATCTTTAATCTGACAACAATGATTTTTTATTATTTAAGTTCGTATGGCTAAAGTTTTTTGCTGTATTGAAAATTTGAAAAATTAAAAAACCTGTAAGCTGTACTTAGTAAACAGTCAACAATAAATTTTACATCTTATGGCTCCATTATCAGAAAGAATGCGACCAGTAACTTTAGAAGCATTAGCGGGACAACAACACCTGGTGGGTAAGGGTAGCATTTTGCGTACTGCAATTGAAAGCGGAAAAATTCCTTCCATGATTTTCTGGGGTCCACCGGGCAGTGGTAAAACAACTATTGCCAATATCATCGCCCATACTTTGCATCTGCCATTTCACCAGTTGAGCGCTATAAGCAGTGGAGTAAAAGATGTGCGTGAAGTAATTGAAAAAGCAAAACAGGAAACAAATGCTGTTTTATTTATTGATGAAATCCATCGTTTCAATAAAGCACAACAGGATGCATTGCTTGGCGCTGTTGAAAAAGGTATAATTACTTTGATTGGAGCCACAACTGAGAACCCTTCATTTGAAGTTATTTCTGCTTTGCTGAGCCGTTGCCAGGTATATGTATTAAAGCCATTGAATGAAAATGATTTGATACAACTTTTAAAAAATGCAATGCAACAGGATGATATTCTGAAAAACTATTCAATCAGTTTGCAGGAGACAGAAGCGCTCATCAATATCAGTGGAGGCGATGCAAGGAAATTGCTGAACCTGTTTGAATTGATAGTGACGGTTTCAACTTCTACTCAGGGTAAAGAAAAAAAAGAGGTTGCTATCACCAATAAATTGGTAATGGAAATAGCACAGAAAAAAATTGCATTATATGATAAACAAGGCGAACAACATTATGATATCATTTCCGCATTTATCAAAAGTATCCGTGGTAGTGATCCAAATGCAGCAGTGTATTGGCTGGCACGGATGATAGAAGGCGGTGAAGATGTAAAATTTATTGCAAGGCGGTTGCTGATACTTGCCAGTGAGGATATTGGTAATGCTAACCCAAACGCATTGCTGCTGGCCAATGCTACTTTTGATGCAGTGAATAAAATAGGCTGGCCTGAATCGCAGTTGATATTATCTCAATGTGCAATTTATCTCGCTTCATCTCCAAAAAGTAATTCTGCTACAACTGCAATTGGCGCTGCTGCAGCAGCAGTGAAGCAATATGGTGATCTGCCAGTACCTCTACATATCCGCAATGCACCGACTGCATTGATGAAGAACCTGGATTATGGCAAAGGTTATAAATACAGCCATGCTTATGAAGGTAATTTTGATGAACAGGAATATTTGCCCGCAAAAATTTCCGGTACCAAGATCTTTGATCCTGGAAAAAATATAAGAGAGGAAGAATTGAGAAAATTTTTAAAAAGCAGGTGGAAAGATAAATATGGCTACTAACCCGGTTTGTAAGTGAATTTATGAATGATGATTTCCACTTCTTTCCCGTTGGATGGTGGCATGCCTTTAAACAACCATAAGTTGATAAATGCTGGCATTGCTAAATTGCTGATAGAGTTAGGCGGGTTGGTACAAGTGGCTGAAGCCAACACTTTTTTATCTATACCTGTAAAACCCTGCAGGCTTTGAAAATAAACACTGTTGGCTGTTCTTGTAAATCGTTGTGTTGTATTTTTCCCGGCTAATGCAACTTCCTTTGTATAAGAAAAATTATTGTATCCATTTTGTGCCGGCCAAACAGTAAAGTTGCAATTAGGATAATTTTTGTTGCCCCATCTTGCCCATTCAATATCCATTTCATCAAAGCCGTCATTGCCTGAATAATTGAATAAACCCAGCACTACGTTTTTATCCATTTTATCTATGCGCCCCTCTACCCAAAACTGCCATTTGCCAAAACCAAACGTTTGTTGTGTTGAAACTTCTGCACAGGACCATTTGCCAACGGAGCTATCATAAGATATTTTAAGATGCAGATAACCACTTGAGTCAACCCAGACGTTGCTTTTCCTCCAGCGATTGTGACCGGGACCCATCCAGTTGCCATGTTTTATATTCCATGTATAACCGCTGAATTGAATGGTGTTAGATACAGATTTATCAACAGATTGCGCATTGGCGATGGTGGAGTCTTGTTTTGTACAACTAAATATTGATACAACACAAAAAGTGAAGGCGATAATATTTCTCATTAAAATAATTATGAAAAATAAAAATATTGAATTGCAGGATAAAGTTTGTTCTCAAAAAATTTTCAGGATAGGATATTGTTTAAATTTTTATCTCAACCTGTCCATGCTCTTTACAAGCTTCTGATCTTTATAAATACCCCTTACTGCAAAAATTAAAAAAATTGGAATAATAAAAGCAAACACTGAAGTCAGCGCCAATCCGCCACCTGAATAATCCTTTTTGTAGTTGAAATAAAGATAGATGTTGAGAAGGCTGATGACAAGTGCCAATATCGTGAGCCAGATCTGTAGCCTTCTTTGTTTAAAAACAAAAACTGTAAATAAACAAAGTGTGCCAAGAATAGCAGTCAAAATCAGGATGAACATATTGGTTGTTGCATTGAATTGGTCTGTAGCCAGTTCAGTATGCGGGCCAATAAAATAGAAGGCAAATTTCATACTCAAAAAAGCACATGTTGCAGCCAGTAAAAGCCATAAGGTTTGTATCCTTTGTATCATATTAATCTTTTTATCAGGGTCAAAAATAAAGCTAAATATTATCAAAGAAACAAGTAGCTACTGGTACAATTACAACAGTCCAGAAATAATTTTGCATTATTCATTCTTTTTCTATTGTCTTTATCAGGCTTTCTAAATTTTCAATCTGTTCATTGATTTCTTTTTCCTGTTTGTGCGCTTTCTTTTTGTGAAAATAAACCCATGCAAATACAATCCAACCGAAAGTAATGATATAAGCTCCTATTCCAAAATATAAGTTACGCTCAGCAAATTCAATCATGTACAACCCTAAACCAAGAGCAAGCAAAATGAAATATAAGGCAATCCCTTGATTCCTGATTTTGCCCTGGACATTGCGGAAATGCAAAAGCTGCTCCAGGTATTTCCTGTTATCAAGCGTCAGATCATCCTGTTGTAAAAGCAACTGGACAAGTCGGGTGTTAAAAACAACACCCATAACAATTGTAAGCATGGTTATTAAAATTCCTGTCCGTGTAGTCCAGCGTTCAAAGTGGTAGAACCAACCGATAAAGCCGATAAATAAAAATGTGAGTACTAAAATAACTGCGCCAATAAAATATCTCCCGATCATTTTTTTGCGCATCTTTTTTATCTGCATTATCATTTCATTCACATCAGGCAAGCTTTCTTCTTTATTGGTTTGCCACAAATCGTGGATGTTTTCAAAGCTTTGCATATTCATTAAATCTTTTGGTTAATGTTTGTTTGATCCGGTGAATTTTTACACGTAAATTTCCTTCAGCTATGCCTGTGATATCGGCAATTTCTTTTTGTGGTAAATCTTCCAGTGCAAGAGAAATAATCAACCTCTCTGTTTCATTCAATGTGGCAATGCACTTGTATAAAAGTGATAACTGCTCTTCAATTGCTGAATCATTTTTGTATTCAAGTTGAATGGGCAATGCTGCTTTTGGCATTTTGGATGAACGTTCTATCTGTCTTAAACAATTATTGGAGGCAATCCTGAATATCCAGGTGCTTATAGCCGATTCATTCCTGAATGTGTGCAGGTTTTTCCAGACCTGTATGAAAGTTTCCTGCACCAGGTCTTTTGCCCAATCCCTGTCGTTTACATAACCCATGCATAGCCGGAAAATTTTTGGGCTGTACTGTTTATACATTTCTTCAAACTCCATCACGATTATTTCAGGAATTTATCTAATTGTTCAAAATACCAGGTTGTATCATCATACATGATGAAGTGCAATCCTTTTGTAGCATAAACCAATTGAGCATCTTTTATATTTTTATATTGGGCTGTAACAGCATCACTCATTTCTTTAAATGGTGCTTCCAGTAATATCAATGAAGGGCATTGAACAGATGAAATTGTTTGTCTCATATCGAGGTTTAAAAACTGGCAATAAATTTCAGCCATGGTTTTCCGGTCAGATTGTACTGACCATTGAATCACATCTTTCAAATGTACCGTATCTGTCATCAATGATGACATGCTTTGTTGCTGCATCTTATAAAATTGTTCATCAGTCATAGATTGAAATCTTTTGATAAATGGTGAACAATCAGGGTGGGGGTTGGAATCAAAGTTTGGGTTTTGAATTGCAGCGAGGCAAGGCAGTGCATCCACTACAATTATTTTGGAAACAAGTTCAGGATAATCTGATGCGAGGAGCAATGCCATGCCGCCACCAATACTATGACCGATGATAATTGGCTTCTCAATTTTCTTTTCTTTGATAAAACCTGCAACTGCATCTTCCCATTCTTTAAAACTTGCAGTATCATCAGGAGCCGCACCTGCAAAGCCATGAAAGGTCAGCACATAACAGGTATAATCTTTATTATAACGGGTTAGAGTTTCATTCCACACATCACCCGAACAGGAAAGGCCGGGAATGAAAACAATATTTTTATTACCATGACCGGAAACTTTTACTTCAAATGGAAATGAAGATTGTGCGTTAACATAAACATTCAAACATAATACCGCTAAAACGGATAAAAGAAATTTATTCATGATTTTTTATTTTCATTTTGATACAGGGAAAACAAAAATGTTACAGGTGATGAAATATTTTTTTATAAGTCCTGGATGAATCAAACAACATAATGTATAAACAGATTTTATTTTTCATGGTTTATAAAAAAAACGACCCCGCTACAAAGCAGGGCCGTTGGGTATTTTATCCAGTCTTTTTATTATCGTGTAACAATCATTTTTCTTTTTGCAATAATTTTTCCATTTATCATCAATGAATAACTGTATGCCCCTGCACTTAATGTGGTGGCATCAATAGTTATATTGCCTTTGCCAGGTTGTAATGAAACTTGTTTAATTTTTTTCCCGTTCATATCAGTAATCATCAGTGTGGCATTGTGCAGATTTGATGGAATGTAATATCCAATGCTGGTGCTGTTGCTAAGCGGGTTAGGAATATTCTGATCGAGTGTGGCACTGGTGGCTGTTATATTATTTTCTGTTGCATCACTTGCTGTTTGTGCAGATGAAAAAGATTTTTGCTGTTCAAGACTTTCAACCTTTGTTTTTAAATCATCAATTTCTTTTTGCTGATTACTGATCATTTGTTGTTGTTCCTGCATGGCTTTAATAATAATGGGTATAAATTCGGTGTAGTTAACCGCTTTGAAATTGATGGATTGTTTTTGATGTTTTTGTTTTGTAGTATCTGGCTCTTTACCAATCTTGGGTATTTCCGGTATATCAAACTTTGAATCTTTTACGAGGTTGGGTAATACTTTTTCTACATCCTGCGCAATAAGCCCATAATGGCTTCCAATTGGCAAATTCATTTTTGCATAAATACTATCATGTTTAAAATCGAATTGTTTTGGTTGCAGTTGGTTGATGATGCTCATGGCGCTTAAAAAATCTTTTATATTTTTCTTCAGGTTTCTGTCGGAGCTAACATAGGTGCCACTTGTGTAAACATCACCATCAAAATAACCGGCATAGTAATTTATATTATCATGATCAAAAGCATACAAAGCATCATTTTCGTAAGCATAATGATAAGAGCCATAACTGTAGTTTGATACATTACTACTTCCCTCTCCATTTGCTGAACTAAACGTGCCCCCATCTCCATCCGTGCTATAGCCGTAAAGACCGTAAGAATCACCATTGCCGTATGTTCCTATAAGAGCACTGCTTCCATAAACGCCATAATTATTACCAACTCCATATACTCCTATTTTAGTGCTCGATCCGTAAACGCCATAATTACTACTACTGTATCCGTAAACGCCATAATCACCATTGCTGTATCCGTAAACCCCATAAGTATAACCTACTCCATAAACGCCATAGGTACCACCATTTCCTTCTACCCCAATGTTGTGATTACTGGTTCCTGTGACTCCGGTGCCTCCATCACTATAACCGAAAATTCCATAATTAGCACCAAAACTGGCTAATCCGTTTTCACTTCCACCATTCACTTCCAATTTATACCCTGGCGCAGATGTTCCAATAATAACATCTCCTGCAGCAGTAACACGCATGACTTCGCTGTTTTTTGTTTTTATAACAAAGTCAACAGAATCGGTTGTGCCTATAAAGTTTGTTGTAGGGGAAGTGCCTGCATTACCTGTTTTATTCCAGAAGCCAACACCACTAATGGTAAAATTTGGATAACTGCCGCTTATTGAAATGCCCTTTGTGCCGGTAAGAGAAACCAATTGATCAGGTGCTGTATTTGTTATAGTACCCGATGCAATACTGATGCCTGTACCTGCTGTATAAATTGTGTTATTATCTTTCTTCCATGTGAGATTACCAGCACCATCAGTTTTTAATACCTGGTTATTTGTTCCATCTGTTGCGGGCAAAGTATATGCGCCTATTTTTACTGGCCCTAAAAATGTACCTGCACCGGTATTGGCATTTATATAAAAAACCGGGGTAGCGCTTCCATTTCTGAACTCGTATTGCATTTTTGTAGAGTTAAAGAAAAGGCCATACTTTGGGTTGCCGGAATATTTGAATACATATTTATTGCCACCAACTTGATAAGCACCTATGCCATTAAAAGTTAAAACACCTGAAGAATCTATTTGCACACTGTTAGTGGCAGTGCCAATACGCCAGGCACCGCTTGGGCCAAATATCCTGCCACGCTCCAATGCATTCGTGCGAAACACAAGCGCTTTGGTATCTTTTGTTCCAAGATAATTGGAAGGGGTAATGCCGGCATTGCCAGTGATATTCCAGGATTGAGCAAATGCATAATTGAATAAACAAACAGTAATCATACAACTTGTAAGAAAGGTTGTTCTGAGCAGAAAATTCTTTTTCATGATTTTGGTATTTATTGGTTAAAAAAAATGACAGAAACATTTGAACAAACAAATGTTGTTTGGGTTTTCAGAAATAAATGAAAATATTTATTGAACGGTTGATCTGAATAGTTGAAAGTTTAGCAAGGGATGTAGTTATGTGATAAAATAAGGTGCCAGGAGCAATGTAACAATGATAATATTTATTACACTTTATATGGATGCCAGATAAAATCCATGTTTTAATAATGACTTATTTTAATTGTAGAAAATCAAACTTGATTATTCATCGTTCTTTTTAACTGGCTTTGCGATATTCTGACACGCGAATGTGATAAGTAATATTTAATACTATCATTAAACTTTACTGTTCATTTCCTGGAAAGCTGTGCAGGTATATAATTAAGAAAATAAGCAATAATCAAATTCAAACTATAAGAAGTATTTTTGTCGCATGGCAAGAATAAGAACTGGCAAAGATGGTTCACGTAAAGAAGTGATTGTAAAAGCTGCTGTCACCCTTTTTTATGAAAAAGGTTATAAGGCAGCAAGCATGCGTGAACTCGCTGAAAGGGTGGGAGTGGAGGCTGCCAGTTTATATAATCATATCCGTTCCAAAACCGAATTGCTGCACGATATATGTTTTAATGTGGCGAATGCTTTCTGGGAACATATCCATGTGGTGGAGTTATCCGATGCAAGGCCCATTGAAAAACTGGAGACTTTACTCCGTTTTCATATCAGGCAGATGATAAATAATTTTGAGGAAGTTTATATCAGCGACCGTGAATGGCGCTACCTTGCCGACCCTTATCTTTCCAATTTTCATAACCAACGGCGCAATTACCGTAAAAGGTTTGCTGCTATTGTACAACAAGGTATAGACAATGGTGAAATCAATAAAATTGATGCTTCCACTTCTGTGCTGATTGTTTTACATGCAGTAAGCGGAATTGAAAGCTGGCACCGCAGCAAATTTAAAATCTCCGGTGAAGAACTGGAAGAACACATGATAACCATATTGATTGATGGTTTGAAAAAATAACTAAGGTTTTATTTCATGTCAACACATTTTGAAAAAGTCCGGGTAAAAGAAGTCCGCAGGGAAACTGAAGATTGTGTTTCTGTTTTATTTGATGTGCCCGAAAATTTGCAGGAAAAATTTTCTTATTTACCAGGCCAGCATATCACGTTACGTGCAATGATTGATAATGAAGATGTGCGGCGCTCTTATTCACTTTGCAGTTCTCCTTTGCAAAATGAGTGGCGCATTGCAGTGAAGAAAGTAGAAGGTGGCGCTTTTTCTGAATTTGCTAACCTGAGATTGCAGACCGGCGATGAAATAGAACTGATGCCACCACTTGGCCATTTTGTTTTGCCTCATTCACAAGATACAAAAAGATATATTTTCTTTGCTGCAGGCAGTGGCATTACACCTGTGTTATCTATAATTAAAACAGGTTTGCTCAACCAGCCTGGAAGTAGTTTCACACTTATATATGGCAACCGCAACAGCCGTTCCATCATTTTCAAAGAAGAAATTGAAGGTTTGAAAGATCAGTATATGGAAAGGTTCCAGGTTATCCATATCCTGAGCCGTGAACATACTGAAACACCTTTGAATGAAGGAAGGATTACCATTGAAAAATGTGAACAGTTATTCAGATATGTGTTGCCATTAAATGCTGATGATTTTTTTATCTGTGGTCCGGAAGAAATGATTTTTGCCATCAAAGCATGGCTTGAATCAAAAAATATAAACCCTGAAAAAGTACACTTTGAACTTTTTAATACTGCAAATACCAACCTGTCAAAAAAGAAAAAAAATGTTGCTACACCCAGCGCTGTTGATGATGATGTTGCGCATATAAAAATCAAACTTGATGGCAGGAGTTTTGAATTTGACCTGCCTTTCAATAACTCAAGTATCCTTGATGCTGCATTGCAACAGGGCGCTGACTTACCCTATGCCTGCAAAGGTGGTGTTTGCACTACCTGCAAAGCAAAATTGATTGAAGGGAAAGTGGACATGGATGTCAACTATGGCCTGGAACAGGATGAAGTGGCCGATGGTTTTATCCTCACCTGTCAAAGTCATCCTCGTACACAAAAAGTTGTGGTTGATTTTGATGCTAAATAATACGATATTAGCTGAATCTGATTGTGCGAATGGATGGTTGATTTTAACCCGGTAAGATTGTATGGTTTCCCATCACTCCTTCAAAAATTGCTTTGTTACCACATCACTGCCATTTTCTATTTTCAACAGGTAATTCCCCGGATGCAGGGAAGCGATATTGATATTGCATAACGGTACCGCATTGACGATGGTTTTCATTTTCACCTTTCCGGTAAGGTCAATTACACTCAGTTTTACTTTTTTATCCTTTGGCAAACCTTCAATATGCAAAATATTTTTTGCCGGGTTGGGCGAAATTTTTATTGATGTATTATTTATCGCAATGACATTGGAATAATTAACTGCGCCGGTAACACTTGTTGTTTGCAGGCGGT
>JAFDXI010000164.1 GCA_018268035.1 Bacteroidota bacterium | reverse complement strand
TGCCTAAATTCTCGAAAAATGTTTTTGCTTGGGCTATTAACGTTCTATCATAATGAGAATGAGATAAAAAAACACTTGTTCTTGATGAACTTTCGGAAAAAGTTCTGCTTTCATTTAAGGTAACATACCCTTTACTTCTTGCCTTGTTGTATGCAATCGTTTGAAATTCTTGTTTGGTAAAAATTGCCATATTTTATCCGTTTAAATAATTCTCTAAAATCTCGTTTATCAAATCTGAATATCTTGAATCTGATAAAAGTTCAAAATCAGTTTTCAAAGCCTTACCATATTCTGCCTTTGGTTCAAAAAGAGTAGTTTGGAAAAGACTGTTTTCAGAATCATTTTTGCCATTAACATAGTCGCCCATTCCTTGCAGTCCTACAAAAAAGCGTTTCAAAATATTGTCAATCGCTTCCGAACTATTATCTACGCCAATCCATTTTCTGCCTAATTGTTCTGCAATACCAAGTGTTGTTCCCGAACCTGCAAAACAATCTAAAACTATATCATCTTCGTTTGATGATGCTTCGATAATTCGTTTCAATAAATCAGGATTTTTTTCGGTTGGATAACCTGTGATTTTGATGTTTTGATTCAACGAATCTTGTGTGTCTAACCAAATATCCTGAACAGGAATTCCTCTGTCCATATCCAAAAAAACTTTTCTTCTCGGATTACCATTTGCTGACCAATAAATTTCTCCTTTTTTGTCGAACTCATCTAATTTGTCAGGTGTGTATTGCCAATGTTTTCCTTGTGGTGGCAACATTCCTCGCCATTCTTTTCCTGTTTCTCCGTTTCTAATTCCCGGTGCGTGAATTGGCACTTTTTTGTATCGTCTTCCTGTGGCTTCGTCAATGCACGGATATTCTTTCAAAATCTTTTCGTCTGTCCAAACTGCGGTTGCTCGGTGCCAAGTAAAATTTTCTGTTTTGGAATAAAACAAAATGTAATCAGAAATATTTCCGTAAGTGTTTCGTGTAGAATTTTTGTTGCTGCATTTTTTTCGTGTGATGAAACCTCGATAGTTTTTTGCACCAACAAGTTCGTCCGTTATGATTTTGTTTTGCGAAGTCATATTGCTATCAAGATGAATGTAAATAGAACCTTCATCACACAACAGTTCACGCAACAAAATCAATCTTCGTCTAATGAACTCAATAAAATGACTACCTATCAAATCGTCTTTGTAAGAATCTTTTTGATTTCGTGATTGAAAAATACTGTTTGTTCCGTAAGGCGGGTCAATGTATATCAGTTTGACTTTATTTTTCAAGTTTCCTGATTGCAACAGAAAACGCAACACATCTAAATTATCGCCATATAACAATTTATGTTCTTTAAACTCACCATAAAGTGATTCGTATTTTTCGCTGTATGGCGTTGATATAATTTCTCTTTCAGGCATTTTGCCTTTGTAGGTAATTTCATAATCGGTTTCAAACGGAAATTGTTCGGACGAAATAATCTGAACTGTTTCCTGCCACATTGTTTTTGTTATGCCTGTTGCCATAGTCTTAACTGTTTAACCATTCAAGGGTAATTCTTTCGGTTATCATTCGTAGTGTAACCACTTTGATGTCGTCAGATGCTTCTTCAATGTAACTGTAATCGTCCCACATTGAACCCAACAGCAAACCCGGTCCGTCATTAACGAAAATGATTTTTGTTTTTAAATCTATACCTTTTGCATATTCAAGTAACTCACGAGAAGCGTTGGAATAACCGCCTGTTCGGTCATCTTCTTGTGCACCGCCTCTGTCAGAATCGTATCGTGCAAATCCAACGGCTAAAATGTTGTTTCCGTCTTTAATGATAAAATCAGCAGGACGGTCGGGTTTTGTATAATCTTCAAACACTTCGCCAAGCAAAATATCTCTGCCTGCACGTTCGGGTCCAAGTATTTCAAAGTCGGGAAATTTGCTTCGCAAAAGTTCAAACATTCTTTCGGTCATATCATAACCTTTTTGTCCTCTGTCTTTGTATTCCCAAAGAACAGCACACAAAGCCTCATCGGGAATTGGTCTTGATAAAAATGCTTTTTGAACTTCAACGATTGGTCTGAAACCTTTACCAAATTCTTTGCAAATCCATTCTGCTTTTCGTTTTTGTTTGAGCATTTCAACAGGCGTGTTCGGACTTACATATTTTCTAAAAACTCTTGCGAGTTGAACACGCATCCAAGGTTGGCTAATTTCAACTGTTTGCAAAAACAGTTTTTCGGAACTTTCGCTTGATTTCAAAAGTTGTCCGAAAAGTTCAAGAACAGGTTTGTATAAATTACAAGCATCAACAAGAATGTCAGGATAAAATTCTCCTGTCGCAAGTGTTATCCAATTTGCATTTTCCGCTTTATATTCTCTAAATTTCTTTGCCATTTTATTTTTGTTGCTTGTAATATTTGATTTTTTCTTCCGCTACTTTCAAAATTTCAATTCCGTTTTCTTCTTCCAAAAGTTGATAAGTGATTTTGTCGCTTAGATAACGAACTTTCAAATCAGCTTTGTCAATGTGAAAAATTTTGGAAATTCCGTCAATGATTTGTTCGTTAGCATTGCGTTCATTCTTTTCTATCTTACTCAAAGTTGATGTGTCAATGTCTAACTCTGCCGCAACTTTCCTAAGCGGAAGATTTGCGTTTTCCCGAAGTGTCCTAATGTATTCTCCAAATGATATGCTTTTTGTTTTTGACATTTTTTGCTTTGGCGTATTTTGTCCAAAAGTACAGAATAATTTTTATCTGCCAATAATTTTAGCTCAAAAAGTTATTCACGTTGTTTGTTAAGATAGTTGCAAAGTTGGGTGGCGGTTGGGCTTGGGTGCGGTTGGGCAAAATTAAATGTGGTGCAAAAGCGTTGGCTTTGTGTGTCAGTTTGCACCTCTTTTAATTTTGCGAAGCGTTGGCAAATTCTCGTTTTTTTGCGGTCGGTTGATGTTAGCACGGTCGTTTCGCACCATTACCGATAACGGTTTGGGTATTGCCGAAGGCGGGGATTTTTAGCACAAAAGTTCAATAGAATTACTGCTGTTGAACTTAGCACAAATGTCCATTCGAAGCCGTTCAGCCCGCCTATTGCCAAACTGCTTGTTCAAGCAACACCTCCGGTGAGTGATTAGCCGCTTGTCATCACAAATTTACCAGTTTTACCCTTCATTAAAACAAATTTTTCCGATGAAAGGCAACACCATTTCTTTAAAAACGTTCAACGAAAGTGGAAACATCTGGCTACAAAACACTTTGCAGCTGCTCAAGGTTCAGGAGTAGGGCAAAGGAAGTGTCCGCAATTATATGCAGGAACTGACCTTGTTGTTTAAGCTTTACAATGATTTGCAGGTCGAAGATTTGCGACAACAGCACATGGAGCGCTATCTCGTCTTCATCAAAGAAAACCACAAGGTAGCCATTACCACACATCGCATCCTCAACATTAGCGGTATAGATATCACCTTCAAATACAAGGATTACAAAGATGGCAACAAGCAAAAGGAATTGACCCTGAGCCATGAGGAGTTTTTGAGAAGGTTTGAGCAGCATATCTTGCCCAAAGGCTTTGTGAAGATCCGCCACAGTGGCTT
>JAFDXI010000163.1 GCA_018268035.1 Bacteroidota bacterium | reverse complement strand
GTATCTTAAATATTGAAAATCAGTATATTGTATTGTAGTATTTTGAGTGTATTTTTTATTTAAAGTTCGCACAACAGCTTTAAATCCGCTAAAAAGTGGTTCGAGTTTTGTACCACAGGGTTCACAGGGTTATTCATAAAAAATTATTGACACGCTTTTATTGAAAGCGTGTCTTTTTTTGTTGGAATTTGCAGCTACTATCACATTTTTTTTCACTATAGTTTTATCGTTGAAAAAATATTTATCTTTTTTATTTTTTTAAATCAGGCTCGTATATCAGTCCAATAATATCCATTGATATTATTTCTTCTTTAGTACTTTAGCGAAAAAAGCAAATGTTTTCTTTACAAAATAAGACAGCCGTTATTACTGGCGCAGGCAGTGGCATTGGTCAGGCTATAGCAGAAGTATTTGCTGAGCAGGGTGCTACTGTTTATGTTCTTGATCTCAACAGTGATAAAGCAAAGTCAACTGTTGATGTAATTTTATCAAACAATGGAAAAGCCTTTGCGCTTACCTGTGATGTCAGCAACCAACAACAGGTTATAGATTGTTTAAATTCGATTGATACAATAGATATCCTGGTAAATTCTGCCGGCATTGCACATATCGGGAATGCACAAAATACCAGTGAAGCAGACTTTGACAGGGTTTATAAAATCAATGTGAAGGGAACTTATAATTGTATCCATGCCGTATTGCCGAAGTTCCAGAAAAATAATGGCGGAGTTATCCTGAATGTGGCTTCCATAGCAGCAACTGTTGGTTTAAGTGACCGATTTGCATACAGCATGAGTAAAGGTGCAGTATATTCAATGACTTTAAGTGTGGCTAAAGATTTCCTGCAACAAAATATCCGTTGCAACTCTATTTCACCTGCCAGGGTACATACACCATTTGTAGATGGTTTTCTCGCAAAAAATTATCCGGGGAAAGAGAAGGAAATGTATGAAAAACTCTCACATACACAACCCATCGGCAGGATGGGGACAACAAGGGAAGTGGCTACTATGGCATTGTATTTATGTAGCGATGAAGCATCATTTCTCACCGGTAATGATTATTTAATTGATGGCGGATTTATTAAACTTAATACTTAACAAAAAATATTTTTATGAAACTATTCAGGTATGGAAATGAAGGAAAAGAGCAGACAGGAATAATAATCAATGGGAAAAAATACAGTACTGCTGCATTGAATGAAGATTATGATGAAATTTTCTTTGCGACTGATGGGTTGAAAAGATTGGAAAAATTTATTAGTGAAAATAAAAACCTGCCTTTAGTTGCAGATGATATGCGTTTATCATCACCTATAGCAAGACCATCAAAAATTGTTTGTATTGGTTTGAATTATGCCAAGCATGCAGAAGAAACTCATGCGCCCATTCCTGCAGAGCCAATTATTTTTTTTAAATCAACAACTGCTTTGTGCGGCCCTCATGATGATGTAATCATTCCAAAAGAATCGGTTAAAACAGACTGGGAAGTTGAGTTGGCTGTTATCATCGGAAAAAAGGCCAGTTATGTGAGTGAAGAAAATGCGATGGATTTTGTGGCAGGTTATGCTTTACATAATGATTATTCTGAAAGGGCGTTTCAGATTGAAAGAGGAGGGCAGTGGGTTAAAGGAAAAAGTAGCGACAGGTTTGCGCCGGTTGGTCCTTATATGGCTACTAAAGATGAAATATCAAATCCGAATAATTTATCATTATGGTTGAAAGTTAATGGAGAACTGTTGCAAAACTCCAATACCAATGATATGATTTTTCATGTGCCTTATCTGGTATCTTATATTACACAATTCATGACACTGTTGCCGGGTGATATTATTTCAACAGGCACACCATTTGGGGTAGGCCTTGGTTTTAAACCTCCGAGATATTTAAAAGCAGGTGATATTGTTGAATTAGGTATTGAAAGTTTAGGTGCACAAAAACAAAGAGCAATTTCTTACGATGATGCTGTGAAACAGGGATTGTATTAAGGTTTTAGCATAACAGTTTTGAGAATGGTGAATCATTAAAATGGTTCACCATTCTTATTGTGTTTCATCTTCTCTTTCCACCGCTATGCTGCACTCACCCACCAAAGCAGCAATGGCACCCACAGCAGCCAGAACAGGTGCAACTACTACACCAACTACTCCTATAGTCAATGGAAAGCTCATGAGTTCTTTACCATTTTTATCATTGATAGTTACTTTTCTTACGTTACCTTCTTCAATTAGTTCTTTGATTTTTTTCACAAGGTTTTCCCCGTGCACTTTAAAATATTCTTTTGTTGTTGCCATACATATTTTTTTTGAAAACATTCAATTCTTTGATACAACTGCAAAAGTCATATAAATCAAAACTGAACCATTTAAGAATATTGTAAAAGGTGTAAATGATATTTAAACATACTGAATTGTGGTTTGAATGTTATTAAGCTTTGGAAACAAATAGTAAGCACAAAGTCATGGAGGTAAATAAAGGATTTAAAAATAATTCATTGCGAGACATGGTGTCTTTTATTTTGTGGATAGGGATATTTATTTGCCATGAATACATGAATAAAGAAACAGTTTTTAAATTTTTAACATTCAGCGTATTTGCGAAATTTATGTACACTATGAACAGCTATGCGGAGCTAAATAGAAAAGCAGTAGTTGCAGTGTGCGACGCAACTACTGTTGAATAGAATTAAAAATGCCGGTTACATAAAAAGATACATAATGCGAAGCATCAATAATGCCAACGCACAAATGCTTCCATAGCTGCATAACGGGTTAACCCTAATGCAGCATACAGGCTGGCTGTGTTGGCATTTCTGTCTTCAGCTCTTTCCCAGAACTCACGGCTGTCGCTGCCCTGGAAAGGCACTGAATCCTTCTGGCTTTGGTGAATAAAAATCCCGTGACGTTTTTTTAATACCTGGCCCGGGCTCATAGGGATGGCCATTTCTATATCAGCTATATCCCATTCCTGCCATGCACCTTTATACAACCACATCCAGCAGTCTTTTACCCATTCGTCACCTTCGGCTTTTATTCTTTTCAGGCTTTCAAAAACGATGTCAAGGCAAACTTTATGTGTGCCATGTGGATCAGCTAAATCACCAGCGCAATAAACCTGGTGTGGCTTGATTGACCGCAATAATTCCATAGTGATTTTAATATCTTCTTCGCCCATTGGTTTCTTTTCAATAGTGCCTGTTTCATAAAATGGAAGGTTTTGAAAATGCCATCTGCCTTCTGGCAAACCTACATAACGGCATGTTGCTTTTGCTTCGCCTCTTCTTATCAAACCCTTGATAGCACGTATTTCAGCAGTATCTGATTCCTGTGGTGCTTTTGTGGAAAGAAAACTCTGTGCTTCGGCCAATATCTCACTGCTTTTTTCATTGTCGATATTAAACATGCCTTCGAAGCCAACAGCAAATTCTATAAAGCGTGTTACAAATTCATCAGTAACTGCGATGTTGCCACTTGTTTGATAGGCAACATGTACTTCATGTCCCTGATCGTGCAGGCGCATGAATGTGCCACCCATACTAATGATATCATCATCGGGGTGTGGTGAAAATATGATGACACGTTTTGGATATGGCAGGCTGCGTTCGGGATGTGCAGGCAGTTGTGATGCAGGTTTTCCACCTGGCCATCCGGTGATGCTGTCACGCAATAAATAAAAAACTTTTAGATTGATTTCATAAGCTTCACCTTCTTCCACGAGTAGTTCACCTAAACCATTTTCGTTGTAATCATGGTTAGTTAAACTTAAAACAGGTTTATCCAGTTTTAATGCGAGGTTTACCACAGCGCGTTTAATCATTTTAGGTGTCCATTCTATTTCACCTGTAAGCCAGGGTGATTTAAAACGGGTTAATTCTGAAGCTGCTAATTCATCTAAAATAAAGGTGCAGTTATCATGTTGTTGCAGTATGCTTGCAGGTACTTGTTCGGTTACATGTTCTTCAACTGCTTTTGCCACCACAGGCGCTTTAAATCCCCAGGCCATGAGTAAGATCCTTTTGGCTTTCATGATGGTGCTGATGCCCATTGTTAATGCTAGCCTTGGCACTTTGGTGATATTTTGAAACTCCCTTGCATTGGCAATGCGGGTATTGTTGTCGAGGTTGGTTAAACGTGTTTTTGAAAAAATGCTGGAGCCAGGTTCATTAAAACCGATATGTCCGTTATTACCAATACCTAATATCTGTAAATCTATGCCACCTGCATCCTGAATCATTTGTTCATATTCGATACAGAATTTTTTGGCAGCATCTTTTGATAAATCACCATTGGGTATATGGATATTTTTAGGATCAATATCAATGTGGTCAAATAAATGCCGATGCATGAAACTCCAGTAGCTTTGAAATTCTTCTCTTTTTATCGGGAAATATTCATCAAGGTTAAATGTGATAACATTTTTAAAGCTCAGTCCTTCTTCATTATGCAGTCTCACCATTTCTTTGTACAGGTTGATGGGAGTGGAGCCGGTGGCAAGCCCTAAAACGCAAACTGTATTTTCTTTTTGTTTTTGCCTGATGAGTTGTGCAATCTCATTGGCTGCATAAACTGAACCTTCCTGTGGTGAAGGGAAAATTTCAACCGGAATTTTTTCAAATGAATCTACCATAGTGATTGAGTATTAATTTTTATTGTTTGATTTTAATAGTATAAATATAGTTTTATTCTCCTTTGTCAATTCCTTTCGGGTTATATTGGATATGTAAAAAATCATAGCGCTTATATTGTTGCTGCAATCGGTCTTTAAAACCATTCCAGTCTTTTTCATTTGCAGGTGTCCATAATACTTCGCTAAGAGCATCTAAACGCGGGAAGAGCATATATTCAACTTTTGCAGGGTTGCTTACATATTCAGTCCAAAGGTTTGCCTGTGCTCCGATGATATATTTTTGTTCTTCAGGTGTCAGATTTGGTGTCAATGGCTCATAATTATATACAGTCTCTACTGGCAGGTAACCACCAATGGTGAGGCTGTCTTCATGTTTTGTTTGTGAGTAATCAAAATACACATACGTTGTTGGTGTCATTATTACCTTGTGATGTTGTTGGGCAGCGGCTATACCTCCAGCTTCACCCCGCCAGCTCATTACTGTTGCGTTAGGTGCAAGTCCTCCTTCTAAAATTTCATCCCAGCCAATTATAGAATGACCTTTGCTGTTTAAATATCTTTCGATTTTATGGATGAAATAACTCTGCAGTCCTTCTTCATTTTTTAAGCCACTGTCTTTTATTAACTGTTGGCAATATGCTGAACGTTCCCAATATTCTTTAGGACATTCATCACCACCGATGTGGATATATTTTGAAGGAAAAAGTTGCATCACTTCATCCAGAACATTTTCCAAAAATTTGAAGGTGTAATCAGTTGGTGCAAAAACATCGGGATATACGCCCCAGCTTTGTTGTACCTGTTTTCCTGTGGAATCACCACACCACGTAACCCCCTTTGCGATGGGTGTATTTTCATTTGGAAAACAACTTAACTGCGGATATGCTGCTATAGCTGCTGATGAGTGGCCAGGCAATTCTATTTCAGGAATAATGGTTATATACCTGTCGGCTGCATATTTCACTACATCTTTTATCTGTGCCTGGGTGTAATAACCGCAATCTTTTTTACAATCATTGCCAGTGCCGGGATGGTGACCAGTGATAGTGCCTTTCCTGCAACTGCCAATTTCAGTAAGCTTTGGGTATTTTTTTATTTCGATGCGCCAACCCTGGTCTTCAGTTAAGTGCCAGTGAAAAGTATTCATTTTATGCATCGCGATGAAATCAATATATTGTTTAATAAAATCAACAGAAAAGAAATGACGGCCGCAATCAAGATGCAGACCGCGGTATGCAAAACGGGGTGAATCAACGATACTGCATTGCTGCACTGCAAGGCTGTTTGATTTTTGTGGAGGTAATAATTGTATCAATGTCTGAATGCCATAAAAAACACCCTGGGCATCGTTGCCTGTAATAGTGATATTGTTCCCATTTACCTGCATGGCATAACCACCGGGTATGGTGGCAACTTTTGGCTTTATCTCCAATGCAATTTTCCCTTCCGGGTATAATTGTTTGTTTTGTACAAGCAATGCAAAACCATAATACTTTTTAAAGTAAGTGTTTAAAAAAACCGCACTTTTTGAAAGTTCTTTCTGTGTAAAAAAAACTGTTGTGTTGCCGGTTATGGTGAATGTGCCGGCTTTGGCTTCTACTTTTACAGGCTGTGGTATAATGTTGAGCGCTGATTGAGAAAAACAAGGCATTGTCGCGATGATGAATAAAATGCTGAGGATTTTCTTCATGTAAATAATTTTTATTCTTTTTTAAAAAGCTACTACATGTTTACCTGTTGCAGAATTATATTCTTCTTCTGTTTTATAGACAAGTATGGAAATTTAATAAATGAATTAAAAAGATTGTCATTACTTATCTTAAACCAAGTCAACATTTAGGTTTTCACAAATTTCCATTTACCTGTGTGAAGCAGGATTTATTTTAATTCAGGAATGTTTTCAAAAGTACAAAATCATTTTACCTGACCTCAATGCAATCGTATGCGTAGGATAAAAAAACCCCCAATTGAGGGGGGATGTTTTTATTCGATTTTTGTAATTTTTAATACATTGGTGGGCAAATGCAAATTCACCGGTGTGCTACCGGTGTTGATGACCACGTCTTCCGATTTGATAAAGCCTCTTTCTTTTAAGATATTTATCTGGTCAAAAATAATATCATCAAGACTTACCTCTTCATCATAATAAAATGCCCTGACACCCCAGCTTAAACTTAACTGGTTGACGAGGCTTTTTACTTTTGTAAAAATATATAACGGGCTTTGAGGCCGGTAACTGCTGAGCATAAATGCAGTGTAGCCACTCTGCGTCATTCCAATCAAAGCATCTGCATTGGCATCTTTGGCTATTTTACAGGCGTTATAACAGATGGCATCACTTAAAAAAGATGGTGAGTGGGCGAGGGGTTTCAAATCTTCTTCGCGGTTATAACGGTATTCTGTTTTTTCCACTTCGAGGATGATACGGCGCATTGTATCCACCACTAAAACAGGGTGTTTTCCTGTAGCTGTTTCAGCACTTAACATGACTGCATCAGCACCTTCCAAAACAGCGTTGGCCACATCTGTGATTTCACTTCTGTTGGGTTTGATGTGGTCAATCATACTTTCCATCATCTGTGTAGCAACAATCACAGGTTTTGCACGGTGTATGCACTTGCGAATGATATCACGTTGTGCCATCGGAACTTTTTCAACCGGAAGTTCTACACCGAGATCACCGCGTGCGACCATAACACCATCAGATTCTAAGATGATATTGCGTAAGTCTTTCAATGCTGATGGCATTTCAATCTTGGCAATTACTTTACTGAGAGAGTTTCTTTCTGTGATCCTTCTTTTTAAATCAATGATGTCTTCTGCTTTGCGCACAAATGACAATGCTATCCAGTCCACTTTCTGATCGAGGATAAAGTCGAGGTCAAGTAAATCTTTTTCTGTAAGAGCAGGTAATGAAATTTCTGTATCAGGAAGATTCAATCCTTTTTTTGGTAATAATATACCACCATAAGAAACTGCTACTTTTACATCATCATCAGGTGTTATTTCAATGACAACCACTTCCAGTTTGCCATCATCAATTAAAATCTTGTCACCTATTTTTACATCAGCATGAAGATTGGGATAAGAAACATAAATCTTTTCTTTGGTACCAACTACTTTTTCTTTTGATGTAAAAGTCAGAATGTCCCCATTATTTATTTCGAGGGCACCATCTTTTATTTCACCCACCCTTAGCTTTGGGCCCTGCAAATCAGCGAGTGAACAAACGTTGAAAGGTTCTTCATCATTCATCCTTTCGATATATGCAAGTATCCTTGCTTTATCATCGTGGGAGCCATGTGAAAAGTTGAGCCGGAAAACATTGACACCTGCTTTTGCCAGTTCCAGCATTTTTTCATAGGTGTCACAGGCCGGGCCCACTGTAGCTACAATCTTGGTACGGTGAAATGTATGTTCAATACCTGCTTGTTTATCCATTTCCTTGTACAGGTATTTTGTTATACCTTCTGACATAATATTTTTATTTAATTATAAATGGGGAGAAGCTTAACTGGCTAATATTTTTACAATATTCATCCAGTCTTCCCCGATTCTTTGTTTCTCTCTAATAGCAATCTCTAATGGTGTATAGTGCATGTTATTATTTAAAATACCTACCATCACATTGTGTCTTCCTTCCAGCAAACATTCCACTGCATGATATCCCATACGGCTTGCAATAAAACGATCCATGCAACTGGGAGGGCCTCCTCTCTGAATATGGCCTAAAATAGTTAACCTTGTTTCAAGGCCTTTTAGTTTTTCCTGTACAATGCGGGCTACTTCTGCGGCACCTCTTAAATCAGGATTGTTAGGATCGGGTTGATATCCTTCTGCAACTACAACGAGGTTGACCAGTTTTTTTCTTTTTTCCTGTTCAGAAAGAGAAGCCACCATATCATCAAGCGTAGTATTGATTTCAGGCATTAATATATTTTCTGCACCTGTAGCAATGCCACTGTGTAAAGCAATATATCCAGCATGCCGGCCCATTACTTCAACAATAAATAACCTGTCGTGTGAGTCTGCTGTATCCCTGATTTTATCAATTGATTCAACGGCTGTGTTGACTGCAGTATCAAAACCAATGGTGAAGTCAGTACCATATAAGTCTTTATCAATTGTACCGGGGATACCGACACAGGGGATACCAAACTCTCTGCTTAATTTATAGGCTCCGGTAAAGCTGCCATCACCTCCAATAACTACAAGCCCGTTGATACCTCTTTTTTGTAAAATATCAAAAGCCCTTTTCCTGCCATCCTCATTATAAAAATCTTTGCTGCGGGCTGTTTTTAAAATTGTGCCACCACGCTGTATGATATTGGCTACAGACCGGGATTCCATTTTGAAGATATCATCTTCAATCATTCCGTTATAGCCCCGCATGATTCCATACACTTCCAGCTTGTGATAAAGTCCTGTCCTGACTACGGCACGTATTGCAGCATTCATCCCGGGTGAATCGCCACCGGAAGTAAGAACGCCTATTTTGGTAACTTTTTCTGACATTAATCAATCAGTTATTAAAAGGCTGACAAAAAATTCCTTGCTCGGCTCAAAAATAAGAGTTTTTAACGGGAAAGTTTGATGAACCCAATTTAACATGAAATATTTTGTTAGTAATTATTTTGACAAAGCCTGTTGTAAGAATATTTAATAATCGTTTTTTAACTGTTTCAATGAGGTTTATTGATATAGTCTTTATATCTCGCATGACACATAGTGAATGCTGGTTAGGCGAATTTCTTTTTTTAGGAAAATGAATACTCCACATTTCCAATTGCTTAATAAGAAATTGCATAATCAGAATATCCACCTGGAACCATTAATTTGAGGATGGGATTAGTAATTACAACAGGTAATGAAATAATTCGCTTTAGGCATATATTACTCTGGTTGAAAAATAATTAAGAAAATAAATAACATGGGAAATATTTTTCTTTGTTGTTGAAGATATACAACAATCGTTGAGCAAGCATCTACAAATGCAAAATATTTCTATTTTTTCAACAACAAAAACAGGTATGTTGATAAGAAAAATACTATTATAACTATTGCGATGATTGCCGTTTGAAATCGCCTCGTTTCCATGCCTGGATAAATTCTGCCCAAGCCATCGGGTTAAAAATATTTTGTGGAGGTATCTGACCGGAATAATATGCCTTAGCAGCCTGTTGCCTGAATTGCATATTTACAGCTTCAGTACCATCTGCCGGTAAACTCATGATTAATGCTTTTCTGGTAGCTTCATCATTATTGCGTCGGGCAATTTCCAAAGCATCTGCCGGTACACTGGTATTTACAAAATCCCGTTCAAACTGCGAGCGTGAAGGGCGTGGTTTTAAAATGGTTGCAGGTAAATATGCAGTATCATTGACCATTAATTGAATGACACTAAACTGATTGCCCTGAAGGTTATGTGGAATGATTGTAGTCTTGTCTTTGAAGCCAATACTTGAAAAACGAATTGTATCACCTTTTAAAACTGCAATGGAGAAAACGCCCTGGTTATTGGTCATAGTGCCCCTGCCTGTACCAACAACAATTATACTGGTAGCATCAAGGCCTCTTAAACTATCTGCACTCATCACTACGCCATATAACTGCACGACTGAATCTTTTTGTTGGTTTTGAGCATGTGCATACAACGAACAAAAAATAAATGCTGTGAATAATAAAAGGTATCGAAGTTTTTTATTCATCCTAAAATATATAAATAATCAATTTTCGTGCAAGAAGAAATTATCCTGACAAAATAAATGATACTGCTGTTAACTTTGCAGCCGGAAAGACCTTTTAACAAAATTATGGAAGATGAAAGAAAAAGAAATATTGAAAGCATTAAGCAAGGTACAGGAACCGGATCTTGGAAGAGATATTGTGAGTTTAAACATGGTGAAAGATATCACCATTCAGGGAAATGTGGTTGCATTTACTTTAATACTTACTACACCTGCCTGTCCTTTGAAAGAAGTTATGCGTAGAGATTGCATCAAAGCAATTAGAGCAATAGATGAAAATTATGATGTTCAAATTAATTTCACCTCAAACACAACGAGCAACAGAATAGATCCAAAAACAATTTTACCCGGAGTAAAAAATATTATTGCGGTAGTGAGTGGAAAAGGTGGTGTAGGAAAAAGTACTGTTGCTGCAAACCTTGCATTAGCGCTGGCACAACATGATGCAAAGATAGGTTTGATGGATGCAGATATTTATGGGCCGAGTGTACCCATTATGTTTGGTGTGCGTGGTGAGAGGCCAATGATGCGTGATGTGAATGGTAAAGGCATGATTGTGCCTCTGGACAGGTATGGTATTAAACTGATGAGCATTGGTTTGCTGGTTGATGAAAGGAGTGCTGTGGTTTGGAGAGGGCCGATGGCCAGTAGTGCTATCAAGCAATTTGTAACCGATGTTGATTGGGGTGAATTAGATTACCTAGTTGTTGATATGCCACCAGGCACAGGTGATATCCATCTTACTTTGATGCAGACTGTGCCAGTTACAGGTGCGGTTATTGTAACAACACCACAACCGGTTGCGCTTGCTGATGCCAAGAAAGGTATTGCCATGTTTGCACAGGCACAAGTGAATGTCCCGATTATCGGGTTGGTTGAAAATATGGCTTACTTCACTCCGGAAGAATTACCTGAAAACAAATATTATATTTTTGGTAAAGAAGGTGGTAAGCGTCTTGCTGAAGAATATGACCTTGCATTTTTGGGTCAAATTCCAATTGTTCAATCTATCAGGGAAGGTGGTGATGAAGGTGTACCGGCTATGATGAATAGTGATGATGATATTTCAAGGAATGCTTTTGAAAATGTTGCAGCAGCAGCAGCAAGATGCATATCTATGCTGAATGCAAGCGTAAGCAGTGAAAAAGTTGCAGAGAAAGTGTAAATAATTCTGAAGATATTAGAACTACAAATTCAATCTGCAGAAAAAAATAAATGACATCACATGTATCATATTCCACATTTTAAAGCAGCTGGTGAAAAAGATGTACTTGCTTTTATGCATGCAAATCCATTCATCACTTTATGCGGTTGTGATGAAAATAATTTTCCTGTTGCTACTCATGTCCCTGTTTTATTTAAAGAAAGAGATAATAAAATATTTCTGCAGGCGCATACAATGCGTAAACAAAAGCATACACTTGCTTTTGAAAAAGAACCGAAAGTATTAGCAATATTTACTGCGGCACACAGCTATGTCAGTGCAAGCTGGTACTCTGTAAAAAATGTAGCCAGTACATGGAATTACCAGGCTGTTCATGCCAATGGCATTTTAAGTTTTAAAGATGATGTCTTTTTGTATAAGCTTTTATCAGAACTTACTGAGAAATTTGAAGCCAATCCACATTCACCATCACTGGTTGAAGCATTGGATAAAAAATATGTAAGTGATAACATGAAAGCAATTGTTGGTTTTGAAATTGAGTTAACCCAAATTGAACATGTATTTAAACTTAGTCAGAACCGGGATGAAAAAAGTTATGACAACATTATTCAACAATTAGGGAAAAGCGATGATGATGCGAGGAATGTTGCAGAAAGGATGAAAGAAAACCGCCATAATGTTTTTAAATCACACTGATGAACCGTAAACAACTGATAGAACAAATTAAAGCGAAACAATCTTATTTATGTGTAGGGCTCGACTCAGATATTAATAAAATACCTGTACATCTTTTTTCTGGCAACAATGCAGTGACAGATTTCAACAAAGCCATTATAGACGCTACTAAAGATTTTTGTGTGGCATATAAAATCAATACTGCATTTTATGAATCGTTAGGAATCAAAGGTTGGAAAATTTTAGAAGAAACAGTTGACTATATCCCATCATCACATTTCATTATTGCAGACGCCAAGCGGGGTGATATTGGAAACACTTCAGCACAATATGCGAAAACATTTTTTGAAACATATTCATTTGATGGAGTAACCGTTGCGCCTTATATGGGAGAAGACAGTATCCGGCCATTTTTAGAGTATGAAAATAAGTTCACAATTGTTTTGGGCTTGACATCCAACAAAGGTGCTAATGATTTTGAATACCTGAAAACGAATGATGATAAATACCTGTATGAAAAAATCATTCATACAATTGCAGGATGGGGCACTCCTGATAATCTGATGTTTGTTGTAGGAGCAACACAAACAAAAGAGTTGGAAAACATACGTTCAATCATTCCGGAAAATTTTTTATTAATACCTGGTGTTGGTGCACAGGGTGGAAGTTTAAAAGAAGTCAGTCAATATGGAATGAATCATGATTGCGGTTTGCTGATCAATGCCAGCAGGGCTATCATCTTTGCGTCTGGTAAGGATGATTTTGCTGAAGCAGCAGCAAGAGTAGCTATGGCATATCAGCAGGAGATGAGGACTTATTTGTGAAGCCACAAAAAAAAGGGTTAATGATTTGAAGCATTAACCCGTCATATTATTCAATATATGATGTATGAAAAAATAACCTTAATGTAATTGTTGCATGTTTTGCAAAAACTGGTTGCTTATTTGTTTTTCCTGTGTTGTCATTTTTGATTTAGGAATTGGATGCGATTCAGATGGATCGAGAATTATATTAAAAAACTTCTTGCTGAATTTAGGATTTGGCAAAGTGTCATATTGTTTATAGGTATGATCCTGCATCCATCTCCTAAGGAAAAGCGGATTGGTTTCATTTTTACCTGCCCCAACAAAGTGGCAGAATATCCAGGGTCTCACTGAAGTATAATCCCCAAACATCTGGTTGTAAAAACTGATGCCATCCATTGTTCCATATTTTTTTGGAATTTTTGTTTGTCCTGCATCAGCAACTGTATTAAAAAAGTCAACAAGGCTGATCAGGCTTGTATCAACAGAATTATTTAGTATCCGTCCTGGCATGTATGCTAACATTGGCACATGTGTACCTGCTTCTGTGGATGAAGACTTGGCGCCACCAACCACTTGCCCATTCCATAAACTATGTATGTCGGCAGTTGTACCATTATCACCCAGGAAGAAAACAAGTGTCCTGCCTGTGATTTTCTTATCTTGAAGTTTATTTAATAACTGACCAATTAATTTGTCTTCATATTTTACCATTGATGGAAAATAAATTGAATCACCTGGTTGTTTTTTCTTGTCTGAATTCCATGTAGCAAATTCAGGATCATCCGGAGTAGGACAAAATGGTTCATGAACAAGGTTGGTAGCCCAATAAATAAAGAAAGGTTTTCTTTTTGGTAAAGCAGTTACTGAGTCAATATAATTAAACATATAATCCCTGATCAGGTCATCGCCATATTTTCCTTTTGTTTTACTGTCAGGCCAGTAAGCGCCATTTTCATAAATCTGCGGGTCTTTGTAGAATTTTAGTTTACCATTATCTTCGAAATCTACATTAAATGGATTTGTTACAAGATATCTATCAAATCCAAATGCTTTGATTGAAGCATCACCACCATCAAATTGCCACTTGCCAGCCATACAGGTAGTATAGCCTTTTTTCTTTAGCATGTTTGCAATCATATAATTGGAAGAAGTATCTAATGTGCCCCAGGTAGTATAATTTCTGAAGTTATATTTTCCTGTCATCAACATAGTTCTGCTGGGTGAGCATAGAGGCGCTGTATGTGCCTGGGTAAACTGCATGCCATGTGATGCGATATAATTCATATTTGGCGTAGAATAAGACTGGCCACCTGTATAATTTGGAATTTCATAGCCAATATCATCAGCTAACATTATAATAATATTAGGTGGCGCCGCTGCGGCGCTTAAATCAAAATCTGATGCATCCACAGGTCCCGATGTTTCGAAATCTGTTTTACGACATGAAGCAAACGCAAGCAGTAGCAAAATGGTTGAAAGTTGTAAATACCTCTTCATAATTTAATTTTGATTTGATAAGATTGGATTAATTAAACAATACTATTTATAATCAAGTATAACTCAATATTGCAAATGTTTGATCCAAGCCTTTTGAATGTAAAAAAATATCATCTAAAAATTGATTACCCAACATTGAATAAAATCCTGAAAAATTTTCCACTCTTTCCTGCAAGCTTCCATTTGGGAAAAGTTTTGATTTTAGTTTCTGTAACTGCGACTGATCTGTTGCAAATTTCTTTTTTTCTGATCTCAACATCTTTTTCTCCAGCTCTTTTAATTTCTTTATCGCTTTTGTTTTTAATGATTCTACATGCGCTCTTAAGGAAGCATCAATTTGAATGGCTTGTTGCTCCAGTGCATCATATAAAGTTTCAAAATTTTCAAGTTTATCATTCAGTGCAAAAGCATTATTAGTTTTTGTGGCCACAATCTTTTTCATTATTGCATGTTCACTTAAAAAAAGGTCTTCATATTGTAAACCTGTTTTTTCGATTATGCCGTTTTGCTTTTTATCAATTATTAAAAATGAATTTCGCAATAATAAAACAGGATATGGAATACCAGCCTGGTTAAACACTCCTTTCAGTTCCATCCAGTAAGCCAGTTCACCTCCACCGCCTATAAACGCAATATTAGGTAAAATGGTTTCCTGAAACACTCCTCTTAAAATTACGTTCGGGCTAAATCGTTCAGGATGTTCATCCAGTTCTTTAATAATATCATTTTCTGTCCATTCTAATTCCAGGTGCTCAACTTTAAATTTATCATCATCCAGTTCAATTCTTTCCCTCTTATCATCTTTTAAATAAAATAAATTTATGTTTCTGCCTGCTGCCTGTGCTTTATAATTTTCACTTAACTTTTCTATCGTTTTTTCTAAAGCCTTATGTGAAAACTGTTCTTTCAATTCTCTTTCCAGTACAGGCTGAAAAACTTTTTTGAATGCAGGTTTATCAGCTATCAAGACTATTAATCCATATTTTCCAAAAACACTATTTAATAATTTTAGAGTTGATTGCTGTATCAGGTCTTTTTCCTGATAGCTGTAACGAAAAATATCCATCAACTCTTTGCCAAACGGTGTTACACTTAACTGGCCTTCCATTTCGTTCATTAACTGAAGTAATGATTTGTCCACCTTCATTCTGCCAACAGCTCCTGTTTGTTTTGTTTGCCAAACATATTTTCTCTGGTCTATGCTGATGTTGTTCAGTTCATCTAAATCAGCATCTTCACTACCCATAAAATATACAGGTACAAACTTATTTTCAGGCCATTTAGTTTTTAATGTTTCCGCCAGTTTAATGGCGTGAAAAATTTTATATATCACATACAAAGGGCCAGAAAAGATATTGGGCTGATGCGCTGTAGTAACTGTAAAAGTGTTTTCTTCACCTAAAGCAGCAATATTTTCAAAAATCTTTGGTGTAACTTCAATGTCTTTGTATTGATCCCGCAACTGTTCCACCAAAACATTCCGGAATCTGAAACCCTTACGTTGTTCTATTGATTGTTGTAGCCCTTCAATAGTTGGCGGTAGATTATAAAACTCTTTAAGCTGATCGGCGCCATTGATATAGTCAATAGCCAGTTTGGAAAAATATCCTGTCTGTTCATAATGAATGTAGCTGCAATGTATTTCCATGCCCATGTCAAATATATTATGAGAAGTAAGATTAATTTTTGAAACTTCACCATCACTAAGATATATATCGTAAAGTGATAGTTTTTACCGATGAAAATTACTGCTATACTGTTTTAGCAGAGGTTTTTTTTATAAATAATAGTATTTTAATAATAAACAAAATTTTAAAAATTGAGTTTTGATTGTACTATGTATAAAAAAACTATTTCCATAACCGATTTAAGTGTTTTATTGTAGTGTTGTGAATGAATCCATCCCCATTAAGATCGCACATATTTCCTGTTACTTAATTTGTAAAATGATACACCTTTATTATTGAAAAAATTTATTGTTAAGCATAAATTATTATGACAAGTTATATCAATCATTAGATGATTACTTTTTATTTTGAAATAAAGCTAACCGGTTATCACTTCACCTTCAAGATCATAGTCAAATGCATTGGTGATTTTTATTTGTGCAAATTCACCTATAGGTAGTTTGTTTTCTGAATGAATGATGACTTCATTATCCACTTCTACACTATCAAATTCTGTGCGGCCAAGATATCGGCCTGCTTCTTTTTTATCAATAATTACTTTATAGATCTTTCCAATTTTTTCTGCATTTTTTTCATAACTGATTTCCTGTTGCACTTCCATCAATTCTTCAGCCCTTTTTTGTTTTTCTGATGCTGGCACATCATCAACTAAATTATATCCACTTGTCCCTTCTTCGTGTGAGTAAGTAAACACACCCACCCTGTCAAATCGTTGTTCCTGTAAAAAAGTTTTCAGTTCTGCCACATCATCCCTTGTTTCTCCCGGGAAGCCCGCAATTAAAGTAGTGCGTAAGCAAATGCCAGGTACTTTTTCCCTTACTGCATTAATTGTTTCAACAATCTCAGCTTTTGTGCTTTGTCTTTTCATCAGTTGCAACATCCGGTTGCTGGCATGTTGCAAAGGCATATCAAGATAATTACAGATATTTTCCCTTTCGCGCATGACATCCAAAATTTCAAATGGAAATTTGTTGGGATAAGCATAGTGCAATCGTATCCATTTCAGCCCTTGCACATCGCTTAATTTTTTCAACAGGTCAGCGAGCATCCTTTTTTTATAAATATCAAGTCCGTAATATGTAAGCTCTTGTGCAATGAGCATAATTTCTTTAACACCACTTTTTACCAAACCTTTTGCCTCTGCTACAATTTCCTCAATTGTTTTACTGATATGTTTGCCTCTCATTAAAGGAATGGCACAAAATGCACAAGTTCGGTTACATCCTTCGCTGATTTTTAAGTATGCATAATGTTTTGGCGTGCTCAGCACTCTTTCTCCCAGTAATTCTTTTTTATAATCAGCATTGAATGCCTGCAACATCAATGGCAATTCAAAAGTACCAAACCATGCATCCACTTCGGGGATTTCTGTTCCCAGGTCTTGTCGATACCGTTCGCTCAAACATCCTGTTACATATACTTTGTCCAGTTTCCCGTGTTTTTTCAGGTTCACCTGTTCTAAAATGGTGTTGATACTTTCTTCTTTTGCTTTATCAATAAAACCACAGGTGTTTACAACAACAATGTTATGATCAAGTTTGAGGTTTTCATGTACCACATTGATGTCATTTGCTTTTAGTTGCCCGCTTAATACTTCACTATCAACAAGGTTTTTGCTACAACCCAGCGTAATGATATTTACTTTGTCGCGTTTGAGAGTTCTTGCCTTCATACAAAAGGATGCAAAGATAAATAAGGGAAATTTAAGAGTTGATATATTAACAAACAGGCACGAATAGTTTGATGAGTTAATCATGTTCTATTTCTTTTTCCATTTGTATTATTTATCTTTCAATTTTTTAAACTAAAAAATAAATTATGGGATTACTCGACAACCTTACTGGTGGCGCAGATCGCAAAGGTGGATTCCGCCAGATTTTTGAAACCATCAAACCATCATTAAATTTAACTGATGACCAGGAACAAAAGATCAGGGAAATATTTAAAAATTTCAGGCAGGAGAGAGCTGAAATTAAAGAAACCGGAGGAGATGATATGAAGGATGGGTTACATGAAGCAAGGCATGAAGCCAAAGAGCAGATATTGGCTCTGCTGAACGATGATCAAAAAAAGATTGTGCAGCAAAAATTACGTGAATTAAGAAATTAATTGCTTTAGTAATTTTTTGCAATAAGGTATTGTTGAAAAGATTAATTACATGCAAAAATTATACAGGCCTTGTATAGAACGAGGCCTGTTTTAGTTTGAAAGCTTTTTCAGTTTACTGTAATGTTATTTTAAAAGCCGCTTAAAGCAAAATTTAGTTTTTTCGGTTTGGGAAAATTCTTCTCTTTTTCTTCAAGCTGCTTTCTGATTGATTTTAACTCCTGATAAGTTTGGTTTCCTTCAAACGTTTGCCGGGAAACCATAAAAATTAATTCTGCGGCTTTGGATAATTTCTCGTATTGAGTCAATACGTCTTGATCAAAATTTTGCATAGGATATATATTAAAGGAAACAAATATAAATTTGGATCAAGTGCATGTATGAAATAAAAAGGTTTATGAATGACCACAAAAGTTATTTTACGATTTGCAATCGCTATGATTATATTAAAGTTGATGGCACTTTGAAATTTAAGATCACTTGCCAATTTATTTTTCAAAATAGTAAGAGAAATAAATGATTTCTGGTAATGAGCATTATATAATTTGAATAGTTTTTTTTAATCAATCGATACAACTTGTAAAAAATTAGAATTGGCAACTCACTTGTTTGTATATTTTAAATAAAAAATCTTTGCAATAGGCTTATTGTGGAATATTTACTGATCATTTTTTTATTTAGAATTACATCAAAATCGTTTTGAATGAATAAAATAAACTGTTGTCTTATACGTTTTATTTGGAATTAAAGCCAAATCAATAATTCTTTCCGGCAAAAAAACAAGTGATATAAACGAAAACCATATTTTTGAGGCTGTAGTATGATAGCATTTGTAAACGGAAAGTTTGTATCGAAATTGCCAAACCAGGTCATTGTTGACGTAAATGGAGTGGGATACGATTTGCAAATCAGCCTGAATACTTATTCTGCTATTAACAACAAAGAAGAAGGGAAGCTCTTTACTTATTTGCATATCACCGAAAATGCACAAACGCTTTATGGATTTTTTGATATAGAAGAAAAAGAATTATTTCTTCATCTGATCAGTGTATCCGGTGTGGGAGCATCTACGGCAAGGATGATGTTAAGTGGTTTGAAGCCTGAAGAGATTATCCGTTGTATTGTAAATGGAAATGCAAAACAACTGGAAAGTATTAAAGGCATTGGCAAAAAAACAGCAGAGAGATTGGTACTTGAATTAAAAGATAAATTAAACCGCCCGCAAACCAATTTATCTGTTACTTCGTATGCAAATAATACGGTTGAATCAGATGCATTGAATGCTTTAATAGCCCTCGGAATTCAAAAAAATATTGCTGAAAACGCAATAAAAAAAGTACTTTCAACGGCTAATAATACTTCAGTGGAAAATATTATTAAACTCGCATTAAAAAACTTGTAGCTTATTGAGTAGTTCTACCTAACCAGGCCGAAAAAAATTGACGAAGCTATTTACTGCATCAAAATTTATACTAACCGCAGGTATTGTATTCATAACTTTACTGTGCAATACTGTATTGGCTCAGGTGAAAAATAAACCGGGTAGCCTGGACAGCCTTCGTTATCCTTTACAAGACAGACGTGGTGACTGGTTGAGCTGGAATTATTATAATCCTTTCAATTTATCCGATACATCAATCATCAAACAGGATATAGAATACGATCCTGTGACGAGACAATATTACATTACAGAAAAAATTGGTGATATTATTTATCGTAAGCCTACGTATTTGACATTTGATGAAATGTATAAACTGCGGAGCCAACAGCAGGAAAATGATTATTTTAATGAAAGGGCACAAACCCTTCTTGACCTAAACAGAAAAATTTCAAGACCACCACCCCTTGTCTATGATAAATTATTCAACCGGATGTTTGGCATAGGCCCTAATGGTTTGAAAGTTGACATAAAACCACAAGGTACAATTGACCTTACAATGGGATATCAGGGCCAGGTTGTAAAAAATCCAACCCTGCCCGAAAGTGCCCGCAGAAATGGTGGATTGGATTTTGATATGAATACCAATCTAAGCATCAATGCAAGTATTGGTGATAAATTAAAACTTCCAATAACTTATAACACACAAGCCAACTTTGATTATGAAAACCAGTTGAAGCTGGATTATAAAGGTATGGATGATGAAATTCTGAAATCAGTGGAAGCAGGAAATATCAACTTCCAAACCAAATCAACATTGATGACAAGCCCGCAAAGTTTGTTTGGTGTAAAAACGCAATTACAGTTTGGAAAATTATTTGTTACAGCAGCCATAGCAAGTCAAAAATCACAACAACAATCTATTGCCTTAAGTGGTGGTGGGCTTAGCCAGACCATCAATAAAAAACTGGATGATTATGATGAAAACAGGCATTTCCTTTTAGCACAATATTTCAGAAGAAACTTTAATACTGCTATGAGTAACCTGCCAGTGGTAACAAGCCAGGTGCAGATTATGAGAATGGAAGTATGGGTAACTAATCGTAATGGTGCTACCACCAATACAAGAAATATTGTTGGCTTTGCTGACCTGGCAGAAGATACAGTCACCAACCCTAATATTCATGCTATTACCAATGATCATTTGCCTCAAAACAATACCAACGACCTGTATTCAACATTGCTGGGTGATCAAAATTATCGTGACCCCTCACTGGTAAACAGTTTATTACTGGCTAAAGGCCTGAACCCTGTAACAGACTATGAAAAAACTTATGCCAGAAAACTTGATTCTACTGAATATTATTATAATCCACAGATAGGTTTTCTTTCATTAAATGTGCAATTACAACCCGATGATGTTTTGGCTGTTGCTTATCAATATACCTATAATGGAAGAGTTTATCAGGTGGGTGAATTTTCACAGGACGTAACATTGGATTCAACGCAGGGAACACAAAAAATGCTGTTCCTGAAATTATTGAAAGCCACATCAGCAAGAGTCAATCTTCCTATCTGGCAATTGATGATGAAGAATGTTTATTCAATTGATATTACCGGATTACAACAAGATGGTTTTTCGCTAAACGTTTTATATTCTGAACCCAGTGGCGGAGTAAAAAGATATTTACCTGTTAGTGATCCGGCAGTTGCTGGTAGTCCATTGATCCAGATATTAAGAGCCGACAGGTTGAATAATCGAAATGACCCTCAGCCAGATGGATTATTTGATTTTGTTGATGGGTTTACAGTCATTTCACAACAGGGAAAAATTATTTTCCCGGTATTGCAACCATTTGGTAAGGACCTTGCAAATCTTGCTTTCCAGGGAGTAAATCCTGATACTGTAAAAAAATATGTGTATTACCAGTTATATGATTCAATTAAAGCTATTGCCCAAACTTATGCCAACCTGGACAGGTATGTGCTACAGGGAACAGTGAAGGGCAGTTCTAATACAGATATTTATCTTGGTGCATTCAATATTCCACAAGGATCAGTAACTGTAACTGCAGGCGGGCAGGTATTACAGGAAAATACGGATTACATTATTGACTATAATCTTGGTACTTTAAAAATAATCAACCAGGCAATTATTAATTCCGGGATACCGGTCAATGTTCAGTTTGAAAACAATGCCAACTTTGGCATACAGCAAAGAAGTTTTCTTGGATTGAGGTTGGATTATATAGCCAATGAACATTTGTCAATTGGTGGTACTATTGAGCGATTATCAGAACGACCATATTTTACCAAAGTAAATTATGGTGAAGACCCCATTCGCAATACTATGTATGGTGTTGATTTCAGCTATCAAAATGAACTGCCAGGGCTAACACGTTTCATTAATAAATTACCTTTTTATAATTCTGATGCTACCAGCTCCATTAATGCTTATGGAGAAGCAGCTTTGTTGAAACCCGGCCATCCACCTCAAATAGGTAAGGGATCATCAGGCCTTATTTATATTGATGATTTTGAAGGTGCCACCAGTAGTGTTGATTTACGTTTTCCTTTTATATCCTGGGCATTGGCTTCCACTCCGCAGGGTAATGGTTTATTTCCTGAATCCACACTCACCAACGACCTTGCATACAACCACAACAGAGCAAAACTGGCATGGTATAATATAGAACCTACATTGCAGGACAAATCAAGTACAAATAATCCTTTACGTTCTAATCTTAAAGAACTTAGTGATCCAAGGGTTAGACAGGTTTATACAAATGAATTATTTCCTCAGCGTACTACTAATATAACAGATGTTATTACATCAACATTTGACCTTGCATATTATCCATCAGACAGGGGGCCTTATAATTATACTGATGATGCTGCTGATATTGACGCCAATGGAAAATTCCGTTCCAATACTTTGCCAAACCGTTGGGGAGGTATCATGCGCAGTCTTGATCAAACAGATTTTGAAACAGGTAATATTCAGTATATCCAATTCTGGATGCAGGATCCTTTTATTAAAGATCCAACAAGTACTGGTGGTAAACTTTTTATAGACCTTGGAAATGTAAGTGAAGATATTTTAAAAGATGGCCGTCGCTTTTATGAAAATGGTTTGCCCACACCTACCACGCCATCCATTGTTCAAAATTCTGTTTGGGGCAGGCAACCCGCAAACCCAATTCAGATAACGCAGGCTTTTAGTAATGATCCCAGTGAACGTGCCTATCAGGATGTTGGCTTTGATGGCTTAAATGATGACTCAGAAAGGGTAGAGCGTAGCCAATTCCTTGCAAACATTGCCAATAATTTTGGCGTGGCTTCAAATATTTATAAACAGGCCAGCGCCGATCCTTCCAATGATGACTATGTCTGGTATCGGGATGCGAGCTATGACGCAGCTCAAACTGGTATTTTAGGCAGATATAAAAACTATAATAATCCGCAAGGTAATTCACCCATTTATACAGGATCTTCTATATTTTCACCAGCAGCAACTTTGTACCCCGATAATGAAGATCTTAATCACGATAATACATTGAATGAAACTGAAGCTTACTATGAATATGAAATAGACCTGAAGCCTGGTATGGCTGTTGGCCTTACCAAATATATTACAGATCAAAAAGTGGTGACACCTCGTTTGGCAGATGGAAGCTCTGCTCCTGAAAACTGGTATTTATTCAGAATTCCGATTGATGAATTTACTCAAAACGTTGGTCAGGTGCCTGATTTTAAATCAATACGATTCATGCGTATGTATCTTACTGGCTTTTCAGATTCAGTAGTATTGAGATTTGCAACACTTGACCTTGTTCGCAACCAATGGAGGACTTTTACTTATGATGTGGATACAACCGGTAGCTATACTCCTTTACCTACATCATCACCCACTACAATAAATGTGCTTGCAGTGAATGTAGAAGAAAACAGCAGCAGGTTGCCTATCCCTTATCGCACTCCACCTGGTATTGATCGGGTACAAGAGCTGAGCAACAATGGCATTAATCTGTTACAAAATGAACAGGCTATGAGTTTGCAGATTAATAACCTGCAGGCACATGATTCAAGGGCAGTGTTTAAAACACTCAACCTTGATTTGAGGCAATATGGGCAAATGGATATGTTTATTCATGCAGAGTCTGGTTTGAGGCAATCACCACAATTGATTAATGGGCAACTGCAGGCTGTTATAAGAATTGGACAGGACTTCCTCGATAACTATTATGAAATAAGAATACCCTTACAAATAACACAATTCAATAGTGCTGCTACAGCAGAAGAAATTTGGCCTGATTCCAATAATCTTAATCTTACGCTTAATGATCTGGTACAATTGAAATTGAGAAGGAATAGCAAGCAGATAAATATCGGGCAATATTATAAAGAGCTGATTGGACAACGTATTTATGCTATCAAAGGCAACCCCAATCTTGGCCAGGTACAGGGCATATTAATTTCTATTGAAAATGAATCTGGCAGCACCATCAGTACTGAAGTTTGGGTTAACGAATTAAGGCTTTCAAAAATTGATGAAAAAGGCGGCTATTCTGCTTTGGGTAGAGTGGATATGCAATTAGCTGATTTGGGAACTTTATCCGTCTCTGCTAATACCTATTCTTATGGTTTTGGTAGCATTGATCAACAGGCAAATGAACGTGCTTTAAATAGTATGTTCCAATATGATGCTGCTTTAAATATTGATGCAGGGAAATTATTACCTAAGAAACTTGGTGCTACAATTCCAATTTATGCCAGTATCAATAAAACAATTCTGACACCTGAATATGATCCTTATGACCTCGATATTCTGTATAAAGACAAATTAAAAATGGCAGGATCAAAACTGGATTCTGTGAGAAAAGCTGCTCTTGATATTACAACTATTAAAACAGTCAATTTTACTAATGTGCGGTTTGGCCAGGGATCATCAAAACCCAGGCTCTGGAATATCAGCAATTTTGATTTTAGTTATTCTTATACAGAGTTTGAACAAACTAATCCAACAATAACTAATAACAATATCCGAAAATATCATGGTGGTTTTGGATATACTTATACCAACTCATCAAAGTTTAAAGAACCATTTAAAAATCTTATCAAAAATAAGAGCCCATGGCTGGCCCCAATCAGGGACATTAACTTTAGCCTGCTTCCATCTTTGTTAAGTTTCAGGGCAGATATCAATCGGCAGTTTGGGATGTATGTACCCAGGATTGTGAATACGTATGATTCCAAAATTGAACGTGTAGATACTACTTATGATAAGTATTTCACTTTTGACCGTTATTATAATTTACGGTGGGATTTTACACGCAGTTTAAATCTTGATTATTCTGCTGTTGCATTTGCAAGAATAGATGAGCCTTATGGATTGCTTAATACACAAGCAAAAAAAGATACAGTACGTACTAATTTCTTTAAACTCGGAAGAAACACTGCATACCAACAAAATACAACAATCAGTTATAATGTGCCATTGGCAAAGATTCCTGCGCTGGACTGGATTACTGCTCGGTATAGTTATACAACAACATTTAACTGGATTGGTGCCAGCATTTTGGCTTTGAATCTGGGAAATACGATTGAAAACACACAACAAAACAGTTTCACCGGTGAATTCGATTTTACAAGGTTGTACTCAAAATCCAAATTTCTTGCAAAGCTTGACCAGGCTGATGAAGACAACGGCTTAAATGATGCAGGTGATTCGGATAATGGTAGTGACAGTATTCAAAAACCAAAACCAAGAGCAGAAGTTATTAAAGATAGTTTAGGCAATAAATTACATGGCTTTGAAAAGCGGCATGCATTGCAAAAATGGCGTAAGCAAAAACGTGATTATCGCAAACAGGAAAGAAAAAATAAAAAGGCCGCAACAGGTAGTGGCGCATTAAATGCTGCTATGCGTTTAGTAACAATGGTGAAACATGCATCATTGAGTTATAATGAAAATTATGATAGCCGCATTCCTGGAATAACTACCGGCACTGGTATCCTCGGTCAAAACAAATCAAGCAATCAGCCTGGACTGGCTTATATCTTCGGCAAACAACCCGATAGTAACTGGCTGAACAAAAAGGCAAAGGAAGGTGTAATTACAAGGGATAGTTTCTTCAATATGTTATATACACAGGATTATCAGCAGCAAATGAATTTTACAGCGCAACTGGAACCTTTGAGAGAATTTAATATTGATTTGAACATACAGAAAACTTTCTCGAAAAATTATTCTGAATTATTTAAAAATATTTCAACAACACCTGGTGTTGACAGCTTCAGGCATTTAAGTCCATTAGCAGGCGGTGGTTTCAGTGTGTCTTATATCAGTTTTAAAACATTGTTTAAAAAATCTGATCCGACACAGATCTCACAAACTTTTCAGCAATTTCAGCAAAACAGGTTAATTGTTGCGAAACGCCTGGCTAACGCCAATCCATATTGGGATAAAACTTATCTCGCTGATGGTTTTCCAAACGGGTATGGAAGATACCAACAAGATGTATTGTTGCCTTCATTTATTGCAGCATACACAGGTAAGGATGCCAATTCAGTCTCGTTGATCAATGAAAATAATTCAAGTATCAAATCAAATCCTTTCAGTGGTATTCATGCATTACCTAACTGGAGGGTTACCTATACTGGCTTGACAAGAATACCTGCTTTGGCAAACGTATTCAGCAACATCACCATCACACATGGTTATAACAGTACTTTCAGCATGAATAGTTTCAGCAGTGCCTTATTGTACTATGATCCTTTGCACCTTGGTCAGCCTGCATTTAAAGACACTACTTCAGGAAATTATATTCCATTCTTCCTGATACCAAACTTAACTATTCAGGAACAGTTTGCTCCGTTAATTGGGATAGACATTACAACGAATGATCAGACAGCCTTGCGTTTTGAATATGCCAAGAGTAGGCAATTGAGTTTGAGTTTATATGACTACCAGCTGAGCGAAGTGCGTAGTAGTTCATTTTCCTTTGGTGGCACCTATAGAAATAAAGGCGTTAACCTTCCGTTTAAGATCCCATTTGTAAAAGCAGATCCTAAACAAACTGATTTGAATGTAAGCCTTGACTTTTCTTTCAGGAATGATTTGCAAACCAACAGCGTGCTTGATCAGCCAAATGCTTATAGTACAGGTGGACAAAAAACAATCAGTATCCAACCTTCGATAGACTATTTAATCAATAACCGTATTGATCTTAAATTGTATTTTGAACAACAACGCATCATACCATATATTTCCACATCAGCACCAATTATTAATACAAGGGCGGGCATTGAAATAAGAATTTCTATTGCGCCATCAAACAATTCCGGTGGTGGCAATGATACAGGCCAATAATTGAAAAATATATTTTTCAATTAAGAGATTTTTCTTCGTGATTGTGTTGAAAGTAAAATATTTTCAGTGTTCCTGCTTTATTTTATTTTTTGCTTCGGATATTACTGTAAACTTATTTTATATTTATACAATAAACATTGCTCTACTCACAGATAATCCATAAAACCCATGCTTGTAAAAACTTTTGGAAGTGCTGTTTACGGGGTCGAAGCCATCACCATTGCTATTGAAGTTAATGTGAGTGCAGGTCAGCATTACCTGATTGTTGGCTTGCCCGATAATGCTGTGAAGGAAAGCCTGCAAAGGATGGAAAGTGCAATCAAAACCAACAACTATTATATGCCGCGTACAAAAATTGTTGTGAACCTTGCACCGGCAGATATCAAAAAAAGCGGCTCTGCATTTGATCTCCCCATTGCTATCGGTGTGCTTGGCGCCAGTGAACAAATTGCAAATCATGAACAACTGACTGATTATATTATTATGGGAGAGTTGAGCCTCGATGGGGCTATCCGTCCTATAAAAGGTGCATTACCCATTGCTATTCAGGCAAGAAAAGAGTCTTTTAAAGGATTGATAGTTCCTATGGCTAATGCACGTGAAGCAGGTATGGTCAATAATCTAAAAGTTTATGGTGTTACACATATCAATGAAGTAGTTAAATTTTTTGAAGATGAAAATTCTTTGCAACAAGTTGAAGTAAATACCCGTGAAGAATTTTTTGATGCACAACAAAATTTTGATGTTGATTTTAATGATGTAAAGGGCCAGGAGAATATAAAACGTGCATTGGAAATTGCCGCTGCTGGTGGCCACAATGCAATATTGATCGGCCCACCCGGTGCCGGCAAAACCATGCTGGCAAGAAGGTTGCCGACAATACTTCCACCATTGAGTTTGCATGAAGCGCTGGAGACTACAAAAATTCATAGTGTTGCAGGTAAGCTGCCTGAAAATTCTTCTTTGATCAGCAGGCGGCCTTTCCGTTCACCACACCATACCATCAGTGATGTAGCATTGGTGGGTGGTGGTGGTATCCCACAGCCTGGTGAAATTTCTTTGGCTCACAATGGTGTTTTATTTCTGGATGAATTGCCAGAGTTTAAACGCACAGTACTTGAAGTGATGCGACAGCCGATGGAAGAAAGAAGGGTGAGTATATCAAGAGCAAAAGTTGCTGTTGATTTCCCTGCAAGTTTTATGTTGATTGCTTCTATGAATCCATGTCCCTGTGGTTTTTACAACCATCCGGATAAAGAATGTACCTGCCCGCCAGGTGCAGTGCAGAAATATCTGAATAAAATTTCCGGCCCTTTATTAGACAGGATTGATCTGCATGTGGAAGTAACACCTGTAGCATTTAGTGAATTAAGCAATATGCAGACAAAAGGCGAGTCTTCATCTGATATTCGTGAACGGGTGATCAAAGCAAGGGATATTCAAACTGAACGTTATAAGGAAATTGCAGGTATGTATTGTAATGCTCAGATGAACAGTAAACAATTGAGAGAGATTTGCATGATTAGCCAGGCAGGTGAAGCTTTGTTGAAAAGAGCAATGGAGAAACTGAATTTATCTGCCCGTGCTTATGACCGCATATTGAAAGTGAGCAGAACCATTGCAGATCTTGCCGGCAGTGCAGACATAAAAGCAGAACATCTTGCCGAAGCAATACAGTACAGGAGCCTGGATAGGGAAGGGTGGGCTGGATGAATGCTCATTCGTCAATACGTTAACGTTATGATTATAAATTTTGCCCCATATCATTTCTTCTGTCATTTCATTTATCAGCAGGAGTTATCAATATTCTTTTAGCATTAAATCGCTGTCCTTAAATTGACTTAAAAATAATTTTGAAAATATGGATACAGACATGAGCTTAAAAGCCAGGTTTCTCATCCATATACCATAATTGGTTTTAGGTATAAATGATTTGGCAAAAAATTGTGCTGCTTTTTGTTTTTTCTCCATAAAAGGTTTAAATAATTTTTCATATTGATGAAAGGCTTCATTGAAATCACCGCCTGCTTGTTTTAATTCACCAGCAAGGATATATGCCCCTGCCATTGCCAAAGTAGATCCTTTTCCGGATAATAATGAAGGGCAATAACAGGCATCTCCTACTAAACTAACTCTCCCTTTGTGCCAGCACTCCATTTTAATTTGACTGATGGAATCAAAATAAAAATCTGTTGCAGTGTCAACTTCTGCAAGCAATTGGGGACACATCCATCCACTATCTCCAAATGCTGCTTTAAGGATTTGTTTTTGTTTCCCGCTATCATGTTGTTGATAAGATAACTTTTCAATTGAAGTGAAAATAAAAAATGTCGTTGTTTTATTTTCTTTGTTGGAATAAATGGCCACCTGTTTATATGGAACATTATACATGGAAAATGCATTGTTGCCAATTGAAGCATTGTTGATAGTATATGAAGAAGTATAATAACCATAATATTTCTCAAATTGTGTTTCTTCTCCAAAAACCAGCTTCCTGACATTTGAGTGTAACCCGTCTGCACCAATCAGGAGGTCAAAGTTTTGTTTTGTTCCGTTACTAAATGTTATAACAACTTTTTCTTCATCCTGCTCAATGTTTTTTATTGTGTTGCCAAAAATTACTTCAATGTCTTTGTCAAGGTTATTATATATAACTTTTGCCAGGTCGCTGCGTAACAATGTAAATGCTCTGCCTTTTAAAAAATTTTTTATTTTCTGATAATTCATACTCCCTTTTTCATTGTTGTTTTTATCCACAAACCTTAGGGTAGAAAAATCTATATCAACTTTTTTGAGATCAGGCACAATGCCCATTCTTTCCGCTACATTGTAACCTGCTCCCATAAAATCAATTGCATATCCGCCTTCCCTTATTTTAGGTGAAATTTCTAAAAGTGTTGGATTAAAGCCGAATTTTTTTAACCAAAAAGCCAGTGTGGTTCCGGCAATACCGGCGCCGGATATAAGAATGTTCCTGTTAATCATTTAAGTGAGTTGTATGATGAAATTTTTCTTGTTTACAAAATCAGAGCCATGATCTTCTTAAAAACCTCAGCCAGTTACCGTGCATAATATTTTCAATATCATTTTCTGAATACCCACGCTGTTGTAAAAGCTTTGGAATTTTACCAAGGTCTTCAATAGTTTCAAGGTCATAAGGGCATTGTTCTTTTCCGAAAGCGCCATCTAAATCTGAACCTATTCCTACATGTAAAGTATTGCCTGCTAACTGGCAAATATTGTCTATGTTGTCAATAATCTTATTCAAACCACAATTCATTTGTTGTGGTGTTGAAACACCTCTCTTCCATCCAGGCACCAGCATCCAAGCGTCAAAAGCAGCACCTATTACTGCATTACGTTCTATCAAAACTTTTATTTGTTCATCACTATATTGACGGTTGTGATTGACAAATTTCCTGCACATATTATGGCTTGCCCAAATATTGCCATGAAACAAATCCATTGCATCCCAGAATGCATCATCACATAAATGAGTTGCATCTAAAATAATATTAAGTCTTTCCATTTCTTTCAATAAAGCTTTTCCTTTTTCATTCAAATGTCCTGTTGCATCAGTGCCATTGGCATAACGGCCAGTACCATAGTGTGCAGGGCCAATTGCACGCAGACCATATTGATATGCCTTCTCCACATAACTGATATCAACGATTGAATCAGCGCCTTCCAGGCTTAAAATAAATCCTATAGGTTTGTTTTGAATGGAATCATTTTTCCATAGTTCAAGATGATTATTTAATTCATCAATTCCTGTTATCATTTTCATTTCGCCACAAGCTACCATTTCTTTATACCATGCAAGCTGCGCCTGTGTTTGCGACCATGCCTGTTGTGGTGAATGCCAGCCGGGTAATGGGTTTCCCCGCGCCACATATCTTGCAATTTGTGTGGCTACAACCAACCCAATATTTCCTTTTCTCAACTCCGGGAAAGCTACTGTTCCTTTAGCCCTGTCTGGTTTATCGCTTAAATTTTTTTCTCTTTCCCTGATTGTAAAAACAGATTCACGCAAATCACGGTTCCATTCCATTGCATTCATGCTGAGGTCAAGATGGGCATCTATAGTAAACATGTACCGGATAGTTTTTTTGATAATTATAAAATATGCAAACAACCCTTTTTGTTCAAAACAAACACAATACAAAGCTGTAGCATTTTATTTATCCTGACTCATTGTAAAAAAATCTATGAGTAAATTATTTTGAAATGTTTCGCAAAAAAAATATCTATCATTTTAAAATTATACGGAAATCTTCCTGTCCCTTGCAATCACTTTCCATTCGCCCGTTGCCATTCCACCTTCAACTATAACAGCCCTTTCATATAATGCTACTGTTGGACAAATGTGATGTGGCACTCCATATAAAACATCACCAATCTTAAATGCAGCAGCATCTTCCACTTTAACAACAAGGTGTTCCTCGCTCTGGCCTAACGGTGTAATATTTTCGAAGCTCAGAAAATGCACACGTTTGTCAATTGTATTTTCTGCTGCAATGGATTTATGCCCCAGGTCAGTGCAGATTGTGTGTTTGTCAATAATTGAGATGACCCTTGTAATCACTAAGACTGCATAATCAAAATGCTCATCAGGGAATAAAGTTTTGTATCCATAGTCCCAAAACACAATTGTGCCAGGACTGCATTCCACATTGGCTCGCTGCAGGTGAACCGGAAAAGTTGGTGAACCACCTGCAATGATTTTCATTTTTTTCCCTTCTGCAGATTCTATTTCTTCAGCAAGTGTGCTGACTTTTTTGAATGCAGAATCAGATTTTTGCTTTCGCGTTTCAACATCCGTATCCCTGATATGGCCGTCATATACATGCAGACCAACGATGTTGATACCTTTAAAATTTTTACATGATTCAAAAAGCGATAAAGCTTTTTCAGCAAGTATGCCTGTCCTGTTCATACCAACATTCAAATCAATATACACTTCCACACAAAGATTATATTGAAGGAAAACGGATGAAATAGATTTTGCATTTTCGGCATTGTCAATCAAACAAGAAAAATGTGTTGATGGAAATAGCTCAATCAGTTTTGACAATCGGTGTGCTTTCACACTTGTAGGCTGGTAGGCAAGTAATACATCTGGCGCTTTGATGGTACCGAGCATTTCAGCCTCTGCAATGGTGGCACATTTGAATTTGCTGATACCGGCATTAAGCATCATCTGGCATACTTCAGCCATCTTATTGGTTTTTACATGGGGCCTTAGCAATGATGGGACTCTTAATTTGATGAGTTCATTAATGTTTGCTGCAACCCTGTTTTTATATACTACTAATGCCGGGGAATCTATCATGTCAATATTGTTGATGTTAAACCAATGGGTAGTTTCATTGACAGCTTTTGAAAATGTCATGAGAAGTCTGTTTAGAATTTATAATGAAATAAATAAAATTAAACAGAATAAATTAAATTCCTATTTTTGTTAACCAATTGGTTAAAATATATGGTTAAAAAAATTAAACAAGCACCTGCTGAAGAAAAAATACTTGATGCAGCCCGGCAGGTTTTTATGGCAAAGGGAATGAGCGGCGCCCGCATGCAGGATATTGCTGATGCAGCAGGTATCAATAAAGCTTTATTACATTATTATTTCAGGAGCAAGGAAAAATTGTTTGAAAGGATTTTTATAGATGCTTTCGATAAGCTTTTCCCGAAACTTGGTTCAATTATCGAATCTAAAGATACAGTCTTTAAAAAAATAGAATTGATTTGTTCTGAATATATCAATCAACTCCAGTTGATGCCATATCTCCCTGTTTTTGTAATCAGTGAAATGAACCGACACCCTGAAGTTTTCCTGCACCAGGTGTGGGGCAGGAAAAAGCCACCTCTCAAAGCATTTGTTGAATTAATCAATGCGTCAATTAAAAATGGTGAAATAAAGCCGGTCAATCCGCTGCAGGTTTTATTAAATATAATTTCATTGTGCATATTTCCACCTATGGCAAAACCTTTGTTTCAGCAAATTGCTGGTATTAGTAAAAAAGGTTTTGATGAAATGTTAGAAGAAAGAAAAAAAATTGTTCCTCAAATAATTATTCAACCATTAAAAAAATAACTGGTATGTTGTTCAAAGCAAAACATAACTACATTTTTTTAGTTTGCCTTGCCATAATGTTTTATTCCTGCGGGCCAAAAGAAGAATATTTTGATGCCTCCGGCACATTTGAAGCTGATGAAGTGATTGTGTCAGCACAACTCAGCGGGCAGTTACTTGCTTTTCATGTCAATGAAGGCGATAGTATTTCAAAAGGAGTTGTTGTTGGGAAAATTGATTCTTCTGATGTGGCGTTGCAAAAACAGCAGGTACAGGCTTCCATCCAGTCATTACAGCAAAAGACAATTGATGCAGGACCTCAGGTGAAATTGTTGCAAGACCAGTTGGCAGTGCAGCAAACGCAGTTGAATAATCTTTTAAAAGACCAGCAGCGTTATCAAAATCTTTTGAAGACCGGAACCATAACACAAAAGCAGGCAGATGATATCAATACACAGGTAGCAACACTGCAAAAGCAAATGCTGGTAACACAACAACAGATACAAGTGCATTTGAGTCAAACAAACGAGCACAACAGGAGTGTTTTAAGTGAAAAAGAACCTTTGCAAAAACAGGTGGCACAGATATCTGAACAACTTTCAAAAGCTAATATTATTAATCCGGTAAATGGCACAGTCCTCGCAAAATATGCATTACAGGGCGAAGTAACTGCTCCGGGAAAAGCATTGTATAAGATTGCTGATTTATCGTTCTTAAATCTTCGTGCTTATATAACCGGCACACAACTTTCTACTGTTAAGCTTAACCAACAAGTAAAAGTATTTATAGATAGTGGTGCTAAAAATTACAAGGAATATTCCGGCACAATTACATGGATATCTGATAAAGCAGAATTTACGCCCAAGACTATACAAACAAAGGATGAAAGAGCTAATTTGGTTTACGCAATAAAAATAAGAGTGAAGAATGATGGCTACCTAAAAATAGGTATGTATGGTGAAGTAAAATTAAATTGAAAAAATCCTGTATTGATTTTTTATGAATGCAGTGGTAGTACATAACTTATCAAAAAATTACGGAAAGAAAAATGAAATTAAAGCCGTGAAAGAAATTTCATTCGAAGTATCCACAGGCGAATTGTTTGGTGTTATCGGCCCGGATGGTGCTGGTAAATCTACTTTATTCCGTATGTTGACAACATTGTTATTGCCGGATAATGGCTCTGCTTCTGTAGATGGTTCTGATATCGTGAAAGATTTTAAAGCCATCCGGAATAAAGTTGGGTATATGCCCGGACGCTTTTCTTTATACCAGGATTTGAGTGTGGAAGAAAATCTCAATTTTTTTGCTACCATTTTCAATACAACAGTCAAAAAAAATTATGACCTCATCAAAGATATTTATGTTCAAATAGAACCATTCAAAAAAAGAAAGGCAGGTAAATTATCAGGAGGCATGAAACAGAAGCTGGCATTGAGTTGTGCGCTTATACACAGGCCGGTAGTATTGTTCCTTGATGAGCCAACAACAGGAGTAGATGCAGTATCAAGAAAAGAATTTTGGGAAATGTTGATGAAGCTGAAATCACAAGGTATTACCATTCTTGTTTCAACACCCTATATGGATGAAGCAGGCTTATGTGACCGCATTGGATTAATGCAGAATGGTAAACTGCTTTCTGTTGGCACACCCAAAGAAATTACTGCATCATTTTCACAAACATTACTCGAAGTAAAATCTGAGAATATGTATGCATTATTGCAACAGCTTATTGCTTATGATTCGATAATGGAGGCTTATTCATTTGGAGAATATCACCATGCTGTAATGAAAGAAAATTTTAGTATAGAAAAATTGCAACAATACCTTGAAGAAAAAGGAAATAAAAATGTAGTAATCAAAAATACAGTGCCAACTATTGAAGATTGTTTTATGCAACTGATGAAAAAATAAAATGATTAACGACATCATCATATCAGCAAAGGGGCTCACCAAAAAGTTTAATGATTTTATTGCGGTGGACCACATTTCATTTGATGTCTATAAAGGAGAAATTTTTGGTTTCCTGGGTGCTAATGGTGCAGGAAAAACAACGGCAATCCGGATGCTTTGTGGTTTGAGCCTGCCTTCTGCTGGTAAAGCTTCTGTGGCAGGTTTTGATGTATATAAACAAACAGAGAATATCAAAAAGACTATTGGCTATATGAGTCAGAAATTTTCTTTGTATGAAGACCTGACTGTAAAAGAAAATATTCGTTTTTATGGAGGCATTTATGGAAAGAGTAATCAGTTTATCAAAGAAAAAACAGGTTGGTTGTTGCAAAGATTGCACCTGGAAAACGAAGCAGATAAACTTGTAGGGTCATTGCCACTGGGATGGAAGCAAAAACTTGCTTTTTCAGTGGCAGTTTTTCATGAGCCACGGATTGTCTTTTTAGATGAACCTACCGGTGGTGTTGATCCTGTAACGAGACGGGAATTCTGGAATTTAATTTATGAAGCGGCTGAAAGTGGTATTACCATTTTTATCACGACACATTATATGGATGAAGCAGAATATTGTAACAGGGTATCCATCATGGTTGACGGCAGGATTGATGCTTTGGACAGCCCTGCTGCTTTAAAACAACAGTATGCTGTTGATTCAATGGATAAAGTGTTCCTGCATCTGGCAAGAACTGCGCAAAGGGTAGATAGTTAGTAGCAGGTATGAAATAAAAATTATGAACCAGTTTTTCTCATTTGTAAAAAAAGAGTTTTTTCATATTTGGAGGGATAAACGCACCATGTTTATCCTGCTGGGTATGCCTGTTATTCAGATTATAATTTTTGGTTTTGCCCTCACCAACGAAGTAAAGAATGCTGAAATTGCTGTATTGGACCAGTCACATGATGCAGCTTCTTCACTATTGGTGAATGAAATAAAAGCCAGTCGTTATTTTACAATTGCTGCATTGCTGCATAACCCGGATGAAATTAAAACAACCCTACAGGAAAATAAAGCGAAGATTATTTTAGTGATACCATCTTCTTATGGGAATGATCTTAAACATCTCAACGCTGCACAGGTGCAGTTGATAGCAGATGCTTCTGATCCAAATACTGCCACCACATTGATCAATTATGCTTCTGCCATCATTCAGGATTATCAGCAACGCATCAATACAAATATTCAAATACCATTTGCTATTCACACACAAGTCCGTATGTTATATAATCCCCAACAAAAAGGTGCTTATAGTTTTGTGCCTGGTGTTATGGCAATGGTGCTGATGTTGGTTTGTTCTATGATGACAGCCATAACAATAGTGCGTGAAAAGGAAACTGGTACAATGGAAGTGATGCTGGTTTCACCTGTAAGGCCAATGAAAATTATTATTGCTAAAGCGGTACCTTATCTTTTGTTGTCATTTATCAATATTGCGAGCATCTTGTTGTTGAGTGTTTATGTATTAGGTGTGCCCATCAATGGAAGCCTTGTTTTATTACTGGCAGAAAGTATTTTGTTTACGATTACCTGCCTGTCGTTTGGATTGCTGATTTCTTCAATTACAGATTCGCAACAAACTGCAATGTTCATTTCTTTAACTGGAATGTTTTTGCCTACTGCAATGTTGAGTGGGTTTATGTTTCCCATCGAAAATATGCCATTGGCACTTCGTATGTTGTCTAATGTTGTCCCATCAAGATGGTTTTATGAAATTGTCCGCTCCGTTATGATTAAAGGTTCGGGTTTTGAAGATGTTTGGATGCAAACAATGATATTGTTGGGTATGACTTTGTTACTCATAATATTAGCAGTAAAGAAATTTAAAATAAGGTTGGAATAAAAAAACTGAAGAATGAAATTAAACTAAAAGGAACTCAACAACAGATAGAAAAAAATAATAATGCGCACATTAAAATTTTTATTGCAAAAAGAATTCAAACAGGTATTTCGTGATAAATCTATATTGCGGATGATATTTATCATGCCGGTTATGCAATTGATTATTTTGCCCTGGGCTGCAGATTATGAGATAAAAAATATCAATCTTGTTGTGGTAGATCACGACCAAAGCAGCTATGCCCGGCAGTTGGTTTCAAAAATTACTGCTTCCGGATATTTTAGATTGGACAAATACACTACATCCTACAAAGATGCCATGAAGGAAATTGAAGATGATCATGCGGATATAATTCTGGAAATACCCGTATCATTTGAAAACAATTTGGCAAAAACATCTTCAGCCAACCTGTTTATGGCAGCGAATGCTATTAATGGTGTTAAAGCAGGATTGGGTACATCATACCTGCAATCTATTATTCGTGATTTTAATAATGATATCAGGATGCAATGGATACAACAACCACGATTTGATGAAGCGGCCAATATTGATATTCGTTATTCAAACTGGTTCAATCCACAGATGGATTATAAATCTTTCATGGTGCCTGGCATACTCGCTATTTTGGTAACAATGGTAGGTTCATTTTTAGCAGCGATGAATATTGTCAGGGAAAAAGAGATAGGTACCATTGAGCAAATCAATGTAACACCTATAAAAAAATATCATTTCATTCTGGGGAAACTCATTCCTTTCTGGATATTAGGATTGGTAATTTTAAGTATCGGTTTTTTAATAGCATTTTTGGGGTATGGCATTTTACCTGCAGGAAGTTTTTTTGCAATTTATGTTTTTGCCGCCACCTATTTACTGGCTGTTTTGGGATTAGGTTTATTAATATCCACTTATAGCAGCACACAGCAGCAAGCTATGTTGGTTTCATTTTTTATGATGATGATTTTTGTTTTACTCAGTGGCTTATATACACCCATAGATAGTATGCCTGAATGGGCGCAGTGGATAACCAAATTCAATCCTGTTACTTATTTCATTGAAGTGATGCGAATGGTGGTATTAAAAGGGAGCAGCCTGTCTGATATCAGGTATAATCTCTTTATTATTCTTGCTTTTGCTGTAGTCTTAAATACATGGGCAGTTTTCAGTTATCGGAAACGATCCTGATAAAAAATACGACTGCTTTTTTAAAAAATATTGAAAAGGATAAAACGGAATAACTGTTCCATTTCATTATGTACTTACGATGTCAATGCATTAATATTTATTCAAAAATATTAATGCAGAAATATTATACCAGAGTTGCTTCTCCTATTTTCTTTTCTTCTTTAAATGAAACACGTGGTTTCAATCCCAGTAATTGAAACATTGCATCATCTTCTTCAAAGCTTGGGTTGGGTGTGGTTAATAATTTATCACCTGCGAAGATGGAATTAGCACCTGCTAAAAAGCACAAAGCCTGTTCGCTTAAGTTCATATTGGTACGGCCTGCGCTTAAACGCACCATTGCTTTGGGCATCAGGATACGGGCTGTTGCGATCATGCGAATCATATCCCACACATCCACTTTTTGGTTGTGTTCCAATGGTGTACCAGCTATTGGTACCAATGCATTGATAGGAACACTTTCAGGATGTTCAGGAAGCGTTGATAAAGTATGCAGCATTTTTATGCGGTCTTCATGTTTCTCACCGAGGCCAATAATGCCACCACAGCAAACACTTACACCGGCTTTGCGCACATTGTCCAAAGTTTCCAACCTGTCGTTGTATGTTCTTGTTGTTATAATATGTTCATAATATTCGGCAGATGTATCGAGGTTATGGTTGTATGCATACAAACCTGCATCAGCTAATTTTTTTGCCTGTGTTTCTGAAAGCATCCCAAGGGTGCAACAAACTTCCATTCCCATTTCATTTACCCCTTTCACCATCTCTACCACACGGTCAAAGTCGCGGTTATCCCGCACTTCACGCCAGGCTGCTCCCATACAGAAACGGGTGCTTCCTGCTTCTTTTGCTTTTGCTGCATAAGACAATACTTCATCTTTTTTCATCAATGCGTGTACATCTACTCCGGTATGATAACGGGCTGCCTGCGGACAATATGCACAATCTTCAGTGCAGCCTCCCGTTTTTATACTCAATAATGTGCAAACCTGTACTTCGGCTGTGTCATTATATTTCTTATGCATATTTGCTGCCCTGACAACCAGTTCCAGCAAAGGCATATTGTATATTTCATAAATCTCTTCTATTGTCCAGTTTTTACGGATATCCTGTTGCATATTCTTTAGTTTAAAAAAACAAAAATAGGGAACTTGTTCTTTATTGAAACTGATGCAGCTTGAATGCTGCCATTTAATGAATGGGAAATTGTTTTAGTAACAATCACTTTTTGACATAATAAGATATTCATTGAATCAAATAAAATCAATGGACAAAATATGCACTCATGATTTTTGATGAGTGCATTTATGTTGTTTCAAATGAATCAGGAAATTATTGTGTCAGAAATTGTGAATGCACATAGCTGACCACATCTTTTAAATCATTGTTTACTTCATAGATAGACAACTGCCTGTCAGCGCCGGTACCATGTTCAAGTATCCGGTTGATATAATCAATTGCATACCTGCTACCGAGGTCATCCACTACATCATCTACAAAATCCAACAATTCATAAATTAAAACACGGGTATTTACTTCAGCTTCTTTACCAAAATCTATCAGGCTGCCATCAATGCCATACCGGCTGGCACGCCATTTATTTTCATTTAATAAAGCGCGCTGGTAAAAAATGAAATTCAGATTTTTGGATCGCAGTTTATATAACTTGGCACAAATGGCCTGAAACAATGCAGTGATAGCAATCGTTTCATTAATTGTCATAGGCACATCACAAATCCTGAATTCAACAGTATTGAAAAATGGATGCACCCTGAGGTCCCACCATATTTTTTTGGCATTATCAATACAGTTGGTCTTGATAAGGATGTTGACATAATTATCATAAGCTTCTATGCTTTCAAAATAATCAGGTATGCCTGTTCGTGGAAATTTGTCAAAGACTTTTGTGCGGAAAGATTTATAACCTGTTTTCCTTCCTTCCCAAAAGGGCGAATTGGTACTAAGCGCATACACATGTGGTAAAAAATACCGGGCAGAATTTGCAATATGAATTGCCATCTTCCTGTCTTCCATTCCCACATGAACATGCAATCCAAAAATCAGGTTACTGCGTGCTGCTTCCTGTAGTTCATTTACAATTTGATTATACCTGACATGATCCGTAATCAACTGACTTTCCCAATGACTAAATGGGTGTGTTCCTGATGCGCCCATCCAGTAACCAAGGCTGTCTGCAATTTGCGAAATTGTGGTCCTTAAAGTTGTTACATCGCGATGCGCTTCTTCAATATCCTTGCAAATGTCTGTACCTACTTCCACCACAGCCTGGTGCATTTCAGCCTTCACTTTGTCTTTAATAATTTTCTGACCTTCTGTTACAATTTTTTGTTCATGGCTCTTTAGTTCCCTTGATTCCGGATCCAATACCATGTATTCTTCTTCTACACCTAATGTAAAATGTTTGTAATTGATATTTGGCATAATTCTTTTTTAAAAAATCCCGGTAATAATATCAAATTATTTCCAGTATAAAAATGTTGCGAGGTGGCTTTGATGGCATTAATTTTTTAAACTATTATATTGTTTGTTTCGATTATAATAGTAAATGCTTTGTATCCACTTCACAGCAAATTCAATTGGATTAAAATGATATTTTCTGGTGTTGAAATCATTTATTTATAAAACCAACAATCAGATTTTTTTTAATCAGTTAATGGCTGACCATTGGCGCTTCTTCTAATATATTCACCCCAGGTTAAATTATCTTTTCCTTCCTGGTATGATAATGCTTTTTCAATGGCATAATTAGCAGCTGTTTCTACTACCCATGCAAAATTTTCTTCGCCCACACTGTTGCGGTCAGCATCCGGCGCCGGATTGCAAAAGTCAATTGCATAAGGCACACCATCTCGTAATGCCAGTTCTACTGTATTAAAATCATAACCTAAATATTTATTGATACGCAATACAATGCCTTCCATCTCTTTCAGTTTTTCAGGTGTAGGTGTAAAGCCGGCTACATATCTCAGGTGATGCGGGTTGCGTGGTTCATAAGGCATGATACGAACATATTTACCACCCACACAATAACAGCGATAATATTCTTCAAAAACAATCTCTTCCTGCAACAACATAACCAACTGACCAGTTTCTGCATGTTTATCAAAAAATTCACTCATGGTGTTGAGCTTATAAACATTTTTCCATCCACCGCCTGCAAATGGTTTCATGTAAGCAGGGAAACCAACATAATTAAAAATTCCATCCCAATCTAAAGGATATGCAAGGTTTGAAAATGAATTATCAGATGTGTCTGCTGGCAAATCCCTTGAAGGAAGAATAACTGTTTTAGGTACCGGCACATTGATTTTTGTTGCGAGGCAATTGTTGAAAAACTTTTCATCTGCACTCCACCAAAATGGGTTGTTGATAACTGCAGTTCCTGTAATAGCTGCATTTTTCAGGAAAGCCCTATAAAAAGGAACATCCTGGCTGATGCGGTCAACAATAACTGAATATTCTGTTGCGACGCCCTGCATCACTTTATCAATGCGAACGGCTTCAGCCTGAATGCCTTCAACATTTTTACTGTTAACCCTTTCAATAAATGCCTGCGGAAAAGTTCTTTCCTGTCCAAATAAGATTCCAATCTTTTTCATACACTGAATTTTGTTGTTTTTTTTAAGTGTACAATGCGGCTAAGCAATTGTATAATTTTTGATTGAAGATAACCGCTTCAATTTAAAGAAACTAATAACAGGAAGTAATTTTTTTTTAAAAGAAAATTAATTCAGCTTCTATTATATTTGAATTTTATGGAGCGCCGCAAACCAGAATTAAGTAATGTTTTAGTGGAAAGATCAGAGATTGATTCTACCTTTTTGGACCGGGAAGTAGTCGTTGATTTTTATCTTCCCAACTGTGTGGCAAGGCCTGACCAGATGAGCCTGCTATTAATCAATGATGGACAGGATCTGCCCAAAATGCCTTTTGATGAAATTTTAGATAACTTGCTGGAAGAACAAAAAATTGAACCTGTTTTATGTGTCGGAATCCATTGTGGCCCTGACAGAAAAATGGAGTATGGTGTTGCCAGTCAACCCGATTATAAAGGTCGTGGCGCTAAAGCAGGAGAATATACCAGTTTTATTTTTGAAGAATTACTTCCTCATGTCCATGAGACCTATCATGTGCCCTCATTCAAAGAAAAATCTTTTGCGGGTTTTTCATTAGGAGGATTAACTGCACTTGATATTGTTTGGAACCATGCTCATGAGTTTGCCAATGTTGGTGTATTCAGTGGATCTTTGTGGTGGAGGAGCAAAGGCTACCAGGAAGGTTATGATGATAATAAACATCGCATCATGCACCAGCAGATAAAAAAAGGAAAATATTATCCCTGGCTGAAATTCTTTTTTGAATGTGGGATTGCTGATGAGGTAGCCGATAGGAATAAAAATGGTATAATTGATTCTATTGATGATACACTTGACCTGATAAGGGAGCTTGAGAAAAAAGGGTATTCACCTGACCAGATTAAATACCTTGAACTGGAAGATGGTAAACATGATATACCAACATGGGGGATGGCATTCCCAGCATTTTTAGAATGGGGCTGGCCAAAGAAATAAAATGTAATCAAGGTTATTCTTAGTACACTAACGTACATGAATTTCAAAGCAGTTATCTTACTAAAGTTTTTTTTCAGTTATGCTTTGTGTATTTTCACCTGCTCATTCACGTAAACGTCTGCTATGCATAACTGGAGAATCAAACTATCACTGTTCATCAATTATTTTGTTTTTGCAATTTTATTAAACAGCTCAGGCATTGCCATTTTACAGGTACAAAACAGTTTTGGTATTTCTAAACAATCTGCAGCCTGGATTGATCCCTGCAAAGACCTGAGCATAGCAGCTTTATCTTTTCTGGTAGCATCTTACATTACAAAATTCGGGTATAAAAAAGCCATGCTCGTTGCATTGGCTGTTGTTTCATTAGCGTGTTTTATTATCCCCAACACACCAGGCTTTTTTGCAGTAAAAGTATTGTTTGTAGCAGTGGGTAGTTGTTTTGCCCTGATAAAAATGAGTGTGTACAGTACTATTGGTATCGTTACCAAAGATTCAAATGAGCATATCAGCATGATGAATTTTATTGAATCATTTTTTATGGTGGGCAATCTTTCATTATATTTTATTTTCGGTTCATTCGTTGATAACAACAACCCTTCATCTACTTCATGGTTGAATGCATATTATTTATTGGGCATCTTGTCATTGATTGCATTTTTCCTTTTGCTTTCATCACCTCTTGATGAATCTGCTGCCAGGACAGAAGCAGGCCATGAAAGCTCAATAAAATTTATTGACATGTTTAAACTGATGGGCGAACCTATTGTAATTGCTTTTATCTTCTCTGCATTTTTTTATGTGTTGATTGAACAAAGCATACAAAACTTTTTACCAACATTCAACAACAAAGTGTTGTTGCTGCCTGCAGTATTGAGCATTCAAATGGGAAGCATCCTTGCGGGCTCAACTGCGTTGGGAAGGTTTTTAGCAGGGATTGTTTTGAAAAAATTAAACTGGTTAAAAGTCCTGCTTGGTACATTGTTATTAGCTGCTTTATTGATATTGGTTGCAATGCCTTTGGCAAAAAATGAATCCGGAAAAACGATTGCTGGCTGGCTGGATGCACCAATGGCTGCATATATTTTTCCATTGATAGGTTTACTGCTGGCACCTGTATATCCTGCAATCAATTCTGTCATTCTAAGCTCGCTTCCCAAACCCAAACATGGTATTATGTCTGGATTGATTATTATTTTTTCTGCTATAGGTGGCACAACCGGTTCGTTATTGACCGGATATATTTTTGATAAATACGGCGGCCAGAGCGCTTTTTATTTTTCATTGGTGCCTATCACAATCCTTGCTGTTTTGCTGATTATTTTTAATAAACTTCAGAAAAAATATACTGCTGCAAAAACAATCTGAGTGTTAGTTCACACTGTTTTGTTTTTATAGGAAAAAATAAAGCCTCTCTAAAATGGAAAGGCATTTATTGTTGATCGCTGCTATAAGATATTTTACCTTATCCAATTAAAATGTGCATCGTAATGATTGTAGTTGTATTTATTTCTCCAGTCAAAAAAACGATCATTCACATTTTGTATTTTGTTGTTTCTTTCCCTTTGCAACTGTTGTATTAGGTCAATTTTTTTGGCAGCACCAATGCGCAGATTCATTGCTTGTTTCACCTGCTGGTTATAATTGGCATTGATGTTTGCAATCAATACATCCCGCTGGTATTTTGACATGGAATATGTTTCCACATAACGATGACCAAAATTGACGCTGATAACTGGTGCCCTGAATGATACATTCGTAAATATGGTTTGAGAAAATGCTGCAGTGCTTATTAGCATCAGAGTAAAAGAGAGTGTAAAAAGCTTTTTCATGTTGTTTGTTTTTTTGATTAAAAAATTTATTTGCAATTAAGATTTATTTTATTCTTTTTAGTTTATCAATATTTTGTTAATGGTTGATTGATTTAAAAAATGATGAAGGCAAAACATGTTTTATTCTTCATGATCACTAATTGATTTTAATCGGGCAGTTGCTAATTCAAAAACAGGTCGTTTAATATTTCAGAATCTGAAGCTAATTCAATTTTTATTAATCATTATTGAACTTTTTTACCTTTATGCCAATGAAAGTTTTAAATGCTCAACAGATACATAGCTGGGATGATTTTACCATTCAGCATGAACCAATCAGCTCTCTTGATTTGATGGAGCGTGCTGCACAGGTTTGCACAGATTATATCACTCAATTGGAAATGTTTAACAGGCATATAAAAGTATTCTGTGGTAAAGGAAATAATGGTGGTGATGGCTTGGCTATTGCAAGACAATTATATAACCAACACTATACCGTTAGTGTGTATATAATTGAATTCGGAGCTGTTGGCACCAATGATTTCCAGGCAAACCTTCATCGCTTGCATGAGATGGAAGTCAGTATTCATTTTATACAATCAGAAGCCTGTTTTCCTGACCTGAATGAAAGTGATGTGGTGATTGATGCGTTATATGGATCAGGGCTCAACAGGCCATTGCAAAACTTAGGTGAAGCATTGGTAAAACATATCAACCAGTCCAATGCATTTATTATTTCAATTGATGTGCCCAGTGGTATGTTTATTGACAAAAGCAGTAAAGGCAATACAGTCATCAGGGCGAACCTTACACTAACATTTCAATCATATAAATTATGTTTCCTTGTCGCAGAAAATGAGGCTTACACAGGGGTCTTGAAAATTCTGGATATAGGGTTATTGCCTTTGTTTTTAGAATCGGTTGAAGCAAAGTTTCAAATTGCAAACAGGGAATTGATTCAGCTCATTTATAGGCCTCGTAAACCTTTTTCACATAAAGGAAATTATGGACATGCATTAATCATTGCCGGTAATACTGGTAAAATGGGCGCTGCGTTAATGACAACCCATGCCTGTTTGCGAACAGGTGCAGGTTTGACAACTTTGAATGTACCTTCAGCATATTTGAATGCAGTGCATGCTTCTTTACCTGAAGCTATGTGCCAAGTGCGGGAGGAAGGATTGAAGTATGAAGGATACAACGTAGTGGCTATTGGGCCGGGAATTGGTAAAGCTGTTGAAGCAGGGTCATTGGTGGAAGATGTATTAAAAAATTTCAATGGAAAGATGGTTGCAGACGCCGATGCACTGAATATAATTGCTGCAACTAATACTTTACTTCAATCAACCTGTAACAGGTCAGTCTTAACACCACACCCAAAAGAATTTGAACGGCTTTTTGGAAAAGCAGAAAATGATTTTGAAAGAATTGAAATGGCTTTGCAACAATCTGAAAAATTGCAATGTGTCATTGTATTAAAAGGTAAATACACATTGACTGCTTATAAAGGGAAAGGCTGGTTTAATATTACCGGAAATGCAGGACTTGCCAAAGGTGGGAGCGGGGATGTATTAACCGGGATTATAACTGCATTATTGGCTCAGCACTATACACTATTTGAAGCTGCTGTATTTGGCGTTTACCTTCATGGCCTTGCTGCTGATATTGCATTGGAAAAACAATCAGAAGAAAGTTTACTGGCTTCAGATGTGATTGAAAATCTGGGTAGCGCTTTTAATTCGTTTTACTAATCTTCTTAAAGATTGCATGGGCGAATTAAATATTAATTACAATAGAATAATCAGTGATTGCCCGGATGTAGGGAGCTTTTATTACTAATATAAATCATCCAACTTCATCTTCAGGTATTTTATTACACTACGATGTGTGCTGAATAATGAAATGCCAACACCTAAAACAATCAATCCACCAAATAAAATGATAGTAAGCATATTACTATGAATGGCTTTTAATTGAGGGAACTGGCTTTCTGCCCATTCAATTAAAGCAAATAAAACGACAATGGCTATAGCTGCACTGATGAGGCCGTTAATCACTGCACGTATATCCATGGGACGGGAAATGAAACCCCTTGTGGCACCCACCATTTGCATGGTTTTTATCAGGAAGCGGTTACTAAACATAGCCAGCCGGATGGTTGTATCAATACTAACAATAACTATCACACAAAGCACAATGGCCACAACCAAAAATATTAAACCCAGTTTTGAAGCTCTTTCGTTCAGGTTGTTTACGAGTCCGGAAGGATATTGCAGTTCTGTAATCTGGCTGCTGTATAACTCCATTATATTATTGGAAATTTTGCTAAGGCTGTCTGAATTTACATAAGCAGCTTTGGCATAAAAATCAATGCTTTCAGGTAATGGGTTATCGCTTAAAATTTTATTCCAGTCTTCATTATTGTCTTTATTCCATATTTCTTTTGCCTTATCCTTATTGATATACTCTACATTTTTTGCATAAGGTTGCGAAGCAATATATTTCTGAATTTGGGTGATGCTGTCTTTATTATTGGTACGTAAATAGGCACTGATTCGGATGTCTTCTTTAAATGCATTACCCGCCTGGGCCAGGTTTAAAAATAACCAACCCATAATACCTAAAATCAATAATACCAATGCAACGCCTACAATGCTGTAAATATAATTTGGTTTGCTACGTTTAAGTGATTTTGTCTTTTCTGTCATTTGATTTATCCTTTACAAAGTTGACAAAAGTAGTTTATTCAATTACTTGATTTTAAGGATTACCAGTTTTATTCATTGCTTGTGGAAAATCTTTTCAATGTTATAACAATTCAATTTTTTTTATCCACAAAAATTTGTCGGTATATTGTGAACGTTCAATAAATACATTTATTTTACTAAAAACTAAATCAATAGTTATGAAGACAGTTATTTTTCCTGTAGATTTTTCCGATGTTGCTACCCATGCTGCAGTTTATGGAGTTAAACTTTTTTCCGTCTCACCAGAAACTGAAATTATTTTGTATCACGTCTTTGATAAACCAGAAGAATATGATGGTGCGATGGAAAAGTTACAGGGATTAAAAGACAAGTTGTTACAAAACCGGCAGGCTAATATTACTTTGTTGGCCGAAGCTGGTGATCTAACCACTGAGCTGGAAAAACTGGCCCGACACAGAGATGCAGATATGATAGTAATGGGACTCACAGATCGTAACCCGGTCATGCAGTTGATTAAAGGAAACAATGCATTAAAGATGGTAGAAAATAAATACTGTCCTGTAATGATTATCCCTTCAAATGCTGTTTTCAATGAAATAAAGAATGTTTTACTTGCTTCAGATTTGAAAAACACAGTGAGCACTACACCTTCTGCACCTATCAAGAAAATACTGGAAACTTTTAAGGCAAAATTGCACATCGTTAATGTTAACAGCGAACATTATATTGAAATATCTGAAGATTATGCCGCAGAACAAAAAAAGATGGCTGAAATGTTTGCAGGCTATGACCCTGAATTTTATTTTCTGCGGTTATATAATATTAATGAAGCCATCAAGGTTTTTGCTGAAGATAAAAAGATAGATCTTATAATCACTATTCACAAAGAATATACACTGGCTCATAAACTATTCAGTACTGCAGATATAAAAAAGCTGGCACATGAAAGTAATATTCCTGTGATGACAACTCATGAATAAAATATCATTAGGTTTGTTTGTAAAAAAAATTGTTGAATTTACCCTGGATAATTGTTGCGACTACAATTATCCAGGGTATCTTTATTTTTATCAATAAATTTTTAGCATTTATCTCTTTGCACTTATCTTGCAAAGATGAGCGAGAAAAAATTTAAATATGCCGGTGTCAGCTCTTTGACCCTGCATCAGTCACAACATAATTTCCCGGCATCAGCACATCTGAATCCTGTATTTGCTACTTCTACATTTACCTTTAATAATGCTGATGAGGGCATGAGACGTTTTGCGGGACTTGAAGAAGGATATATTTATTCAAGATGGGATAATCCTGGTTTCAAGCCTGCGGAAGATGTGATTGCTGCCCTCGAAACTTTTCAACTAAAAGATGGTAGTGGCAATGACCTGGAAGCTAAAGCCATCTTACATGCCAGCGGGATGGCTGCATTAAGTAATTTATTTCAAAGTACTTTAAAATCCGGTGATGCCATCTTATCTCATTTCTCATTGTATGGCGGCACACATGAATACATGCACAAGGTGTTGGAACAAAATGGTATTGAGCCAATCATTGCAGACCTGAGAAATTTGGATAAAGTTGAATCTGTTATTCAACAATATAAAAATATCCGGCTCATTCATTTGGAAACACCTGCTAACCCCACCATTCAATGTGTGGATATAGAAGCTATAACCCAATTGGCAAAGCAGTATCATGTAATAGTTTCTGTTGACAATACTTTTGCCACTCCATATCTGCAACAACCTTTTAAGTATGGTGTTGATTTTGTTGTTCATTCCACTACAAAATTTTTAAATGGCCACGGCACTGCAATAGGTGGCATTTTAGTGGGAAAGGATATTGCATTCATGAAAACAAAAGCTACCAAATGGCACCGGTTATTGGGATGCAATTCCAACCCTTTTGATGCTTTCTTGTTGATGAACGGCTTAAAGACTTTGGAGTTGAGGATGGAAAGACATTGTAGTAACGCTATGGCAGTTGCGAAATTTCTGGAAAAAAATAAGGCTGTTGCTTATGTCAACTATAACGGACTGGAATCACATCCAGACTTTTCCATTGCAAAAAAACAAATGAAACACCCGGGCGCCATGTTGAGTTTTGAATTGAAGGGCGGTCTGAGTGCAGGAAAAAATTTTATTGACAAGTTACAGATGTGCACCAGGGCGGTATCTTTAGGAACTGCTGATACACTTGTATCACATCCTGCTTCTATGAGCCATTATGGCGTGCCGAAGGAAGAAAGACTACAGTTTGGAATCACTGACGGATTGATAAGAATGAGCGTTGGTATGGAAAACATAGAAGATATATTAGAAGATATTGATAACGCAATTAACTAAGATGGGTAAAAATATTGCAGTTGTTGGTGCAGGTATCAGCGGATTATCCTGTACATATTTATTAAGCGAAGAAAATTATACTATAACAGTTTTTGCAAAAGCATTTTCACCTGAAATTACTTCCAACAGGGCGGCAGCATTCTGGTTCCCCTATCATGTGCGCAACGACAAGCGCGGTATAACATGGGCGAAAGATAGTTTCGCATTTTATGAAAAACTTTCAGCTGATAAAGATTCTGGTATCAGCATGAAACAACTCATTAAAGTGTTACGTGTCAATACTGAAGAAGAAGAACCTGTGTGGGTTGAATTTATCCCTGAAGGCGCCTGTAAAAAAATTCCAAAAGAACAATTAGATACTGGCTTTGAAGAAGCTTATGAAATATTAGTGCCTTTGATTGAAACGCAGATATTTCTCCCATATCTACAGCGAGAACTTGAGAAAAAAAATGTTGTTTTTGAAACAAAAATAATCAATGACCTGAATGATTTGTCTTCGTTTGATGTAGTGATTAATTGTTCAGGTTTAGGTGCAAGGCAGTTGTGTCATGATGAAACTATTTATCCGGTTCGTGGACAGGTGGCATTGATAGAAACTGATGAATCAAGACCAATTTATCTTGATAATGAATTGCCTTTATACATTGTGCCGAGAAAAGATGCAATGATTGTTGGTGGCACTTATGAAGAACACGTGTCAGATGAAAAAACAGAACCTGCCACTATTGAAAAAATATTACAGACAGCCTATTCTGTTTTTCCTGGATTGAAACAAAAAAAAGTATTTGGCGACTGGGCCGGTCTGAGGCCATTTCGTAAAGAAATAAGATTGGAATATGAAGCAGGTACAAATATCATTCATAACTATGGCCATGGTGGTAGCGGTTTCACTTTAGCATTTGGTTGTGCTGCTGATGTAGTTGACCTGGTTAAAAAAATTTAACTGAAATATCAATGAATATACGAAGGATTGTAAAAGATGATTGTGTCGCATTATTGCATTTGATACAGGAGCTTGCCGAATATGAAAGGGAGCCGGAAGCAGTTACTGTAACGCTTGATCATTTTATTGAAAGTGGTTTTGGCAACAGCCCTGTTTGGTATGGTTTTGTGGCTGAAGATAATGATGATATTATTGGGTTTGTTTTGTATTATATCCGTTACTCTACCTGGAAAGGACAACGCATGTACCTTGAAGATTTTTTGGTAACAGAAAAAGCCAGAGGCAGGGGTGTAGGGAAATTATTATTTGATCAGTTAATCCTTGAGGCAAGAGATAAAAATTTTAATGGTATAGTCTGGCAGGTACTCAAATGGAATGAACCAGCTATTCAATTTTATAAAAAATACAATGCACGGTTTGATGATGAATGGCTAACTTGTAGCATTGAAATATAGAAAAGGTAAAATACGAATCAATGATAAGATGGGGGATATTAGGATGTGGCAAAATAGCCCGGAAGTTTGCATCAGATCTCAGATGGGTGGAAAATGCAGAACTGGTTGCCTGTGGAGCCAGGCATGAGCTGGCAGCAAAGGCTTTTGCAAGTGAGTTCAATATCAGGAATGTGCATGTAGGTTATGAATCACTTGTGAAAGATCCTGCAGTTGATGTGATTTATGTTGCCACACCTCATAGCCATCATTGTGAACATACATTGCTTTGCATCAATAATGGCAAAGCTGTTTTGTGTGAAAAATCTTTTGCTATCAATGCTAAACAGGCAGAGTTGATGATACAAACAGCCCGTGATAAAAATATTTTTTTGATGGAAGCAGTTTGGACAAAGTTTCTTCAGCCTTATCAAAAAGTAAAAGAGATGATAGGGCAGGGGAAGTTAGGTGAATTGAAAAGCCTTGTTGTGAGTTTTGGTTTTCGCCCGATAGAAGATGCACCTCAAAGGTTGCTTGATCCGGCATTGGGTGGTGGCACTTTGCTCGACATTGGCATTTATAATGTGTTTACCACTTTATATTTTTTAGGAAAACCGGATGCGATAACTGCATCAGCCATTTTAACTCCTCAGCAGACTGACCTGCAATGTGCAGCTACATTCAAATACAATGATGGTAAATTGGCACAATTATTTTCAACATTTCAATCAGATGCTGCTACCGAATTGGATATTTATGGAACAAAAGGTCGTATCAGGCTCACTGCCCGTTACTATACTCCATTCACTACGATAGAATATTATACCGGCAAACAAGATACAAGACAAGTAATTGAGTTGGAGAATGATGAAAAAGGGTTTGGTTATGAACATGAAGCAAGTCATGTATGTGCATGTTTGGAGCAGGGTTTGACTGAAAGCCCTGTGATGACACATGCAGACAGTCTGTTGTTGATGGAGACAATGGATGCTATTCGAAAACAGGCCGGAATTATTTACAATGCAGAAAAATAACAGATTTTTTAAAAGGATTGTATTCAAAAAAAAATTATTTTTCCTGCTTAATTAATAACTATGCTAAAATCTAATAAGAGAAAGTTCAATCTTTTTTTATTTCTCACTGCCTGTATTTTTATCAGTGTAGCAGCAACAAAACCAAATGTAACAACTCTCCAAAAAGTTGCAAACAATAATGACAGCACGCAATGGAAAAACCTGCAGGTATTGCCGAAAAATATCAGCAAAGACAGCCTGGATGAAGTAATGCATCATTTCACCAAAGCGCTTGGTGTGCGATGTAGTTTTTGTCATGCACCTGGAAATGACGGGCACCCGGATTTTCCCAGTGATGCAAAAGAAGAGAAAAATATTGCCCGTTATATGATGAAGATGACAGCAGATATTAACCGTAATTATTTTAATACTGAAAATTCTTCAATGCCGGATACTATTCATGTTGTTCAATGTATGACCTGTCATCATGGTAACCCACATCCTGATGATGCAATGATGGCTGATAATAATAGCAATGGCAATATGCCGCCACCACCGCCTCCTCCCCAGGAACATAATCAATAATATTAAATAAAATTAAGCCCTGTTTTGCAGGGCTTAATCATTTTTTCTATGATCTTTTCATCAATATCTTCTTGGATCTTTTTAATAAAAACTTATGCTAATCAGCATTTAAAAACTGCTTCAATTAAATCTGTGTTGAAACAATAATTACTTTGCAAAAAATTATTTAGAAATTATGTTTATGAAAAAACTGTCAATTTTATTTTTTACAATTTTTCTTTTTACAGTTTCAAATGCCCAGACTGATACTTCAATGGATAAAACTGCAACTGCAGTGTGTGATTGTCTTGAAAAAGCGGGACTAACAGATAAGAGTACACAGTCGGAAATTCAAAATGCATTTATGAATTGCGTGATGGCATCAGCTCCTGAACTCATGACACAGATCATGGCAAGCGGTGAAGATTATACTACAGCAGGACAGGAGATAGGAACAAAACTGGTAATGGCATTGATGAAAAATAATTGCACTGCATTTACAAAAATTGCCAGTGCTATGGCTGCAAATGGAGGTGGTTTTGAGATGACTCTGCCAGGTAATAATTCCGGAATATCACAGGAAAAAACTGAAACTGTTGATGGTGTTATAATAAATGTTGAAGAACGTGATTTTACTTATGTTACCTTAAAAACAACTGAAGGCCGTGAACTGGTTTTTATGTATTATAAATATGTGCCTGGTTCAGACAACTGGATAAAAGATCCTTTAAAATTGCTGAAAAATAAAAATGTTTCACTTTCATATACTGAGTCCGAAGTGTATCAACCAAAATATAAACAGTTCATGTATATCAAAGAAATTAAAACCCTGACAATAAAATAAGGTGAAAGATATTATTCGCTGACTTAATTTTTATTTTAGATTTTGTTGTTTGGAAAAGATCTGCAATTCAAAACATGTAAAATGAATGACAGAAACAATAAAGCACCTCAAATTTTAAATGCAGCTTCTAACTTTCTTGGTTTTTGTTTCCTGCTTTTGACATCATTGAAAATTTCTAAATTATCATCCAAAACGCTGGTAGATGAGTTCACAGCAGTTTGTTTTGTTATTTTTATGTTTAGCTGTCTGTGTTCATTTTTATCCATCCGCAGCAGTCATACCAAAAGAGCTGTATTTTATGAAACATTGGCTGAATATAGTTTTCTGAGTGGTTTAATCATTATTTTCTGTATGACAATTTTATTTGTGCTGGAAGTAATACATTAATAAAATTTATGAATAATTCAATGAAAGTAAATTGTATGTTTAAATTTTTTCAAAAGACTGATAAGATTTTTAATATGAATTTTTGTTGTGTATTGAAAACAGCATGATTCATGAAATAATCTTGCATGATGGAAGTAACCAATCAAGATTCAGTCAATAATTTTGCTCTGAAATAAAAGATCACTCATTATTTTTTACAAAAAGAAAATATTTTCAGTTTCTGATATGAAAAATAAAATACTTGCCACTTTGTGTTTTGCCTTTTTTGCATTTTCTGCCTGTAATAATAATTCATCTGAAAATGCAGCAGGGAAAAAATCAACTGCGGTTGATAAAAAAAAACCTGGAAGCATAGTTGATTCTCTGATGAATGCAATGGTGTCTGATACACCTGTTGCAGTTGAAAAAAATGAAGTACCTGTTGTTGCAGCAAATGCAGCAAATGCAAAAAATAATGCCGGTACTGCAACTGTAAAAAACGAAATAACCTTGAAGCATCCTGAAATTGCAATGGATAATGAAGGTATATATTCACATGCAGATGTGATGCCTGTTTTTCCCGGAGGCCAAAATGCATTAAACAAATATTTTGATGAAAATATCCGTTATCCAAAATCAGCAGTGGAGGCAGGAAGGATAGGTAGAGCTGTTGTTTCTTTTGTGGTAGATGAAAACGGGCATATCTCCGATGTGAAAAATATTGGCCGTAAAATTGGTTATGGACTTGATGAAGAAGCTATCAGGGTTGTTTCCAATATGCCAAAATGGGCACCGGGTACTGTGAAAGGCAAACCAGTTAAAACAAGGATGACATTACCCATCTTATTCCGTCCGAAAAATAAATAATAGTTTTTCAGTGCTATGATAATGGAAACTGCATTAATGCACACATTCCCCACAACTATCATTAATCATCCTTAATCATTTTCACTAAATAATTACCTTGCACCAATGCAGCAATATGAAGATTTATTACATTTTATTTTAGATAAAGGAGTTCAGAAAACCGACAGAACAGGCACAGGTACTATAAGCCATTTTGGTTATCAGATGCGGTTTGATTTGAGTGAAGGCTTCCCGTTGGTAACAACAAAAAAGGTTCACCTGAAAAGTATTATTTATGAATTACTCTGGTTTTTGCGGGGTGAAACAAATATTCAATACTTAAAAGAAAATGGTGTTAGAATATGGGATGAATGGGCTGATGAAAATGGAGAACTTGGGCCTGTTTATGGTAAACAGTGGCGGAGTTGGGAAGGAGCTAATGGTAAAACGATTGACCAGATTTCAGATGTCATTCAACAAATAAAAAATAATCCTGATAGCAGACGGATGGTGGTGAGTGCCTGGAATGTTGCAGCACTCCCTGAGATGGCATTAATGCCATGTCATGCTTTGTTCCAGTTTTATGTGGCGCCACCTTCATCAAACAATTCTAGAGGGAAACTTTCCTGTCAATTGTATCAACGCAGTGCAGATGTATTTCTTGGTGTACCATTTAATATTGCATCTTATGCTTTATTAACGATGATGATAGCGAAGGTTTGTAATCTTGAAGCTGGTGATTTTATTCACACATTTGGCGATGTGCATATTTACAACAACCATATTGAACAAGTGATGCAACAATTGTCGAGGAAGCCATTTCCTTTGCCAACAATGCATTTGAATCCGGATGTGAAAAATATTTTTGATTATAAATTTGAAGATTTTACACTTGAAAATTACCAGTATCACCCGGCGATAAAAGCACCTGTTGCTGTATAGAAAATTTATAGTAAAATGTGATGAGTAGTATTAATTTTTTAGAATGAAGGATAAAAATATCTTTTATTCATTGCTTATAATATTGTATGATAAAATCCATAGTAGTTGCCGCATCTGAAAATAATGCCATCGGTAAAAACAATCAATTGCTTTGGCATCTGCCCAATGATTTGAAATTCCTGAAAAATAAAACCTGGGGTTTGCCTGTACTGATGGGAAGAAAAAGTTTTGAATCTCTTGGTAACAAACCTTTAAAAGGCAGGATAAATATTGTCATTAGTTCCAGTAAATTTTTTAAAGCAGATGGTATTGTTGTTGTCAATAGCTTCCGCGATGCTGATTTTTTTTCCAAAAGCAATGATTACAATGAAATGATGATATTGGGGGGCGCTCATGTGTATGAGCAAATAATGAACGATTGCGAAAATATTTATTTAACCAGGGTACACCATGTTTTTGAAGATGCTGATACTTTTTTTCCCAATCTGGATGAAAAAAAATGGAAACAGGTTTGGAACGAAGACCATACTGCTGATGAAAAACATGCTTATGATTACAGTTTCCAGCATTGGGTTCGCAAATAGTTTTTAAGTATAAGGAAGAAAATTATCTTTAAAATTAATTTGCTGCTATTATGTTTGCGCTATTCAAAAGTTAAACAAAAATCCTTCAAAACAAGCCATGTATTCTTCTTTTCAACTGGCAGTTAAATATGTACAATTTTGGTTGACGGCATCCAATGGCAAAGGCCATGGTGTGCATTCCCCTTTTGTGTTTAACTGGATAATACAGGTGTTGAATGATAAACGTTCATTTGATTGTTTTCGTGAAATTGAAGGAATGCGAGCTTCTGTAAAACTCAACAAATCTGAAATTTCTGTTCCGGATTTTGGCGCCGGTTCAAGGAAAAACCTTGACAATAAAAGAAAAATATCAGCCATTGCAAAGTCATCATTAAAACCAAAAAAATACAGCCAGCTTTTGTTCAGGATGGTACATCATTATAAGCCTGTTACTATTCTTGAGTTAGGCACTTCATTGGGCATTACCACTTCCTATTTATCTTGTGCTAATCCTGATGCTAAAATCATTACAATGGAAGGCGCACCAGAAGTAGCTGGTATTGCTGAGAATAATTTTAAACAATTGCGACTTGCTAATATTTCGGTAGAGGTTGGCAATTTTGATGATAACCTATCTTCTGTTATCAAAAAATTGCAGCAGGTTGATTTTGCTTTTATAGATGGCAACCACAGAAAAGAGCCAACAATAAATTATTTTCATCAACTGTTGGAAAAGTCAACACCATCCACCATTTTCATTTTTGATGATATACATTGGAGTGAAGACATGGAAGCAGCATGGAAGCAGATTCAGCAACACCCGGCAGTTACATTGACAATAGATTTATTTTTTATAGGTATAGTTTTTTTAAGGCAGGAACAAAAAGTGAAAGAACATTTTTCAGTACGGTTTTGACATTCATGCCATCAAATTTTTTTAATACAACAAAAGCCAATAATTTACGGGCATTAACGATTTGCTGATGACGATAGGTATTTTGAAAGAACCACATCCGGAGACCAGGGTTTCGTTGTTGCCTGATGCAGCAACGCCGCTTATCAAACAAAATGTTTCAGTACAGTCAGAAAAAGATGCAGGAGATTTGGCTTTTGCATCCGATGAAATGTATCATTCAAAAACTGTAAATGTTGCAGACCGGTCAGCTATTTTATCATCATCTCAGATTATTTTATCTATTCATCCTTTAAGCGATGATGATGTAAAGCAATTACAACCCAATACAATATTGATAGGTGTATATCAGCCTTTGTTTAATTATAGGCTCATGCAGCAATGGGCATCAAAAAATATAACTGTTTTCAGCCTCGATATGATACCCCGCACCACACGTGCTCAAAGCATGGATGTACTGAGCAGCCAGGCAAATATTGCAGGATATAAAGCTGTGCTGGAAGCAGCCAATATTTATCCAAAATATTTTCCGATGCTGATGACTGCTGCAGGTAGTATAACGCCTGCAAAAGTTTTAATTCTTGGTGCTGGTGTTGCCGGGTTGCAGGCTATTGCCACTGCAAGGAGGCTGGGAGCTGTGGTGGAAGTGTTTGATACAAGGCCTGCAGTGAAAGAAGAAGTGATGAGCCTCGGCGCTAAATTTATTGAAGTGGAAGGTGCAGCAGATGCATCCAAAGCAGGCGGTTATGCAGTGGAACAAACAGATGAATATAAACAAAAACAACAACATAAAATTTCAGAGTCACTTGCGAAAGCTGACGTCGTTATAACAACTGCGCAAATACATGGTAAGAAAGCGCCCATATTGATTTCAGATGAAATGTTACTGGGTATGAAGCCAGGTTCTGTTATCGTTGATATTGCTGCATCAACAGGTGGCAATACTTTGCAAACAAAAGACAATGCAACTGTTCAGTATAATAATATAACAATTATTGGCAACAGTAACCTTGCTGCTACTCTGCCTGCAGATGCCAGTAAATTATACGGTAAAAATGTGTTGAATTTTTTGCAGCTCATCATTACCAAAGAAGGAAATATCAATTTGAATTTTGAAGATGATATCGTAGCAGGCTGTTGCATGGCGCATGAAGGCAATGTGATGAATGAAAAAGTAAAAGGACTGTTAGGATGAAGAGGAGAGAAAATGAATTGTGAAGTAGAAAAAATATTTTTTATATCTTAATAAAAATAATTATACCAAATTCCTGAATTATGCTTAATTGGATTAGTGAAAACCAACAATACATCTACATTGTGATACTCATGATTTTTCTTGGTATTGAAGTCATTGGAAGGGTACCGAGTGTGTTGCATACTCCTTTGATGAGCGGCGCCAATGCTATACACGGTGTGGTGATTATTGGAGCGATTATCGTGATGGGAAAAGCAGAGAGTGATAATTATCTCGCCCTGGCGCTTGGTTTCCTTGCAGTGATTGTGGGTACCCTCAATGTGGTAGGCGGCTTTGTTGTTACCAACAGGATGCTCGAAATGTTTAAGGGAAAGAAAAATACAAATGAAAAGAAATAATTGATGGAAGTAAACTTGCTTACGCTGATTTATCTGATCTCATCAGTAACATTTATTGTTGGCTTAAAGATGTTATCCCATCCTGCAAAAGCCCGCAATGGAAATTTAATTGCTGCAGCAGGCATGACGATTGCAATAGTGGGAACAATCTTCCTGTATAAAGATGATAACGGTCATACATTGCATAACTATGGATGGATTTTTGGCGGGATAATTATTGGTGGTATAATCGGAACTGTAGCTGCTCAAAAAGTTAAGATGACTGCCATGCCTGAAATGGTGAGCATGTTTAACGGAATGGGTGGCGCCTGTGCTGCATTGATTTCCGTTGTAGAGTTTAACCATGTAACCGAAGCATTTCATTCAACTGCCGGTGCTGTATTGTTGGAAGACAACCATAGTATCATCGGGCATATACTTACAATTTATGCAGGCTCGCTGATAGGTAGTGTTTCTTTTGCAGGCAGCGTGATAGCCTGGGGAAAACTGAACGGTAAAATCAAAGACTATTCTTTTAAAGGGCAACATATTTTCAATCTTGTTGTATTAGCTGCTATCCTTGTTTTGATAGTTTTTCTGATGTTTAATTTTAATGAAAATTATTACAGGTTCTTTTATCTAATCCCAATTTTATCGTTGTTGTACGGTGTGCTTTTTGTTTTGCCAATTGGTGGCGCCGATATGCCAGTAGTTATTTCATTGCTGAATTCATTTACAGGTGTGGCAGCAGCTTGTGGCGGATTCCTATATGACAACAAAGTAATGCTGACAGGTGGTATCCTTGTGGGAGCTGCCGGCACGTTGCTGACCATCCTGATGTGTAAGGCGATGAACCGTTCATTAAAGAATGTTTTGATAGGCAGTTTTGGTGGGAATAATATTACAGGTGCCCAAAGTAATACAGGTGGCAGCTATAAAGAAATTTCGGTGAGTGATGCTGCTGTAGCTTTAGCGTATGCAAGAAAAGTAATGATAGTGCCGGGATATGGTTTAGCCGTTGCACAAGCACAACATGCCTGTCATGAACTGGAAAAATTGCTGGAAGAAAAAGGTGTTGAAGTAAAATATGCGATTCATCCTGTTGCCGGCAGGATGCCCGGGCACATGAATGTTTTGCTGGCAGAAGCTGATGTGAATTATGAAAATTTATTGGAAATGGAGCAGGCCAATGAAGCATTTAATACAACGGATGTAGTATTGGTGCTTGGTGCAAATGATGTGGTTAACCCCGCCGCAAAAACAGACCCTTCGTCGCCTATTTACGGAATGCCCATCCTCGAAGTGGAAGATGCTAAAATGGTAATTGTCAATAAGCGCAGCATGAAACCCGGTTATGCAGGAATAGAAAACCAGTTGTTTTATCAACCCAAGACATCCATGTTATTTGGAGATGCCAAAGCAGTATTGCAACAACTGATTGCTGAAGTGAAACAGTTGTGATAATGGTGGAGATATGATGATGGATGTGTTGGCTGCAACAGTTTTATTAATTCATTAGCATCAAAGCGAAACCACAAACAAGATATAAATTCTCTTTGAAGGGTTGTAAAGTTAATAGGGTTACAGGGTTTAAATTCGCTGACCAAAACTATTTCTAACACCAATTCTCAAATCTGTAAGAAAAATATTGACAAAATATATGATGGAATAAATTTTAATACTCAATCAATCCAGGTGCAAAATAATTTTAATGGCTATGCAACCAACGTTTCCAATGTCACATAAAATACCAGCTATACCCGGTTGAGCGCTGCAATAGGGGAATACACAGTTTGCAGCAAAAGGTTATACAACTGTAAAATGTTTTCCCATTTCTCCGGTGCATTTGTTTTGAAGGTATGCCAGTAAGCAATAGCAGCTTCAAGGTGGTATTGTGTAACATCAGTACCCTGCGATGCTTCATTGAGGAAGAATGCGCCCTTTTGAATAAATGTTTTGTCCCATAAATTTTCATCCTGGTCACTATACAAAATGATAGCCCCGCTATTATCTTTTCTTGCAGGGAACCTGGATGCATGAAAGCACATCAACGCATAAAGTGCCCTAACGCTTGTAGTATTGGTGCATGGGTTGTAAATCAGCATGCCAGTTAAACGCATAGCTTCCCAACAAAGTTCTTCCCGGATGATTGCATCATTGCTTTCTGATTAATAACCTTCGTTAAGCAGCAGGTATAGTGTCTTCAATACTGCAGGTAAGCGGTTCTTCATTTCATTTGTAGCCAAATGACGCATTATTAAAGCATACCCATTCATAATTGTAAATTTTTTATTTGAATAATTTTATTGTATAGTTATAACAATTGAATAATAAAAAACAGGACAATCTAAGGATACTAATTAATAATTACTACCATTGATTTTATTTCTTACTACTCCTTTTATTATCCCTGTCAGTTTTATGAGAGATAAAAAATTTCTTTTGGCAATAATTTGAGTTTTTGTGAAAGAGAAATTAAACACTACTACATAAAATCATTAAAGTGCAGTAAGAATTATCTAATCATGCTTTTATCATTTGCTTTTTAATTTGAAGTATAAATATTAACTATTAGAAAGACTGATTTTTCTTTCTGGAAATATTCTGGATATTAATTTTGTTGTAACTTAATCTTTTCATTTTAAATCAAACAGCATGAAAAAGCATTTACTCTTTCTTATTTTAACCTCCTGCATTTTTTTAGATTTATCAGCTCAGGGCCCTACACTTACTTCATCCAACTCTACTTTTAAATCTGGCGAAACTTTTTTTAGCCAGTCTGTTTATACCACAGGAGTGAGTGAATTATCTGGCGGCGCTAATCAAACATGGGATTATAGTTCTGTGATTGATAGTGGAGCAATCAATGGTATTGCTGCAGTTACGCCTGCTTCAACTCCTTTTGCTGATTCATTTCCAACCAGCAATTTGGCCATTAAGTCGCTGAACGATTCTCTTTTTATTTATTACAATTCACAGTCCAGCGCTTTATATCAATTAGGTCTTACAACAAAAGATAGTTTTACATTAAGGTGCCTGACACCTAAAATTTATTTACCCTATCCTTTTTCATACAATAGTTTTTTCACAGATTCTGTGGTAGAGGAAATTACTAATACAGGTTTTATTATCCGTGGCAAGGACACCCTTACTGCAGATGGTTATGGTACGCTTAAAACTCCGGGACATGTTTATAGCAATGTCTTGCGCATACAATATATTGAGAATACAACTAACGTTACAGAAATTTCAGGATCGAAAACAACGCTCAATACCCGTACAATTAATTATTTGTATTTCACTCCTGATACACACGCACCATTATTTTCTTTTGCAACCGTACAAATAAGAACAACCATTTCAATTTTTGGTACTGTTATATTAGATACTACTTCATCATCAAGGAATATTTCTTATTTGAAGAATACAGCATTGCCTTTGTTGTTTACTTCATTTAACGCTTCTGTGAAAAATAAACAGGTGTTATTAAACTGGCAAACAGCACAGGAAATTAATACAGGTGGATTTAATGTACAAAGGAGCCTGAATGGCAGCGATTTTCAGGATATTGCCGGGATGAAAGCTACAGGTAACAGTTCTGCTATTAACAGTTATTCATACACAGATCAGGATTTTGTAAAATCAGGATTGCCCGCATCTGTCTATTATCGAATCAAAGAAACGGATAAAGATGGCCAGGAATTTTATTCTGATATAAAAGTTGTTCATGGCTCTGGTAGTAACATTTCTATTTATCCTAACCCGGTAACCAATGTCATCAATTTCAATGGTGCAAATGTTGCAGGAAATATTTCTATTTACGATGTAAAAGGGCATCTTATAAAACAATATTCGAATTATCAGTTGAATCAACCTTTGAATATTGCTGGTTTAAGTAGTGGTAGTTATTTTATAAAAATTCAAACACCTGATAAGACTTCTACTACAACCATTATTAAGCAATAATATTATTATGTTCTCATCAAAAAAGCGGGTTTGTTATCTACAACCCGCTTTTTATTTTAATACTCCATCTTTCGTAAAGAAGGCGCTTTGAACCAGGTAACAATGACCACAGCAAACGTCATACAGCCACCGAAGATTACAGATGGCACCACGCCCATCAGTTTGGCAGCAAGACCACTTTCAAACTGCCCAAATTCATTACTTGAATTAATAAACATTGAGTTGACACTCATCACCCTGCCTCGCATGGCATCCGGTGTTTTTAATTGAACGATGGTACCTCTGATAACAACACTGATTCCATCCAGCATGCCACTGATCATCAATGCAAAAAATGAAATCAAAAGCAATTTTGAAATAGCAAAACAAATAATACAGAGGCCAAATCCGCCAACAGCAAATAATAATTTGTAACCCTGCTTTCTTCGCAAAGGGAATAACGTTAGTAGAATAACACTACAAATAGCTCCCATATCGGATGCCCCGTTTAAAATCCCAAAACCTTCTGAACCAACTTTTAATATGTCTCTTGCAAAAACAGGAACCATTGCTACTGCTCCACCAAACAATACAGCAAAAAGATCGAGTGAAATTGCTCCCAGGATTTCTTTGGTTTTAAAAACAAAGTTCAGACCATCCTTTACACTATCCCATGTTCTTTTTTCTTTGTGTGCTTCTAATGGTGGCTTGGGTTTTATTTGAAGTAAAACAACAAAGGCAATGATGATTAAAACAACAATTACAGAAAATGTGCCTGTATTACCGAGGAAAGCAATCAATAAACCTCCAACAGCATGACCTGCAACAGATGCAGATAAATAAGCGCCCTGGTTCCAGGTAGTTGCATTTTGCAATAAACTTCTGGGCACTACCTGTGCTAGTATGACACTGAATATGGGGCCTGTAAAAGCCCTGACTATTCCTGTACAAAAAACAATCAAATAAATGCAAACAGCAATTGTTTCATTGGATAAAACAGCGGTAATGTTTTTTGTTGAAAGCAATAATAAAATAATTGCAGAAAGAAAATATAAACTAATTCCACGCCGCAATAGTTTTTGTTTGTCGCTCAAATCAATAATGTGCCCTGCATATAATGCAAGTGAAACGGCAGGCACCACTTCACTTAAGCCAATCAGGCCAATGGCAAATGGTGCATTCGTCAAATTATAAATCCACCAGCCAAGTAATGTTGTCATCATTCGCAAAGCCATTGTGAAAAAAAACCTTCCTGTTACCAGGCTGCGAAATTCAGGCACCTTCAACGCATCAAACGAATGGTGTACCTGCCCGCTTTGCTCTTGACCTTCCATAAACAGCGAAAATACAATAGGAAAAATTTATTCTAAATTTGTTTTGATACTGACGGCAATTTTTCTTTTTTAAACTTTAATATACAACAACTTTTTTTTAATGTTTGTTGTAATGTTTGTTTGGGTGGATGTCAATTGTTTTGTTTAATTGAATAAAGAGAAAATAGCTTTATAAATTTTCGGTAATTAATTGTTCAATACTTTTTATTTTTTGATTCAACTCTTTATAATCTTCATTGGCCAAAACCGAAACAGGTTGTTCAGTAGCCAGCCAAATCAGCACCATTGCTATATAATCCTGCATATCTTTTCCTGCAAAATGAGTTTTAAATTCAAGCAGTTTCGAGTTGACCAGTTTTATGGTTTTGCGTAATTGCTCTTCATCAGAAGGTTTAACTTTCAAACGGTAGTTCCTGTCACCTACCAGGATATTAACGGCTATTAATGTTTCTTCCATTGTCAGGTATTAAGTAAGGTTAAACATTTATCAATTTCTTTTAAGTAAGCATCAATCCTGTTTTGCAAAACGTTCTTTTCTTCATCGCTGTAAATGGCAGCAAGCCCGGACGTAGTTAATTTTTCTTCTGATGTTTGCACCTGCTGATCTTTCTCCTGCAATAAACTATTGAGTTTTTGAATAGTGCTTTTCAAATTTTCATTTTCAGTTTTTAGTGCTGAATATTTTTTTAAAAGATTTTGCAAAGATGATTGCAGGTCTTTTAAACTGGCATGCAAATCTTCCATATATTAAAATTGAATAGATTACTGTCTTATTTCTGCGCTAAACTCATTGACCAGTTTTTCTGTTATCATTTTCATTTCTGTTTCTACTTCCACATCAGTCAATGTCTTTTCATTATTGACAAACCGGAAATTGATAGCAAATGACTTTTTATCACCTGCAATTTTCTCGCCTTCATAAATATCAAAAAGGTTAAAATTTTCCAGGTATTTTGTTTTGAGCTTTTTAATCCCTGATTCCACTTCGCCGTATTGGATTTGCTTATTTATTACCAATGATAAATCTCTTTCTACAACAGGGTAGGGGTTTAATTCTTTATAAACGATTGATTCACCTGCAGCAGCTTTGACAATGTTTTCTACGTCAAGCTCAGCAAAAACAACAGGTTGTTTAATGCCGAAGCTCTCTAACATCTGTTTGTTTACCTGTACCAGTTTTCCCAGGTTGATTTTATTTTTTTGAATTGTAATATTGGTTCCGTTAATGGTATTTTCAGGGTTGCTAAAAACAATATTTTGAATTTGTATGTTTTCAAGCAGTGAAACAAGTATGCCTTTTGCAGTAAAGAAATCTGACTCAGCATGTAGCTGTTTCCAATTGGCCTGTTGTTTTTTCCCGGTTATCCAGAAACAGATTTTTTCTGTTTCATGAAATTTGTCATTTATGTGTTGGTATATTTTACCTGTTTCAAAAAAACGAAGGTTGCTATTTTTCCTGTTGATGTTATATGCCAATGCTTCCATGCCTGTTTCCAGCATAGACGGGCGCATGATATCCAGCTCAGTGCTTAAATTATTTAACAGCTTTACAGCCTGATTCAAATCTTCTTCCTGGTAATATTTACTATTGGTGATAGAATTGGTAACAATCTCGTGAAACCCAATACCGGCAAGCATTTGAGCAATTTTTTCTTTTAAACTGCTCTGCAAAGAATTCTCCTGTACTGAAGGTGTAATGGTAATTGTGGAAGGTATCTCAATATTGTTTAAACCATCTATGCGGATGATTTCTTCAACTATATCAGCAGGCATTGAAATATCAGCCTTACTTAAAGGTACTGCTACTTTAATGTATTCATTGTTGGATTCAAAAATATCAAATTCAAGTGATGATAAAATATTTTGTACTGAAACAGGTTGATAAACTTTACCGCTTAATTTTTTTAAATAAGCATATTGCAATACAACTGTTTTTTTCTCAACAGTCGAAGGATAAATGTCAATGATATCACTGGCATATTTTCCATTAGCAACTTCATTTATTAATTGTGCAGCTCTTTTTAAAGCATACATTGTACCAGAAATATCAACACCTTTTTCAAATCTTACAGCAGCTTCAGTTCTTAGTCCATGCAGTAAAGAAGTTTTTCTGATAGATGAAGGGTTGAACCAGGCACTTTCTAAAAAAATATTTTTTGTTGTATCATTTACCCCGCTTTTAATACCACCAAAAACACCTGCTATACATACCGGAGCATCGCTATTGCAGATCATCAAATCATTTGCACTCAATTTTCTTTCCACTTCGTCAAGTGTTTGAAATGATGTACCCTCCTGTAGATTTTTAACTTTAACTTTTTTTGTAGTCAAAGCGTCTGCATTGAATGCGTGTAATGGCTGACCAGTTTCGTGTAGCACATAATTGGTAATATCCACCACATTATTAATTGGCCTTTGCCCGATACACTTCAGGAAATTTTGTAACCATGATGGTGAAGGTTTTATTTCAACACCCGTGATGACCAATCCCGAATAACGTTTACAGTCATTGATGTTGTCAATGCTTACCGTAAAGCCAGCATTTTCTTTTACAGGTTCCCATTTTTCAACAATAGGGAGTTTTGCTTTTACTACTGTATGATTGTGAAATGATAGCCATGCGCAAATATCTTTTGCAACACCTATATGGCTCATTGCATCCATCCGATTCGGTGTTAAGCCAATTTCATACACCCAATCAGAACAGGCTTCAAAGACTTGAGATACCGGTGTTCCGGCAACTATATCATTATTTAATATTAATATGCCTGCATGATTATCGCTTAAACCAATTTCGTCTTCAGCGCAAATCATTCCAAAACTTTCTACGCCTCTGATTTTTGCAACTTTCATTGTGACGGGTTCACTATGAAGGGGGTAAATTGTTGTACCCACAGGAGCAACAATTACTTTTTGGCCTACAGCTACATTAGGTGCGCCACAAACTATTTGCAATGGCGATTCACTATTGATGTCAACAGTTGTAAGTTTTAATTTATCAGCATTGGGATGTTTCTCGCATTCGAGTACTTCGCCAACAATAAGCCCTTTTAAACCACCTTTAAAATTTTCAAATACTTCCATTGATTCCACCTCTAATCCTACTGAGGTTAAAATTTCTGATAATTGCTGTGGTTCTATGGTCTGTGGTAAATATTGATGTAACCAGTTATACGATATCTTCATATTCTACAATTACTGCAAAAATATAGTTTAGAAAATAAGCAGGTAATTATTTAAAAAATAGATGTGGCAGGTAAGCAAAATTTTTTAAAAATTCTGTAAAAACACTTAATATTTTTTTGCACTAAGCACTGTTAATAAATGTGCGAAAATGTCTCAGAAATTTTTATTTATGTTGAAAACACAAATTAATAAGGTTGATAAATATTTTTGTGTGTTTAAAAGCGTTAAAGAAAAAGTGGATTAAACCTTGAAAATTTTTTAATTGAAATAAAGCCTTTTGGTAAAATTATTTGGCTTTAATTCGTTTCCCCGTTTCAGGGAAGCAAGCTGAAATAACGAAGATTGTTTTAATTTTTTTGTGATTGATACATTAACTGATTCGAAAATTTTTTTTATAAGCAATGGATATTGTAAACCAAAATAAAGACAGGAGGAAAGGTAGAAAACCGGCAATTGATTTAAGCACTATGGTATATGGTAAATTGCCTCCACAAGCCAGGGAATTGGAAGAGGCAGTGCTGGGTGCTATCATGCTTGAAAAAGGTGCTTTTGATGCAGTAATTGAAACATTAAAACCAGAATGTTTTTATGTAGATGCCCACCAAATGATTTTTAGGGCTTTTCAAGGTTTGTCTCATAAAAACATGCCTATTGATATGCTTACTGTTGTTGAAGAATTGAAAACAAAAGGTGAGCTGGAGGATGTAGGCGGCCCTTATTATATTACCAAATTAACGAATGCTGTTGTTTCAACGGCTAATATTGAAGCACATGCCCGCATCATTATGCAAAAGTTTATACAGCGGGAACTGATTCGTATCAGTGGTGAAATTATTGGGGATGCTTATGAAGACAGTACCGATGTTTTTGATTTGCTCGATGATAGTGAAAACAAAATGTTTAGCATTACCAATAACTACCTCAGGAAAAATTATGAAGATATTGGCAATGCATTAGTAAAGGCTATCAGCAGGATTGATGAAATGCGCAAAAAAACAGAAGACATTTCAGGTGTGCCGAGTGGTTATTTTAAATTGGACAGGGTCACGTATGGATGGCAACCTACAGATTTGATTATTCTTGCTGCTAGGCCATCAATGGGTAAGACTGCTTTTGCATTAAACCTTGCCCGTAATGCTGCATTGAGCCCGATCAAGAAAACAGCAGTAGGCGTGTTTTCACTTGAAATGAGCGCTTCTCAATTGGTTCAGCGTATCCTGTCTGCTGAAAGCGAAATTCCTTTGGAAAAAATTGCACGTGGCAAACTGGAAGATTATGAATATCTGCAATTGCAAGCAAAAGGCGTGAAGCGCTTAGAACAGGCATCCATATTTATAGATGATACAGCAGCGCTTAACATTTTTGAGTTCCGTGCCAAAGCACGCAGGTTGGTAAATAAACATAAAGTAGGTTTGATAATTATAGACTACCTGCAGTTAATGAGTGGTTCAGGAGATCGCAATTCAAACCGTGAGCAGGAAATCAGTAATATTTCAAGGAGCCTGAAAGCACTTGCTAAAGAACTCGGTATCCCGATTATTGCTTTGAGCCAGTTAAGCCGTGCAGTAGAAACAAGGAAAGAAAGTAAAATACCACAGTTGAGTGATTTACGTGAATCTGGTGCAATAGAACAGGATGCTGACATGGTAATGTTTCTTTACAGAGGAGAATATTATGAAAATTACACCAACGAAAATGGCGAAAGCACCCGTGGAGAAACAATCGTCAGGATTGCGAAACATCGTAATGGTTCATTGGATTCCATTAAGCTGAGAGCAATGCTGCATATCCAAAAATTTGAGAATATTGATGATAATGATGATGCAGGATTACCATCGGCAGGGGGAAGCTGGAAACCACTTGGCCCGCAGCCGTCCCAGGGTGGAGGCAATGATAATGCAAAATTATTTATTCAGAAAGGCAGTAAAATGAATGAAGATAATTATGATGATGAAAATCCATTCTAAGAGACTGTGATATAAAAACTGCTAAAGTTTTATCTTTTATTCTTTTATTGATGATTCATTCATATCAACAGAGAATGTTACTGAAGTACCTTTATCAGGATAGGATGTTATATCAAATACTTCATTTAGCTTATTGAGCATTTCGCTACTAAACATCAAACCTAAACCCGTACCTTTTTCATTGGCAGTTCCGCGAGAAGTTATGTGTTGTTTGGTTTTTAATTTTTCAAGAGTTTCTGGAGGTATGCCTTTGCCTTCATCTTTGATGGAGAAATAAGCTTTGCCATTAAAAAATATCTGGCTGATATAAATGTTCTTTCCTGTAGGGGTAAACTTTACAGCATTTGAAAAAAGGTTTCTTACGACTACTGCAATAATTTCTTTATCTGATACCACTTCAAGGTTATGTGGCATATAATTGTGCAGTGTAATATTTTTTGCAACAAGGTTATTGCGATACATTAGAATAACTTCTTTAAAAGTCTCACTGATATCAAACTTTATTTTGTTGATTTTTATTTCAAACATTTGTTCCCTTGCCCACAGCAACATATTTTCCAGCATCCCTCTCAGATTAAATACATCGCCTTCCAGAGAAAAACTCAATTGCTGAAACTCTTCCGGACTGATGATATTATCTCTTGTTAATGCTAAAGTATTTTGAAGGGTGGCTAAAGGTGAGCGGATATCATGGGCAATCATGGGTATCAGCTTATCTTTTATTTCATTTTTTTTAATCAGATTATTATAATCGTTCTGTAAGGTTTCATGTTCGGTTTTTAATTTATCAGCATTAAACTCAAGCGCTTCATTTTCTAATTTAAGTTGATTGTTTTCCTGCATCAGGTCTTTGGCATCAGCCTGGAAATTCTTTAGTCTTTCACCCAATTCTACATTATCAGCTTCAATAAGGCGGCTATTCTTTTTTTGTTTAAAATAATATATGAGCGCACCAGCACAAATCAGTAAAAAAATGAAAGCTACAGCTCCTAATAAATTTAGCTTCTGTTTTTTTTGTGTCACCTCACTTACAAACAAGTCATTTTGCATTTTATGCAATCGGGCAATTGATACCTGAGCTTTTTTTAATGCTTCAAGACCTGCTTCCTGGTAACCTGTATTTTTTTTTGCTACACCTAAGGATATAATTTTTTCAGACCAATAAAGTGATGAATCCGGGTTTTTATCGAGGTAAGATGCTGCTAATTGCAGGTAATGAATTATCAGTACCGAGTCTTGTGAGCTGTTGTTGGATGATGGCATGACGGTATCAGTCGCCCTTTGTTGAGCAGATACGGATAAAAAACTAAACACTGTTAACGCAATAACAGCAATAAAGGATACGCGTCTCAAAAAGTTAAAGCCCTCTTTTCAGTTAATTTTTAGGTTCATCCCAAGCCATGCCATTATGCCGGCACCAGCCTGCAATGCTTCTTCGTCAATATTAAAACGGCTCGTATGCACATTATGAATGATACCTGCTGCTTCATTCCTTACACCTAGTCTAAAAAAGCATGCCGGTAATTCCTGTGCATAAAAACCAAAATCTTCTGCTCCCATTCTAAGCTCCGTTTCTTCTATATTTTCATCTCCAAAATATTTTTGTGCCAATTGTGTTGCCTGGTCAGTAACTGATGCATCATTAATTACTGCAGGATAGCCAACATCAATGAGTATATCAGCTTCTGCACCCATTGCATTTGCAATTCCTGAAACCTGTTTCCGGATAAGTTCATGTGCCTTGTAACGCCATGATTCATCCATAGTTCTAAAGGTACCAACCAATTTTACTTCAGCAGGAATTACGTTGGTTGTGTTGCCGCCGTGAATGCTGCAAATGGAAAGAACACATGGTGTAAATGGGTTGGTATTCCTGCTGACAATTTGTTGCAGGCCTACAATAATATGTGCAGCTACCAATACAATATCAGTTGTCAGATGTGGCGAAGCAGCGTGCCCGCCTTTTCCTTTTAGCGTAATATAAATTTCATCTGCGCTTGCCATAATTAATCCCTTCCTGAAACTTAATTTCCCAATTTGCAACCCGGGATGCACATGCATCGCCACTATGGCATTAGGTTTTGGATTTTCCAAAACACCATCACGAATCATTAAACTGGCGCCACCTGGATTTTTTTCTTCACCTGGCTGAAAAATCAGTTTGATTGTTCCATCCCATTCATCCTGCAAATCTTTTAAAATTTTTGTAGCACCTAAAAGACAAGTGGTATGAACATCATGACCACATGCATGCATCACACCTTCATTCTTTGATTTATATTCAATAATATTTTCTTCGGTGATTGGTAATGCATCAATATCTGCTCTCAATGCAATGATCCTGTCTGTAGGGTTCTTCCCTTCAATGATTGCTACAATACCTGTACCTGCTATATTTTTGAAATCAATACCCCATTCTTTTAATTGGTTACCAATAAACCTGCATGTTTCAAATTCATGAAAACTAAGTTCAGGATTTGCATGCAGGTGATGCCTGATAGAAGCAAGCATCGGAGCATATTGTTGAGTTAGTTCTTGTATTTTACAGGGCGCAATCATGTTATTATTGTAAATCGGCTGCATTTGGAACATATTCAATCAGGTCTTCGATTACGTAAACCGGCTTTGAAAAATATTGACTTACCTGCTTTCTGAAATTTTCAGCATCATCCCTGTTTAAAAAGTTGCCCGCTCTTACTTTGAAGTAAGGTGATTGATATAAAACATAAACTTTCTCATCAGGAAATTTTTCCAGCAATGTGGCTTTTGCTTTAAATGCATCATCGCGACTACGTGTGTTAATCACTTGTAGCCTGTAACCATTGAATAAACCATTGGTCGTCATTTTTGAAGTAATCTTGTTGATGGCTGCCTGCTTTTCAGAAAGAATATCAAGCCGTGCATCTTTATGGACAATTATTGTATCACCTGCATGCGCATAGCACATAACAGTAGTTATAAGAATAGATGTTATTAAGAATTGTTTCATTTAATTGGTTGAAAATTTATTCAAAGCAAACGGATATTAAAAATATCTGTTGCAAATTAATTAATAATACAGAATTATTAATGTTTAATGTTATAAGTTTTCTGACACTATTTGCACACTGCTGCTACAGCCAATTCTCGTAGCACCTGCATCAATTACTTGTTGGGCAAATTGCATTGACTTAATACCACCCGCAGCTTTTATTTGGACACCTGAGGGTAAATGTGCCTTCATTAATTCGACTGCATGAATTGTTGCTCCCGTAGTGGCATAACCTGTTGAAGTCTTTAGAAAATCAACACCTGCTGCACCATACAATCCACAACATTTTATAATCTCATCATCTGTTAATATACCGCTTTCAATAATGATTTTTGCTATCTTATTTTTTTGATGAATAACAGGAAGTAAATGGTTGAGTTCATTTGCGAGATATACCCAGTCATTATTTTTTAATGCAATCAGGTTAATGACAATATCCAGCTCATCAGCTCCATCCACTATTGCCAATAAAGTTTCAGCCATCTTTGCTTCAATAGCAGCATATCCAAATGGGAAACCAATTACAGTAGCAAGTTTTATATTGGTATTGTTTAAATCCTGTCTGGCAATTTTCAACATGGGAGGTGGCACACAAACTGCTGCAAAATTGTAATGAATTGCTTCATCGCACAGTTGGTGTATATCCTGAATTAAAGCAGTGGGCTTTAATAATGTATGATCTATATATTGATTGATTGACACAAGTATTTTTTAAAAAAAAATTACTAATTAGAAAACTACCCGGCTCTAACGCCGGGTAGTTTTCTACAAAAAATTTAAACCAGGTTTTGTTTTATATAAGCAATGCTTTTTTTAATGCTATCAAAAGGGTCACCCGGTGTCATATCCTGTTCAACGAAAAAATATTTTAGCCCAGCCACATCAGCAGATTTGAAAATATCTTTAAAGTCAATTACTCCGTTTCCTACTTCTGTAAATGCATGCTGTGCTGTATTATCCATATCTTTTACATGCCATAATGGAAAACGCCCCGGGTGTGCATTATAAATGTCAGCAGGCTTTTGCCCTGCTTTGGTTAGCCAGTATAAATCTGTTTCAAATTTTACTAATTCTGCATCGGTGTCACTCAATAAAACAGTATATGGCAGTTGCCCGTTATCTTCAATAAATTCAAAATCGTGGTTATGATAACATAATTGCAATCCGGCTTTTTTACATGTTTCACCGGCTTTGTTTAAATGTGCTGCCAGTAATTTATAATGATCAATGTTGCCTCTTTCTGCAGGAGATAACCAGGCGCAAACCATATATTGCAAACCTGCTGCATTTGCATCTTCAACTGCCTTATCCCAACCATGTAAAATTGTTCCTTTAAAATCAGATAAACCCAATTTATCCTCGCCTAGCCTGTAATGGCAACTCGGCATAATTAGTCCATTATTCTTTAGTAATCCTGCAAATGCTTTTGCATCCATACCGTAAAAATCCTCTGTGCCACTATAGGTTGCACCTTCAACAGAATTGTATCCAATCTTTGCGACTTTTTCCAAAGTTGCAGCAGGATCTTTTTGCATTGCATCCCTCACTGTGTAAAGCTGCAATCCAATGTAGGAATGATCGTATTTTAAAAAACTTGGTTTAAGCATTAATGCTGCTGTTGCTAAAGAAGTTTGTTTGATGAATGTTCGTCTTGTGCTCATGATGAATAGAATTAACGTTAGAAATTTTTTAAAGATAACTGAATTGCCTGAAGTATTTTGGCTTTCTTATTGCATATATCTCTTATCGTTAAAAAAAATTATAAGAGATGGCAGCAGGATATATTGTAACAGTAAAGGAAATTATTCCAATAACGCATAATGTAAAAACATTCAAAGTAACCAAGCCCGAAGGATTTTCTTTTGTGCCGGGGCAGGCTACTGATCTTTCATTAAATAAAGAAGGTTGGAAAGAAAATAAACATCCATTTACTTTCACTTGTTTACCAGGTGATGATTTTCTTGAGTTTACCATTAAATTATATGATAATCCAAAAGGATTAACCAATCATCTCAAGTCAATTCAGGTAGGAGAAGAGTTTGAAATAAGTGATGCCTGGGGTGCAATTGAATATATGGGCGAAGGAGTATTTATTGCCGGTGGTGCGGGTGTTACTCCATTTATTTCTATTTTCAGGAACCTGCATCAACAACAAAAAACGGGTAATAATATGCTCATTTTTTCCAACAAAACAGAAGCTGATATAATATTAAAAGATGAATTTGAAAAAATGTTGGGGAAAAATTTTATTAATGTGATTACGCGTCAACCGGATACACAATATTATAGCAGGCATATTGATTGGGAATATTTGAAAAATATTATTTCTGATATCAACCAGAAATTTTATGTATGTGGCCCTGATGAATTTACAAAAAATATTCTTGATACATTACAGACGTTGGGCGCCAATGCTGAAGCGTTAGTGTTTGAAAAATAAGTGATAACCCATACTAATCTTAAGAATAGTATTTTATAATACACAAAGCATGAAAATAATTTCCTGATTCATCAATCAAAATTTTTAACCCAGGTTTATTTTCATGCTTTTAATATAAAGCAGACTATCTGTAGTAATCTGTTTGCTTTAAATTATTGAACAATAATTTTTTCAGTTTGGGTTCCCTCTTCAGTAGTTATCCTGAGAAAATAAGCGCCATCGCTTAAACCTGCTAAAGAAATATTCTCTATGCTGCCTTTATTGACTGCACTCAATACTTTACTATAAACAATTTTGCCATCACTATTGGATAATGTGAGGCTGCAACGCTTGTATGAAGCATTGAAATTGACTGTAGTATAATTCTTTGCAGGGTTTGGCTGCACTTTAATTGAATTGGTGATGATTGCAGAACTTGCATCGGAAACAATACCTCCGCTCACTGCTGCAGGTGCTACTATTCTGAAGTCTTTATCAGAAATATCAAAGAAAATATTTCCAAGTGCAGCAATTTTTATTCTTGCATTTTTTGTTTTTACGTTTGCTGGTATTGTTACTATAGCAACGCCATCATTTAATGTTGATTTAGCTAATTCAATATTGAACGTTTTCCCTCCATCAGTTGATAATAATATTTTCACATGGCTACAATTAACGGGTGCGATGTTGGTATTATTTACATCCCATGTAATTTTATATGTTGAACCTGCAGTCCATTTTATATTTGAATTAGGAATTTTTACTTTGAACGGGCCTGAATTTCCATCTATCTGCACAATCATATCATCACTGGCTGTCTGTCCACCGCCTGGATGATTATCACGAACAGTAACCCTAAAGTTTAAAATACGGCTAACAGATGGTAATACCTCCCATTCATTTCCGTTGCTTCCATCGAGGATACTGCTTAATGCCGGGAAAGTACGTTGCTTAATTATTTGTGGCATGATTGACCTGAATACAGGGCCTGTTGTAGAGGTATCTTTTGGATATTTATAGGAAGTGCCTTTTTGAAATTTATCAATCTGTTCCCAACAATATGTGATGGAATCATGTGCATCTTTTACACTTGCCTTTGCATTTAAAATAAATGGTGTTGATTTGGGAATGATATAATCTTTGCCTGCATCAGCTGTGGGTGCTTTTCCGTAAATGGTATCGTAAGTAGGACAGGTACTGCCTGTACCCGTTGTTATATAACTATTAATTTGCTGGATACTGATAGCATGAAAATAAGGGTCACTATGCGGTTGTATATCAGTTGCACTAGTAGTGCCAGCATAACCCATAATTGTTGAACCACTACCTGGCTCCATTTGTGCGATTGTGCCTTCATAACTATAATCAAATGTATGGTTAGCTCCAAACTGGTGACCAATTTCATGATCCCAAAAATCAACTATAAACGGATCAGTAGTTAAATCATCTGTAAAACCGGTAGCACCTGAACCTTTATCTGCATTATGGCAAACACAACCAATGCAACCTGCATTACCACCAGTTGCATACCCCATCAATAAATGACCAATATCATAATTGGCAGCACCTATATATTGATTGATTGTGTTTTGAGCCTGCGTATTCCATTTGCCTGTAAAAAATGCTGAAGCGTTACTGGTAAAAGGATCTGTTGCGCCATTTAAAAAAATGATAGTGTCTTCGTTATCAACATAAATTAAACGCACCCCTAATTCTGATTCAAAAATTACATTTGTACGGTTAAGTTCCGTTACCAAACCTGCCATTACTTTTTGTTTTCTTTGAGCATCATTGGTTTCAGTGCCATCTAAAAAGAGCTGGGAAAATTCACCACCTGTTGCAACAGCAAAGCGATATTTTCTTAAAAGGTTATCACTATTAATTGCTGCTTTTTGTGTGCCCTGTATCTGACTGCTGAGCACCTTGTCCATGTTGCAATCAAATACTTGTTTTTCTTCTTGAATGTTTGACCTGTCAAAGACACTGTATAAATTATTTGTTTTTGCAACCGGATTAATATAAACAGTTGGCCTGTTTGCAGAAATAATTGTAGCATGAAACCCTTCAGGTGAATAATCAAACCTTGCAACCACTGAACCATCAGTGATGCTTTTGCCAAGGTAAGTTTTAATTTCAGGATATCGGCTTTGTAGTCCGGGCTCCATTACTGAGGATTCTGTAATCCTGAATTTTTCGATACTGCCATCTGATAAAGGGATTGATATAATAAAACTGGAATTGTCGGCAGGTATTAATTTTTCAGAAGGTGAATGTTTCAAAATGCCGGCAAAAATATTTTTATTTAATGCAAACAACTTATAAGCTGCAGGCTTGAATCTACCTGGAAATATTTCTGTTGTTTTAGTAAAGGAAGCAGCATCTTTTTGAGAAACAGGTTTCCAATAGTCATTCTGTGCGAATGTTGAAAAACCAGCCATTATCATAAAGCTGAGGATTAAATTTTTTTTCATAAACAGTTTGATATTTTGAAATGCAAATATATTAGTGCATGTTAAAACAAGCTTTATCATTTGAATAAAAATCTGTCCTGATACGTCTTATTTATAATATTTTCAATAATGGCATCCAGGTTTTATTCAGGATGAATTGCCATTTATATCAAGACAATGAACGAAATAAAAGTATATGGATCTGTATATCTCGTTACAGGAAAATCAAACAATGGTTATGAGAGCGAAGAAAATTAACTTGCGCCAATACGGTGGCGATATTCAATTATTTTTATTTCATTAATGAAATTTACTTTTTTGACAAAAAACAAATCAACTGTCAAAATTGATTTACACTTTATAGTTTCCAAACCAATTGCCTGGAAGTTATATCAAGACAGACATAAAGAAGCACAGCCATACATAATATTCATTTCACTGCACTATTCAGTTTGTGAATGCAATTACTCACATCGCTATGATATGTATTGAGCAAAAAGTCAACCAATCTATCAACGCCCACACACCTTAAATATTTAGCTATGATTTTTTCCAGAATTCATTTGAATTTAGTTAACCCGTAAAAAGCCTTCAGTCTAAGCATTGTTTTAGAAAATGTTTATAGTATTCGACATCTTGTGCCTGTTACAATCAAATTAAAAAACTCATATATTAATCATTTTTTGAAAATAAAATAAACAGCAAGGATTAAAAAACAAAAACCGATAAAATGATTAATTGTAAAAGTTTCGTTTTTGAAAAAAATCAACATGAAAGTTGTAAATACAGTCAAAGTAATTACTTCCTGTATGACTTTTAACTGCCATAGATTAAAAGGTCCGCCATTTTCGTCGAAACCAATTCTGTTAGCAGGAACCTGAAAAGAATATTCAAAAAGTGCTATTCCCCAGCTAATAAGAATTATACTTACAATCCCTAAATTATTGAACCAGCTCATTTGTTTAAACCTGAGATGACCATACCATGCAATAGTCATAAATGTATTTGAAAAAACAAGCAATATGACTGTTATGATTCCCCTTTTCATTTGATGTTTGATTTTATATGTATGCTGTAGTATTTATTTTTATTTGTTATCGAAATAGTTTGTTTTCATACTTATTGCTAACCGTTGCTGGATTGGCGCAGTTATGTTATTGCAATATTAAATTTGTTTTAAATTACTATTGTTCAATTTTTCACAAATGTTCACGGGACTAAGCCAGATTATACTCAACACAAATATAGATTAATTGTTGCGCTCCGCCCTGCAGGATGGAAAAGACTACTCATAAGATGCTGAAGTATGTTGAATTAAAAAATGTTTTTTAAAATTTGAGAAAAGGAAAAAATCTGGCGAAGGGGAAATGTTTAGCCACTATTGAATCTTTCTCTTTCAAAAGAAATATATAATCTACGATATTAACTCCTAGAGGTAAGGTACATAGGATACGATGTTATAGCCAGTGGTTCTTTCTCGTCCGTTAATTTTCATTGTATCCAAATTGTCTGCTTTGTAAAACTTCTTTCCACCAACTTTCTCTGTTAATTATGATTTGGTCGTTAGTTGTAGATTTGTAAATGTCAAGTATTGAGTATTTGAAATTTTGTTTTATATGGTCAAAGGTTAGTTTTTTAAGTCCTACGTTTCCACCGTGTCCAGTTGAGATATAAGCTCTCCAACGACCTAAAATCATATTTTCTCCGTAAGCCGAACCAACATACATTTTACCATTTGATTTGTCGGTCAACAGGTAAACTCCTTTTTGGTTTTGTAATGCAGTTTTCCAGTTGTCTTTCTCTAAAACACGTTTCAATTCGTCCCAAGTGATATTAACCTTTTCATAGCCTGGGAATAAGTCATTGTCGAAAGTGTCAGGTAAAATTTGAGAAATGTAGCAGTCGTCAATTACTGATTCAGCGTTACGAATCATTGTCTGTGCCTTGTTCTTAAATTTTACGATTAAACGTCCAACGTATTTTTCATATTCGGGTAGGTCTTGATATTCGTAACCAACACCGTTGAGAATATTCAATTCCTTAGTTACTTGTCCGATATGAAAAAGCAACCAAAAATCTTCGTTCGGCTTTATCTTTACAAGTCCAACAGTGATTTGTCCTGCTTTGTACGATTTGTTTTTGTTGTAATTCCAATATTGTCCAGCAAGCATTGTAGAAATGTCGCCATTTTTAAAAAGTTCTATCGGATTCCAATTTTGAGCGAACATCAAATTGAAACGAATTTTCACGTTGCCAAGATTTTCAAGACGTAATATGTCGTTTAGTTTTATGCTGTCCATTTTCTATTATTCTTTCGTTTTGAGTGTCGTTCTACTATTGGCTATAAAGTGATGGCAAATTTACGAAGTGCGACCTTAGAGAGCATATTGTAAATTTGTTTATTAGGCGCTGTTGCGGGTGCATGTTGGCACACCTTCTTTTCAATGTCTTAAGCGTCCCGGTTAAATTATTTTGCAAATGTTTGATTTGCGACGTCATTGAACCGGATAGCATTTTTTTTAAATAGTGGAAAAATATAGTTTCTCAAATTTGACTTTGTCTAAAAGGTTTATAAATAATTGTTTCGTTTATTATTAAAGCATTATCTCACTTTTGCTACGCAAATATTAAGATTTATTCTGTTTCATAAAAACAACTCCTCAACCAATCTTTTGCATTGTTTTTATTTTATACTAATGGTAGTTTCACATAAAAATTGGTGCCTGCTCCGTGTGATGTTGCAAACCATATTTTGCTATTCGCAAATATCACTAAGTTATTTCCTCACCCAATCATGCACTTAGTCTTGTAAAAAAAATGATTTTATTTTTTTGATGACTATATAATTTGTATTTCGTTTGGTGTGGACACCAACCGATAGGGAATTTGTATTTCATTTGGTGTGGACACCAACCGATAGGGAAATGATATTGATTGCAGTGTTGATACTAATTGCTGCGCAATCATTTCTGTCTCAAAAACAGGATGTGTTATGTGATAAAATATTTTTTCAAATAATTTTCATCAGGGCAATGCAAAAGCTACGTAAGCATCTGCAGTTGGTTTTTTTAGTTTACCTCCACCACAGGCAATGACAACGTATTGTTTATTATTGATGCTATACACAGCAGGTGTTGCAAATCCACTTGCCGGCAAATCGGCCTGCCATAATAACTTTCCATTCCTTTTATCAAATGCCCTGATTTTTGAATCACTTGTAGCAGCGATAAACACAATACCACCTGCTGTTACTACAGGCCCTCCATAATTTTCAGTTCCTGTATGAATTGCTTTTGCCAATAACTCAGGGTAATCACCAAGTGTGTCTTTCCAGACAAATTCACCAGTGTTCAGATTGATAGCAGTAAGTGTACCCCACGGTGGTTTCACTGCAGGATATCCTTCTTTGGTAAGAAATTTATTGTAGCCACTTGATGTATAAGGCATGTTGTTCCATTCATCCTGTGGTGTTGATGGTGCAATAAATTTTTCAGCCTGTTCTTTTTTATTGTCAAGGATGAATGATGACAAAGCAGCAACTTCGACGGATGATAATTGCTTGAATGCAGGCATCATCCTTCTGCCTGTTGTTAATAATTGGTCAAACTGGGAATCATTAATTTTTTTATTGATAGATTTTAATGAAGGGTAATTTCCGCTGCCCTGCAACTCAGTGCCATGGCAAGCCATACAGGTAGTTTGATAAATACGTTTGCCTGCTTCAAGATTGGTTTCAGTTGCCTTTGTTTGTTTTTTTGCATCAAGCATCGTTAATATCCACGGCATTTCACTTGCATTTACATAGAGTACTGATGTGGCCGGATCATAAGCAGGTCCGCCCCATTCACTGCCACCATCAAAACCGGGGAATATTATTGTGCCTTCTTTTGATGGCGGATTAAACATAATGCCAGTATGATAACCTGCAAGCTTTGTTTTTAATTCGTTGTAAGATGATTCAGGTACAAGGTTATTCAAATCTTCTTCAGTTAAGATTTGCCTTGCATAAGGTTTTGGAAAAGTAGGGATGGGTTGGGTAGGGGATAAGGATTCGCCAATGAGTTCTGTTTGTGTTGGCACAGCTGTTTCTTTCACAGGATAAACAGGTTTGCCTGTTTTTCTATCCAGTAAAAAAATAAAACCTGTTTTTGTTACCTGTGCTACTGCATCAATTTTTCTTCCATCTTTTGTAATGGTAACAATTACCGGCGCAGTAGGCAGGTCCCTGTCCCAAACATCATGGTGTACTGTTTGAAAATGCCATATTCGTTTTCCTGTTGCAGCATCAAGCGCCAACACACAATTGGCAAAGAGGTCATCGCCTAATCTTTTTCCACCATAAAAATCATAAGACGATGAACCGGTAGGTGCAAATAAAATTCCATTGGTTTCATCAAGGCTTAATCCTGACCACACATTGGCGCCGCCTATATGTTGCCATGCTGTAGTGTCTTTCCATGTATCAAAACCAGCTTCACCAGGTTGTGGAATGGTATGAAAAATCCAACGCAGTTTACCGGAATAAACATCATACGCTCTAATATAACCTGGCGCTGCAGCAGCATCTTCAGCTACCCGGGTGCCAATAATGATCATGTCTTTATAAATGATACCTGGCGAAGTATTGGCTACGTATAAATCCTGCACATCTCTTCCTAAGTCCTGGTGCAGGTCAATGCTGCCATTATCACCAAATGATGCAATAGGATTCCCATTCAATGCATCAATACAATAAAGCCTTGGGCCTGCCCCATAAAAAATCCTTTTGTCATTTTCTCCGCTATTGTAAAAAGTGACACCCCTGCATACATTCATGCTGAAATAACCATTGAATTTTTTTGTGCTGTCATCAGGGTCAAAAATCCATTTCAACTTTCCAGTTGCTGCATTCAATGCAAACAGTTTGAGCTTGGGTGATACTCCATATAAAATGCTGTCAAAGATGACAGGATTGGTTTGGATTTGTGTGGTACTGTCAGCATCGCCAGTATGAAATGTCCATGCTATCCGCAACTTCGATACATTGTTGGTGTCAATTTGTGTGAGTGAAGAATAGTGGTTGTTTTCTTTATTACCGCCATATACCTGCCAGGTATCATAATTATTTTTATGAGTACATGATACATATAAAGCACAAATACAAATGATGCAGAATAGATATTTTTTCAATTTAAAATGTATTGAGGATAAACAATCGGTTGATCAATTAACTTGAAAGTTATGATGACTATGTAATGTTACAAAAATTTATAAAAGTGGTATGCACTGGAATAAATTTATTTTGTGCTAACTCTATTATTAATCTTTAGTATGTTTTCTGTATTGCTTATCATGATTTATTATTACAAATTTTTTTAAGGAGATGTTTTAAAAAATGTGTTTGGCGATTGTTTAGTATTGTAAAACTTCACCCGCCAAAGTCGGGCTGGTTCATCCAACGATGACAGGCTATCCAAAACCCGCCAAAGAAGAAGGGGATAAAGCTAACTGTTGATTATTATTTGTCCTTCAAACAATCATACAAAAAAACAGAATCCATGCAGGGAAAAGGTTTCGTGAGATTTCAGTGGTTATTACTGTAAAGAGGGGCAAGGGTATTAAAAGAAAGAATAAATATTACTGCCTTCTTTTTATTTGTAAGTATGACTTTTTATTGTAAAGTTGTTTGTTACAATCCAAAATAGTTTTTTGCGTTGTTGTAACAAATGTCCCGGATGATTTTACCAACCCATTTCTCATCGTTGGGTATTTCACCTTTTTCAATTTCTTCACCAAAAATGTTACACAAAATTCTCCTGAAATATTCATGCCTTGGATAAGAAAGGAAACTGCGTGAATCAGTCAACATACCAACAAACCTGCTGAGCAAACCCATATTGGATAAGGCATTGATTTGTTTTGTCATTCCATCTTTCTGGTCTAAAAACCACCAGGCTGAACCCCATTGTATTTTCCCGGCAACTGAACCATCGTTATAATTTCCAATCATGGTTGCCATAACTTCATTGTCTGCAGGGTTGAGATTGTAGATGATAGTTTTTGCCAGCATATTTTTTTCATCCAGTTTATTGAGAAAAGCAGACAGCGTTTTTGCCTGGTTGCAATCACCGATAGAATCCCATCCTGTGTCTGGGCCAAGTTTTGTCAACAGCCTTTTGTTGTTATTACGAAGAGCGCCCAAATGGTATTGCTGCACCCAGCCTTTTTCCCAATCCCATTCAGCAAAAAATAAAAGCATAGCGCTTTGAAATTTCTGTTGTTTTTCAATACTTATTTTTTTTCCACACTGCAAATCAGAAAAAATATTTTTTAATTCACCCATTGTGAAGTCATCAGCATACATTTTTTCAAGCCCATGATCGCTAATACGGCAACCCACTTTATTAAAATAATCATGTCTTTTTTTTAAGGCATCAAGATAGGTTTGAAAACCTGTAATATTTGTGTTGCTAACATTGCTGAGTTGGTTGACATAATCATTAAATGCTTTGGTATCACTGACAGACATTGCTTTATCGGGCCTGAATGCGGGTGATACTTTTATTGAAAAATTATCATCCTGTATTTTTCTATGATATTGCAAATCATCAATAGGATCATCGGTGGTGCAAATAAATTTTACATGCATCATTGTCAACAAACCACGGATTGAATAAGCCTTTGTTGAAAGCTGTGCATTTGCTTCTTCATATATTTTTTTTGCTGATTGTGGGTTAACTACAGATTGAATATTAAAATACCTTTGGAGTTCCAGATGTGTCCAATGGTATAAGGGATTTCGTAAGGTGTAAGGAACAGTTGCTGCCCACTGTTCAAATTTTTCCCAATCTGTTGCATCACCTGTTATAAATCTTTCATCCACTCCGTTGGCACGCATGGCCCTCCATTTATAATGATCACCGTACAGCCAGGCCTGTGTCAGGTTTTTAAAATTGACATCATCCGCTATTTCTTTTGGAGAAAGATGGCAGTGATAATCAATGACAGGCATTGATTTTGCATAGTCGTGAAACAACAATTTTGCAGTGGATGATGTCAATAAGAAATCATTGTCTAAAAATTGTTTCATCTATTGAAATATAATTTAATGAGGTAAATTTAACTACACAAAAATTTATAATAGTATTTATTCAGAATTTCAGTAAAAAGCATTCATTATTGATTCGTTTTGAATAGAGGATATACTGCCACAAAGATTTCAGGCAACAAAGAGTTCTTTTTTAATGATACTTTGAGTTATGGTGCATGGTAGCAGGAAAAGATGTCAGCACAAATTCACAAAAACACAGCGTTGTGTCAAGAATTATTCTTTAATTGATTTGCAATATCTTTTTCTTACAGAAAGAAATAGGTACGATGCATCATACATTGTACAAGCTATTAATCTTAATATGCAACATAAAGATTAAAACTGTCTGTATTTTCACTAAGAGCCGCTGCTGTTGCATTACTGATTCTGAAATTAATACCAGCATTATCTTTTAAATCACCCATATTCCATAACACTTTTGCATAGACGGATTTACCATTGTCTGCAGTGAGCTTTACGATGGTTCCCGGTTCAATATCATTAGCGAGAATATAAAATTTTCCATCACTCCATCCACTTGCAGTTTTAAAAGTTTTGGAAATTCCGGAAGTAGTTTTTGTATTACCTGATTTTTTATATTGGTCAGAGAAATATCCATCACCGGAATAAGTTGATGCAAAATTTTGTTCATCCGTAACTTTATTTGTATTGGTTATTGCATTTGAATTGAAGATTGAAGTGTTAGTATTGGTTTGCAGAGATGTGTTTGTTACCGCATTAGAAATTGATTTGCCTGTATCAACATTATTTTCTACCGCTTGTGTTGTTGATTCAACACGTTGCTTTTGAGGCGCAGCCGTGAGTTGTTGTGAAGCTGTTTCAGATTGTACAGTTGATTTTTTTACAGTTGCTGCATCTGCGCCAATCACTAATGTTTCACCGGTCTGAGCATAATCACTGGTAAGATGGTTCCATGATTTTATTTGTTGTACAGTTACACCATATTTTTTGCTGATACCATAGAGGGTTTCACCTTTTGTAACCACATGTGTAGTAGTGCGGGGTATTGCAGTTGTTAATCTTTCAGATGATGTATTCACTTTGCTTTGAACTGCACTTGTGCTATTTTTAGATGTAGGTATTTTTATTGATTTACCTACTTGTAATTTACTATCTGCATGCATACCATTTAGCCGCATAATATCACCAACAGTGGTTTTATATTTTTGTGCAATGCCAGACAATGTTTCACCCTGCTTTATGGTATAGTTGATATACTTTGTTTGTGCGTTGGCAGTTTGAAGAAAAAAAACTGCCACAATCCCAATAACCCAATGTTTTAATAAAGTCATGCTCAAAAAATTTTTTACAAATTTATCCTTTACGTATTCTCCAATCTGTTAGATAATAGTTATTAACACGGTTGTGCAAAATTTTTATCCATCCGAGAGGGAAACCTAAAAACGTGCATAAAGCCCAACCTTTTTTATCCGTATTAATAAACATTTCTTTTTTTCTCAGGTATTGCAAGGCCTGATGTTCATCCAATTCAATTCTGAAAATATCATTACTAACAATGAGACTGACTGCGAGCTCATGATTGGGGATTAAAGTATTGCCTTTCATTTCTCCTAATAAAATCCCGGCTTTTTTCAGGTAAAGATTTTTTTGAAGCAAAGCAATATCACCTGTGAATTCTTTTTTTACCGCCCTGATCATATCTTGTTGTTTGAAAAAAACATAGCCATCTTCATGAATGTATTGTTGAAGGTTGATTGTCTCTTTTGATTTTAAAATTGAAAGGCTGGTATTGTTTGGTTTCAGGTTCTTTGAATTGCTGTTATGTTTTTGTAAAACGCAAATAAAAAATCCTTCGCCTTTTATTTTATCTGGCCAGAAGCGGTAACCGGCAGCATTTTGTTTTTCAGAAAATGTTTCAGTTATCCCATTAAAATTTTTTATATCGAGCCGGATACTACTGCAATGAAAATTTTCAATCAACCAATCTGCCATATCTTCATCTTCCTGTTGTGAATAAGAGCAGGTAGAATAAATCAATAATCCTTTATCTTTTAAAGATGGAAGCACATCAGCTAAAATTCTTTTCTGTCGCTGACTGCATAATTCCACATTGTTGAGGCTCCATTCATCTATTGCATCAGCATCTTTTCTGAACAGGCCGCTACCACTACAGGGAGCATCTACAATGACTGCATCAAAGTATGCCGGTAAACGTTTGAAATCTGCAGGGTCATTATTAGTAACAATAACTGCATCATCACCCCATTTCGTTACATTTTCATATAAAATATTTGTCCTTGATTTTATTATTTCATTGGATATGATGAGTGCATTTTTAAAGTAGGAAGCCAATAATGTAGTCTTTCCTCCTGGTGCTGCGCAAAGATCCAAAATCCTGGTGTTGGAATTAACATCAAATTGTTGTTGTAAAACTTCCCATAAAAACATACTGCTTGCATCCTGCACATAATAAGCGCCGGCATGTAACAAAGGATCTAAAGTAAACTGAGGTCTTTGATTTAAATAATATCCATAGCTGCACCAACTAACAGGAGTATTTAATTGATATAGCGGATGGGAAATTTGTTTGCCTGAAAAACGCCCATATTTTTTTGGATTGAACCGAACAGAAGTTATTTGTTCAGCATTATCATGCACTTCAGCAAATTTTATTTTGTCAAAGCCTGTTGTGTTTTCAAGCGAATGTAATAGTGCTGATGGTAATTGGCGCTTCAAAATATCAGGATAAAATTTTTATGAGTTGTTCTATTTCCTGCAATGTATTAAATGCATGCAAAACGATGCGTAACCTTTCTTTACCTGCAGGAACTGTGGGGTAGAGGATAGGCCGCACATCGAGATTATGATCCTGTAGTTGCTGAGCAATATTTTTTACTTCATCATTACCGGGCACAATAACAACCTGAATCGCAGAAAAAGAATTAAGATTTTCAAACCTGATGTTGGCTTGTTGGAAAATATCAATTAGTTGATGCAGTTGCTTTCTTTCCTTATTTAACAAAGGAAATATTTTATAGGATAATCTTATAGCCGCAACAGCCTGTTCGGGCAAAGCAGTTGTATAAATAAAACTGCGGGCAAAGTTGATAAGAAAGTCTTTCAATTTATTCGAGCCAACAGCCACAGCCCCATGACAACCGCAGGCTTTTCCGAAAGTATAAACCCTGCAGAAAACTTCGTCCTGAAGATTTTTATGTTGAGTCAGCCCTTCGCCATTTTCGCCTACCACACCAATGGCATGTGCTTCATCAACGATTATATGAGCATTGTATTTTTTCTTTAGTGCAACTAATTCTTCTAAAGGGCAATAGTCGCCATCCATACTAAATACAGATTCAGTTATAATGAAAATATTACCTGATGCTGACTTTAATTTTTTTTCAAGATCATTGGTGTCATTGTGTACGAAAGAGAAATTTTGTGCAAATGATAAGCGGATACCGTCTCTTAATGATGCATGACAAAGCTGATCATATAAAATGGTATCGCCTTTTTGCGGCACAGCACTTAAAATACCAAGATTGGCATCATAACCGGAATTAAAAATCAAAGCGGCATCTGCTCTATGAAATTCTGCAATTTGTTTTTCTGTTGTTTCAATCAAACTATAATTTCCTGCAAGTAATCTTGAACCTGTGGAGCCGGTTTTAAGTTGTTCATTCATCTGGTTGTTTAATAAATTATGATAAACAATACCGAGATAATCATTGGAACAAAAGTCTATTTTGTCTCCAGGTAATTTCAGTTTTCTGAAAGCATTTTGTTGTAATCGTCTATCTAATTTTTTATTAAGGAATGAATCGTTGTACATAGATTTTCCCTTTTCAAAATAGGTTTGATTTTTTGTTAATGATATGTCAATGGGAAGTGGTAAAAAAAATTCCCACCTGTATCATAATGGGAAAGCTTTGTTTTTGAACTAAATTTTATTTCACATCACTTATCCCTGCATTTCACTGACCAACAAAAATAATGCGTTCACAAACAAACTAAAAGAACAGTTTTTGCCAGTTATAGTTTTACATATCGAAAAAACTATTTTAAAAATTTTTCGAAAAATATTTTTTGATTCATTACTAATTATCATGAAAAAATTTTATCTCCTGTTGCTGAGTTGCTGCTTAAGTTCATTTTTATTTTCACAGTCTGTATTAAATCCTAGTGACCAGGTAAATACTTACAACCCGAGTAACCCGCCAACACAACCAGCATGGGGGCAGATTGGTAAATGGGTAAGAACAAAAAGGTTAAGCTGGAATACGGATGAGTATAAATGTTACATTTATAAAGGCTGTGCATTCAGATTGCATTTCCCTAAGACATATAATCCAACTGCTAATGATGGAAAGAAATACCCGATGATGGTATTCTTTCATGGTTTAGGTGAAACAGGCTCCATTTACGATAATGAATACCAGTTGTATCATGGTGGCGATGTTTTCCAGGCAGCAGTGGACAATGGTACTTTTGATGGATATATTTTATGTATGCAAAGCCAGGGTTTCTGGGGTGATGGCCAATATCAATATATTACTGAGATTATAGATTACATGGTTGCCAATAATAAACTTGACCCCTTCCAGGTTAGTGATAATGGATTATCAGCAGGTGGACAGGGTACATGGCAAATGTTACTGGAACATCCTTCATATATTTCTTCAGCCTTACCTATGTCGAATGTGGAAATTGGATATAAAGATTCAAGTACAGTTAATACAGTAAAATTCACTCCGATGTGGTTATTTCAGGGTGGTAAAGATGGTGCGCCTGCGCCTTCAACTGCTCAACAGGTAAGGGATGCGATGTGGGCTGCAGGTGGCAATTTTACTTATACTGAATTCCCGAGTTTGGGTCATAATACCTGGGATTCCGCATGGCAAATGCCTGACTTCTGGCCTTTTCAGTTAAGGGCATATGCATCAAATCCATGGCCACTTTCTGGCAGGACCCAATTTTGCCCAACAGATTCTATAAACCAGACACTTGGTCTGGCGCCAGGATTTACTGCATATCAATGGAGATATAACGGCAATATTATAAATGGTGCTACATCCAATACAATACAGGCAACACAGGCAGGTACTTATGAAGCAAGAGTTCAGAGAAATGGTATTTGGTCTGATTGGTCACGCACACCAGTTCAGATTACAGTTCAATCTGCAAGTCCAACACCGCCAATAGCAATTTCAGGTTTAATGAGTCAGGTAATTCCTGCGGCAGATGGTAATACATCTGTTAACCTTAAAGTTTCCGGCAATGGCAATTATGTAAGCTATGTTTGGAAAAAATTAGGCTCTGACAGTATTTATAGCATTCAACCTAATTTTACTGCTACTGAACCTGGATATTATGTAGTTGCAGCGAGTCAGCCTTATAGCTGTTCAAGTTTATTTTCTGCTCCTTTCAAAGTTATTGACGCAAAAGGGCCTAATGCCCCTGAACAGGTTAAAGGTCTTTTGGCTAATAGTATTTCAAATACACAGATACAACTGTCCTGGAGCAAGACTACACAACAATCCAATGCTGCCACTGCTTTTGAAATTTACCGTGGCACAAGCAGTGGTGTTTATGCTTATGCCGGGCAAGTGGGTGCAGGTTCAAACAGTTATATTGATTCAGACCTTTCAGCTAAAGTAAAATATTATTATGTTGTCCGTGCTGTTGATTCAACTGGCGCAGCACCAGTTTCTAATGAAGCAAGTGCTACAACATATTCTGATACCATCGCACCTTCTATTCCGCAAAACCTAGCTGTTACTTATACAACTCCGTCAACAATAACAATTGGCTGGTCAGCAGCTACTGATAATGTTGCAGTAGATCATTATGCAATTTATATTGATGGAAATCTTTCAAATGTAACGAATCAAACAACTTTTGTATTGACAGGTTTAAATCAAAATCAGTCTTACGCAATTACTGTAAAAGCTGTTGATGCAAGCGGCAATTATTCATTTCCAAGTAGCCAGGTAAGTTCTTCACCTGTTTTAGGTGGACTTCAGTATAAATTTTATACCACTCCAACTGCATGGATTGTGTTGCCAAATTTCAGTACATTGACTCCGGTTAAAACTGGTGTTTCTTCCAATACTGATATCACAGTATCCACACAAACTACCAACTATGGATTTTTATGGCAGGGATATATTCAGGTACCTGTAAATGGAACTTATACATTTCAAACAACATCTGATGATGGAAGTGCTTTATGGTTCAATTCACTGAATCCTGTTGGCACACCTACTGTCAATAATGATGGTTTGCATGGATCTAAATCTGTAACAAGCAGCTCAATGACTTTAACTGCGGGAGTTTATCCAATATGCATCGAATATTTTCAGGCTGGCGGCGGATACAATATGTCTGTATCCTGGGCTTGTTCTGCATTATTTGGCAATACTTCGCAGCATGCAATTGATAATAAATATTTTACAGGCACTGCACCAAATAATGGTTCTGTTCCAACAGTTCCAACAAATGTTGCTGCAACAGCTGTAGCATTTAATACAATCAATCTCGTATGGAATGATAATAGTAATAATGAAACCGGTTTTGAAATATACCGGTCATTAAGTGAAAATGGAACTTATACAATAGTTGGGTATGCAGCTGCAAATGCCACTACATTCAGTGATACTACTTTATCCCCTTCAACTACATATTTCTATAAATTACAGGCAGTAAATAAATATGGCAATTCCGGCCTTAGTACATCAGGCAGTTCTTCCAGCTCACAAAACGGTTTACAATATTCTTATTATACCGGAAGCTGGTCATCATTACCTGATTTCACATCTTTAACACCTGTAAAGACCGGTACATCTTCTACTACTGATTTGAGTGTTGCAACTCAATCATCCAACTATGGATTTATGTGGCAGGGGTATATTAAATTAACAACTTCTGGTTATTATACTTTTGGTACCACTTCTGATGATGGCAGTAAACTGTGGTTCAACTCACTATTGCCTGTAGGTACCCCAACAGTTAATAATGATGGTGAGCATAGCAAAAAGTCAAAAACAGGCAGTTCAATGTATATCAATGCAGGTACCTATCCTATATGTATCGAATATTTTCAATCAACCGGAAGTGCCACCATGACTGCTACATATAAAGTACCATCCAGCAACAAACAGGTGACCATCCCATCTTCAATATATTATCTACCTTCAGTTGCTTCTAATCCATCTGCTACCACATTTGCATTGCCAGCTACGCCAGCTCTTCCTGGAAATTTTAAAGCTGTGGCTGCTTCTGCATCTCAAATTACTTTAACATGGAATGCTACTGCAAATGCTACCAGCTATGTTTTATTAAGGTCAATTGGTGATAGCTCTAATTATATCACCCTGGCAAATCCTGGTGCAGGTGTTGTTTCTTATACTGATACAGGGCTTAATGCAAACCTGATTCATTATTATAAGCTGAAAGCAAATGGTGCAGGCGGCACATCCAGCGCTTATGCAGTTGCAAATGCAACTACAATGGATAATCCCCCTGTTATTTTTCCAATGAATGCATTTGCAGTTCCCTTTGGAACTACTACAACAATAGTATTGAATGCGACAGATAAAGATGGCGATGTGCTCAATTATTCATCGTCTAACTTACCGGCATTTGCGAATATTACTAATTCAGCTAATAATGCAACCCTTGTATTGAATCCTTCAGAAGCTGATTCTGGAGTATATAACAATATCACAATAACTGTTGATGATGGACATGGTGGCACATCCAGCACTACATTTAATTTGACAGTAAATGATAACTATCCCCCAACTATGGATTCAATTGCAGATTATACCATGAATGAGAATGATGTGGTCAATATTCCTTTGTCTGCTCAGGATGTAAATTCCGGTAATGTATTAACCTGGTCTGTGGCAAATGTACCAAATGCTTATACTTTAACCGATAATGGCAATGGTTCAGCAACATTATCATTGCATCCTGATTATCTGTCTGCAGGTACCTACCAGCCGGTTGTAACAGTTAACGATGGTAATGGTGGTTCTGCTTCACGCAGCTTTAAATTAATAATTAATGATGCTAATCCGAACATGAATATTTATACCAGGTTCCAATATACTGATACTATTGGTGCACCCTGGAACAGCATTACTTCTTCAATAACACATAACTTAAAGGATGCTGCCGGAAATACTACGAATGTAGGTTTGGAAGTACAGGGCCCATGGTTTACAACTTTTAATACAGGTACACCAACAGGTAATAACTCAGGTGTATATCCAGATGCAGTACTGTCTGATTATTTATACTTCGGAATTTTTGGCGGACCTGAAACCTTAGATACAAAAATTGTGGGGCTTGATACATCAAAATCATATAACCTTACCTTCTTTGCGTCAAGCACATTCCCGGGTACACCAGATAATGGTTCTACAATTTATACAGTAGGCAATGTAAGTGACACATTGTATGTGCAGGGCAATACAAAAAATACTGTAACTATTAGTAATGTAAAACCAGATGCCGATGGTACAATACTTTTCACCATGTCAAAGAATATAAATGCTGCTGTGGGTTATATCAATGCACTTGTCATTAATTATTCTTATGATGATGGAACTGCTCCGGCTGCTGCAACAAACCTTACTGCACAAAATATAGAAGGAAGTGGTGTACAACTTAACTGGAAAGATGTTGCTTACAATGAAACAGGTTATTATGTTTATCGTGCCACTACTGAAAATGGTACTTATAATGTGATTGATACTACTGCAACTGATGCAAATAGTTTTGTGGATTCTGCAATCAATGGAAATACTCAATACTTTTATAAAGTAGCTGCATTTAATGCTCATGGGATTTCTGATTATAGTAATACGGCAAGCATTACTACCACAGACAGGATACCAAAACTGATTACTATCAGCGATATCGGCCTCAAGAGTAATCAGACAACATCAGTGAACGTTACTGCAAATGATGATAGCACTGACCATATAACATTTACATTTATCGGCCTTCCTGGTTTTGCAACATTTATTGATAATAATAATGGCACAGGCGTGATAAATATTGCGCCTAACAGCAACAGCCTTGGCGCTTATCCTGTTACAATAATTGCAACAGATATCGCCGGTGCTTCAGATACTACAACATTTAATATTCTCGTTTCTGATCCAAATATTTCATCCACATACCTGAGTTTCTCTGATGGTGCGCATTCAGTTCCAAAACCGTGGAATATGTTGGCAGGTTACCCATTTGCTGGCACATCATTTACGAATATATATGATGATGGCAATTCCCTAACAGGTATGACTGTGACATTTAAAAACGGTTTCTCCGGTGTTGTTCAATCAGGGATGCAACCTGTGGCAGGTGCCGGCATCTATCCTAATGTTGTAATGAGAACTGCAGAATTTGAACAAGGCACACAGAAAGATACCATTCAAATCAGTGGTCTGAGTGCATCCAATAAATACAACTTTGTATTCTTTAACAGCCATGATGATGGTATGAAAGGCAATACCAATTTCACTATCGGATCTACAACAGTTACATTAAATGCAACAGGTAATATCAGCAAAACAGTTCAGATTAACGGCGTTACTCCAACCAATGGCATTGTTAACGTTGTAATACAAAAAGTGTCCGGTTCTGATTATGCTTTTATCAGTACTATGATTATTCAAAGTTATACCAGCAACTATACAGCATTATCACCCACCAATTTAAAAACTACAACTATCACCCGGAATTCAATTGGTTTGCAATGGGAAGACAGGGCTTATAGTGAAACGGGTTATCAAATATGGAGGGCAGCTGACAGTGCAGGTAACTATACATTATTAGCAACTGTTGGTGCTGGTGTAACAAGTTATACCGATGCTAATCTCTTACCGAATAAAACTTATAACTATGCTGTAAGGGCAGTGTTAGGGTCGAACAATTATTCTGCATTCTCTAATCAGGTGAAAGCAAGCACTTATGCTTACAGTGTTTATCTGAACTATGATGCAGGTAGTGATTATGCTTCCCTGCCATGGAACAATACCGATGCGTTACCACAAATTGGTTATACCTGGAATAATTTCTTCGATGAAAAGGGTTTCACTACCAGCACGGGTATGACTTTGACAAGTAATTGGGCTGGCATGTATGGAGCTGGTATGACTACCTCCAATAATTCCGGCACTGTACCTGATGTAGTAATGTTAGATAGCTACGGATTATTCCCTGGTCAAACAGCCACATTTAAAATCACCGGCCTGAACATTGGAATGAAATATAACTTCACATTCTTTGGAAGTTCTCAGGCTTATGGAGATGTAAATACAGCTTATACAATTAATGGTGTAACAACAATTTTGAATACATCATTAAATACTAACAGTACACAAACAATTTATGGTGTTACGCCTGATCAGAATGGTAATGTCACCATCAGTGTTTACGCAGCAACACCTACTTCTCAGTTTGGTTTACTGGGTGCATTAATCATTGGTGCTTATACACCTTCAGCATCAACTGTTGTTCCATCATTACCTTCATCCAACCAGAAATTAAAACAACAATCTGTTGGTAACACAAACAGGGCTATTGCAGCAACGACAGTAAAAGAAGATGTGCTATTGAAAGCATTCCCTGTTCCTTTCCATGATTATTTCAATCTGCAATTGTCAACTAAATCGGAAAATAAATACCAGGTGAATATGTATGATATTACAGGAAAGATGGTTTACAGTAATAATCTTGGTAATACGCTTTCCGGAACTAATACTTACAGGATACAACCAAATATAAATTTGTCAGCAGGTGTTTATACAGTAGTAGTTATAAACATTGATACAAAATCAACCAAAACTATCAAGCTGATGAAAGAATAAAAAGAAAGCTTACCATCTTTTTATTCAGGGAGCATACAATCTTGTGTGCTCCTTTTTGTTTTTAATTTGTTTAAGCAAGGTGCATTCAAAAATCTTTTTCTCATAATAATCAGGGTGTGGGATAAAGTATCATTTTTAAAATTATCCTTTTAAAATTTTTATCATCAAATTTTTTAAAAGCCATATTATCCTTGTAAAATCCATGAGAAAAATTTCTTTTTAATTTCATCTTTTCCACATCATATTTCTTAAATGAATATTGATGTTGTATAAGTATTTATTCATTCAGATATTTGTCAATAAACAATTGTTATCGCAGATACAGCTTCCATATTAAATTCTTCAATCGAATACCTGAAAGGTGTTGGGCCTTATAAAGCTGACCTTTTAAAAAAAGAGTTAGGCATTTTTACTTTTGAAGACCTTCTCAACCATTATCCGCTTCGATATATTGACAGAACCAAAATTGATCCAATTGGCAGCATTAATTTTCATACTGAATATATCCAGGTAAAAGGAAGGATAACAGATATTCAAACACCGGGTGAAAAAAGGAACAGGCGCCTTATTGCTTTGTTGGAAGATGAATCAGGAGTGGTTGAATTAACCTGGTTTCAGGGTATTCAATGGATTCAAAAAATTTTACAGGCAGGCAATGAATATCTCGTGTATGGTAAAGCCGGTTTTTTTAATGGCAGACCACAAATTACACATCCGGAAATTGAGCTCTTCCGGCAGGAAATGCAAAACGGGAAATCATTTCTTGAACCCGTTTATCCAACTACTGAAAAATTGAAGGCTAAAGGTTTGAATGCAAGGCAACTTTCAAAACTTACCGGCACATTGTTATCGCAGTTATCCGTTAAAGATTTACCTGAAATCATACCAGTTAGTATTATTGAAAAGTTATCACTACAAAGAAGATATGATGCAGTTACAGCAATTCATTTCCCAAAAGATACACATGATTTTGAACTTGCACTTCGACGTCTAAAATTTGAAGAATTTTTTTTAGCACAGGTAAGATTGTGTATGATCAGGGGCAGAAGACATAGGAAAAGTAAAGGTGTCTTATTTGAAAAAGTGGGTCCTTTATTCAACGATTTCTATAACCATTATCTGCCATTTGAATTAACTCAGGCGCAAAAAAGAGTAATTAAAGAAATCAGGTCTGATACAGCCCGTTCACACCAGATGAACCGTTTATTACAAGGTGATGTTGGCAGTGGTAAAACCATTGTTGCATTATTAATAATGCTCATTGCTGCTGATAACGGTTTTCAAAGCTGTATGATGGCGCCGACTGAAATCCTTGCACAACAACATTTCTCCAATTTGCAAAATTTGTTACAGGATCTGCCGGTAACAATTGCTTTATTAACAGGTAGCACACGACAATCAGAACGGAAGATTTTGATGAATGATTTAAATAATGGAAAAATAAAAATCCTCGTGGGCACCCATGCAGTGATAGAAGATGCTGTGCAATTCAACAATCTTGGTTTAGTAGTAATTGATGAACAACATCGTTTTGGTGTTGCACAAAGGGCCAGACTTTGGGAAAAGGCAGTCATACCGCCACATATTATGGTAATGACAGCAACACCCATACCACGTACACTGGCAATGACTGCTTATGGTGATTTAGATTATAGTGTGATAAATGAACTCCCTCCCGGAAGACAACCGATTATTACCGTGCACCGTTATGAAACAAAACGTGTTGCAGTGATGGACTTTGTAAAAACTGAAATTGAAAAGGGCAGGCAGGCATTTTTTGTTTATCCACTGATTGAAGAAAGTGAGAAATTGAGTTATGAAGATTTGATGCAGGGCTATGAACAGGTGAAAAGTTTTTTCCCAGAGCACAAATACAGCATCAGTATGGTGCATGGCAGAATGCCCAATGAACAAAAAGATGTGAACATGCAACGTTTTAAATCTAATGACACTCAAATACTCGTAGGTACAACTGTGATAGAAGTAGGTATTGATATTCCCAATGCCAGCGTAATGGTCATTGAAAGTGCTGAAAAATTTGGTTTGTCTCAGTTGCATCAATTGAGAGGCAGGGTTGGCAGGGGCAATGATAAAAGTTATTGCATTTTATTATCCTCCTATAAATTAACTGAGGATGCAAAAGAAAGAATAAAAATTATGTGTGCTACCAATGATGGTTTTAAAATTGCCGAGAAAGACCTGGAGCTAAGAGGGCCTGGAGAAATTGAGGGCACAAAACAAAGCGGGATGTTAAACTTTAAATTGGCCAGTTTGGTCAATGACAAAGATTTACTGGATACAGCGAAATTTTTTGCAGAAAAAATCCTGGATGAAGATGAATCTTTGAATTTGCCTGAAAATGCCGGTTTAAGGGCATATTTATTATCACAAAAAGGAAAAACTATATGGAGCAAAATTTCCTGACAACAAAATAAAATATATAAGCGTTTAATACGTAACTTAAATAAAATATTGAATGAAGAAATTATTTGCGATAGCAACCATTCTCACCTTACTGTTTGCGCAAAATGTAAATGCCCAGTATTTACAATTTGTAGAAAATAAAGGTCAATGGGATAAGTCGGCAAAATTCATGTCAGATTTTAAAGGGGGAGAAGTGGTACTAAAGCCTTCAGGTTATAAAATTGTATTGCATGATAAAGATGACCTTAGAGCATTAGCTGATTATCTTGGCGGCCATTTCGATAGTTCAAAAAAATTTAGTCCTGCAACATTAAGGGCTGCAGGAAAAAAATTTATAGTTCGTTCTCATGCTTATGAAATAAATTTTTTAGATGCTGATTCCAATGCTGTTGGAATCCCGGATAAACCTACTGGTCTTGTATATAATTATTTCCGTGGTTCTGATAGTTCGAAATGGAAAAGTGGTTGCAGGGTTTTTAATGGCATTACTTATAAAAACATTTACAGGAATGTTGATGTAAGATATTATTCTTATAATGGCAACCTTAAATATGATCTTATCATTCACCCGGGTGCAGATATCAGTAAACTGGCTTTGCAGATGACAGGCCTTGATGGCTTGTCCGTCAATAAATATGGAAATCTTTCCATGAAAACATCAGTGGGAGAAACTTATCAAACTATACCATCATCTTACCAGGTAATACAAGACCTGAAACATGAAGTGAAAGCAGCATTTGAGTTGAAAGGAAATACGGTTAAGTTTAAAATAGATAAATACGATAAGACCAGTACACTCATTATTGATCCTACAGTGATATTTTCAACATTTGTCGGCAGCGTTTCAGATGTATGGGGTTATACTGCTACTTATGATAATGTAGGAAATTTTTATGCAGGAGGTATTGTTTTTGATCCAGGTTATGACCCCAGGCATGTGGGTGGTTATGATGAAACATATAATGGTGGTGATGGTATGGAAGGATCTGGGATAGCATGCGATGTGGCATTGATGAAATTTGATCCGACAGGGAAAACAGCTTTGTTTGCAACTTATCTCGGTGGAGGTGGAGATGAACAGCCACATAGTTTGGTAGTTGATTCAAGGGGCAACCTCATCATCTCTGGAAGAACTACTTCAAAAGATTTTCCTACTACACAGAATACTTATGGCGCCGGTGGTAATTTTGATATTTTCCTGGCAAAACTCAGCGGCGATGGACAAACATTAATTGCTGCAAGAAAATTCGGAGGTACCGGTTCTGACGGAGTCAACATTGCACCTAAATATGCTCAATCACCGCAGGGCGTTTTTACAACAAGAAGAAATTATGGCGATGATGCCAGGAGTGAAGTGATTACAGATTATCAGGATAATATTTATCTCGCCAGTTGCACAAGGTCATCTGATTTTCCCACCACTAACAACGCATTTAAAAAATCATTAAGTGGCTTACAGGATGGCGTTTTTATTAAAACATCTTCTGATCTTGCCAATGTAGATATGTGCACTTTAATTGGCGGTAATGGAGATGATGCAGCTTTTGTTTTATCTATCAGTAATGCTACTGGCAATGTATATATAGCAGGTGGTACCAGCAGTACTGACCTGGCTGTTAATGCTACAGATGCACCTCAGGGAATTGTTCATAAAAGTTTTCAAAAAGGAGATGTGGATGGGTTTATTGGAGAAATCAGTGCTGATATGTCAACGCTGATAAAAATTTGCTACATCGGCACATCTGGCAATGATATGGTTTATGGAGTACAAACAGATAAATTTGGTTATCCCTATGTTATGGGTACTACCACTACTGCATTTCCTGTATATCAATCTCCTTTTAATGCAGGTGGCAATCAGGCGAATGGAAAACAATTTATCACAAAACTTAATCCTGATTTAACTCAGGTAATTTATTCAGCCAATTTTGGGAAAGGTGCACCATTGCCAGATATTTCCCCAACTGCATTCCTGGTGGATGTTTGTGGTAATGTTTATGTTTCTGGTTGGGGTGGATCAGCCAATGCAGAGTACAGTAACAATACAACTGTTGGACTTGTTACTACACCAAATGCTATACTTAAACAAACTGATGGTAATGATTTTTACTTTTTTGTTTTAGAAAAAAATGCAAGCAGCCAGTTATTCGGTAGTTTTTACGGAACGATTGATCCCAATGCTTATGGAGATCATGTGGATGGCGGCACCAGCCGATTTGATAAACGTGGAGTAATTTATCAGGCTGTTTGTGCCAACTGTAATAAAATTGGCCAGTTCCCAACTACTTCAGGGTCATGGAGCCCTGGTAATCCTGCACAAACAGGCGCAATGTGTAATGAAGCTGCAGTGAAAATTGCTTTTGAATTATCAGGTGTTATTTCATCTATACGACCTTCTATCAATGGAGTAATACGCGACAGCTCAGGTTGCATACCGTTGACTGTTGATTTTGCAGATACTATTGCTTTGGGTAAAAGATACAGGTGGAATTTTGGTGATGGCTCACCAGTAGTGGAAACAACTGTACCCAATGCAAGTTATACTTATCAGAATGTTGGTGATTACAGGGTGATGTTAATCAGTATTGATTCATCAAAATGTAATGTTGCTGACACTTCCTATATCACCATACATGCAAGAAGCAACAAAGCTCAACTTGCAGCTTCAATTGTAAAATTGTTGCCTTGTGAATCTTTTAATTACCAGTTTAATAATAATTCTGTTCCGCCTGCAGGTTATTCTTTCCAGCCAGATGATTTTATGTGGGATTTTGGAGACGGTGTTACTCAAACTACCAACGAGCCATCAATAACACATCAATATACTGCAAGTGGTGTGTATAATGTGAAGTTATACCTCAACGATACCACTTTTTGTAACTCCCCCGATTCAGTAAATATACAATTAAGAGTTGCTTCCATTTTACAGGCACAGTTTGCAACACCATCCACCGGTTGCTCACCTTACAATGCTTATTTTGATAATACATCAATAGGAGGACAAAACTTCGTTTGGGATTTTGGTGATGGAACTACATCAACTGAAACAAGCCCAACACATCTTTATGCTACGCCAGGTACCTATACAGTAAAATTATCTGCAACAGATAACCTGACTTGTAACCCGGCGGATGATACAACAATGACGATAACAGTTTATGAAGGCCCCACGGCAGCATTTATTTATAGTCCAACTACACCAAAAGAAAACACACCTTATGAATTTACCAATACTTCAATTGGTGGCACAAGTTATAAATGGGAATTTGGTGATGGTGATACTTTAATTACAACATCAATGTTACCAGTAAGCCATATTTATAATACAGCAGGTACCTATACTGTTTTCCTGATAGCTTTTAATCAATACGGTTGTTCTGACACTGCCTTTTACCAGATAACGGCTCTTGTCTCTCCATTAGTAGATGTTCCAAATGCATTTTCTCCCAATGGAGATGGAACAAATGATGTGATTTATGTAAATGGCTATGGTATCGCCAGTATGACTTGGAGGATATTTAACCGCTGGGGAAAGCCAGTGTTCACATCAAACAATATTAACACGGGTTGGAACGGAAAATATAATGGAGTATTACAACCACAGGATGTGTATGTTTATACATTGAGTATTGTTTTTACAGATGGTACAAAATATACAAAAAAAGGCGATATTACATTATTAAGATAGGAGATGATTTGGTATGAAAATAAATTTTAAAAGTATAAAAGATCTGATTTTTTGTTTGATGGGGTTAATTATTTTTCAAACCGCATCAACTCAGGATTTGCATTTTTCCCAATACTTTAATGCGCCACTTTTAACCAATCCTGCCAATACGGGATTTGAACCTGATGCTGACTGGCGTGCAGGCATCAATTACCGTAATCAATGGGCAGGTGTTATCAACAATCCATATAAAACAATGAGTGCATGGGCAGATGCACAATTGTTTAATAATAAGTTTGAAAATGGTTGGGTTGGAACTGGGCTTGTTTTATTAAATGATGTTGCAGGTAGTGGGAATTTAACCAGTACAAAAGTTTATGGTTCGGTTGCATACCATCAAATGTTGGGTTATAATAGTTTGTTGAGTGGCGGCTTTGGTATTGGTGCTGTTAACAAAAGAATTGATATAACCAAACTCACTTTTAATAATCAGTGGAACGGAAAATTCTTTGACATCACCATTCCCAGTAATGAAGTGTTTAATTCAACTTCAGTATGGTACCTTGATTTGAATGCAGGCCTGAATTATGCTTTTTTCCCAACTGATAATGCTTATATTAATGGTGGTATTAGTGTTGATCATATCAATATGCCTAAAGAATCTTTTTTCTCCAACAATAATGCTGATACAAAAGTGCCTCCTCGTTTTAATGCTTTTGTCAATGGAAGTTTTAAATTGAATAATATGTGGATCATCAACCCCAATGCATATTTCAGTATGATGGCAAAATCTACTGAAATTGTAGCCGGGTTAAATGCACATTATAATTTAAGCGGCGATGGAAATTTGCAATTGATAGGCGGCTTATATTACAGGGTACAAGATGCACTCATTCCAATGGTGGGTGTTACTATCAGTGGCATTTCAGCTACTATTAGTTACGATGCCACCAGCTCAGCATTGGGTACTTACAATCAAACGCAAGGCGCTTATGAAATTTCAATCACCAAAGTAGGTTTGTTTAATTCCTTTGAAGGCAAAAATGTAAAATGCCCTTCTGTAAAATTTTAAATTTTATCAACAAAAACTTTTTATTAAAAAATTGCATCTTATTCAAAGCCTGAATTGTTTTTTTTGAAACAGGCTAATGATATACCTGAACAATCCATACTTGCGTTTTAATTCCATAATCCCCTTATTTTTACAACTTTGAAAAGTATGCAGGCATTTAATCCGGAAATAAGAACAGTGGAAGTAACCCGGTACGTTACACCATTACGCGAAGGTGGTTCACTGCCCGCTGTCACTGAAGCAGATGATGGATTTATGTATGTGTTGAAATTCAGGGGTGCTGGGCAGGGTGTAAAAGCACTGATTGCAGAATTGATAAGTGGATTATTGGCAAAACTGATGGGATTAAAATTACCTGAGATTGTATTTGCACATCTTGATGAAGCATTTGGCAGAACTGAACCCGATGAAGAAATCCAGGATCTTTTAAAAGCAAGCCGTGGTTTAAACCTTGCAATGCATTACCTGCAGGGCGCATTTATTTTTGATGCAGTGGTGAATACAATTGATGCAGATACAGCTTCAAAAATTGTTTGGCTTGATAGCTTAATCACTAATGTTGATCGCACTGCCCGCAACACTAATATGCTGATATGGCATGATGAATTATGGTTGATAGATCATGGTGCTTCATTGTATTTTCAACATGCTTTAACGGATGCAAATGAACAGGCTAAAAAACCTTTTACAGCAATTAGAGATCATGTGTTATTGCCTTATGCAACCCAACTGGATAAAGTGAATGAAACTTTTTCATCTCTCATCACCAAAGAAGATATTGAAACTATAATAAACATTATTCCGGATAACTGGCTCGATGAAATCTTTCCGGATATTTCATCATCGCAAGCAAAACGCCAGGTGTATAAAGATTTTTTAATAACGCGTTTGAGTCATTCTGATTCATTCACACAAGAAGCAAAAAATGCAAGAGAAACACTTATTTGAATATGCTGTTATCCGCATTGTACCTTGCGTGGAGAAAGAAGAATTCATCAACGCAGGTATCATACTTTACTGCGCTTCAAAAAAATTTTTGGATGTTGTTTATCATATCAATACAACCAAAATAAAAGCAATGGCAGCAGCTTTGGATATTCATGAAATTGAAAAAAGATTAAGCGCATTTGTGCAAGTGGCAAAAGGAGAGAAGCAGGGTGGCACAATTGCAACATTGCCACTGGCTTCCCGTTTTCGCTGGTTGGCTGCAACAAAAAGTACAGTGCTTCAAACATCGCCTGTGCATCCGGGTTTGTGTATTGAACCTCATGAAACCATGATGCAATTGTTTGAAAAAATTGTTTTATAACAACATTAATAAGCTTAACCGCTTAATATTGTAATTCACTAAAAAAATCTGCATGAGTAGTTCCCAACTTAACCGCTCTCTTGGACTACGATTGGTTATCGTTGTTGTCATCGGAAATATTATCGGCAGTGGTGTATATAAAAAAGTTGCACCAATGGCTGCTGAATTGCACTCTTCAGGATGGGTGCTGGTTGCATGGGTGCTGGCTGGCATTATCAGTTTGTTCGGCGCTTTATGCAATGCTGAAGTAGCAGGATTGCTGGCAGGTACCGGCGGCGAATATGTGTATTATCAGAAAATTTATAATAAATTTTTTGCATTCCTGTTTGGATGGAGTCTGTTTGCTGTTATACAAACCGCTGCTATTTCTGCATTGGCTTTTGTGTTTGCAGAATCATTCAATAGTATTGTTCATTTACCAGAAGTGTTGCCATCACTATCAGATGTAAGTATTGGTGGATTGTTCAAACCTTTTCAACACCTGAATGTAAAACTTCTTGCTATTTTACTCATTATAATTTTGACCTGGATCAATTCGCGTGGTATTAAAACCGGAGCTGGTTTTAGTATGGGCATATTAATTTTAGTATTCAGCAGTATTGCTATTATTATTGTTTTCGGGTTGACAAGTTCTTCTGCCAACATTGGTAATATCAGTATGCAATCAACCAATAATACACCTGTAACTGTTAGTGCTGTTTTCACTGCAATGCTTGCAGCATTCTGGGGTTACCAGGGATGGGCATCTGTCGGATATGTGGGTGGCGAAATAAAAGATGCAAACCGAAATTTACCAAGAGGTATTGTAATCGGCATCTTTACAATTATTATTTTATACCTGCTTGTCAATACTACTTATCTTGCAGTGTTATCCATCCCACAACTTGAAGATGTTTTTAATGCTACTGATAAAATTGCTGCGATTGAAGCAGTAAGAAGTTTTTGGGGAAGCGGTGGTGTATTGTTTATTTCATTGCTAATTATTGTTACTACTTTAGGTTGTTGCAATGCTACAATCCTTGCAAGCTGCCGTCCATATTATGCGATGGCAAAAGAAGGATTATTTTTTAAAAAAGTTGCAAAGCTCAATGATAAACAGGCACCGGTAAATTCATTGCTATACCAGGGTGTATGGGCTTGCATTTTGGTATTGTCAGGAACTTTTGATCAATTGACAGATATGATCATTTTTGCTGTATTTATCTATTATGGCGCCACTACTTTAGGTGTTTTCATCCTGCGCAAAAAAATGCCGGATGCACCAAGGCCCTACAAAGTTTGGGGATATCCAATTGTTCCTGCAATTGTTATTATTTTCTGTGTGGTGCTCATCATCAATACTGTTTATACAAGACCAAGAGAGGCTTCTATTGGCGCCATATTAATGTTGACAGGAGTGCCCATGTATTTTTGGTTTAAACGTAAAGCAAATCACTAAAAACATTTTCAATACAATCAGCTATTCTCTATTTGAAAATATCGCTGTTCAGGTGTTTGAATGCTTCCATTGCTCCCATATATTCACATGTCCTGGCGCCGGCTTTATTTGCATTGGTGACAATATTTTGCCACTGGTCAAAAGAAATTTCATTCAAATTATTTTGAAGTGAGCTGAGTTGATATAAAACTGCACCTACAAATGCATCGCCTGCACCTGTTGTATCAATTGCTTTTACTGTTATACTTGGAATGATGGTTGTTGTTCCATTATAACCCAGTAATGTGCCTTCTTTTCCCAATGTGATGGTAAAAACTGCTTTTGTTTTTTCTAAAAAAATTTGTACTGCTTCATTTAATGTTGATGTGCTGGATATAAGTAAAGCTTCTTCATCACTCAACTTGAAGAAATTGCAGCTCTTCAAAAAATTCCAGGACTGATCTATAAAAGACCGGGTATTATTTTTGAATAATAAATGACGGTAATTGGGATCAAAACTGATAAACATATTTTCTTGTAAAGCTTTTTGTTTCATTTCTTCATAAACTGATTGCAAAGGGCCAGGCAAGAAACCAGTTGCAGAACCGAAATGCACTATTGAAAATTCATTCAGTTCAATAGCATTTGTATCATCACTGCTTAATGCGCCATCTGCGCCACGATTAAACACAAAATCACGTTCTCCATTTTCCAAAAGAGAAACAAAAGCCATCGTTGTAAAAAAATGCTGATCCTCGAAAACCCATTTTGTTGAAACACCAAAAGATTGCATCACTTCAATCAATTGTTTGCCAAATGGATCATTACCCACTTTGGCTGCAAGTTCCACTTTGCCACCAAGCGCAGCAATTGCCGCAGCCACATTAGTGGGGGCACCACCAGGTTTTTTTAAAAAATGATTGCCCTCGGCCAATGTCTTTCCGGTATCAGTACAAATCATATCTATCAAAGCTTCTCCAATACAAAGAATTTTATCCCTGGACTTGCCAGTTACTTCATCCGTATTTTTCATATTAGTATGATTCATTCTAAAATGATTATGTTGGTGTAAAAAAAATTTAGATTCTGTGTTGAACTATTTACCTGTTAAATATATCATTGTTTTATTTTGCAGCAATGATATCTGTTTATAAAAAAAGAAAGCTTTCATTCATTACTGCTGTTTATTGGATTTTACTGCTGTTTATTATTGCTGCATGGATATGGTGGTTTATTTCTTTACAACGCCAGAGCAACCTGATGCGGTTGTATCAGACTGTGCAATTAAATAAAGATGATCCTGCTTATGAACAACATCTTAACCATTTAAATAATGAGCATATTAGAAGAACAACACAATATATCAGTGAAGGAATTACATTTATAATTGTAACCTTAATAGGCGCTGTATTTGTTTATCGTTCTGTGCGCAAACAATTTTTTTTGACCAGACAACAGCAAAACTTTATGATGGCTGTTACACATGAATTAAAAACACCCATTGCAATTGTTAGCCTTAACCTGGAAACACTGCAAAAAAGGAAACTGGATGAAGAAAAACAACAACGACTGATAAGTACTACTTTGAAAGAATCTGAAAGACTGAATGACCTAACCACTAATATCCTGGTGGCATCGCAATTGGAAAGTAATTATACGCCGGATAAAGAGCATATCAACCTTTCTGCTTTGGCTGAAAAATGCATTACAGATTTTTCGAATCGTTACCCTGAAAGAAAAATTACAAAAAGTATAGAAGCAGATATCGAAATTAATGGCGATAAATTATTGCTTCAGTTATTAATCAATAACCTGTTGGATAATGCAGCAAAATATTCACCGAAAGAAAAAAACATTTCCATTGCCCTGGCACAACAGGCCGGTAAGATTATTTTGAAATTTGCTGATGAAGGCATCGGTATAGAAGACAGGGAAAAGAAAAAAATATTTGATATTTTTTACCGGAGTGGTAATGAAACTATCCGGAAAACGAAAGGAACAGGATTAGGTTTATATCTTTGCAAACGAATTGCTGAAAACCACAGGGCGAAAATAAAAGTAACAGATAACCAATCTGCAGGTAGTATATTTATAATAGAGTTTACAACATGAACAAAGAAGAAAGAGCAAATATTTTATTAGTAGAAGATGAAGAAAATCTCCATGAAACCCTTAAGTTAAACCTTGAAATGGAAGGTTATTCAGTAACATCTGCCTTTGATGGCAGCGCGGCATTAAAAGCGTCGCAGGAAGAATATTTCGACCTGATTATTATGGATGTCATGTTGCCTGAAATGGATGGCATCACTGTTATTGAAAATATCAGGTTGGATAATAATGATGTGCCAGTGTTGATTCTTAGCGCTAAAAATGCAGGGCAGGACAGGGTATTAGGTTTAAAAAAAGGCGCAGATGATTACCTGACAAAACCATTTAACCTGGAAGAACTTTTATTGCGTGTAGATAAACTCATTATTAAGAATAAAAAAATTTCTGATAAAGACTTCGCTTTCGATACCTATATTTTCGATGGCAATACTGTTGATTTTAAAGCACAACAGGCAACATTGAAAAATGGTAGTACTGTTGACCTGAGCAAGAAAGAAACCATGCTTTTAAAACTGTTGATAGAAAATAAAAACCTGGTTGTAACAAGAGAAAAAATATTGCAATCTGTATGGGGCTATAAAGTCTATCCAAACACCAGGACTATTGATAATTTTATCCTCACTTTCAGGAAGTATTTCGAAGAAGACAGTCGCAATCCAAAACATTTTTTTTCTGTGAGAGGCGTCGGTTATAAATACATTGATTAAGTTTCTGATTGCAATATCTCTACCAAATTTTTCAGTTCATCATAAAAATAATTAAAATCGGCATTGGTTTCATAAGGCGCATATAAATGCATATTGATAGCATCAAATAAAGTTTCAACTCTTTTGCAAACAGGGGCGTTATAGGTTCTTTGTTGTAATGCATTCAATAAAACTTCTTCTGAATTTTGATCCAGGTCCACCCGTTCAGCAACTGCTATTATGAGTATTTCTTTTGCTTTTGCAAAAAATTGTTTGTGGTCATTGATTGGTTTTAAATGTTCCAATAACCTTGAAAAATCTGTTCTGAGTTTTAGTTTATATACTGGCGGTACAGAGGACATAACAGGTACTGCTGGTGTTGCAGCAACTTTCTTTTTTACTACATTCTTTTTACTTTTTTTATAAGTAATAATTCCTATGCAGGCAACCAGTAATGCAATAGCAGCAACAATCCATAGGTATTTATAATTGGAGACATTATTATTATGATCAAATTGCGCAATGATATCTTTTTTAGAAAGTGCTTTTGTAAATGTTAGCGGGATTTCAGTTGTTGCAATAGTCTCATACTTTTTTGTATCAGTATTAAAATAAATAAATTGAATGGGAGGTATTATCACGATTCCTTCATTCTTACCCACATAAGGAATTTCAAAGATCTTGTCGCCGTTTATTGGGAAGCTATTCTGATTGATGTGTTGCGAATCCGTGCCATCAAAGTGCTCAATACCGGCTGGCCATTCAATGACAGGTAAATTGATAGCGTCAAGGTTACCACTTCCGTTAATTGTTATGTTTAACTGTCCGTTTTCTCCAACAGGGATCGTATTATTATCAACACTCGCAGTGATACTAAAATTCCCGGTAATGCCATTAAAATTTTTAGGTTTATTTGATTCAGGTAATGCCTCTACATCAACACTCATATCAGTATTGCACAATTCTATATTGTATTTTCTTGGAATGATTGAGTTCGCATTTTCAACCTGTATAAAATTATTGACATAAGCCCTGCCTAATGAAAGTTTACCGGGCTGCAGAGGTGTTAACTGCACCTTTCTAATTGTATAAACTGCATACTGCTCTTTGTTGATTGTTTCAAACTCAGGCCCCTGGTTAAAATTTATTTCCTGAACACTGCATCCTGAAAATTCTGGCTGCCTGGTTACACTGGGCTGATCTGATATTTGAAGTGTTACATAAAATTTATAGGTTGCCAAAACAGGCTCTCCTACATAAATTCTATTCTTATTGGTAAAAACCTTAACAAACATTTTTTGTTTAAGGTATGCAAGGGTTGCTTCATCGGGTGTTGCATCTGTATTGTGTTGGCTCTCTACTAAAGAGGGTAAGGATGTGCTTTGTTGTTGTGCTGTAATTTTATTGACACTACAAACAATAAGCAGTACGTATAGGATGTATCTTTTAATCAAATGCATTCGATGCAAAAATAAACCTGTTCAATAGTTTGTTTTGTATGCACAGGTTAAACAATTCAAAAATGATACAAAAAAATATGGCTTTTAGCCTTATAGGATTAGCCATTAAATTTTTTATTTAAATAAATTTCAAATGGCATCAATTTAATTATGTTTGCCACCAATATTATTATTACTATGGCATTTTCTTCTGTTGATACGATTATTGATTTTCTGGAACCTGTTGATCAATCTATTATTTTCAACCATGATGAAGGTTTCAATAATAAACAAAACGGAAATTTTATTGAAGTATATTCCAATAGCTTCCCTGATGTAGAAACAGCTGACCTTATTATTATTGGTTGTGGAGAAGTGAGGGGCGCAGGGGCTGCAACAACAGGTAGTGATGGCATAGATGCTGTGCGGAAACATTTTTATCAGTTATATTACTGGCATACTGAAGTGAAAATTGCTGATATTGGAAATCTTAAAACAGGAGCTACACTTGAAGATACATATTCTGCATTGCAACAGGTGTTATCAGAATTGTCGGCATTCAATAAAAAAGTAGTTATCATTGGCGGCTCACATGACCTGATGCTGGCACAATACAATGTTTTTGCAATCAATAAAAAAATTATTGAAGCTACTTGCGTAGATGCACTGTTGGATATGAATATGGACAGCAGGTTCCCTGCAGAAAAATTTTTAATGCACATGTTTACCAGTGAACCAAACTACCTGAAACATTACAATCATATTGGGTTTCAAAGTTATTTTGTACACCCTGCTATGCTGGAAACGATTGATAAATTAAGGTTTGATTGTTATCGTGCAGGTATAGTCAAAGAACATATTGAGTCTATGGAGCCTGTTATCCGCAATACCAATATTTTTGGTTTTGATATTTCAGCGATACAACATAGTCATGCACCTGCTAATCAAATTACGCCTAATGGTTTTGATGGGGAAGAGGCCTGTTCGCTCATGCAATATGCGGGTATGAGTGGGCTTGCCAATACTATCGGTATTTATGGATATAATAATGAATTGGATGAACATGAGTTGACTGCAAAACAAATCAGTCACATGTTGTGGTACCTGCTGGACGGGATACAAAAAGGGAAAAATGAATCATCTTTGGAACAAAGAGAAGATTATTATGAGTTTCGCTTAATGTTTGCAGACTTTGAAACTTTGTTTCTTCAAAGTAAAAAGACAAACAGGTGGTGGATGCAATTGCCTGATAAAACATTTATTGCATGTAGTGGCAGGGATTATGCTGTGGCATTGAATAATGAAATTCCAGAACGTTGGTTAAGAGCTGCAGAGCGCAGTTAAGCTTTTTTTATTTCTTCACTTTTATCGGGTATTACAACTTTCATAGATGTCCCTGCACCTTTTTTAGAATGTAGGGTAATGTGGCCACCAAGTTTTTCAACAGTTTGCTTTATTATATATAAACCAAGACCAGAACCGTTCGAGCTTGACGTGGCCCTGTAAAACATGGTGAAAATTTTTTCAAGATGCATTTCGTCAATACCAATACCGTTATCTTTTACTTCGATATTTGCTTCATGTTCATTTACAGAAATCTTAATATCAATATATGGAGAAGGTTTTGTTACATCTGCATATTTTAAAGCATTTGAAAGCAGGTTGTTGATAACAGTATTAAGCCTCCTTTCATCAGTGATAAATTTTTTGTGTTGCAAAATATTTACATTGACTTTTACTTTATCAGCATTTTTAATATGGCTGTGATCTTCAAGGGAGCAATTGATGAGTTTTTCAAAATCAACTTCTCCCAGGGTAAGTTGTAATCTTTTGTTTTTAGAATAATCAATAATATCGTTGATAAGGTCATCCATACGTTGTAATGTTCGTTGTTGCAAAAGCGCATAATCATGCAAAGTTGCAACATTGGTTTCTCCTTCCATGATATAAGTAATACCTGTAATTGAACTTAATGGCGCCCTGAGGTCATGTGAAGTACGGTTGACAAAAATGTCAAGCTCGTGATTAATTTTATTCAGTTCTTCATTTTTTTCCTGTACCTGATTATTCATCAGCTCTAAAGTATTGTTTGCTTTCTCAAGCTGATGATTGGCTACTTCAAGATCAGAAAAAGTTTGTGAAAATTGTTTTGATAAAATAATAGACAAAAGCAAAATAAATACCAGCAATCCAAGATAAAACAAGGGAACAGTGTTCACGAGAAGATTGGAGTATAAAACATCATTAATGATTGTTGAAATAAAAATAATATATCCTGTGAGGCATAAAACGCTGCCTTGCCTGTTTCTTATAAAAGCTATGGCATAAACATATAAGCCATATAATGCAGCAACCATCATGAAGAACTGGTAATATTGAACCACATTAGTGTATGAATAATAACTCCCAAATAAGCTAATCAAAATAAAAACGATTGAAACAGGAAGAGCTATATATAAAACTTTCTTTGAAAAATCTTTTGGAAAAAGATAATAAGAAAACAGACACATTAACGGTACTGAAAAATAAAACCCGATATATTCAATTTGCCTGATTGTTTTCCAATTTAAGTTATAGATATAGTTTAGTGGAATATCACCTGTAACTAATATGCGCGAAAAAATGAGAAAACAAAGTAGAGAAAAGAATAAGAGTATCAATTTTTTCCTGAAATAAAAAAACAAAATCATATTATATATAAATGCAAGAAATAAAATACCAGAGAGAATCAAATAAAAAGCATTTTTACGGGTAGTATCAGTTTGAATTTGTTTCTTTGTGCCAATCTTTATCACATCCCAAAGCCCACCTTTATGGTCATCAAAATTTGAAACCTGCATTACAATATCCAGCATATTGTTTACAGGGTTTGCATCAACAATTACCGGTTTAAGTTTGGTAGAGGCACGTGATTCTATAGTATCAGGTTTGCCAACAGTGAGTACTTTATTACCATTAATAAATAGATTGTAAGCCCCTTGCACAGTAAGAATCCGCAATGCTAATTGTGATGTATTTGGTGGACACATAATCTTTAAGCGATACGTTGCATATCCAAAGCCTTTATGTTTAAATGGGGTTGAGGTCATATACTGGTTCCAGAAATCCGGAACTATTGCAAAACTTTTTTGAAGATTGATAGTAGTATCATTAAGGATATCCGGTGTATAAAATTTATTCCAGTAAAATTCCCAATCACCTGTTAAAGACACAATGCCATCTTTTTCCCAGTTATGGTTACGTAAATCGAGGATGCCATTTTTAACCGGCCCGGCAAAACCTTCAAATGTGAAACACCAAACAAAAAGTAGAGCCAAAATAATTCCGGGGCATTTTTTCATAAAAAAGGATTTTATGCAGCTGTTAAATAAGGATGATTGATATAAAGAAATCTTTATAATAGTAATCATAGTGCTTTCATAAAGTTAATACCTATTTGTGAGCGATACAAAAAATAATATTTCATTGATTTTTCATTCATCCTTCTTTTACACGCATTCATGTATTTTTTACTTGTTTAGGCTTTCTTGTAATTATCTTTGAAAAGGTTTATTTGGGGCTAACTCAAATAGATGCTCTTCATATAAACAAACAGTTAAAAACGAGAGCCTGTTTCTACAGGCTCTTTATTTTTTTTGAAAACTTCATGTTTACATTTGCGAGATGCAATACACGCTGAAAAAATCGTTGGGGCAACATTTTCTAAAAGATGAACATATTAGCAGTAACATAATTGCTGCCCTGTCTAAACACACGTTTAATAATTTGTTGGAAATTGGTCCTGGCGCAGGTGCATTAACAAAATACCTCTTACTGTTGGGAGCAGTTAATCTTAAAGCCATTGAACTGGATGAAGAGAAAGTTGCATTTATATTACATAAATATCCAGTATTGCAGGACAAACTGATACATGGTGATTTTTTAAAATTTGAAAAGCCTTTTATTGGGAGTTTTGTTGTTGTAGGCAATTTTCCATATAATATTTCATCACAAATTCTTTTTAAAATATTAGAATGGAAATCAGAGGTGCCGGTTGTAATAGGTATGTTTCAAAAAGAAGTAGCGCAGCGTATTGCCTCAAAACCCAATAGTAAAATTTATGGTATCCTCAGTGTATTAATCCAGGCATTTTATGATGTGAAATATCTGTTTGATGTACCACCTGCAGCTTTTACTCCGCCACCAAAAGTAATGAGTGGAGTTATTGAAATGGTAACCAGAACTCAACAACCATCCATGCGTAGCGAAAAAGATTTTTTCCTGCTCGTAAAAACTGCTTTTAACCAAAGGAGAAAAAAATTACGTAACGCTGTTCGAAATTTGTTTTCAGAAGATATTTTGTCGGATGAAATTTTTGATAAACGTGCAGAACAACTATCTGTTGAAGAATTTGCAACACTTACTTTTAAAATGAAAATATGATACTGAAAAAAGTTATTGTTACAGCAAAAACACATACATATTTAATAGATGAATTAAAGGCAAAAGGTTTTGAAGTATTATATCTGCCCGCCGTTACTTATAAAGAATTAGAAACATTGATAAAAGATGTTACCGGGTTAATTGTAACAACAAAATTAAAAATTGATAAAGCATTACTTGATAAAGCGGATAAATTAAAATGGATTGGAAGACTTGGAAGTGGGATGGAATTGATTGATGTTACCTATGCTGAAGCAAAAGGGATCTTTTGCGTGAGCAGCCCCGAAGGAAACCGGAATGCAGTTGCTGAACACTCGCTTGCTTTAGTGCTTAATCTTTTAAATAACATAACCAGTAGTTATGAAGAAGTAAAAAACAATCAATGGATTCGTGATGCCAACCGTGGATTTGAACTGAGTAATAAAACTGTTGGTATTATTGGTTTTGGAAATACAGGATCTGCTTTTGCCAAACTTTTATCCTCATTTGATTGCACCGTTCTTGCTTATGATAAATATAAATTTGGTTTTGCAAAAGAAGCAATACATGAAGCCAGTTCTGAACAGGTTGTCCGGTATTCGGATGTAGTCAGTTTGCATTTACCTCTGACTGAAGAAACATTTCATTATGCAAATGAAAAATTTTTCAAACAACTCGAGCGTCAGCCTGTTTTTCTTTCCTGTTGCCGGGGGAAAGTAACTGACACGAAGGCTTTGATACATGCACTTGACAAAGGAATGATTAAGGCTGCAGGGATAGATGTTTTGGAGAATGAAAATCTTAATAGTTATACAACAGAAGAAAAAAATATTTTGCAAAATTTAAGCAGCCGTAAAAATGTGATAATAACACCCCATATTGCCGGTTATACACATGAAGCCTTTTTTAATATGGCTAAAGTGGTGCTGGAAAAACTCGCTGTTAAAGATCTAATATAGTTATCTCAGGTCATGAAGCTGGAAGGTGCTTAAAATTTTTATATTTTTTTTATCGCATTCACGCTTTTCATGTGTGTTGTTTTTTTAGTTTTTTTATATATTTGTGTAAGTGCAACGCTGCATGAATTTGTGGCGTTGTATTTTTTTTTACTTTTTTATAAAACAGAAATTATGAGTGCTACAATGTATGTATCGAAAGATGCATTTGAAAAAATGCGACAGGAATTGCAACACATGAAGTCTGTTGAGCGGCCCGCTGCTTCAAGAGCAATTGCTGAAGCCAGAGAAAAAGGCGACCTTAAAGAAAATGCTGAATACGATTCAGCAAAAGAGGCGCAGGGTATTCTGGAAGCCAAAATTGCTTTGCTTGAAAGCCAGATAGCCAATTCAAGGATACTTGACATGAGCGAAATTGATACCAGCAAGGTTTCAATATTAACAAGAGTCACTATAACAAACGTTGCATCAAAAAAAACGGTTACCTACCAGATTGTTGGTGAGAAAGAAGCGGATCTTAAAGCAAATAAGATTTCAGTATCATCACCAATAGGTAAGGGGCTGATTGGTAAACAAAAAGGAGAAGTGGCAGAAGTAAAAACACCCAATGGTATTATTAAGTTTATGATTGAAGATATATCATTGTAATCTATCAAAAATGGTATTGAATGAAGCTGTATTAACATGCAGCTTTTTTTATTTTGATGATAGCATAAAAATTCTCAATTTCCATATTCTAAATATAAAATGAACATGACAATTTTTTCAAAGATTATAGCAGGTGAAATTCCATCGTATAAAATTGCAGAAGATGAAAGGTTTTACGCATTTCTGGATATTTTTCCTTTAGTAGAAGGCCACACTCTGGTTATACCTAAAATTGAAGTGGATAATATGTTTGATCTGGATGAAAATTATTTAAGCGCATTACTTGTATTCGCAAAACCTATTGCAAAAGCTATTGAAAAATCTTTTGATTGCAACCGCTGTGGTATGGCTGTTGTTGGACTTGAAGTGCCGCATGCTCATCTGCATCTTGTTCCCATCAATACAATTGATGACCTGAATTTTACAAGAGGAAAGTTGAAAATGACTAATGAACAACTAAAATCAATACAGGAAAAAATTATTGGTAATATCAAAGGTTAACATTACTGCATTTTTGTTTTGATAAATCTAAAAATATCAGTATTAAAAATTTAGTTTTTTACTTTTTCCGGATTAGAGGTTACAAACTGTTTCCAGTTTTTAAACGATTTGCCATTTTGGTTTACTGTTATAATTGTTGAATAGTGATGGCAAATTGCAACAGCCAATGCATCACTTGCATCAAAATATCTGGGTGCATCCTGCAGGTTTAAAATGTGTTGAAGCATTTTGAAAACTTGTTCCTTGGTTGCATTACCATTACCTGTAATGGATTGTTTTACCTTTTTGGGTGAATATTCGGTAACCGGTATTGATGCCTGCATAGCTGCTGCAATTGCAACACCCTGGGCTCTTCCCAGCTTCAACATGCTTTGTACATTTTTGCCATAAAACGGGGCTTCAATTGCAAATAAAGTGGGCTTATAATCAACGATTAGTTGACAAACATTTGAAAAAATATTTTCAAGCCTTTCATAAGCATCCTTATGTTGTGCAAGTTTTATTACATCCATTATTTCCAAAGAAACCTTACTGTCTGTTATTTTTATGATAGCATACCCCATAATAACCGTTCCGGGGTCAATTCCTAAAATTATCTTTGTTCCTGCATTCATTGTAATGTGAAATTACTATTTTGCCATATTGAATCGTACTAAAATATTTGATGAAGAAGAAAAAACTAAATGGCCGTTATAAAATATTGTTGAATTATATTTTGGGTCCTTTGCTTTTTATCATCCTCGTTTACGTAATCTATAATAAGATAAAGACACAACCCAACCTTCCACAAAAAATTGAATTAATAAAAGGTGCAATATCGAAGCAAAACGCAGGGTTATTGTTTTTATTAATTTTATTAATGTTCTTAAACTGGAGCATTGAGTCCCGTAAGTGGCAATTGCTGATGCGCCCTATAGAAAAAGTAAGTTTTTTAACATCTGTTAAGGCAATTTTATCTGGTCTTGCCTTGTCTTTATTTGTACCCAATGGTTTTGGTGAATATCCTGCCCGCGCCTTGTTTATGAAGGAAGGAAACAGGCTGAGGTCAGTGGCATTAAATGTTGCAGGAAGCATGGCACAGCTTATTGTTACATTGATAGCAGGTATTATGTCATTGATATATTTGAAAACATTTGTTTGGGAAAAAAGAGAAGTGATACAGGGTTTGTCAGTACTATGGTTGAATGGAATAATTTCAATGATTATCCTGGGTACATCAATTCTTGTTATCACATATTTCCGGTTATCATGGCTGGCAAAATTAACAGAGAAAATACCGGTGGTTCACAAGTACAAATTTTTAATTGAAAGTGTAGAACAATATAGTTGGAAAGAGTTAACAAGAATTTTATACCTATCCTGTACTCGATTTATAGTTTTTGTTGTTCAATATATTGTAGTGCTGCATATTTTCGAAGTGAAGATTGACTTGCTTAGTGCAATTTGTACAACCTGTGTATTATTTTTATTCCTGGCAATTTTGCCAACCATTCCATTTGCAGATATTGGAATCAGGGGAGAAGCAGGCAGGCAATTATTTGGGCTATTGACCCCGGATGTATTTGGCATTGTTATTACCATTGCAGTTATATGGCTGGTAAACCTGATTATTCCTTCTGCAGTTGGTAGTATATTTTTGTTGGGAATAAGGCTTTTTAGGAAAAATGGTAAATCAAAAAAAGAAACGTGAGTAAAATTTTTATTTCGCTTTTAATGGTTACTGGGTGGCTAAAGCTTTCTGCTGGTGAAGATTTTTGTGGTATCCGAAACACTGCATTCCAGAAAAATGAAGTGATCTCCTATAGTGTTTTTTATTCAGTCATTGGCTTATATGTTAATGCCGGTACTGCAACATTCAATCTTACACTTGAAGAACTGAATGGCAAACCCGTTTATCATGCAATTGGAACTGGTAATTCTAATTCCAGTTATGATTGGATCTTTAAAGTGCGTGACAGGTATGAAAGTTATTTTGATACCATGCATCTTCAGCCTCTAAAATTTGTACGGCATGTGGATGAAGGAGGGTATAAAAAAGATCAAATCGTTCTTTTCAACCAACAAAGCAATATTGCTATTTCCAACGATGGTTCCTATAAGGTGCCTAATTGTACCCAGGATGTTTTAAGTGCTGTGTATAATGCGAGGAATATTGATTTCAATAAATATAAGCCAGGTGATAAAATTCCATTCACCATGTTCTTGGATAATGAAATTTATAACCTGTATATAAGGTATATGGGAAAAGAAATAGTAAGAACAAAATATGGAAAATTCAGGGCCATCAAATTCAAACCGCTTTTAGTAAAAGGAACTATGTTTGAAGGTGGCGAAAAAATGACAGTATGGATTAGCGATGACCCCAATCATGTTCCGATCCGTATAGAAAGTCCAATTGTCATTGGAAGTGTAAAAGTAGATATGATGCAATACCGTAACCTTCGATATCCACTGAGCTCAAAACTAAGTGTTCGATGACTGATTAGTTTAAGATGCTTCGAAAATTGATTTCAAAAAAAAACAGAACTTATCAGCCACCTTTTAAAATCTAACATGGTTTAAATACAAACTTTTTCTTCATCTTAAAATTTGATAAATAATAATCCGAATTTACAGACTCATAAATTTTTTAAATGAAAATATTGCTTGCATTTTTTGCTACCTGTATTTTGAACTATGCTTTTTGTCAGGATACAATGCCAACTATTTTACCCGGAGCATATAGAACTAGTGTGTATGTACCATTATTAAAAGGCAAACGTGTTGGCGTTTTTGCAAATCAGACTTCCGTTGTTGGCAACACAAATCTCATTGATACGTTATTGGCTCTTGGAGTAAATGTTGTAAAAATATTTTCGCCTGAACATGGGTTTCGGGGCAACGCTGATGCCGGAGAGGTTACCACAAATTCTATTGATTCTATTACACATCTTCCAATTATTTCATTATATGGTAAGAAAATTAAACCAACATCCGATGACGTAAAGGATGTAGATATACTGTTATATGATATACAGGATGTAGGAGTTCGATTCTATACATATATTTCTTCAATGCAGTATTTTATAGAGGCAGCAGCAGAAAACAATAAGCCAATGATGATCCTTGACCGGCCAAACCCAAATGGCTTTTATATTGATGGGCCGGTATTGGAAACTAAGTTTAAAAGTTTTATCGGAATGCAACCAATACCTGTGGTATATGGTATGACAATTGGCGAATATGCTATGATGATTTCAGGTGAAGGTTGGCTATCTACTGATGCTGCAAATAAAAAGTTTGCATGGTATAAAGACCATGCTCAGAATTCTGTTGATACACCATTTCACTTTCTGGTGATTAAGTGCGAAAATTATAATCATAAAAGCAGGTATGTTTTGCCTGTAAAGCCATCGCCCAACCTGCCTGATATGGGTTCTGTTTATTGGTATCCTTCTATTTGTTTTTTTGAAGGCACCAACATCAGTGAGGGCAGGGGAACAGATGATCCATTTCAGGTTTTTGGGGCTCCATCGCTGCCTAATAATTTATACTCATTTAAACCTGTTTCAAAACTGGGCGCAACAAATCCAAAGTACGTAAATCAAACATGTTATGGTTGGAATGTAACATCAATGAAAGCTGATGATGGTATATTGCATTTGCTATACCTGTTGGAATCTTATAAGCTTTTTCCTGATAAAGACAATTTTTTTATCAATCCTAAAAACAGTGATAATTTCTTTAATAAACTGGCTGGTAATGCTACATTAGCACAGCAGATTAAGGCAGGTAAATCGGAATCTGAAATCAGGGAGAGCTGGCAAACTGCTTTGAATAAATTCAAAAATATCAGGAAAAAATACCTGTTATATGCTGATTTTGAATAATTCCTGACTGCCATCATAATTGTGAAAGCATTTAATAAAAATCAAATTTTTCAAATAGCTCAATCTGTTACCTTTGCCGCTCATTTTTTTGTATGAAGGATAAGAATACAGTAATAGGAATTGTTTTACTTGCGATCTTGTTTATTGCTTTTTTCTGGTACACCAATAAAGAGCAAACTGCTTATTTAGCACACCAGCAACATATACAGGATTCTCTGCGATTGGATTCAATTAAAAAAATTACTCCTGAGCAAAAGGCAGCAGCATATCAGGATTCGTTACGAAGGGATTCAATTGTTAAGCATAATTCTGCTGGCAATTTCAGTAAAACACTTAATGAACCTGAACAATTATTTACTGTTGAAAATAAGTTGATGAAGGTAGTATTTACCAACAGAGGTGGCAGAATAAAATCTGTTGAACTGAAAAGCTATCCTTCAAATTTTGGCGGTAAAGTAATTTTAGGAACTAGTGGTAAAGATGCAATTTCATACAGCATCAATACAGGTGCAGACCGGGCAGCATCTACTGATGAAATGAATTTTACACCTTCCCAGGTTGTGCAAAATGCAGATGGTAGTCAATCAATACAGTTTACGTTAAAAGATTCTACTCTTGCATCAATTACACATCAGTATATTATTAAACCGGACAGTTATTTAATTGACTGGAATATTGATATGAATGGCGCAAATGTATTATTGACAAATAATACCATGAATTTTCATTTCGTATCGCAACCTATGCAGATGGAGAAATCGGTGGATTATGAGCGCCGAATGTCTGATGTTTGTTTTTCAGAAGGAAATGATTTCGATTATATCTCTACTAAGACAGATCATACATTTGAAAAACCAGTGCAATGGATCAGTTCTGTGCAGCAATTCTTTAATACCACACTTATTGCTAAAAATAGTTTTAAAGGGGGAGTTGTACATTGGACAAGAAAGGAAGACAGTTCTCAAGTTTTAGGTTTAGTGGATGCAAATCTGCAGATGCAGGTGCCTGCCACTTCATCCATCAATGTGCCAATGGAATTATATTACGGACCGAATGATTATAAGAATTTACAACAGGCAGCTCCTGATATGGACAAGATTATCAACCTGGGCCGTGATATGTATTCATTTGTTCGCCCTATCAACAAATACCTGATCATGCCGGTATTTAATTTCTTTGCCGGTTTTATTTCTGTATATGGTTGGGTGATTGCATTGCTGACAATATTTATCCGGTTAATTACTTCGCCACTGGTTTATAAAAGTTATAAGAGTGGTGCAAGAATGAAATTGTTGAGACCAGAGTTGGATGCATTGAGAAAAAAATTCGGCAAAGATCAACAAGGCTTTGCGATGGAACAAATGAAGCTGTTCAGGGAAGCAGGAGCCAATCCTTTAGGTGGCTGTTTACCCTTGTTGTTACAGATACCTATATTCTTTGCTTTATATAGCTATTTTAATTCGGCAATCAGTTTAAGAGGGCAACCCTTTTTATGGGCGAAAGATTTATCAACGTATGATATATTGGTGCAGTTCCATAGTAAAATTTTCATTATAGGTGACCATATCAGTTTATTTGCGTTATGTGCAGTTGTAACGAGCTTTTTTATCTCGATTTATAACATGAATATGACGCCGCAGGATCCCAATAATCCTATGCTGAAATACATGCCTTATGTGTATCCAATATTCATGTTGCTTTTCTTTAATTCTTTACCGGCAGCGTTGACATGGTATTATACAGTTTCCAACCTGATTACTTTAGGTATTCAGTTTATAATTCAGAAATATATACTTGATCACGATAAACTGCTTGCACAGATGGATGAACGCCGAAAAGCTCCAAAAGTGAAACAAAAGAGCAAATGGCAGGAACAATATGAGAAAATGATGGAAGCTCAGAAAAAAGTACAGCAATTAAAAGATCAGCAAAAAGGAAAAAAATAATGAAGAGATGATTTCTGTGAAATAAATTTTGTATTTTTATTTCATCGTGCATAAAGTCTCAGACATATTAAAACGTAAAGGCTCCCATGTAGAATCAGTTGGGCCGGAAATTACAGTTATCGAAGCGCTAAGATTGATGGCTGATAAGAATATAGGCTCAGTGGCCATCGTACAAAACAGTAAGTTTGTTGGGTTAATGACTGAACGTGATTATTCCCGAAAAATAATTTTAAAAGGACGCTCGTCTGGTGAAACTACTGTTGGTGAGATTATGACGATTGATCTTCCTCCTGTTACTATGAATGATAGTATTGATTTTTGCATGAAATTAATGTCTGGCCAAAACCTTCGTTATTTGCCTGTAATTGAAAACGGACAATTATGTGGTATCATTTCCATTAATGATGTTGTAACAGAAACCATCCTCACACAAAAAGAAACAATAGAGCATCTGCAGAATTATATTCATTCTTAAGATTTCTCTATGCCTTTTTACTGACGAAAAATCAATAATTTAAGAGGTTTTTCCTACCTTTGCCGCCCCGTATAAAACAACGGGAATTTTTTATATGAGCGAAAACAATATTACTAATCAGCCTGAAAATCAAGAAGGCAAAAACGCTGATGCACAGGAGACAGTTAATTCTGCAGCCACAGAAGCAACTACTACAGCGACAACAAATGCACCTGTAAAAGAAGAAATCAATTCAGTATTCACTGAGAAACCAATCGTAGAAGATTCTGTTTCTGAATCACTTCCGAAACCTGTTGAAGAAAAAATTGCAGCACATGATGACTTTGACTGGAGTGTTGATAAACGTAACGTTACCCATTATACTCAGGAAGAAAAAGACAAGTATGATAAGGTTTATGAAAACACATTCATTTCAATCGAAGATGGTGAAATTGTAAATGGAAGTGTAGTAGCATTAACTAAAACCGATGCAGTTGTAAACATTGGCTTTAAAAGTGACGGACTTGTATCATTAAATGAATTTCGTGATAACCCGAATGTAAAAGTTGGTGATGTGGTTGAAGTGATGGTTGTGGAAAAAGAAGACCGCGATGGAAACCTTCATCTAAGCCGTAAACAAGCCCGTGTATTTCGTGCCTGGGAAAAAATTGTTGATGTCCATAAAAGTGGTGAAGTGGTTACAGGGATTGTTACCAGCAAAACAAAAGGCGGTTTGATAGTAGATGTATTTGGTCTTGAAACATTCCTGCCTGGCTCACAGATAGATGTAAAACCTGTTACTGACTATGATCAGTTTGTTGGGAAAACAATGGAATTTAAAGTAGTTAAGATTAATGAAGCCATTAAGAATGCGGTTGTTTCACACAAAGCATTAATTGAAAGCGATATTGAAGCACAGCGTGCTGAAATTATCAGTAAACTTGAAAAAGGACAGGTGCTTGAAGGTACTGTTAAAAACATTACTGACTTTGGAGCCTTTATGGATCTTGGCGGTCTTGATGGTTTATTATATATCACAGATATTTCCTGGGGCCGCATTTCACATCCAAGTGAGGTGGTTAAAATGGACCAGAAATTACAGGTTGTTGTTTTAGATTTTGATGATGATAAAAAACGTATTAGTCTTGGTTTGAAACAATTAACACCACATCCTTGGGATGTTTTACCTGAGAGTGTACAAGAAGGAGCCACAGTAAAAGGTAAAGTAGTAAATATAGAAGATTATGGTGCATTTCTTGAAATCCTTCCTGGAGTTGAAGGCTTGGTGCATGTAAGCGAAATTACATGGGCTAATACACCTATCAATGCAAAGGAATTTTTCAAACTGGGTGATGAACATGAAGCAAAAGTGGTTACCCTTGATAAAGAGGCTCGTAAAATGAGCCTTTCCATCAAGCAGCTTTCTGAAGACCCATGGAACAGCATCGAAGAAAAATATCCTGAAGGCAGCAAACACAAAGGCATTGTAAAAAATATCACGCCTTATGGTGTGTTTGTGGAGCTGGAAGCAGGCATTGGCGGCATGATCCACATCAGCGATTTAAGCTGGCTGAAACGCTTTAACCATCCTGGTGAATACACTAAGAATGGTGAAGAAATAGAAGTGGTGATCATGTCTATAGACAAAGAAAACCGCAAACTGCAGTTGGGTCATAAACAATTGGAAGAAGATCCATGGACTGCATTACAGGATACTTTTGCAATTGGTACTATTCATGAAGGCACTGTAACAAGAAAAGATGACAGAGGTGCAATTGTTCAATTGCCTTATGGACTGGAAGGATTTGCTCCTAACCGCCATTTGATTAAAGAAGATGGTAAGAGCCTTGTAGCTGATGAAACTGCACAGTTTGTTGTGATAGAATTTGACAGGAATGAAAAACGCATCCTGGTAAGCCATACCCGTATATGGGAACAGGCACAGGCTGCTGAGCATGAAACTGCCAAGAAAGAAGCCAAAGCAGAATCAGAAAAAACACGCAAAACAGTGAAGAATATCCAAAACAAAGTGGAGAAAGCTACACTGGGTGATCTGAGCGCCCTGGCTGAGATCAAGGAAAAATTAAAGAAAGAAGAAGGGGAGAAGTAAGCCCCCGGCCTTTCTAATGGATACGGCCTTTCCACTTGCTGTGGAAAGGCCTTTTTATTTTGAATACTATCCGTCATTAACGCAGCATCAGGCAATACAACGTATCAGTATTGGCGCATAAACAATATTGGAAAATTTGAATGAACAAATAAGAAGTATCAATTGGAAACAGGAAATGAATGGAGAAGTGGTGGTGACGAAACAGTTTTTAAAGCAATAATGTTTTATCATCAGTTTTTTCTTATCTTGCTGATTGGTTAATTTCACCACTATGAAAAAATTATATGCACTTCTATTATTACAAATTATCTGGGGGGGGGTAAATGCCCAACAGCTTACACCCTGTGATACCGCTAACCTTGATTCCTCACTTGATTTAACAGGTGTGATATTTAACGATATACATATTGACACGCTTTCTTATGCTAAAAACCCTTTACCGGCGCTATTGGCCGATGTTAAATACAAAAACGATGTTTATGGCCAGCCTCCGGGTTGTGACCCGCCGGAAACAGATGAATGCTTAAACGACGGCAGCGCTTTAAAATATTATGCCTATTATCCCAAAGACCATGATTATGCTGCCTGCCCGTTGAAGGCTGTGGTGCTGGCACATTCCGGCAGCTTTGCCGAATGTAGCAGCCTTGACCAGCCGGGCATCAACAAAATATCATTGTTCCTGGCACAAAGGGGGTTTGTGGTTTTTAATGTAGAATACAGGAGGGGCATCATGCTGGATTCTTCCAATCTTTCAAATAATAGTGTACAGCAATATAAAGCTCCTTACATAGCCGAACAGGATATAAGAGGTTTTTTTCGCAGCATGATAAAAAGGGAAAGGAACAAAAGCCAGTTTACTGATTACTGGAAGATTGATACCAATAATATTTATATGGGTGGCATGAGCGCCGGTGATTATGCTGTTTTAAATGTAGCCAGGTATTCAAAGAGCATGAACGATGCTTTGTATGCCCCGCCCATTACATCGGGTAATATTCAATATGTGCTTGGCAACCCTGATCTTGATTTTTATTATGGCGAACCTGATCTTGATTTTTATTCATTTTACCAGCCAAAGATCAAGGCGGTATTTTCAATGTGGGGAGCCATACCGATGCCCTGGAACCCATATCATACCATCAGTAACCAGCCCTCTTTTTTTGCTGATGCACATTTAACGCCGGCAATATTATTTCATGGGTATATGGATAAAACATTTCCATTAGTGGATGATATGCCTTATTCTCAAGATGTGAATTTGTCGCCGTCAACCCCAACTTCAGAGCTTCAATATAACTCCACCGATTTCTGCATCAGGAATGATGAGGGACCATTCTCATTAAACCCTTATCCAGATACGCCTGATATCATTAACGGTAGTTCATACAATATGTACAGGGTACTAAAATATTACTCTGTAAAATGTGAAATATATGTGGACTGTAGTATGAAACATGGCTTGGATAAAGACGGTCCGGGTTATGGGAGTAATTTTGGCACAGGCGCTACCGACGCTGAACAAACTGAACTTTATATGGTACAGCGCTTCGCCATTTTTATTCAAAAGCTTTTGCACCCGCCATCAGTATATGGCAACACCATATTTGTAGATTGTGAAAACACCAGTAAAAACTGTACTACAAATACCAATTGCACCAATCGCAGTTGTGGTGAACTGATAGATTTCCCGTAAACTAAAAATTTATTTTATGAAAAGAATTTTATTTTTTATTTTATGTATTATGCCATTGGCAATAATGGCACAGCCCGGCACATTAGATAAAACCTTTGGTGATGATGGTATATCATTCAATGTAAATATTGTTGGTGTTATTAATAAAGTAGGGTTACAAAGTGATGGGAAAATAATAGCTGCAGGGAGTGGAGGGAAAGATATATCATCGGCTTTTTTATTTGAACGGTATAACACTGATGGAAGTATAGACAGCAGCTTTGGGACAGATGGCCATGCAGGAAATTTAAATGAATTAGACCAGGTATTTGCCCTAGCAATTCAGCCAGATGATGGATTCATTGCAATGGGGCATCCTTCCTATAAAGTGGGCCTTGCCCGTTATAAGAAAGATGGCGAATTAGACAGTTCATTTGGGGTCAATGGTATTGTTATCACAAGTGTTAGTCCGAATGCAAATTCGGCCAGTGATATGCTTGTGCAACCTGACGGAAAAATTGTTGTGTGTGGTTACATCATCAATGCCCCCAATGAAGCGAGGCAACTTTTTTTGGTTCGGTACCTTCCCAATGGCAGTTTGGACAACAGCTTTGGTGATGGTGGAATTGTGATTGTGGGCGAACCTAATAGCGACTATGCTTTATATTCTGTAAATGCAATAGCCCTGCAACCGAACGGTCAAATCGTTGTTGCAGCATACTTAACTAAAGGCGCGGCGTACAGATTCAATACCGATGGAACTTTAGATACAGATTTTGGCAATAACGGATTAGCTTATTTCCAATCTGCCAATGCTGCTTTAAGAGGATTTATACCCAATGATGTAGTGATACAAACAGATGGAAAGATAGTCAGCGGAGGTAACGGTATAAAAAAAGGTTTGACACCGGACTATTATATGGCTGCCGCCTGCATAGATACAGATGGCGGCATTGACAGCAGTTTTGGGGACAATGGCATACAACATATATTGTTTAGTGGGCAAACTTCAGATTGCAGGAGCATGGCATTGCAAAACAACGGGAAAATAATTCTGGCTGGCAGGGCTTTGGGTAAAATGGCAATGGCCAGGCTCAATGCTGACGGTTCTATTGATTCATCATTTGGAGAAAGCGGGCAAATAGTAACAACAGAAGCCGAAGGCTCCGGGGCAAGCAACAGCGTGGTGCTGCAAAATGACAATAAAATATTACTGGGAGGTTATACATACGTTGATGGATTACCACCACTCGGATATTTTCTTCTCGCCCGCTACAACAACGGCCTCACCAAAAAGCAGATCATCTTTGCCAAAATACGCCGGTGGTGGCAACACCACAACGGCATTATGTGGAATAATGTGCCGGGCATAAAAAATTATGCCATACAACGTAGCGGTGATGGCGCACACTGGTCAACCGTGTAC
>JAFDXI010000162.1 GCA_018268035.1 Bacteroidota bacterium | reverse complement strand
CATCAATAATGCATCATTCACAAAGCTGCCCTTCGAAAAATACTCCGCAAAAAACAAGACAATGACAATAACCGCTGCAATGAGTGCTGCTATTACACCCACCAAGGTGATCATCGTAATGAGAATAAAGGGAGGCGTTTCCGACTTGGGTTGCTTGCTGAGATGTTGCCAGGCAAACGCTTGTGCCAAGGTATAACGTTGCAGAATCTTTGCCATCATACTGACACTCCAAACCAACCAGCCAAGACCAAGTATTGTGAGTGCTACAAGAAACAAGGGCGTAGCCCAAGGAGCCGCACCTAAATCCTTAAATGGTAAGGGATATAGAAAGGTCCAACCAGTATTAAACTTGCCTAAATAGGTACATAACCAAAGTAAAACTACTCCAAGGACAGTGAGTATGAAAGCAAAAAGATTTGCCGTATAGCTGGTCTTTACATAACGCTGCAAAAGGTAATTAACAGCCGCCATACCCGCTACAAACCAAATACCAATCATGGTTAAACCATGTGTAGTCATATTGGTATAAAAGGTAAGCGGCTCTTGATTGATCACCTCAGCCTGATTGAGGCGCATCAAAATTCCCAAAACAATAGCAGCAAGAAACAGCACCAAAATTGTTATAACCCAAAGTGCAGTTATTTTTTTTAGTTTTAATGATTCCATAGCTCTTAGCTTTAGTGATTATTTGACAATAAATGTTGTTTGCATCACGGGGTGCCCTACCCCACAATATTCCAAGCAAAGCACATGGTAGATGCCCGGCTTTGTGAACTTATATCGTAGGCGATTTATATAACCCGGCATTGCCTGGGTCTGCGTTACAATACGCATCTGAGGATTATAAATGGCGAATCCATGATTCACATCCAAACTTGTAACACGAAACTCTACAACTTTATTCAAGGGCAATTCAATATTGTCACCACTGGGACTTTTAGGGTCAATGCTTTTCTCAGAAAGGAAAAAAGAAAACTGCAGGGCTGCAACGTGTATAACTTTAGCTGGAACTTCCTCTGCAAAGGCGAAATACGGCGACTTAGGAAGGGTCACACTAGCAAAGATCCCAAAAACCACTACTAAGATTAATAAGAACCAAAAACGCTTCTGAAGTGCATTCTTTATTCCCGGTGTTCTTTCCTCAGCTTTAATAGAAGAACGAAACACCCAAACAAACACAATTGTTGCAGTAATTGCCAGGAGGCAAAAAAACAATAAAATAGAATCTTGTTTCATGCTATTAATGCTTTATGCTATTAACACTAACTGTTCGTTAAAAAAAGACCAAAACGACCTTTATTAGATTTGAAGACCAAACTTATAAACTAGCAAAATTGGATACAATGTTTTTCGTCATTGTTTTAAAGAAACCCTTTGTACCACTGAGTATTTTTGAAAATGTCACGATTAAAATGTCCCAACAATTGTGTTTATGGAAAAGTCTTCCACATAGCGTTGGAGCTTCCAAATGGGCTTTGGAACCAAAAGAAATAAGTTAAGAAGGAGCTACTTGGTTGCGAGTATTTCAATGGCAGTCAGGTGAATTTTATCCCTTATGACAGGGCTACTTATGTACCTGAAAGAAGAAGATCGTGAAATGACCCTAGCGCATTTTGATGCAAGACTTACAACAATGCTAAAAGGAGCATTGTTTGAAAAGTTCTATGGTCAATCGTATTCTTTACGTAGCGAACGCAAAATATTTGAAGAGGCTGGATTAGAAATCAAAATGCACCCTTTTCGGTCATTAAACAACTACCTTCCCATTCTTAACCTGTGGCCAACATTCTTTGCTTCCCGCGGAATTGATCTTGTTAGTCATTAAGCGTACTAAAGCATTTCGAATGGTGAAGATGACCGAATGCGAAAAATACTAGCAATTATGAATTTGCCAAAAAAAAACGAGCAGTTTACTAGTTTAATCTAGGCTAAAGAATCGCGGCATAGCCGTGTGGATAGTACAGATATAATATTTTGAGCAATTCCTGTTGCGCCCATTTCAAAAAAATTTTTTGTATTCGCCATTTTCACTGAAGAATTGCCCCCAATCAGCTATCCAGCTTGTTACTATCTGATATAGTTAGGCCTGAAATTAGAATAAACGCGGCAACAAGCACTAAAACTGCTCTAACCAGGCTAAGCGTTATCCATAAGCTACCGCTTTTTTGAAGACTTGTATCAACTGTTTCGGTATAGGGGGTACCTATTATTTGCATTAACTGCGGAACAAAATATATAAATGTAGCAATTATCATGAGGAAATATATACCGAATGCAGTCAAAATACTTTTTCTTCTCCCTGTCCGCCAGTTCATTACCAAGGTAATAATAAACAAAATAAGCGTCATTGGATGTATCAACTTCCAAAATGAAGCTGGTTGCATTGCATATTCACCTTGAAACATCGTCAGCGACTTCGGTGGTGCCGAAAATGCGATGGGCCACACAGCAAAATGCTCATAAACACCAGCACCAATTAGGATGCAAACGGAAATACAGGTCAGAACGTAGAATATGTTTTTACCTTTCATGCTAAATAAATATTTAGCACAAACGTAATGCATGAGGCTGATAGAAAATTGTATTTAATGGACATTGTCAATAATATGCCCTGAAACGACATCTTTCTTTGCTCTATATTCTTTT
>JAFDXI010000161.1 GCA_018268035.1 Bacteroidota bacterium | reverse complement strand
TGAAGTAATTATTTTGCAATAACACCAAGCTGTTTCATTTCGTCAATAGTTATCGTTGGCGGACCTCCACCTTTCTTTATTTTTTCAATTACTTTTTTTGCCACTTTTTCTGCAAATTGCTTGCTATCAAAACCCTTATTGCCGGGCATTGCAGGAATGTTGGGTTGATGTACAAAAAGTTTTGTGTCTTTATAAATATCGTAGCCCCATGTATTATTCTTCGCAGGTATAATTTTATAAGTCAGTTTTGTATCTTTTGCTATAGGAGTAAATTGCTGAGATTTTACACAATTGCAAAAGAAGGGCGATAAAAAAAGAATTATTAAAATTTTCATAATCTTCATTTTGGTTTGTGAGTAATCAACTCTGCAGTTATGGTTTCTTAGTAATGTCCACCAGGTATAACATGCTGCCTGCACAAAGCAGGTTTCGCTTTTCTTAGCTTTGATGTTAGTAATTGATATTTAAAGATGAAATACCGGTAAAGTGGTATCGGGCTTTTGTTTTTCTCCGAAAAATATTTTTCCAATAAGTATGGCAAGCCGGTTTTTGTTTTTCGTTCCCACAGTTTTGAAACTATTATTTCAAAACTGCAGAAGCGAGTTAGTTTTGGTTTCATAATGGTCGTTTTTAAATTGAATAAGAGTTGTTGATTTTTTTATTTTAAAAGCTGGTTAAAGACAAGCACAATTCAAGAATGTAACAAAAGCCCGGCGGTTTTCAATGTAGCCGGGCCTTTAGCAATTATTCTTTTACAAACCTGCCTGGTATGGTTTCATTCTTTAAAAATGCTTTTATAAAATAGGAACCTGTTGGCAAACTGCTGATGTTGATATCAATTTTATTTCCTGAATGAAAACTCTGTTGCAGCATTTGCCTGCCTGCTATATTAAAAATAACTATCCGGCCTTCATCATTATAATCTCTGAGTGAAAGATGTAATACATCTTTTGATGGTATAGGCCAGATGCTAAGTGGAGTTTGTTTTTGTGACAGGTTAACAGATACTACCTGTGAATTTTCCTGCCTGCCATCAGCATCTACTTCCTGCAGGCGATAAAAAACTTTTTTCACTGAAAAGGAGTTGGTAACATTAATATCGGTATAATTATAGCTATGCAGGTCAGCGCTGTTGATGAGTTTTGTTTTGCTACCAATAGTTGTAAACTCTCTGCCATCGGTGCTCCGCTGAATATTATAAAAAGATACATTGTTCTCATTGGCAACAGTCCATGTTATTACTGCATCATTATTAGCAAGAGAAGCTTGCATACTAACAAATCGTACAGGTAAAATAGTTGCAGAAGACACAACAGCAAATGGTGAAAAAGAAGTAACACCAGACCTTGTTATAGTATATGGATTATTGCCAGAAGCAACAGATGCATTATCATAATCCCATGCGCCATTTGTATAATGTGCAGGATAAACATTATTCCTGTTGAAACCAGTTAATTCATCTGCTGCATTCCATTGAAAAGTGATGGTTGCATCAGAACCACCCAGGGTTTGTTCCTCTATATCCCATGTTTTATTTACAACTTCCTGTGTGGCTGAATCGCCTGATGAACCTTGTGAAAAAACTCCATTTTTTACATGCACAGTGAAATAATCCTGTGTGCCGTTGTTTGTGATTGTAACCGGTGTAAATGAAGTATCGTTTGTGCCAACATTAAACATAACAGGTGATGAACCAACCCAACGGGTGATACCACCACTGCCATCGGAAATAATTTTTGCGGGATAAAGATTGAATGTATCAACTTTAAGTGTATAATCGCCGAGATAAATAGTGTCAGCGCCTTCTATCCGTAAAGCCCAGAAATAAGAGTCTGCCGTTAGCCTTACATTAGAATTTGATGATAAAGTAAGTTGGCCATTAAATGTGCCAGGGCTTCCGACCAAATGTGTTGTAATAGTATTTGATACCAACCCAAATACGCCACTATAATAATTATTAACAGGTGGGTTATTGATGGTCCCTTCATTATAAAAGTTACCACTTATGAAGCATAAACCTGTACTAACATCAATAGTGCCACCATTGTTATAAAAATCTTTTATAAATAAATAAGGTCCAGTAAGATTATTCGCTGTTGCAGGTGGTATTATGATATTATCTGTTGATGATTGTGATGGTGCCCCTGATGGAAACCAGTTATCAGCAACAGCGCCATCACTACTTACGTTGCCTGTCCATATTTTGGTGGGTGGGGTATAAGCAAAGACACATTGCTCTTTTGTCAATCCATCATTGTCTATATCATAATTGGCAACAAAGAAATTTTTATTACCACTTGTTATCAAGTGAGGTGATGAAGAAACAGTTAAAGGTTTTGTGATGTTGTCAATTTCCAAAGTGTTATTTGCATCGCCGCCACTCATCCACAATTCTGTGCCGTCATTGGTGTTTGATGCAGCGCTAAATACAACAGAGTTATTATTAATTGCCAATGATGAAGGGTTACTGCCAGTGCCACCCGGGAAAATATCTTTAACCAGTTCTATACCATTACCGTTTCCTGCATCATATTTATATAATTCCTGTCCTGTAATTCCATTGTTGGCAGATAAATACAATACATCATTTAACACAACAAATGAAGATGGGTTTGAGCCACCACTGCCTGCAAATAAATCCTGCAGCATTTTAGTGCCTGATGCAGTACCATCGGTGGTCCAGGTTTCTTTACCATTTACACCATCATTTGCAGTAAAAAATAATGCAGTGGAAGTGACTGCATAAGATGGAAAAAGATTATCCTGGTTGAAGGATGTTGAAATTTGTTTTAATTTATTTGTTCCTGATGCAGTGCCATCACTTTGCCAGATAAAATCACCATAGGTGGAAGAAATAGTGATGAAATAAATTTTGTTATTAAATGCAATAAAATCGCTGGCAAAACCATAATCAGCTCCCAGGTCTTTTAATAAGTATGTGCCTGCGGAGGTGCCATCAGTTCTCCAGATTTCATTATGCGATGTTGAAGAATTGTTTGCTTCAAAATACAATATATTGTTTATTGTTTTGAAATAGGCAACACTGCTGATGTTTGAAGGAAAATTATAGATTACCGGTGTGTCTGCATAAGCAGTTGCATTAGTAGCATGCAACCTTAAAACGCCATCATTTGAAACCGCTGCATATACTGCAAGGTTGCCAATAGCGCCAATAGCCTGGATGGGTGCATCGCTGCTACCCGGTAAGAAAACATTTTGCAGGCCAATAGTCCCTTCCTGTGTACCATCAGTAACCCATACTTCACCATAACCATAATAATTATCACCAGCAAAAAGAATCTTATCACTTCCAAATGGTGTAAGCATGGTAGCCTCTGTTGTGGTAAAGTGCAGACCATCGGTAAGTGAAAGTTTTTTAGTGCCGGCAACAGTCCCATCTGTTACCCACAAACCCCAGTCACTTGAAAAGCGATTTGAATAATCCACAGTGTTATAAAATGTGGGTCCTGTTACAGTGCCAATAACCTGGTTTACAGCAACTGTTCCCCCGTTGGTAGCTTGTTGTAGCAATAAAGGGTTTTGTGCAAATGATCCGATGTAAAAAAAGATAAATGAGGAAAGCAGAAATGTAGTTTTCATAATGATGGCTTTATTAATGAAAGCACGTAAACAGATTAGCTGGTTCAGTCATAGTGCCTTCAGGTGTTTAATAAAAAATTTTATTGTTTGTTCAATTCAAGTATCCTAATTCCATTCTCATTATCAGATATTTTAATGATGTATAAACCTTGTGCATATTGGCTTACATCAAGCATAATTTTATTTTCACCTTGTATGGTTTCACCGGTTTTTATTTGTAAAATATTGCCGGTGATACCAGTTAGTTCAATTTTATATTTTGTTGTTTTGTTGGCAGTGAAATTTATCACTGCAGTTTGTCTTGTGGGATTAGGATAAACAATAACAGATGATATTTTTTGACTGGTGATTGCTGATTGTATGTTGTCTTTCTCCGCTTTCAATGCATTCATTTTATCCAGTCCATGTAAAAACCCCGATTGGATGCTGCCATTGCCTGGCTTTGAAAAAGTAGCAATTGAAAATTCGCCAATGCTATATACCAGTGTAACGCCTAAAGATGTATGTGAACTGCCACCACTGTTTAAGACTTTAGATTGCAGAGATTGTGCTTTTGTACCAGTCCACACTATATGAAAAAATATTATTATTAAAAGTCTTTTCATCTGGTACCAATTTTTAAAATGTTAAGCTCAACACCTAATGCATTGAAAGTATTCAGTGGATCACTATTGCTGCCATTGTTGGAAACAGCAATTGTAACTTTCTGGCCTGTTGTGAAATATTTTATATAGGTACCCGTGAGTGGATAATAGTTGCCTGTGCTTTCTGTATTTACCGGATACTTGAATTGTTGTGTATATAAAGTATTGGAGCCATTAATTCTTATAGCCAAAGTACCATTTGCTTTTCCGCCATTGGACAATTGAAAAAGGTTTACATTAAACGCAATCATATAGTTTCCACTTGAAGGAATTGTATATTCATGGGTGGAAGAGTTAAAATTGGTATCGCTAAGAATATTAGATACAAATGAAATCACTGCTGTTGTACCACCTGGTATATTGTCTTGAGTAAAACTTGATGCATCAGTGAGGAAAGTCTTCAGGTTGCTGGTGTATGAAGCAAATTTTGCTGTATCTGATTTTCGTGACTGCTCGGAATAAGGGACTGACTCCAATTGTGTTGTTCCCAGATTTTTAAAACCACCATTCCCTACAATCTGCAGTTCGGTTTTTAAAAATTTATTGTTTACAGCCCAGTTGATATTGGTCAGGCTGCCGGTAACATTTGAGGCGCCACCACCTCCAATCACAACAGAGAATAATCCATTATCATCGGTGGTTGCATTCCTTGTTTCTTTATATAATACTGTACCAGTTGCAGCAGAGTCATGCAGGGTGAAACGAAGCTTTATACTTTGGTTAGCAACGGCCGTTCCGTCATTGTTTTTTGCAACTCCCTGGAAGTTGAACCGGGCTGGCGTTTGTGCCTGACTAATTAGGTTTAAAATAGAAAGCACAAGCAGTAATAGAGTAGTTTTGTTATTCATAAAAATTAATAAAAGCAGTTTTATAAAAGTGATTCAAAAATAAAAGCCAATCAATGGGAAATTCCTCCTAATTAATTAGGTTTTTTCCCGGTATCTAAACATTGTATTATTTTATTTAAAGCCATTGTGACAAGAAAAACAGATACAAATTAACCAATACAAACAGGCTTAAACAATACCAAGTAGTTGGTATTTTAGGGGAATATTGAATTCATTATTTTTATTCTTGAATTGGCAGGCTTTACATCATAACATGAATGAAAAATGAAACTAATAAAACTGTTTATACAAAGTCTGCTTTTGGCTGCATCATTTATAATTTCAAATTCTTTGGTACAAGCCCAACCTGTTAAAGACACATTATTCATCAATAATTCAGGTGAGTATCAAATAAACAGACATATATTTTATTATAAAACGACATTCAATAAAACCCCCGGTTATGTTTTCGATTCATTGACTGCAAATGACTTTGCTGCTATATATCCCAAAAAATATCTTACCGCGGGCACTACGGATAATTACTATTGGTTGTTGTTTACAGTAAAAAATAATTTGCCTGATGACGCAACATTTTATTTTGAATTAAACAACCCGGGCATCAACATTGCCAAAGTGTATAAAAAATCTGTCAATGGTTTTCAACTTGTTGGTGAAGCGGGCGACCATTTACCTTTTGGCACAAGGCCTTTAAGATATTATGACCTTGTATTCCCATTGCAGTTAGATGCGGGGGAAACAGCCACTATCATTGCTTCGCTTGATAATACGGGCGATAATGTTGACTGCCTCCCACAATTATATGATGCCAATACTTTTAATGAGAAAGCAGAAAGATATTATATTGTTATAGGCGCCATTACCGGTATTATGTTGACTGCATTTATCTTAAACCTGTTCCTGGGAATTACTTTGAGGGACAGACTTCATCTTTTATATGCTTTGTATGTAATTTCAATGCTGTTTGAAATGTATATCCTGCAGGGAATAGATTTACAATATATTTACCCGTCACACCCTGCCTTATCAGACATTTTTAAATACCTGTCGCCTGCCATAAGTTTAACGTTGATGGCTTATGTAATGCAAATATTTCTTAACCAAACAAGGAATAATAGCCGGCTGAAGATTATAGTTGATCTTGTAAAGTATTTCATCATTGTATTAATACCCGCTTTTCTTGTTATTTATTTTTATTTCCCTGATGCAAGAATTATCAGGGGGCTGTATCAACAGGTATTTGCAATTACACTGGCCCTGCAATTATTGTTGTTTCTTTTATCAGCCCTGGAAAAAGTAGGACAACATTATAAACCGGCATATTTTTATCTCGCAGCAATTATTTATTTATGGTTCGGCGCCATACAGTATGTGATCACTATCATGGGTGGTGATACAAAAGAAATGATAGAAAAACAACCCAACGATTTGCAAATAGGAATTATAACAGAGACTATCATTGTTTTTTTGGGAATTATTTATCGCTACAATCTGTTTAAAAAGGAAAATCAATCGCTGCTGATTACTATAAAGAATGATAAAATAAAATTTACCGAACAAATTATTTCCACCCAGGAAGCAGAACGCAAACGCATTGCTGAAGACCTGCATGATGAATTGGGCAGCAACCTCGCTGCAATAAAGTTAAGCGTTCAAAAACTGCCGGTTGATAAAAACACGTATGCTCCCATTATCAACATGCTGGATGAAACTTCTACGGATGTCAGGAATATTTCCCATAACCTGATGCCACCAGAGTTTTCAAAAACAAAACTTGATGAACTGCTCAACTACTATTACAGACAACTGACCAATGAAGGGAATATTAATTTTGAGTTTCATTGCATAGGTTATCAACAACAGTTTAATAAAAATAACGAGCTAATGATATACCGGATCATTATGGAGATTACCAATAATATCATTAAACATTCCGGTGCGACAGAAAGTACCATACAATTATTGTTTAACAAGAATCACCTTGAAATAATAGCTGAAGACGATGGTAAAGGTTTTAAAGAAGAAGAAAGTAAAGGGATGGGTTTAAAAAGTATCCGTTCAAGAATAGAATATCTTGATGGGAATATTATTATTGATTCAAATAACTCTGGTACTACAATCATAATCTACCTGCCATACAAAAATAAATTATGAATACACCAATCACAATTATAATAGCAGATGATCATTCGCTGTTTGCAGAAGGCTTATCAACATTGCTCAAAGATGAAAAAGATATGAACGTGCTTGCTATAGTATCAAATGGAAGGGCGCTTATTGATGCAGTAAGAAATCAACAACCTCATCTTGTACTGCTTGATATAAATATGCCTTTGCTAAATGGGCTTGATGCCATGAAGAGAATAAAACAGGAATATCCGAAAGTTAAGATACTAATGCTTTCCACTTATGGTGAAGAACACCTGATAGAGGCGGCAAAATCTAATGGAGCCAATGGGTATCTTTTAAAAAATACCAATAAAGAAGAACTACTCCAGGTTATACGTTTAATTGCTGCAGGGCAATCATCATTTCCTTACAGGTTAAGCCCTGTAATAAACAGTTTTGAAAAGGATGATAATTTTTTAAAAAAATTCAACTTCTCCAGGAGAGAGTTTCAATTGTTAGGTTTTATCAAACAAGGGTTTACAAATGCACAAATAGCTGAGGCCGTTCATTTGAGTATTTATACTGTAGAAACGCACAGGAAAAATATTATGCATAAGCTCAATCTGAATTCTCCGACTGCACTAATGAAATTTATTTTGGAAAATGGGCTTTAATTATTTGTGAGTACAAAGTAAAATGCAGATAGCCACAATGTTCAATGAATTTTAAAAAGCAACATTGGATTTATTTATTTCTCAAATTCCTTATTTTCACCCTACAAAAATTGATTGCATGGCCAATGAACTTTTCCGTACCAAGAAGATAGACAAGATTTTAAGAGATGCCGAAATGATGGCTGAAGACCCGCATGCAGGTGCAGGTTTGAAGCGTGTGCTTACCATGCGTGACCTTACTTTTTTTGGCATTGCTGCAATTATTGGTGCAGGAAGTTTCAGCAGTTTAGGTATGGCTGTTTTTTCAGGTGGGCCGGGTGTGGTTGTGCTGTTTGTTATATGCGGTGTGGCCTGCGGATTTACAGCTTTATGTTATTCTGAATTTGCAAGCCGCATACCAGTTGCTGGTAGTGCTTATACTTATGCTTATGCGTCTTTCGGTGAATTATTTGCATGGATCATTGGATGGGCTTTGATCATGGAATATTCTATTGGTAATATTTATGTAGCATTTTCCTGGAGCGATTATTTTACGGGTTTCCTTCAAAGGATGAATATCCATATTCCCGATTATTTAACCTGTAGTTATATGGAAGCGCATGGCGCTGTTTTGAGTCAAGCGGCTAATGCATCGGCTCAGGTTACTGAATCAACAAAAGAATTGTTGAATGCATGGGCATCAGCACCGGTCATCGGAGGGTTAAGAATAATATTTGACTTGCCGGCATTGGTAATCAATTTTTGTATTACAGCTCTTGTTTATCGCGGTGTGAAAGAAAGCCGCAATTTCAGCAATGCAATGGTGGTATTGAAACTCTGTATTGTGATGCTGGTAATACTGGTGGGAGGATATTATATTTTTCATAGTGGTTTAACAGCCAATTGGCACCCGGTGAATGCAGCCGGAGAAAAATCTTTTATGCCTAATGGATTTACCGGTGTAATGGGAGCAGTGAGTGGCGTATTCTTTGCATACATTGGTTTTGATGCAGTAAGTGTTTTGGCGGAAGAAAGTAAGAATCCTCAACGGGATCTGCCACGGGGTATGATTGCCTCTCTCGTAATCTGTACAGTAATTTATATTATACTGGCGCTTGTGCTTACCGGTGCTGTTGTTTATACAAAATTTGAAAATGTGGGTGACCCGCTGGCATTTATTTTTGAGCCTCAAAATCTGGATGTGGCCTGGATGCAGGTGTTAGTTTCAATCTGTGCTGTTGTTGCAATGACGAGTGTTTTGTTAGTGTTCCAGATGGGGCAACCGAGGATATGGATGAGCATGAGCCGTGACGGTTTATTGCCACCTGTCTTTGAAAAAATCCATCACAAATACCAGACGCCATCTTTTTCAACTATTATTACAGGTTTGATTGTTGGTATCCCGATATTATTTACTGATAAGGAATTTGTGCTTGATTTTACAAGCATTGCTACACTGTTTGCTTTTGTATTGGTATGTGGAGGAGTATTATTAATCCCAACAAAAGAAAAGACACCAGGCAAATTCAATATACCCTATATCAATTCTAAATTTATTTTTCCCTTAATTATCGTAGCGGCATTTATGATGGCCTTGATATTGGATAAGCAATATTTTTCCAATCTTTTCTCCATCACAGAAGACAATGCATCTTACAATGTTTCCAATATTGTTTTCTGGTGCGTGATGGTAATCCTGTCTGGTTTTGCGTATATGAAAAACTGGTCTTTGATACCTTTATTAGGTTTGTCCACCTGTTTGTATTTACTAACAGGTATGACAGGTACCAACTGGGCATGGTTTGGCAGTTGGCTGGTTTTGGGTTTGCTTGTTTATTTTTCTTATGGATATAAAAAGAGCAAATTGAAAACTGCTTAATTTTTAGCCCTGTATTCAAATATTTTTTTTGATGAAATTTTTTGAATTCTATTTTCTGTAAATTTATGAAACAGCTTATGGTCATCTCCGCTCAATAATCTAATTGTACCATTTAATAACCGGATTAAGATAAGTTTTTGCCTGGTCATAGTTTCGTAATGCCATTTGCTGCGACTAATACACTAATACAAAAACATTTCAAAATGAAAACACTATTACTTTATTGCTTAGCAATGCTAACACTTTGTGCATGTTTGCACGCTCAAACACTTGAAAAGAACATGAGTTCTACTGATGGTACTGTTTACTCAGTATATAAAAACGCTGGTAAATATTACATTGGCGGGGCATTTAACTATGTGGGATTAATGACAGGTTCCTCTGCATTGGTTACTCAAACCAAAGATTTCCCAAACATGGATTTTCCTGCATTCAACAACAGTTCAAGGTGTGCTGTTTCAGATGGTAGTGGAGGCTGGTATGTTGGTGGCACATTTAGCAGTGCAGATGGTGTTGCTATTAATTCAATAGCGCATGTGTTATCAAATAAAACTATTGATCCTGCATTTAGTGTAGTAGTTAACAGCTATGTTTATTCTATTTATAAAAAAGGTTCAACTTTATATATTGGTGGCAGTTTTACTACTGTAAATGGCAGCAGCAGGAATTATATAGCAGCAGTTAATTCCACTACGGGTAACCTTTTATCATTTAACCCTTCTGCAAACAGTACAGTAAATACAGTTTGTGCTGATAATACTAATGTGTATGCGGGAGGAAGTTTTACAACCATTGGTGGTAAGAACAAACCTTATTTTGCTGTGCTTGATAAAACAAATGGGAATGCAAAAAATGGGTTTGCAACAGTGAATAGTACTGTTTATAAAATCTTGCCCAAAGGTGATACCATATTAATAGGCGGCGCTTTTTCACAAACCGGTTTTCAAACTAATTACCTTTCTTTAACAACACAAACCAATGATATACCTAATATGGATTTTCCTGTTACAAATGGTGTGGTCCGCACTGTGGTTCCTGATGGAAATGGGGGATGGTATATCGGTGGAAGTTTTTCAGTAATTGGTGGTGTTAGTAAATCAAACCTGGCACATATCAACTCTTCAAAAGTTGTAGTTTCATCTTTTACAGCGAATTGCAATAGTGAAGTAAAAACAATAGTAAAATCTGGAAATAAATTATTTATTGGTGGCAGCTTCACAAGTATTAATGGAACAAACAGGAATTATGCTGCTTCAGTCAATTCGAGTACAGGTTCATTGTTTTCCTGGAATCCAGGGCCAAATTCTACAGTTTATTCTATTGCTATAGTTAGCGATACAGCAGTCTATCTTGCAGGTTCATTTACAACAGTAAAAGGTAAACTACGATCTTATCTTGCACGTGTAAATAATTCTGATGGTAACCTGTTGGATGGTGCAGTAAATGCAAATAGCACTGTTTATAAACTGCTGACAAATGGCGATTCTGTTTTTGTTGGAGGTTCTTTCTCTAAACTTGGCTTTAGAACAGATTATCTCGGGAGCATCAAAACCAATTCTGCTATACCAAACCAGGACTTACCAAATGCAAATGGTAATATTTCCTGCATCATTTCAGACGGCAGCAATGGCTGGTATGTTGGTGGAAGTTTTACTGTCATAGGCGGTGTTAGTAAAACATATATTGCCCATATACTTTCCAATAAAACAGTTGATGCATCATTTAATGTAACCAGTAATAATGTTATCAATTCAATTGTAAAGGATGGCACTAAGTTATATATTGGTGGTAGTTTCACATCTATCAATGGTTCAACAAGAAATTATCTGGCAGCAGTAAATGCAACAACCGGAGCGTTAAATTCATGGGATCCTAACGCCAATAGTTCAGTTAATTCACTGGCAGTAAAAGATACAGTTGTTTTTGCAGGGGGCAACTTTACAACAATAGGGGGCAAATCAGCATTCAGGTTTGCAGCTATTACAAAATCTGATGCAACTCCTGTGACAGGGTTTGTTGGTTTTGATTATGTTGTATATAAATTAAATGTTAGGGGTGATTCTGTGATAACAGGAGGCGCTTTTGGCCATACAGGATATTACAGTAATTACTCTGCAAAAATCTCAACAGGTTCTGTTGTTCCGGATATTAATTTTCCGGCTACCAATGGGCAGATACGATGCGCAGTACCAGATGGTAGTGGTGGCTATTTTGTTGGTGGGAGCTTCACTGTAATTGGTGGCGTAAACCAACCATATCTGGCACATGTCAATTCATCTTTTAAAGTTGTGACTGCATGGGCGCCGATTGTAAATAGCGAAGTTTATACAATGTTGCTTTCAGGAAACACGCTTTATATTGGTGGAGCTTTTACTACCTGTAATGGAGCATCTAAACCATATATATCAGCTATTGGTACAAATAATCCGGGCAGCAACAAAACATGGAATAGCTCATTAAACAGTTATGTGTATTCTTTAGCTTCTGATGGTACTAATATTTATGCAGGAGGTTCTTTTACTCAGGTTAATGGCTCAACCACAAGAAACAGGCTTGCTAAATTTAATACAAGTGGAAGTTTGGATGCATCTTGGGATCCGAATGCAAATAGTACTGTTAATGCTATAGCCGTTTCAGGAAATAACATCCTTGCCGGAGGCAGTTTTAGTACTATTGGTGGTGTTAGTCGCAACTATCTTGTTAAATTAAATAATACTACAGGTGTTGCTGTTAATTGGGCAACAGCAAATAGCACAGTAAATGCGATATTTATTGATGGCTCTACCTGTTATATAGGGGGAAGTTTTACAACAATTTCTTCTACAAGCCGTAATTATATTGCAGGTATAACGATTTCTTCAGGTGCACTTACATCATTTAATCCCGGCCCTAATAGCACAGTAAATACAATATGGAAGTCTGGTAGTAATTTATATTATGGAGGATATTTTACTTCAGTAGGCAGTACGGCCCGTAATTATCTTGCTGCAAGCAATACATCAAACAGTACTTTAGCAGGATGGAACCCTATGCCAAACAACGTTGTTTCTTTTATCACTATTGATGGTTCAAATATTATTCTTGGTGGAAGTTTTGGTGCTTTCCAGGAAAGCGCCCGCACTTATGCTGCTGCATTAAGATATAGTACAGGTAAATATGTTGCGTGGGCGCCTAATTTAAATTCTTATGTATATGATGTGGCATCTAACTCAAGCAGAATATTTTTAGGTGGTCAGTTTACCAGCGCTGATGGGCAATCAAGAACCGGTTTTGCATCGTATAATTTAAAAACTGGTGCAATAGATAATATTGATTTTAAACTAACCTTAAATGGCTCAGCCAATGGTGTTAATGTACGGAGTGTTACTGCTAATAGTTCGGTTGTTTATGTTGGAGGCAACTTTGATAAAGCAGGATCAAAAACCCGCTATAATTTTTCAGCTTTAAAACTTTCTGATAATTCAATAAATAACACTAACCCATCACCGGATGGTTGGGTATATGCTATTTATATCAGTGGTAGTAATATTTTATATGGCGGCTCATTCAATTATAGTAATTATGCAAACAGAAACTATTTGGGGATGCTGAAAAATTCAAGTGGAACCGCTTCTGGTTTTAATCCTAATCCTGACTCTTACGTTTATGATCTTGCTAAAAATACAAACCATCTATATGCTGCTGGACAATTTGATCATATCAATGGAACTGCAAAGGCAGGTCTTGCCTCATTTAACCTGGCGACCGGTAGTTTAAATTCATGGTCTGCCGATTTGAACTATAATGGTACTGCTTCTTATGCAGATTGTTATGCTGTAGCAGTTAATGATTCAATGGTATATGTTGGCGGTTATTTTAATAAATCAGGAAATACAACCCGCAATTTTGTAGCTAAATTTAAAGTAAGCAATGCTGCATTACAATCCTGGAATCCCAGCCTAGATAACTATCCAGTGGTAATTGCTTTAAATGATAACAATATTGCTATGGGTGGCAATTTTATTTATGAAAAGTATAATGCAAGAAGTTATGTAACTGCATTTAACCTCACCACAGGATATGCTAATTCATGGAACCCCGGGCCAGATTCTTATGTTTTTGATATTGCTGTAACCAGCAACAAGATATTTATTGCTGGTTACTTTGATAATGTGGGAGGGTTGCAACATAATGGGGCTGCTGCCTTTAATTTAACCAATGGCTCTTTATTAGGCTGGAACCCTCAACTTTCAAAAAACGGTGTGCCTGCTTATGGTGATGGGTATTCAATAGCTGCTGATTCTGATTATGTGTATATCGGCGGAAGTTTTGATATGGTTAAAGGCAGTACAAGAAATAACATTGCCAAAGTGAGTGTATCAAATGCAGCACTTCAAGGCTGGCACCCTGATGCAAATAACTATGTGAGATATATTACAAAATCCGGTTCTAATATTTTATTTGGCGGAGATTTTACTTTCTGTAAAGGGGCACCAAGGGCAAACATTGCCCAGATAGATTCTGCATCCGGCTTAATTACTTCCTGGAACCCCGGCTGCAATGGTTATGTGTATGCTCTGACTCAAAACGGGAATAATCTTTATGTCGGTGGAAGTTATAACCAGCTTGCAGGTGTAGCAAGGACAAGCCTCGGTGCAGTTAATGTAAGCACAGGGTCTGCAACAAGTTTTGATCCTGTGGTATTAATCAATGGCTCTCAGGGTACTGTAAATACTTTGGCTTTTGATGCGTCTAATATTTTATATGTAGGCGGTTATTTTAACTCAGTAAAATCAACTACCAGAAATTATGTTGCTGCATTAAATACAAGTGCCGCTTTGCAATCATGGGATCCCAATGCAAATAGCCAGGTATTTGCACTGGCAATTAATGGGTCCACTATTTATATTGGCGGGCAATTCACTACATTGAATGGAGGAACAACAAGGAATTATTTGGCAGCTGTAAATAATACTAATGGTAATGTTACTTCATTCAATCCAAACATGAATAGCTATGTGAATACGTTATGGAGAAATAGTAACACTTTATATGCTGGTGGTAGCTTTTCTTCATCAGGAGGTACCTCACGCAATTACCTGGCATCTTATAATACTTCTTCAGGCGTGTTAAATTCATGGAACCCCAATGCCAACAGTACCGTTTATGGAATTGCAGCTTCAACTGATACAGTTTATGTTGGTGGAAATTTCTCTCAGATCAATTCCACTAATCGTACCAGAATGGCTGCCGTGAGAACAAGCTCAGGTACAACTTTACTGCCGTTCGACCAGTCTCCTAATAACCAGGTAAGAAGTATGATAGTAACAGACAATGTGTTACTATCCGGTGGTTATTTTAATGTTATTGGTGGTAAATCAAGAGGTGGGTTTGCTGTATATAAATTACCTGGTAACAATAACTTCAGCCTTGAAAGTAATAACAATGCTATTGCTGAAAACAGCAGCATCAATAAAATTTCTGAAGATGCGATTAGTTCATTTGTGATTTTTCCAAACCCGGCACATGCAACAGCTAATTTAAAATTTACCCAGCCATTAAAGGGAGATGTTGTTGTCATAATTACGGGGATGAGTGGTAACAAAGTTATTCAGCAAAAACTCCAGGGCAATTTTTCAAACAACATTCAAATAAATATAGCTGGTTTACAGAGCGGAAACTATGTAGTATCTGTTTTGACCAATGGAAAGGTTTTGAAAGGCTCTTTTGTTAAAGTAGAATAAAAGATATTCATTTTTCCTGGAAGATGCTGTATTCATGAATGCAGCATCTTTTTTTGGAATGTAACCAAACAATAACAACACCTTCTGTTGATATTCAAAAGCAGGATATTACATTCGTAATGAAATTAAACAACAAAAAAATATTTTGATTTCAAAGTTCCCTTTCTGCAAAAAGTTACGTTTAATAGTACGGAATTACCATTCAATAATTTCTTTTTTTATTGCTGTCGTTATGAATTAAATTCGTCGAGCTGCCTTAAAAAGGAAATTGATATTTGAAAATATTACCCTCTGTTACATTAGTAACAGCTTTTAAAATCTTCTAGATATTCGTTTATTGGTCGTTGCTAACAATGCTTCAATGATAAAGATGCCGGTTATTAACCGGCATCTTTGAGCTATAGAAATAAGCAAAATGTAAACTAACTTTCGGTTAATATTGTTTATTAAAGAGTGAAAACATTGGTTTCAAAATAAAGGAAGGTTTCTTTTGGATAAACATTTTTGAAATACCTGTACAAAAAATATTTTCAATTGCCTTTTTCAATTATAATTGAATGAAGTAATTGTTTAGATGACTGTATATCATATTTTGGTATAATAATTTGTTTATAGAACTTAAATTCAGAAAAAGTTTTTATAACATGAAAAGAGTATCAATACTGATTATAATAATTGCTTCATCATTTCTGTGTGGCTTTGCTTTTAAAACCATACTTACAACTAAAAATCAAAATGCAACAAACATGAAAAAAGTAACTGGCATCGGAGGCATTTTTTTTAAATGCAAAGACCCGGGCAAAATGAGGGAATGGTATCAAAAAAACCTGGGTATAAATACCAATCAATATGGTGCAGTTTTTGAATGGTACCAGGGAGCTGACAGTACAAAGAAAGGGTTTACAACCTGGAGCCCTTTTAAGGAAAATACAAAATACTTTGATCCTTCCACAAAAGATTTCATGATTAACTATAGGGTTGAAAACCTGGAGTCATTGGTGGAAGAATTAAAAAATAATGGTGTTACAATTGTTGACTCAATTGAAAGTTACGACTATGGAAAATTCGTCCACATTTTAGATGCAGAAGGAAATAAAATTGAATTGTGGGAACCTAATGATATTGAATATGAAAAATTAGGCGAACAAATGGGAAGTGAGACTACAAAATAACCTGAATATTTTCTTCAGATGTTAAATAAATTTTGATTTAATTGTTGCCGTAGTATTGTTCAACTGGCATTTTGAATAAAACATTTCTTTGCATTTGGGTAAAAGTTTGCATTTCTTCATCATGGGTATAAACCCAGTTGTCAAATTTATTTTTGTTGATGATGGAACCAAACAACCATTGGTTGTAAGCATCAAACATGCCTGCACGTAATAATTGTAAACTGTAATCAAACAATTTGTAAGGGAATAAATTAGCATTGGTATTTTCCCAATTCAATAAAAATCTTGTACGAAATGCAGTAATCATTTCAGGGGAGATATCACCTGTTTCAGTTTCCATTGCAGTAAGCATAGATGTAGCTACAGCTTTTTCAAAATTATTGCCACCATTCTTCAAAGCATTGAGGTTGGCTTGTGTGCTTAATAAATTCTTATAATCATTGAGCAAAAGGTTTTTTATTTCAGTAGTACGATTGCTCAGGCTTTCAATGTTTACGAATATTTCTCCATAAACAGTACTCCAGAAAATATTGTTATTATCTGCATAATATTTGGAAGCATAGTAATAATTCCCACTGTAATTGGGGTCTTCAGCAATCCCCTTTTCCCATTGCAGGATGGCACCTTTTTTATTATCATATTGAGTAAGCATATCGCCATAATCACAATATAATACCCCACTTTTCGGAAACTTTTTTATCCCTTCTTTATATAGTTTATCTGCGTCTTTATATTCAGCAATGGCTTTGTATGTCATACCCAGTATCTGGTAACTTTGGAAATCAGCATCGCTACGTTGAATAATTTTTTTGCCTATATCCTGTGCTCTTGAATAATCCCTGCTCAAAAAAGCGATATAGGCTTCATCTTTCATTAGTTCGAGATTGTCAGGATATTGTTGCAAGCCTTGTTCGAGAGTTTGAATGGCGCCTGCAAAATCTTGTTGTTGAGCAGATGCCATTGCATCTTTACGGATAGCATCAACAGATTGTTGCGCAAAAATTATTTGTACTGTAATGATTGAAATGAATAAGAGAAAACCTTTTTTCATACTATACATTTTAATTCATTTTTCATCCCCACTGTAATAAAATATCATGCCTGTAAATTTAAAGCAGGCGTTAAATTCTTATTCATAAATAAGATGTGTCACCAGGCCATCCCTTAATTTTGGTTCAAACCATGTGCTCTTGGGTGGCATAATATTGCCGCTGTCTGCAATAGAGAATAATTGTTCAATACTTACCGGATGCAGGCTGAATGCCATCACACATTCTCCACTGCCAACTCTTTTCTCCAATTCTTCCAAACCACGAATACCGCCAACAAAATCTATGTTCTTGTCAGTGCGTTGGTCATGGATATTGAGATATTTTGAAAGTACGTTGTTCTGCAAAATAGTTACATCCAAAATGCCAATCGGGTCTTCGCTGTAAGTATTTTCTTTAGAAGTAAGTTTATACCATTCATTTTTTAAATACAAACCAAAACAATGTGCTCGCTCGGGCTTGTAAGCAGATGATTGTTTTTCAACAATAAAATCTTGCTCCAGTAGGTTTAAAAATTCTGCATGGCTTAAATCATTTAATGTTTTTATGACGCGGTTATAATCGAGTATTTCCAATTGACTGGCAGGAAATAATGTTGTGAGAAAATAATCAGCAGCATCTTTTTTTTCTGCCAGCTCACTGCGCACTTTTGCAGCAGATGCAGCACGGTGATGGCCATCAGCGATATATGTACAATTAATTTCTTTTTGAAAAATATCTTCTATTTGACTAATTAGTTTATCATCGTTTACAATCCATAAACTATGTGATATGCCATCATCAGCAACAAAATCATACACCGGACTTTTTTTGGTGGTCAGGGTTTCAATGATGTCATCTATTTTATTATTATTTCTGTATGCAAGAAAAACATTGCCTGTCTGTGCTCCTGTTGTTTTTATATGATTGATGCGGTCGTTCTCTTTATCCGGCCTTGTCAATTCATGTTTTTTGATTATGTTATTTTCATAATCGTCAATACTGCTCACAGCCACAAGTCCTGTCTGGCTCCTTCCATTCATTATGAGCCGGTATATATAAAAGCATTCTTTGTTTTCTGAAAACAATACTTCTCTTTTTACAAATGCATCGAGGTTTTCTTTTGCTTTCAGATAAACTTCTGTACTATGAATATCCGTTTTTGCTGGGAGGTCTATTTCACTTTTTGTAACATGTAAGAAAGAAATTGGATTGCCTCTTGCTTCTACTTTTGCTTCACCACTTGATAGGACATCATAAGGCTTGCTTGCTACTTGTCTTGCAAACTGTGCTTGTGGTCTTAAAGCTTTAAAAGGTTTTATAGTAGCCATTAATTTTTTTCAATTTAAAAGATTCAGGAATGTTTTCTGTCAAATGTTTTCAATAAATCGCAAAACACTTCAACAGTGCTTACCGGCATGGCGTTATACATAGATACCCTTAGCCCGCCTACTGTGCGGTGGCCTTTCACACCCACCATACCATTTGCATTGCATTCCTCTAAAAATAATTTTTCAAGCTCTGGTGTTTTTGCAGTAAAAGTTGCGTTCATCAGGCTCCTGTCCTGCTTATCCACTTTGCCTTCAAACACATTCAATGTATCTAAAGTTTCATATAAAATATTAGAGCGCTGCTGAGCCCTTCTTTCCATTTCTGTTAAACCACCTTCCTGTTTTATCCATCGCATTGTAAGCATGCTTACATAAATAGAAAACACAGGTGGTGTATTCAATAATGATTTTGCTTCAATATGGTTTCTGTAATCCAAAATGGATGGTATGGCACGGCCGATTTTGCCAAGTATATCTTTTTTTACAATCACTATGGTTACACCAGCAGCTCCTGCATTTTTTTGTGCGCCGGCATAGATTAGTGAAAATTTATCAAAAGGTAATTCCCGGCTAAAAATATCGCTGCTCATATCTGCCACTAAAGGCACGTTGGCTTCCGGGATGAAATGCCATTGTGAACCTTCCACCGTATTGTTGGAAGTGAAGTGCAGGTATTTTGAATGTTGTGGCACTGTCAATTCTCTTGGGATATAAGCGTGACCGCGATCTTTTGATGAACAGGCAATATGTACATTTCCAAACAGCTTAGCTTCTTTGATTGCTTTGCTTCCCCAGATGCCGTTATCGCAATATGATGCTGTGTCACTCTCGCCTAATAAGTTCATTGGAACCTGCATAAATTGTGTAGTGGCGCCACCTTGTAAAAACAATACTTCAAACGAATCATCTAATTGTAAGAGTTCTTTCACAAGCGAACTTGCTTCCTCTAATACATTGATAAACCACTCAGTTCTATGTCCGATTTCAAGGATAGATAGCCCGAGGCCATTAAAATCAATAACTGCCTGTGCTGCCTGCTCTAAAACTGTTTCAGGCAAAATAGCCGGGCCTGAATTATAATTATACTTCTTCATTGTTTTTATAATTCGAAGGCTGCAAAGTAAACACTTTAGCCGCTAATTGCCGATATTGAAAAAACAGGTAGGAAACTTTAGATATAATTTTTCTTAATAAAGTATAAAAGATACTATTACTGTTTTGCATTTTCATCAAAATGAGTAACACTACCACTGATTACAAACTTCATTGCTTCAGCACTGTTGATGTTGTTCAATGGTTTTACTTTTTCTTTCGGCACAAAATAAACAACACCTGTGAGCGCATAAGAGAGAGGTACATAAACAGCAACATTATCATTCAATCCAAATTGTGCCAGGTCACTTTGAGTAAGAAAACCGATACGCCAGGTATCAGGTGCATCAACGCTAACTAACACAGGTTTGTCAAATTTTTTCCGGTTACCTCCAAATGCTTCCAGAAAATCTTTTACTGATGAATAAATATATTTTATGCCCGGTGTTTGTTCCAGTACTTTATCCAGCACAGATACAATTCTGGATACAATAAAGGATGATGAAAGCCAACCTAAAAAAGTAACCGTTACCACAACAACCAAAAAGCCAAGACCTGGAATGGAGCGTACTGACCCATCTTTTGCAGTCATCATTTTAGGGAAAATGTTATATAACATATTGGGCAAAAAATTATCAACAATATTAAACAGCCATATCACTACATATAAAGTAATGCCTATAGGAGCAATGATAATGATGCCCTGGAAAAAATATTGCAGTATATTTTTAAGAGAAAATTTTTCAGAGGTAAAAGAGAATTTTTTCATATCAAAACTTTTTAGTGTATTGTTTAATTTTAATTATACAGTGTACCCGCTTTAATCACCTTCAAAATTTATTGATTTAGAAAGTTGGTTGAAAATACTTTGAATAAACCATCGTGCAAAATTCAACACTTAATCAATAATTTTTACCACTTGTAAAAAAAATTAAAAATAAAACGAAGAAACTATTGTTACGTTAATAGTTTCCATAGTTTTGCGGCCGTAAAATTGAAAATGAAGGAAAGGATACAACATAAAGCCGCCGAATTATTTAAACGTTATGGCATCCGCAGTGTAACAATGGATGAGATTGCCACACAATTAGGCATTTCAAAAAAAACCATTTACCAGTATTACTCTGATAAAAGCGCTTTGGTAAAAGATATCTTCAATGATATCATTGCTCAGAATAAACAAAAATGTACTCAATTCAGGTGTGGTGCAGAAAATGCAATTCATGAACAATATCTTGCGGCGGAAATGTCACACGAAATATTCAACAACATGAATAGTACTATGCTGTTTGATGTGAGTAAGTTTCACCCTGACGTATATACTGAATTTGAAAAATTCAAGAAACATTTCCTTTTTAATATTATAAAAGACAACCTGGTAAGAGGTGTCAAAGAAGGTTTTTTCAGGAAAGATATGGATGTGGATATCATTACATGGCTCAGACTGGATATGATATCCGGATTGTTTTTTAATGAAGAGGTATTGAGTGGCAAAACGAGGCTTGAGCAGTTTGAAAATGAAATGCGGGATTTTTTCTTTCATGGGATTTGCACAGAAAAGGGAATAAATATGTTGAATAAATATAAACATCAACGACAAAAAAAATCAGTATGAGTCTTATGAAAAACTGGTTATTATTAAGTTTAATTCTTGTCTCATTACAATCTTTAGCACAAAAGGTAGAGACACCAGAGCTGCACGAGTTTTCGATGCAGCAATGTATAGATTATGCTCAAAAAAACAGTGCTATTGTTAAGAATGTATTGCTTGATGTACAAATACAGGAACAGCAAAACAGGAATATAACAGCGGCAGCATATCCACAAATCAATGGAAGCTTTGGTATGCAGTATAACCCTGCCCTTGGTGTGCAGGCAGTTCCTGATTTTATCAGCCCTGCAGTTTATGGTGTATTGGTTAACGAAGGTGTGAAAGATGGAAATGGCAACCCCATTGTTGCTCCAAATAGTTATCAGAGTTTCCAGATAGCATTTGGTACAAAATGGTCTTCAAATGCTGGCGTTACATTATCTCAACTTTTGTTTGACGGGCAGGTATTTGTTGGATTACAGGCCAGGAAAACATCAATTGATTACAGGATGCAATCGGCTGAAGTGACTAAACAACAGGTGAGGACCAATATCTCGAAAATTTATTATCAACTGTCTATAGCCAAAGTGCAGGTGCAACTAATTGATGATAATATTAAAAGAGCCGAAAAGCTGAGAAATGACGCATCTGAAATGTTTAAAAATGGTTTTGCAGAACAATTGGATGTAGATAAAGCTTCTGTACAATTGACTAATTTAAAATCGCAAAGGCAAACAACCATCAACACAATTTCGAATGGCTACCTCGGGTTGAAAATGCTAATGGGAATGCCAATAGCTGATACATTAATTTTGACTGATTCTGTTTCAACTGACTTTGTTCAGGCCGGTGCTTTACCTGATGGTGCTTATCAATATCTTGATCGCCCGGATTATAATGCATTGGCCACCTACAAAAAGTTGCAGGAATATAATGTGCGCAGATATAAACTTTCCAGGATGCCTACTCTTTCCCTGAATGCTGCTTACACTAAGATGGCTCAAACAAATGGGTTTGATATGTTTTCCAGTAAAGCAAAATGGGTAACGAGTTCTTACATCGGTCTTTCAGTTAATGTCCCCATTTTTGGTGGGTTTGCTAAAGATGCAAATATTAAAATGGCACAACTGCAATTAGACCAGGCCAGCAATAACATGGATTTTTTAAAACTTCAAATTGACCAGGAAGTAGATTCTTCCATCAACAGTTTTAATAATGCTATTATTACCATGAATGAACAGAAAAAAAACCTTGACCTGGCATCAAAAGTTTATGATCAAACAAAAAAAAGATACGAATCAGGCCTCGCATCTACAACCGATATTTCAAATGCACAAACCGATCTCAGCAGTGCGCAAAACAACTATGTAATTGCACTTTACTCTGCAGCTCTTGCAAAAGTTGATTACTTAAAAGCTATTGGAAAATTATAGATTAAAAATTTTTTTTATGAAAAAGCTACTTACAAGATTTTTACTTTTTATCACAATAACTGCATTGGTTTCATGTAGTAGTAAAACCGATACATCAAATGACACCCTTACAGCAAAAAAATCAAAGCTGGAACGTTTAAAAAAAGAACAACAGGATTTGAGTAGCCAGATTGCATCCTTACAGGATGAAATAATTAAACTCGATCCATCTGCCAATCCGGAAAAGGCGAAACTTGTTTCTGTTGAAAAATTATCAACAGTAGATTTCAATCACTACATCAACTTACAAGGCCGTGTAGATGCTGTTGATATTTCTTATGCAATGCCAAGGGGACAAGGTGGTCAGGTGAAAGCAGTTTATGTCAAACAAGGTGATTATGTGAAAAAAGGACAACTTCTTCTGAAGCTGGATGATGCTATTATTAAAGCACAGATTGAACAGGCAAAAACACAATTGAATTTTGCAAAAGATATTTATAACCGCAGAAATAATTTATGGCAGGAAAATATTGGTACACAGGTGGATCTGATATCTGCTAAAAATAATGTTGACCAGGCACAACACCAGCTTGATTTATTAAATGAACAATTAGGTTATACCAATGTGTATGCTGAGATGAATGGCGTAGCTGATGAAGTAACAGTAAAAGTGGGTGAGGTATTTCCAACATTAGGGAATATTAAACTGGTAAATACAGACAACCTGAAAGTAACGGCACAGGTGCCAGAAAATTATCTGGACAGGGTAATGGTAGGAGGCTCTGTAAAATTGATTTTCCCAGATATCAATGATTCAATATCATCAAAAATTTCTGTGACTGGCAAAGTAGTTGATCCCAATAGCAGCACTTTCCAGATTGAGGCAAAGTTGCCTTCGAAATCTTCATTTAAGCCCAATCAATTGGCAATGGTTAGAATTATGGATTATAGTGCCAACAATACCATTACAGTGCCTGTAAATACTTTGCAAACAGATGAGCAGGGGAAATATGTTTTAGTGGCAGTAAATGAAAATGGGAAATTATATGCCCATAAAAAACATGTTGTAATTGGCGAGATGTATAATGACCAGCTTGAAATTAAAAGTGGTCTTTTAGCAGGTGATATGCTGATCTCTGATGGATATCAGAATTTATATGATGGGCAATTAATAACGATTAGTGCCAACTGATAGTAAATCGAAATTTAAATCATTGTTGTTCGACCAAAACATTAAACCGAGTGTATGATTTTAGAAAATGCCGGTAAAAAATTTAAAGAGTTTGCTCTCACTTCATGGGCAGTTACTAATAAAACAGCAGTATATCTTATTATCTTGATTGTTACAATTTGGGGTGCATCAAAATTTGTTACTACACCAAAAGAGCAGTTCCCGGATATTGTCATCCCAACAATTTATGTTCAGACAATTTATGTAGGCAACTCTCCAAAAGATATTGAAAATCTTGTAACCAAGCCAATAGAAAAACAGATTAAAGGAATAACAGGTGCTAAGATCAATAAGATTACCAGCACCTCACAACAGGATTATTCTGCTATTGTAATTGAGTTTGATACAGAAGTGAAAACGGATGTGGCATTGCAAAAAGTGAAGGATGCAATGGATAAAGCAAAACAGGATTTGCCAACAGACCTTACTCAACAACCAACAGCTCTTGAAGTGAGTTTTTCTGATCAACCAATCATGTATGTAAACATCAGTGGTAATTATGACCTGCAACGGTTAAAAAAATATGCCGAAGACATGCAGGATGATCTTGAAAACCTTACTCAATTAAACCGGGTAGATATTGTTGGCGCACCAGAAAGAGAATTTCAAATCAATGTTGACCGTGGCAGAATGGAAGCGGCAAATGTGACTTTCGACCAGATAGCCAATGCTGTTTCTTATGAAAATCATGATATCTCAGGAGGTTTATTACAGGTTGGCGATATGAGAAGAACTCTACAGATTCGTGGCCAGTTTAAAACCGCTTTCGATATTCAGCAAGTGGTTGTTACCAATACTTATGGCAACCCTGTTTATCTGAAAGATATTGCTGAAATAAAAGACACATTAAAAACCAGTGAAAGCTATGCAAGACTTGATGGAAAAAATGTTATTACACTTAATATCATCAAACGTTCAGGAGAAAACCTTATTGAAACATCAGATGCGGTGAAAGCTGAAGTAGCCAATATGCAGCAAACAGAATTTCCCAAAGATTTGAATGTTGTGATTACCGGAGATCAAAGCAAACAAACCAGAACTTCATTCAACGATCTTGTTAATTCTATCGTTATCGGTTTTATTCTAGTACTTATAATTCTGATGTTTTTCATGGGTGTTGTGAATGCATTCTTTGTTGCTTTGTCAGTACCGCTTAGCATGTTTGTTGCCTTTGTGTTTTTGCCTATGGCCGATTTGATTATTGGCACCAATGTAACACTCAATTTTATTGTCTTGTTTGCCTTGTTGTTTGGCCTGGGAATTATTGTGGATGATGCTATTGTTGTGATAGAAAATACACATCGCATATTTACACAGGCAAAGGGCAAACTATCATCAACACTATCTGCAAAGATGGCTGCAGGTGAAATATTCCTGCCGGTATTGTCTGGAACGCTTACCACATTGGCGCCGTTCTTTCCTCTGTTATTCTGGCCAGGTATTATCGGTAAGTTTATGATTTATTTACCAGCCATGCTGATTTTCACTTTGACGGCTTCATTGATTGTAGCATTTTTGATGAATCCGGTGTTTGCAGTAGATTTCATGAACCATGAAGACCCGGAAAAGAAAAAATCAAAATCAGCAATTTTCAGAAAACCGTCATTATGGATATTCTTTGTACTGGCAATCCTATTGGATTTATTTGGTGCCACTTTCGCAGGTAATCTTATTATTCTTATCCTCATTCTTGTTATTTTAAATAAATACCTGTTTGAAGGATGGATACATAGTTTTCAAAACCGTGTTTTACCCTGGATTATGAGCCATTATGAAAATCTTTTGCGCTGGGCATTGAAAGGCAGGAGACCTGCAGGATTATTGTTGGGAACGTTTGGATTGTTAATAGTGACAATAGTTATTTTCTTCTTTTCTGTAAATAGTGGCCGGACACAGGTTGAATTCTTCCCAGGCGGAGAACCTAACCAGATATATGTTTACTTAAAATTACCTGTAGGAACTGATGTAAAATATACAGACTCAGTTACACGTAGTTTAGAAAATAAAGTTTATCATGTCTTAGGAATGGATAATGGAAAAAAGAACCCGGTGGTAGAAAGCGTTATCAGTAATGTTGCTATTGGCGCCAATGATCCTATGGGCGGCGATCAAAGTACACACCCTGAAAGAGGCAGGATTCAGGTTTCTTTTGTTGAATATGGTGAAAGAAATGGTGTTTCCACTGCTCCTTACCTCGATTCAATTCGTGCAGCTTTAAAAGGTATTCCAGGTGCACAAATCAGCGTTGATAAAGAACAAAACGGTCCACCAACAGATCCACCAGTTAACATTGAAATTGCCAGTGATGATTTTGATGATTTGATAAAAACTGCAACAACATTAAAAAATTATCTTGATTCTATTCAGGTGCCTGGAGTAGAAGAATTGAAGATGGATGTGGATCTTACCAATCCTGAAATTACATTCAATATTGACAGGGAGAGGGCAAATTCTGAGGGAGTATCTACTGCTCAAATTGGTAATGAAATAAGAACAGCAGTATTTGGCCGTGAAGTTTCAAAGATTAAAGAAGGTAAAGATGAATACAAAATTCAGTTGAGAGATAAGGATATGCAGTTTATGAAACTGCCAGATATCCTGAATATGAAAATTAGTTTTCGCAGCAGTACAGGTAAGGTTAAGTCTGTACCCATCAGCGCACTGGTAAATGTTGATTATACTTCAACTTTAGGGAGTGTGAAGAGAAAAAAATATAAACGTGTTATTACACTTTCGTCCAATTTATTATCCGGCTTTACATCCACAACGGTTAACCAGCAATTGGCAGATTATATCCAACAATTCAACAGCCAAAAGCCAGGCAGTGTTACCATTACTCAAACTGGAGAGAGCGAACAACAAAAAGAAACAGTTGCATTCCTTGGTCAAGCATTATTGATTGCTTTAGGTTTCATTTTGTTGATACTCGTATTACAATTCAATTCAGTTAGTAAATCTGTAATTATTCTAACAGAAATCCTTTTTAGTGTAATCGGCGTGCTGCTTGGCTTTAGCATAACAGGAATGACAGTGAGCTCTGTGATGACTGGACTGGGCATTGTGGGTCTTGCTGGTATTGTTGTTAAGAATGGTATTCTTGTTATTGAATTTGCTGATGAATTGAGGAGTCGTGGAATGAAGACAAGAGAAGCTGTGGTGCAGGCGGGTAAAATACGTATTATTCCGGTAATGCTAACAGCTATGGCTGCGATACTGGCATTGATTCCATTGGCAGTTGGTTTCAATATCAACTTTGTTACAATGTTTTCAGAGTTAAACCCGCATATATACTTTGGTGGTGATAATGCTGTCTTTTGGAAGCCACTTTCATGGACAATTATTTTCGGTCTGGCATTTGCGTTCTTCATGACTTTGGTAATTGTGCCAAGCATGTACCTGATTGCAGAAAGATTGAAAAGGCCCATGCGCCGTATGTTTGGTGGTAAGTGGATTAGTATGATGGGTATTCCGCCTTTGACGATATTGTTTATTCCGCTAATGATTTATACAACAGTTGTTCAAAGGAAAAAGGCAGCCAGAAGAAAGAGAAACGCTGACCCAACAACAACTAATGATGCCTTTACAGGCAGCTGGTTTTAAAATTGTATATTTGATATGTTTTTTAATTTATACCACTTTAAAGAACTAAACCGCTTCGAACTTCGAAGCGGTTTTTTTATGATGATAACCTAATAACGTTTTCTTAAATATCTAACTTTAATTCAGGTTATCCACTCTTGTTTATAAATCCAGGATGCATTTTTTCATGTTTTATTATTTTCTGTTTGTATATTGGAGAAAACTATAAGTATGCGATGGAGAAAATTCAACGGTGAAACCATACAATTACCCATTAAATCTGCTGTGGAAGATGCAATAAAAAGAGAGCATGAAAAAGGTGTGCATTTAAAAGTTTGTATTGGTACAGATAGCCAGGTTAAAGGAGATGAAACAGAATTTGCTACTGTCATTGTTTTCTTACGTGAACATAATGGAGGTTTTATGTTTATCCATAACGAAAAGACGAAACAGAAGTTTAATATCAAAGAGCGCATGCTGGTAGAAGTGGCAAAAAGTATTGAAGTGGCTTATGAACTTTGCAATCTTTTTATTGAATACAATGTGGACATGGAAGTACACGCTGATATAAACACTAATCCTCATTTTAAAAGCAATGATGCCCTGCGTGAAGCAATGGGTTATATTATGGGTATGGGATTTGCTTTTAAAGCTAAACCAGAAGCTTTTGCCAGCAGTTGTTGTGCAGATAAAGTTTGCAACTAATCTCATCAATCTTATTTTGTTTGGTACTGTTGAAGATTTTTACAATGCATTTGTGCAAAGTTATTTCACCTTCACGTGAAATATTTGCACCTGTTTTTAGTTTGCCATTATTGGTACAACAAATGGATGGAATTTGAGAAAATTCAGTTATAGTAACAACAGATATTCATTTTTGATTTAGGCAATTATTATTGTTTTGTTACCTGAAGTGAATAAATGTTTAAGATAGCAAATCGCTGTTATTATTTTATATGGCAGATATATTGTATTTTTTCTATTTGCTTAAGCGACTTCATCAACATAATGAAGCAACAGCGGGATTACAAAAAAAAGAGCAATTTTAAAATTGCTCTTTTGATATTTGAAAATAACTTCAATTACTGATCTGTAACCTGGAAAGTAATATTTTGTTTTTGACGGTATATTACGCTCCTTCCGTTTTGAATAGCAGGTGTCCATTTAGGACCCTTTTTAATTACACGTACAGCTTCTGCAGCGCAACCATAACCCGGGTCATTTAATGCCTGTACCTGAGAGATATTGCCATCTTTATCTACAAGAAAAGAAACTGTAACAGTATAGTTGCCCGGAGGTGCACCATTGTCAGCGGGTGTCTGGCTGTCAAGGTTTCTTTCGAGAAACTTACGCCATGCGTCCTGACCACCAGGAAATTTTGCTTCAACCTGAACACTGGTAAACTCCTTATCATAATCCTGAGTTTCTACTTTTGGAGCAGCCACTGTTCCGGTTCCTTTTTCAACAGGTGCTTCCACAACATCAGACTTAACACCTTCCTGATTAAAAGAACCAATCTTTGTATCCTCCAGTTTTTCCTGTTCTGGTGGTTTTTCTTCTGGTTTTACCTGATCATCCTTTACAATTTTAGGAGGGGTGAATTTAGTAACCTCAACTTTAGGCGGCTCTTTTGGAGGTGGCGGTGGTGGAGGTGGTTCATTCTTTTTGTCTGGTTGTTTTATTTCTTCCAGGGTCATGTCTTTTACAACAAGCTGTTTAGGTTTTGCCTCCTGAATTTTTTTTGCAACCACTGAAACTACAAAGATTATCAGGCAAGCCGCTAACATTGCAATCAGGGCCCTTACCATGCGCTTATTGTAGGTCTTACGCAAATCATACGCGCCATACTCCTTATTTCTTCCATCGAAAAGGATATCAAGGAAGTCGGCGTTCATAATTTTATTTGCTTCCATTAATTACTTTTTTATTCTTAGATGCTTAATTTTATTAATTCCACAAACTACGGTTTTGTAGCTGTTGCAGTGGTGGGCTCTTCCGGAGATTCACCTTCTGATTTTCTTACAAGCTGATTTTCTACATCAGAAATATCCACTACCGCATAGCGTTTTACCACATTGATGCTCATCTCATCAAGAATATCTATAAAGTTCTTGTAAGTGCTTTCATCAGTTGGTTTGATTACTACAACAAGGTTTGTGTCTGCCTGTTGTTTTTTATCAATGATAACATTGCGGATAGCTTTAAAATTGCTTGATTTAAAGTTAGAAGCGTCCGGTGCCAGTTCGCCTTCGTAATAAAAGATATTATTATCTTTTCCTAACAAGATTGTAAGTGCCCCAGATTGTTTGATCTTATTCTGGTCTTCAGGTTTCACTCGGTCATCAGGTAATGCAAGCCGCATAGCTGTAGGCAAGCTGATAGTAGTTGTGAAAACGAAGAATGTAATCAATAAAAACCCAAGATCAACCATTGGTGTCAAATCAACTCGTGTAGAAAGTTTTTTACCCTTTTTTACACCAGGCCCTTTTTTATGACCCCCACCCGAGGTATCAACTTCAGCCATATTTATTAGCTTTTTTAATTTAAAAATTACATCTTATCAGATGTTGATTTGCTCATATTTTCCTTATACAGATCAGTTCCTGTTGGAACATTGGATGGTGTGGTCACCATCTGGAATTTGAACTGTTCGTTCTTTTTAAACGCAGTAAGGATGTTTTTTAATGCCGGATATTTAGACACATTGTCTCCTTTTAATATCAGGTCCATGTGTTCACCCTGATATGCAGTTACTGCAGCCTGTATCCATTCAATTAACTGGTTATTGCTGGTATCCTGTGTAGGAATGCCCGGTAAGTTCTTTGAATTTATTTGGCCATCAGTCATTTGTGCCTGTTGCTTTAACTGGGAAAATGCAACACCTATAAATGGTTGTTTAACCAGCCTGACTATTTCATCATCTGTAAGTCCAAGTTTATTCCTCTGGTTGATATCATCAATCATTGCCTTCTTTTTTGCCCTGTCTAAAGCATTATCACTTATCGAGAGATAAACGTGGTCATTTTTATCCAATGATATCATTACTGCTTCTTTATCCGGAACAAATTTATTGGCCACAGAATTAGGTGTCGTAATTGGCACTGCTTCTGATGGCTTTGGTTTTGTGGTTAGAATAAAGAAAGTGAGCAACAAAAATGCAACATCACACATAGCCGTCATGTCAACATGTGTACTCTTTCTTGCAATTTTCGGTCTTGACATTCTTTGAAATTTATTTTATTATTAGATGTATTTGCTCTCAAATTCCATAAACCAGCTTAGAACTTATTTATAGTTTGAAGCAAAACTTTGAGTGAGTGTAAAGCCTGATTCGTCAATACCAAAAGTTATTGCATCAATTTTTGTAGTAAATACATTGTACATAACAATAGCAACAGCCGATGTTCCGATACCTAATGCTGTATTGTACAAAGCTTCTGCAATACCTTGTGAAAGGTGTGATGAAGCATCTGCACCTCCTTGTTCGGCAAGTGAAGCAAATGAACGAATCATACCGATTACCGTACCCAACAATCCAAGCAGTGTTGAAATAGATGCTATTGTTGAAAGGAAAACGAGATTTTTTTCCAACATAGGCAATTCTAACGCTGTGGCTTCTTCTACTTCTTTCTGGATATTCAATACTTTTTGTTCTGTAGTTAATTCAGTATTGGTGATCATTTCTCTGTATTTACGCAGGCCTGCTTTCATTACATTACCAACTGATCCCTTTTGTTTATCACAAGCTGCCAGGGCTTTATCAATATCTTTATTTGCGAGATTATACTGAACGCTACGTACAAATTCAGCAATATTGCCTGTCCCTGTTGCTTTAGAAACAGTAAGCAACCTTTCAATTACAAAGGTTATAACAGTTAATAGGCATCCTATAATAATAGGAACGATGATACCTCCCATGTACATACGGGATAGAGCTGTTGTTGGGCCTTCATGACTTGGCCAAAATCCTCCGGATGGATCAGGTTGTGTAAAATTAGATGGATTACCAATCACAAATCGCCAAATAACATAACCAAGAATTAGACATGTTAATGGAGCGAGCCACGAGATCGAATTGCGTGATCTTTTAGGTTGCACTGATGAAATGCTCTTTGCTGCTGTAGTAGCAGTCGGTCTTGTTTCAGCCATAACAAAATAGATTTTTTAGGTTTTTAAACTGTTTTTTGTTTTCAATTTACAATTTGAATGTGCTCTGCATTTTTCAAGCAATCATTGAAAGCATTGCTTTCTAAATGGGGTTGTAAATTAGTTAAATTCTTTAAAGCAACAATTTTTCGTAATTTTATTTTTTATTTTTTTCAAATTTCTTACTTTTTCCAGAATATAAAAGTATTGTTTTACTTCATAAAAAATCCATTGCTGAGAATTGATATATTACTATTTTAATTTGGATTTGCCCTATTAAAATAAATTATACAGCAGAATAAATATAATTGTAAAAAAAAACTTTTCAGCAATCTAAAATAGTATGAAATCATGAATTTTTTTTGATTAAATTGTAATATCTACAATTTAAAATAATCTTAATATTATTTCAGAAAGGATATGGTTATATAAAACGAACTGTGGGCATGATATTTAAAAAAAGCATTACAAGGTGCTTACAAATAAGTTTTCCCCCTATCGCATTACACCTTGCAAATGCCTGAGTAATTCATAAGTTAGCTGATGATTCATTATTAATCGGTATAATAAAAATAAACTTACTGCTTCGGTTATACAATACCCAATTTGTGTATTTTTATATACAAATTGGCGCCAGTGATATCAAAAGATTTTGAACAAAGCTCCATATATAATGATGCAGAGAAGATTGACCGATATTGGAAAAATCTGCAACCTCATCTGCAAGCAGACTTTGTATCAAAAGAGAAATGGAAAAAATCCATCAATTTTCTTGAACAGGTTTCCTTCCAAAATTCAGTCATTGTATTAATATGGAATGTTTTGCTTAAACGCTATGTGTTTGCCTTAGATAAAAGAAATATTTGTGGTCAACCAATGGAAGCATATTTAGGTGAAAATGGAGTGGATTTTTCAATTTCTAAAATGCATCCGCTCACTATGGATGCTAATCTTATTATGCAGCAAAAATCATTTGAAGTTTTTAATAGCTTATCATCACAGGATAAATTAAAATTAGTCATCAGTTTCGATGGTTTGTATAAAATGGGAGGCAGTGGCAGTTTTCATTTTTTACAACAGGCAATTTGTATAGAACTGGATAGCAATGGCAATGGTATTCTCTTCCTGAGTTATATTCATGATATTTCACATCTGAAAAAAAACAATACAGCTAATTTGGTCACCTCTTACCCCGGACAAATTTGTATGTGGAATTATAATTTTGGGAATAAAACCCTTGAAACAACGGCTTCATTATCGAGGCAGGAAAAAACCATCCTGGGTTTCCTATCAAAAGGTAAGAGTAGTAAAGAAATCGCAGATGAATTATTCATTAGCCCGCTCACTGTTGATACCCATAGAAGAAAGCTGTTGAAGAAAACCAATTGTATTGATACAACAGGTATGATAACCTATTCAAAATTAGTAGGGCTTATTTAATAAACATATCCTGCTTTTATTTAATTAATTGCTGCCATTCAAACTTCCATCCTCGGCATCTTTTTTCATTTGATTATTGGCAACGATTGCCAATTCCACACGACGATTTAATATACGGTTTGCTTCTGATGTATTAGGATATTTTGGTTGGGTTTCTCCATACCATTTTACAGTAAAGCGGCTTTTATCCACACCTTTTGTTTCAAGATAATCTGCAACTGAGTTAGCACGTTTTTCTGATAATGCCATATTATAGGCATCAGTACCTGTATCATCTGTATGGCCTTCTACAAGGATATCTGTTTGCGGATAATCAATAAATACTTTTGCTATTTTATCCAGACTTGCCTTAGCAGAATCGCTTAAAGCTGATGAATTTATTTTAAACAATAATGCAGAATTGAAAGTTACATTAATGCCTTCACCCACTCTGTCAACTTGTGCATCAGGTATAGCCTGTTTAATAGCTTTGGCTTGTTTATCCATGCTATGACCTATGACATAACCTCCTGCTCCACCAACTGCAGCGCCAATGATTGCTCCTAATGCAGTATTATTTTTACCTGCTATAATTGCTCCAATTGCAGCACCTGCACCGGCTCCTATTGCTGTTCCCTTTTGTGTATTATTAAAACTTTTACAGCTACAGATTACTAATGCTGCAAACGAAATATATAAAATTGATTTTTTCATTTTTAATTGCTTTTGTTGAATAGTATTATAATATTATTTGCATATAGCTAATTGTAACAAATCAATGCTTTGACTTTTTACACCATTGTTTTTAGCAGTTGTAATGTCAGTACAGAATGATGATTTATCGCTGGCAGACATTTTACTGGCTAAGTCATTGGCATTACTGCCTGTGCCATATTTCTGTTGATATGCTTTTGCTTCGGCTTCTATTTTGGCACCCCATGCTTTGGTGGAATTACCTCCTGCAGTGATGGATGCATCATAAGCTGACATTGCATTAGTATAATCATTTTGTGCCAGGTAAATATCTCCCTTTAAAATATAAAAATCAGCATTGGTATTATCAAGGGTGATGGCAGTCTGCACATTATTCATAGCATCACTATACATTTTTTGTCTCAAATCAAGTTCAGCAATTTTCCCATAGATAGTAGCTCGGTCTTGTACATTCCTGTTTTTTGTAGTCATGTCAATGACTTTTGAAAAATCTGCTTTTGCTTCCGCGTTCATACCAAGCCCTAACTCTGCGCTTGCTTTTTGAAACATATTTTCTACACTCGTGCTACTGACTATTAAACCGGCATTAGCAGCAGCCAATGCATCATTGTATTGTTGTAATCCGTTGAGCGCTTCTGCTTTTCCGGCATAAGCCTGTTCTTTGGCATCATAAGCTTTGCATTGACTCAATACCTGGTTGTATTGGTTTAATGCATTGCTGTAATCACCAGCATCATTTGCTGCAGCAGCTGCTTTCAATGCATTGTAACATCCGTTGGTCATTGTTACCAACCCACTTTTGCAGCCAGCAAAAAGAAGTGTGCCAATGCTAAACGTTAGTAAAAGAGTTGATCTTTTCATCTGTAATTTTTTAAGCTGTGAATAAGCAAAGAGATTGCCAGATTTTTTTTATAATAATAATTAGGCAACATTGTTTGCGCTCAAAAATAAATTGAATAAGTTTTTTAATCACTATTCACAATAATATTTTTACTCAATTCATTTTGGAATAAAGTGAAATAGTTGATGTCATTCCACTTTTATCACTTGTGTTCTTGCACTCACACCGTTTTCATTGATGGCTTCAATTTGAAAATAATAAGGCATATCTCTTTCCATTGCAGAAAAATAATATTCATTGGTATTATACACCATGATGCTTGTATATAATTTATCCGGTGCTATGCCAGTATAAATATTATATGCATAAGCATCGTTGCTTAATTGCCATTTCAACCAGCAGTTCCTTCTTTCACTATTGCCGCGTAATGCGACAAAATGTTTAACAGTATCAGGCTTATCTCCGTTTCCAATTCCAAAAGCACGTAACCCGCTGATAGCAAATTTTCCATCAGCAGTATGGATATTTTCCAGTTTTATATATCTGGCCAGGACAGGCTTGGCAAGTTCTACATAATCATGTGGTACATCAGTGATATTATGACTTTTATCTACAATTACTTGCCATGTCATCCCATCAGATGATGCATACAATTTATATTGATGGTAAATAGTAGTGCTCTTGCCTAATATATCTGCATCCTGGTCGGCATAATTTATCTGTATTGCTTTCACTGTATCTATAGCTCCAAAATCAGATTGTATCCATTCTCCCATGTCTGCTGTTTTTGCACACCAATATGTTTTTATGCTTTCATCAACAGCATTGTTTGGTTCATAATTTCCATAAGTTGAAGAAACCATGACCGGTTTATTATAATTTAATAACATCCATCCTGTAAAGGCACCACCTTGGAAAGGTGCGTTTAGTTTTTTATCATTGTTTTTCCCCTGTTGAGTGGAGGGTGCAGGTAAATAATGCGGGTAATCGCCAAAAGCTGTATTGCAAAATAAAACTCCATCTTTATCAAAACCGGCAGGCCATATTCCAATACGGCGTTCGAAATTATTTTTCACGTTTATAGTAATGGTGCTTACATGCCACCAATTGCCATTAACATCTTGGTAAGTTGCACCATGTCCGGCGCCAGTTGTAAAACCTCCTGGTTTATATGAAAACGGATTGTTCTTCTGATAAGTGAATGGCCCCAATGGTTTATCTCCTACATACACGCCATCGCCATAACCGCTGAACTCAGTGCCTGGGGCCCCATATTGCAAATAATATTTATTGTGGTATTTCGTCATCCAACTGCCTTCAATGAACGGTTGTAAAAATGTATTATCATGATATTCGCCAAATCTTTCCCATCCATGAATGGTATCATTCAAATGCAATAAAGGCACCCGTTCTCCAATTGGTTGAAATGTTTTACGATTTATTTCCTGTCCATAAGTTGGATACACATTGCTGGAACCAAAATAGATATACAACCTGTCATCATCATCTGCTAAAAATGCAGGATCCCATGCGCCAACTTTAAAAGAATCTGTTGCATATTTCCAATCATCAACAGTTGGGTTTGTGCTCATCCATAATGGGAATGCTTCAGTATAAGTGGAGCCAATTACAATCATCGTGTCATGCAACACTGCTACAGCAGGTGCACACAATTCATCATAAACATGAGCATCCGGTTTTAAAAATTTTCTTGGAATAAATTTCCAATTCAACATATCGTTGCTCCACCAATATCCCCATTGATTGGTAGAGAATAAAAAATATTTATCCTTGTACAATACAATTACCGGGTCAGCAGTTGCCCGGTGCTTTCCCTGCTCGGCAAAATTTGGAATTGGTGTATAACCATAATCAATATTGATTGGATTGCAATAAGTTTTTTGTTGTGCTTCTGTCCTTGCAGAAATTAAGATGAAGAAAACTGTAGCGGCAAAGCAAATGATTTTTTTAATCATGATAATTTTTTATAAGGTATTTTAGACCACATTAAAAGCAAAAATATATAAGTCAATTTTTGTATTGGCGTTCCTGATGAAATAGCTGTCTGGAATACGGGTAAACACAGTATAAAATTGTATAGTGGTTTATTTTTCCTTAAATCAACTCATTTATTTTTTACCAATCAACAAACGCAAACGATTGTTTATTGAATTTGAAAAATGGTAACCTATTTTTGAATTCATATCCAAAACATCTATTATTTTTAAAAACGATTTGCTCATAACAACAAAAAAATTATGCCACAAGAAAATGCAGCATCCATACATGCAAAGCCTGTTACAAATACATCTAAATCAATTTTCATTATTGGTATTTTATTTTTCATTTTCGGGTTTGTAACTTGGGTCAATAGTACGTTGATACCTTATCTGCAAATTGCCTGCGAATTAGATACTTCCCAGGCGGTATGGGTAACATTTGCTTTTTATATTTCTTATGCTGTGATGGCATTTCCGTCATCATGGGTTATTGAGAAAGTTGGGTTTAAAAATGGGATGATGTATGGTTTGATTGTAATGGCTATCGGCGCATTGATTTTTATTCCTGCAGCCAATGCCCGTACATTCGGATTATTTCTTACCGGTTTATTTGTAATTGGTATCGGCCTGGCATTGTTGCAAACTGCATCTAATCCATACATCACTATTCTTGGCCCGATTGAAAGTGCTGCAAAACGCATCAGCATAATGGGAGTTTGTAATAAAAGCGCAGGCGCTATTGCTCCATTAATCATGGGCGCTATTTTATTAAAAGATACAAATGGATTCGAAGCAAGCCTTGCCACTTTAAATGATGTAGATAAAGCTGCAAAATTAGATGCCCTCGCACACCAGGTAATAATGCCATATATTGTTTTAGCAATTGTATTAGCAGCATTGGCAATAATGGTTCGATTTTCTTCTTTGCCTGATATTAACTCTGAAGAAGAAACCAATGAAGTGTCAACAAAGGACAAGCGTTCTATTTTCGCCCATACATATTTATTCCTTGGATTTATCGCATTGTTTTTATATGTGGGTGTTGAAGTAATGGCAGGTGACATCATACAGGTATATGGAAAAGAAATAGGCATCCCGCTTGATATTGCAAAACACTTTACTACATATACAATGATTGCAATGCTGGTATCTTATTTATTAGGCATTGCATTAATTCCAAAATATATCAAACAGGAAAAAGCATTGCGTATTGCAGCAATACTCGGAGTAATATTTTCCTTAGGTGCCATCTTTACATCGGGTTATACTTCTATTTTATTTATTGCATTGCTGGGTTTTGCAAACGCTCCGGTATGGCCTGCATTATGGCCACTCGCAATTGATGGTTTGGGAAAACATCTGAAAACAGGTGCTGCCTTATTAATTGTTGGTATTTCCGGTGGCGCTATACTTCCCAAAATATGGGCTGTATTAGGAGAGCATGTTGGCCTGCAACAAGCATTTTGGATTCTTATACCCTGTTATCTATTTATTTTTTATTTTGCTGTTGCCGGAAACCGGGTTGGAAAAAAGGTTAGCTAAGGCTGATTTTAATTAGTTAAGTGAAATGGTGTCAAGAAAATTGTGCGGGTCGAGTGAATATCTTTTTTCAATAGAGATTGGTACTTCGCCCAACTCAAATTGTAAAAATGATGAAGCGGAATACATTTGCCACAAATACATCTTGTGCTCTTCTTCCGGTTTAAAAACCACAGGCAACATCTCTTGTAATAACCCGTTTACACAGGTTTCTGCAATATGTTCTGTTCTTGAAACTTTCTTACTTTCTTTTTTCTGAATTTCATTTAAATGTTTTTGTGCAAAAGCGCTGTAAAGCATTATCTGTATTTCCTGTTGCATAAGTATTGGTTTAATCATTCTTAAATATGAATCAACTGCCTGATTTCGATGTAAAAAAACATCAAACTTGTAATCAAAAATTTTGAAATACATAAACGTTGCTTTTTATCCTTTTAACGTTAGGAAAAATGCTGTCAATAATTTTTTTCTCCCCTTATTGTGATGCTATTTAACTTGCGCGGATGCAGGATTATTTAAAAGGATTGAATGGACCTCAACGGGAAGCGGCGACACATATCAACGGCCCTTTGATGATTGTAGCCGGCGCAGGAAGCGGGAAAACAAAAGTGCTCACTACACGTATTGCCCATTTAATGGCCAATGGTATTGATGCTTTCAACATCCTCGCATTAACCTTTACCAACAAGGCTGCTGCTGAGATGAAAGAAAGGGTGGAAAAAATATTGGGTAATAATGAAGCACGCAACCTCTATATCGGTACTTTTCATAGTGTGTTTGCAAGAATATTAAGAGCAGAAGCCCCCCGCATTGGCTATCCGAATAATTTTACTATTTATGATACAGATGATAGCCGTTCTGTAATTAAAGCAGTAGTGAATGAACTGCATCTGGATGATAAATTATACAAACCTAATGTAGTACACAACAGGATTTCTGCTGCCAAAAATGCTTTGGTTAATCCTGAAGAATATGCCATTGATTATTACCTGCAACAGGAAGATATGCGTTCTAACCGTCCTGCTATTGCACAGGTATATAGCGCTTACAACGCACGATGTTTTAAGAACGGTGCAATGGACTTTGATGACCTGCTTTTCAAGATGTATGAGTTGTTGCACGAATTCCCTGAAGTGTTATATAAATACCAGCATAAGTTTAAATATATTCTGATTGATGAATACCAGGATACCAACCCTGTTCAGTACCAGATAACAAAATTGCTGGCGGCAGCCCATGAAAATATTTGCGTGGTGGGCGATGATGCACAAAGTATTTACAGTTTTCGCGGCGCTACTATTGAAAATATTTTGCAGTTTCAGAAAGATTATGACGATGTAAAAGTGATTAAGCTGGAACAAAACTATCGCAGCACACAAAGTATTTTAAAAGTTGCCAACGAAGTAATAAAAAATAATAAAGGACAGCTTCCCAAACAACTATGGACTGAAAATGTGCAAGGTGACAAAATAAAGCTGGTACGCACAATGACGGATAATGATGAAGGGAAATATGTAGCTGATACAATTCAGGAACAAAAACTGCGCAATCATTTTTATAATAAAAACTTTGCAATACTATACCGGACTAATGCTCAAAGCCGTGCTTATGAAGAGAGCCTTCGGCGCATGGGGATTGCTTACAGGATTTATGGCGGCATTAGTTTTTATCAACGGAAAGAAATAAAAGATTTCATTGCTTACCTCAGGGTTATTGTTAATACAAGGGATGAAGAAGCATTGAAGCGTATTATCAATTATCCTGTACGGGGTATTGGCAAAACTTCTGTTGAAAAAATTTTGGTTTTTGCCAATGAAAAAAATATCACTTTCTGGGAAGTCTTGACAAGGGCAGCAGAGTTTGGTTTTAAAGCAGGCACATTGGAAGCAATGCAAAATTTTGTGACGATGATTCGTTATTTTCAAAGTTTGCTTACTGATAAAAATGCTTATGATGTAGCAGTGCAAGTGGGAAAGCATACCAATTTTGTAAAAGAGCTTTTCAATGATAAAAGCACTGAAGGATTGGCGCGTTATGAGAACGTGCAGGAGTTGCTCAACTCAGTGAAAGAATTTACTGAAAGCCCCGGAAATGAAGATGGTGAAGTGGGTGATAAATCATTAGGCGCTTATCTGCAACAGATAACATTGCTGACTGATGCTGATGAAAAGGATGAAAATGCTGATGTTGTAAAACTGATGACGATACATGCTGCCAAAGGTTTGGAATTTCCTGTAGTGTTTGTCGGTGGTTTGGAAGAAACGCTTTTCCCCAATGCAATGAGTATAAATACCCGTGAAGAATTAGAAGAAGAAAGACGATTATTTTATGTTGCTGTTACCAGGGCTGAGAAACATTTATTCCTGACTTATGCCAACACACGTTATCGTTTTGGTAGCTTAACACAAAATGAACCGAGCCGTTTTTTGGACGAATTGCCAGAAGATTTTTTAGACAGGTCTTTTGCAGGTGGAGGTGCAAGAAACCAGACTAATTTTAATAACATGGGAACTGCATTTGCAAGGATGCATCGTGGTTTTGAAAACAAGCCTACAGGCAGTAAAAATGATCAATCATCGCAGGGAAAAAATAAAAATGAACGGCCATCATACCTGCCACCAAATAAACCTCAACCAACAGTGCGGCATACACCGGCAAAAGATTTTGTTCCAAGTGATACAACCAATTTAAAGGAAGGCCAAAAAGTAGAACATCAAAAATTTGGGTTTGGGTTTGTAACAAGCCTTGAAGGAAGTGCACATAACCCAATTGCCACAATCAAGTTTGATTTGAATGGAGAGAAAAAAATCATGCTCAATTATGCAAAACTGAGAATTGTTGAATAAACAATCTCAGATGAGAACGATTAATATCATTGATTGAATTTTTATAAATTTATCTGGTATTCTGTATTTTTATTTTCAGGTAAATAGCGGTCGGGCACATCAATGTTTTTTGCATTGCCATCCCAAAAAATACTCACAATATAATAGCGGTCTCCATTAAAAAAAAGTTGGATATTGTTGATGCCTTTGGTGATTTCTTCTTCACCATTCCTGTTGGTAAAATGCGTTTCATAAGTTGAGAATACCTGTGTGCCTGCACCATATGTATTCACAATTCGATATAATTCGCTTTCATTAAAACCTATGTCTGAAAGCCTTGTTTTGTTTCTTTCAATATAATCATCAGGGGTAATAGAGGTTAGGGTTGAACTATTGTTTTTGCCTGGCACTGCAATATACATGCGGGCATCTGTTGAAAATAAATTTTTAAATGTTTCCCAATTTCTTTCCTGACCTGCTGGGCCAGATATTACTCCATATAAAGTTTGAATGATGCCATCAACTGTATTGAGGTTTGCTGATGTATCTGTATCATGGTTTTGACTAAATACTTTTCCTGTGGTGAATACCAAAATAAAAAAAATGAGAAACCTTTGTTTCATACAAGGCAATTTTTGTATTCGGATAAAATTTTTACCTGAAAGTTTAATGAAATGATGATATTAGTAAACCAAAAAATTATAAACGTGCATCTGCAATGTCGCGGTCAAGACAGGCTTTTGCATCAAAAATAACAGCCTGATTTTTTTTATATTTTTTAAAATCAAAACTTAAAAATTCTTTATGGCAAACTGCCACAATAATTGCTGCATATTTTTTCTTTGGGTTGACTGAAGCAATCAAATCTATGTCGAATTCATTTTTTACTTCAGATGCATTGGCTCTTGGATCAAAAACATCTACCTGTATTCCAAACTGGATTAGCTCCTGGTATATATCAATTACCCTGCTGTTGCGGATATCAGGACAGTTTTCTTTAAATGCAATGCCCATGATCAGGACATTGGAATCTTTTATTTTATGCCCTTTGTCAATCATCATTTTCACCACTTTCCCGGCAACAAACTGGCCCATATAATCATTGACATGCCTGCCTGATAAAATCACCTGTGGATGATAACCTAATGACACAGCTTTGTGTGCCAGGTAATAAGGGTCAACACTGATGCAATGACCGCCAACCAATCCAGGTTTGAATTTTAAAAAATTCCATTTGGTGCCTGCTGCATCCAATACATCATTAGTGTCAATTCCAATTTTATCAAAAATTAGTGCGAGCTCATTGACAAAAGAAATGTTGACATCACGTTGTGCATTTTCTATTGCTTTGGATGCTTCTGCAACTTTTATACTGGATGCTTGATGTGTACCTGCTTTGATGATGGTTTTATACAATTCATCAATTTCGGCTGCAATGGCAGGTGTTGAACCTGAAGTTACTTTTTTTATTTTGGTGAGTGTATTGATTTTATCACCAGGGTTGATACGTTCAGGCGAATAACCAGCATAAAAATCTTTATTGAATTTCAAACCGGAATTTTTTTCCAAAACCGGCACGCAATCATCTTCAGTACACCCTGGATAAACAGTGGATTCATAAATAACAACATCGTTTTTCTTCAACACTTTTCCAATCATTGCTGATGCGGCTAATAGAGGACCGAGATTGGGCGAATGATACTGGTCAACAGGTGTGGGCACAGTAACGATAAAAATATTTGAACTTGAAATGTCTTTTAATATGCTTGTAAACGAAAGACCCTTCTTAATTTTTTTATTAGAGGTTACCACTTGTTTCAAAGCAGCAACATCAGCTTCATGCGTTTTGTCTATGCCTTTTTTTAATTCATTAACCCGATGTTGATTGATATCAAAACCATAGACACGAAAATGTTTTGCAAATTCTATTGCTAATGGAAGTCCAACATAACCCAATCCAATAACAGCAATATTTTTTTGTTGTAGTATTGACAATATCTGAAGTTTATCTGTTTTGGTTGAATATAGAAATAAAAAATGGAAATGTTTCAGCTTATCCAAAACAGGGAATCAGGCTTCTGCCAATACCTTCCATTCCCGGCCATGGCGTCATTGCAAGTATAATCAATAATGCAACCAGGTATAACAAAATACAACGACGATGCTTTTTGGAGTCGGTTATATTTTTTCTGAAAATTCCTCTTGCAAAAGTGATGAGCAGAATGGCAATAATCATACTAACACTATGTTCAACAGCATAAAATCTTCCTGTAGTATTTTGCATTACTGATGACATACCGTTTGTAGTAATATCATGAAATCCATAAGCGCCTGCAAACCATTGGTACAAACCAATCAATAACTGGATATGTGCAAAAATCATCAGCCATAAACCCAGCTTTTTATCAATGCTTCCAAAAGGTTTGCTGATTGCAGAAAAATGCCTGATGATATTTAAAACAAGCAATAATAAAATTACCCAGCGTAATAAATTATGCAGCCCTGTCAAAAATGTGTACATGGTTATTCAAATTTTTGATGATGGTCAAAAATATGGAATAGTAAATAGGAATGATGAAATTTTTGTTAGAGATAAACAAGGTTACTCTACCCAGTCTGCCATAAACAGATTGATTTCGTATCCACCGCCACTATTTCGATTAGATGAAAACATTATTTTTTTGCCATCATAACTAAACATTGGGAATGCATCAAAGCCATTATTGTGTGATACTTTTTCAAGCCCGGTTCCATCAAGATTGATTAAATACATATTGAATGGGAAACCATGTTTGTATTCATAATTGCTACAGAAAATAATATGCTTCCCATCAGGAGTAAAGTTAGGCGCCCAATTAGCCTGTGCAAGATGAGTAACCTGTTTTTGATCACTGCCATCGGCATTGGCAATAAATACTTCCATTTGTGTTGGCGCTACAAGTCCTTTGCTCAGCAAATCTTTATAGTCTGCAATTTCTTCTGGTGTTTTTGGCCGGCTGGCACGCCACACAATTTTCTTTCCATTAGGGCTAAACCATGCACCACCATCATAACCCAGCTCATGTGTTATCTGTGTAACTTTTTCAGTTTTCAAATCCATTACATATAAATCAAGGTCGCCATTACGGATAGATGTAAAAACCATTTTTTTGCCATCTGGCGAAAGTGTACCTTCTGCATCATAGCCTTTTGTGTTTGTAAGTCGTTTGATAATTTTACCTGATGTGTCTGCTAAAAAAATATCATAACTGTCGTAGATAGGCCAGAGATAACGGTTACCGTATTTGCTACGGTCTGGTACAGGCGGGCAACTGTCGCCACCTAAAAAAGTAGATGCATAAATCACATGTTTGCCATCAGGTAAAAAATATCCGCAGGTTGCCCTTCCTTTGCCGTCACCTAATTGTTTAAACTGAAATTTTTCACCGGGCTTGGGAATAAATCCTGTAAACATCCGGTCGCACATGATACCTTCTTTTTCATCCTTACGTTGAAAAATTATTTGCTTATCATCATAACTCCAGTAGGCTTCTGCATTATCGCCATTAAAAGTTAATTGTCTGATATTTTGAAAATGTTTCTCATCTGGAAAAATTAATGTACCGGTATCTTGGGCATGAATATCTTTAAGACAAATCAAAAATATAAATAGCAGTGATAATCGTTTTATGGTTGGGTAGGCAATCATATTTAAAATAATTTGGGTGCAAAGCTAATTGCATGAGACTGGAAGATTTGTAAAAAAACAGTCATAAAGTACAAACTGTCTATTGTATTAATATTTTTATACCAATTGCATATAGTATGTTTACCAGTATAGTCATAACCACAACTTTCAAGAAGAAATAAAAATCATGGATTTTTTACTCAGCAAATACAATCAAGGAGGTTGGGCTGAAGTTTTGCAAAAATTCAGTATTGGTTTAATCTTTTTATTGAATGAATAGTATAATGCTGGTAAAAAATATCTGAAAGGTTGAAATTATGATAACTTCAAAGGCCTTAATACTGTATTTTTGCCCCGCTAAATTTTTTCTATGCGACAAATTGCATTTCGTGAAGCCTTACGGGAAGCTATGAGTGAGGAGATGAGAAGAGACAGCCGTATTTTTTTGATGGGCGAAGAAGTTGCCCAGTATAATGGCGCTTATAAAGTAAGTCAGGGTATGTTAGCTGAGTTTGGTCCAAAGCGAATTATTGATACACCTATAACTGAGTTGGGTTTTGCGGGTATTGGTGTTGGTGCTGCCCAGAATGGATTGCGCCCCATCGTTGAATTTATGACCTGGAACTTTGCAGTGTTGGCACTTGACCAGATATTAAATACTGCATCAAAAATGCTGGCTATGAGTGGTGGCCAGATTGGTTGCCCTATTGTATTTCGCGGGCCTAATGGCAGTGCAGGACAATTAGGCGCCCAACACTCCACAGCATTTGAAAATATGTATGCCAATATACCAGGTTTAAAAGTGGTTTCCGTTTCTAATGGTTATGATGCTAAAGGATTATTGAAACAAGCAATCCGTTATGAAGAAGATCCGGTGATGTTTATGGAAAGTGAAGTGATGTATGGTGATAAATGTGAAGTGCCGGAAGAAGAATATTATATTGATTTGGGAAAGGCCGAAGTGAAAAGAGATGGCAGTGATGTTACACTTGTATCATTTAATAAAATGATGAAAGTGGCATTGGCTGCAGCTACTGAATTGGAAAAAGAAAATATCAGTGCTGAAGTTATAGACTTGCGTACTATCCGCCCGTTAGACTGGCATACAGTTTTAGAGAGTGTAAAGAAAACTAACCGTCTTGTCATCGTTGCAGAAGAATGGCCAATGTGCGGTGTAGCAAGTGAGTTAAGTTATCGCATCCAAAAAGAAGGTTTCGATTACCTGGATGCACCGGTGCGCCGCCTGACCAGTGCTGATGCTCCCATGCACTATGCTCCCAATCTGGTTGCTGCTTATCTGCCTGATGTGGCAAGGACAGTAAAGCTTGTCAAAGAAGTAATGTATTTGGAGAAATAATATTTTATTGCTGATATTACTGCCGTCAATTTTAATACAATGCCGGCATTTTTTTTTGATGCGTGAGATGTCGTTGAATATTGGAATAAAAGGCTGCAAAAAAAAAATTACAATACATTTGCCCGCAATTGAAATGCCATGAACATTCTTGAACTACACCACCTGAAGAAATATTTTGCTACACAAAAAGCTGTGGATGATATCAGTTTCTCAATAGAACAAGGAAGCATTTTTGGTTTGCTTGGGCCAAATGGTGCAGGCAAGACAACATTGATACGTATGATAACAGGGATATTTTATCCGGATGATGGCGATGTTGTTTTAGATGGAAAAAAGTTTGACCCGGTAAATGATATCATTAAAATAGGTTACATGCCGGAAGAGCGTGGACTGTATAAAAAAATGAAAATAGGCGAGCAGGCTTTATATCTCGCACAATTGAAAGGCATGCGTAAATCCGATGCTATTGAGAAATTGAAATTCTGGTTTAAAAAGCTTGAAATGGAAAGCTGGTGGAATAAAAAAGTGGAAGATCTGAGTAAAGGCATGAGCCAGAAACTGCAGTTTGTTACAACTGTTTTACATGAACCTAAACTGATTATTCTTGATGAGCCTTTCAGCGGCCTCGATCCTTTAAATGCCAACCTGATTAAAGATGAAATTTATGGGCTTGCACAACGTGGCAGTACTATCATTTTCAGTACACACAGGATGGAGCAGGTAGAAGAAATATGCGACCATATTGTATTGGTGAATCTTGGGAAAAAAATTTTAGATGGTACCGTGCAGCAGGTAAAAAATGATTTTAAAGAAAATAAATTCAGCTTACAACTGGCTGGTATAACAGCGCCAATTGAATCAAATTTATTTGATGTGATAGACCAGAAAGCTAATCATCTGATTGTAAAAATGAAAGCCAATACATCCAGTAACGATGTATTAAAATATTTTATTGACAGGCAAATTATAATTGAAGCATTTAATGAAGTGCTCCCATCATTAAACGACATTTTTATCCGGCTGGTGGAAGGTACACAAGCCACTACACGTTCATTTCAAAAAATTGATGCTTAATACTTTTATAAAGAATAGCAGCTATGAATAAAATAAGATTAATTGCACGCAGGGAGTTTTTGACAAGAGTGCAGAAAAGGACATTCCTGCTAACAACAATATTATTACCACTTTTATTTTTTGGGTTTTATGCATTGATAATTTACTTCTCAGTAAGCAGTGGCGAAAAATATAATATTGCTGTTGCAGACCAGGCAAATATCTTCAACAATAAAATAATGGGTGATGACAATATCAATTTTGTATTCACACCTAATGAAACACCACAACAATTAAAACAAGATGTTGCCAATAAAAAATATGATGGATATGCATACATTCCCGCTGATTCAAAAAATGCAGGAGAGCCGAGTATAACGATTGTAACAGAAAAATCTGTTGGCCTTGTATCAAGAGGAAAGATTGAAGACAAGATTAATGCAGCGCTTGAACAACAAAGGTTATTGAAATTTAATATTTCAAAATCACAGTTAGACAGTGCTCAGGAAGAAGGTAATATTCAGTTCTCTACAATTGAAGGGAAAAATGATTCAGGAGATTCGGCAGGGCTTAGTTATGCTATCGGTTATGTTGCAGGTTTCCTTATTTATATTGTCTTATTTATTTATGGTGCAATGGTGATGCGGGGAGTGATGGAAGAAAAAGTAAGCCGAATTGCAGAAGTAATAGTAAGCAGTGTAAAACCTTTTCAGTTAATGATGGGAAAAATTCTTGGCATTGGCGCAGTAGGCCTTGTCCAGTTTTTAATTTGGATCATCTTAATGGTTGGGCTTAATTTTTTACTGCCAGTTATCTTCCCTCATCTTGCTACAGAAATGCAAAGCATGAATGCACAAAACCAAACTATGCAGGCTGCTGAAACATTGAAAAGTGCAGGCTTGATTCACAGCAGTGGTGTTAATTTTCCATTGCTTATCTTCTGTTTTATATTTTATTTCATCGGAGGATACCTTTTATATTCTTCATTGTTTGCCTGTGTGGGTAGTGCAGTTAATGAAGACCCGCAGGATGCGCAAAGCCTGATGTTGCCCATCACTATGCCCATCATTTTTGCAATTGTAATTATGACAAAAGCGGTGAATGAACCCACAAGCAGCCTGGCTGTTTTTGGTAGTTTGTTCCCATTGTTTTCTCCTATTGTAATGATGGCAAGAATAGCTCATGGTGTGGGTGATGTTCTCCCTCTTTGGCAACTTATTGCAAGTATGTTTTTCCTCGTGATTGGTTTTCTGATTACCACCTGGTTTGCAGCAAAAGTTTACAGGACAGGTATTTTGATGTATGGAAAAAAACCATCCTGGAAAGAAATGTGGAAATGGGCTTTCAGAAAATCATAACAGCTACAATCAGGTCCCGATCTTCATCAGTACACCTAATCCAATCAATGATTTCAACTGTAATCTTGGTGCATTATGATTGGGCCCAAAGATGCGTACATCATCATCATAGATGAGGTCAACATTCCAGGTGACGGAAAATAATTTTGTAAATTTTGCCGCAAACAAATTAGTCATATATACATCAATATTATATGGATTGTGTTCATAATTGGAGAATAAATCCATCCTCGAATTAAAAGTGATATTCTTGGTAAATTTGGAATTGAAAAGAATTGTACCAAAAGCACCTAACTGCGTTATTGACTTTCTACCAGTGTCAACTCCATAAGCACCCATCTTTGATAAAGTCGGGTTCATCACTACCACCCATCTTGAAGAAATAGGTGAAAGAAAAATAGAAAGATTTTTTATTGGTTTAAAGTCAAAACCCGGGCTTAATAAAATATATGCAGGCGAAAATGATGTAGAAGCAAAAACAGGATTAGCAGGATCTGAGTAATTGAATCCATCAAAAAACTGCGTCCTTAAACTAAATAACATTGAAGCAGATATTTTAGGATTAAGATCATATCCCAGCTTTGATAAAAAATCAAGCCTGTCATCATTTTTCCTTCCACCAACACTTGTTGTATTGATATAGCCAAGATTGATATCAAGATTATTGTACCAGGTAATCTTTTTCTTTCTTAAATAAGCATGACCATTGATATATAAATTCATTGCAAACGTAAAATCATCTCCCCCTGCTGCCCAGTTTTTTAATGAGCCCTGGGCTATGTTGAGATTAATTAAACCACCTTTTATCAGACTGTCTTTATTTTTCAATGAATCGGGGATAGACAAAGTAATGCTCCTGTTGGCCTCATTTCTTAAAATGCTTACCGTGGAATCCTGTGCATATACATAGCCCGTCAAGAAAATAAAAATGACAATAAGCCAAATTTTCATGCTTGCTGTTTTGATGCTTACAAAACTCTTGAAATATTTTTCTTATCATTTTGTAATGATGTTAAAATTATTTTTTGATGCAAACGTTTGCACTTGCTTCCACTCACATTTATTGTTTATTGATGTTTCCTTTATATTTTTGCTTCCGCTGGCGGATTTGTTTATTGTTCGGCCTCCTTTTCAGAACTAATAAACGCACAAACTTCTCAAGTTTCCCTACGTTTTAAGAAAAGAATTTTTAGGTTACAGGCAACAGAACGATGGCATCGTCCCTTGCGTCGCAACACTTGTACGGTTGATACATTTTGCGACGACAGAATCTATTTCAAATCATCTCGTATGAACATTAAAGAGCTTTTAGGTCAACGTATTTTAATTATTGATGGCGCAATGGGCACCATGATTCAGCGCCATAAATTATCAGAAGCAGATTACCGCGGTGAGCGATTTAAAGACTGGGCATCAGATATAAAAGGCAATAACGATCTTTTGTGTTTGACTCAACCACAGATCATCAAATCCATCCATAAACAATACCTCGATGCAGGGGCTGATATCATTGAAACAAATACATTTAATGCACAACGCATTTCATTAGCTGACTATAATATGCAGTCATTAGCTTATGAAATAAATGTTGAAGCAGCAAAAATTGCAAAAGCAGGTATTGAATCATGGCGGGAAGAAAATCCTTCACAGCGGGAAGGCCTTGGCTGGGTTGCTGGTGCTATTGGCCCTATGAATAAAACGCTTTCATTATCGCCTGATGTAAATAATCCTGGTTACCGGGCACTCAATTTTGACGGTGCGATGGGAGCATATTATGAACAGGTAAGCGGTTTGGTTGACGGTGGCGTTGATCTCTTGTTGATTGAAACAATTTTTGATACCCTGAATGCGAAGGCTGCCATCTATGCAATAAAACAATATTTCAGAGATAAGAAAACGGAAGCACTTCCCATCATGATTAGTGGTACTATCACTGATGCAAGTGGCAGGACATTGAGTGGTCAAACGCTGGAAGCATTTTATAATTCAGTAGTACATGCAAGACCATTAAGTATTGGTTTGAATTGTGCATTAGGTGCAAAAGAAATGCGGCCACATATTGAAGAGCTGTCCCGTATCGCCACTTGTTATGTATCTGCATATCCTAATGCAGGTTTGCCCAATGCAATGGGAGAATATGATGAGCAGCCGCATGAGACTGCATCATTTATTGAAGAATGGGCAAAAGCAGGATTTGTAAATATTGTTGGTGGTTGTTGTGGCACCACACCTGAACATATAAGGCACATTGCTACGCATGTAAATAATTTACAAACCAGGGTATTGCCTGAAGTAGAAACTATATTAAATTGATAACATGAGTGATAACATAATTAAACCCTACATGCGGCTTTCAGGACTTGAACCTTTAACCATAAGACCAGAATCTAATTTTGTAAATATTGGTGAACGTACAAATGTAACAGGTTCAAAAAAATTTGCAAGACTCGTTCGTGAAAATAAATATGAAGATGCATTAAGTGTAGCGAGGCAACAGGTAGAAAATGGTGCACAGGTTTTAGATGTCAATATGGATGACGCTTTATTAGATGGTGTGCAGGCGATGACTACTTTTCTAAACCTCCTGCAAAGTGAACCTGATATTGCTCGCATTCCCATCATGATTGACTCATCAAAGTTTGAAATCATTGAAGCGGGTTTAAAATGTGTGCAGGGCAAGTGCATTGTAAATTCCATTTCACTAAAAGAAGGCGAAGAAAAATTTATTCACCAGGCTGAAATATGCAAGATGTATGGCGCTGCTGTTGTAGTGATGGCCTTTGATGAAAATGGGCAGGCTGATACTTTGGCGAAAAGGGTCAGCTTCAGTGAACGGGCTTATAAAATACTTACCGAAAAACTGGCCTATGATCCACAGGACATCATCTTTGATCCCAACATCTTTGCTATTGCCACCGGACTTGAAGAGCATAATAATTATGCTGTGGATTATATTGAAGCCACAAGGCTTATCAAACAAAAAATGCCACTCACAAAAGTGAGTGGTGGTGTCAGTAACCTTTCTTTTTCATTTAGAGGGAATGACCATGTGCGTGAAGCTATGCATAGCGTGTTTTTATATTATGCTATCAAAGCAGGTATGGATATGGGCATTGTGAATGCAGGCCAACTGGTAGTGTACGATGAAATAGAACCTGCATTAAAAAAACTCTGTGAAGATGTTATCCTTAACCGCAACAATGATAACAATGAAGCCACTGAAAAATTAATTGTATTTGCTGAAAACGTAAAACAAAAAGGGAAAACAGAAAAGAAAGATGATGCCTGGCGCAATGGAACAGTTGAAGAAAGATTAAAGCACTCTTTGGTGAATGGCATTACCGATTTTATAGAAATTGATACTGAGGAAGCAAGAAAAAATTATCCAAAACCATTGGCAGTCATTGAAGGCCCATTGATGGATGGAATGAATGTGGTAGGCGATTTATTCGGTAGTGGTAAAATGTTTTTACCACAGGTGGTAAAGAGTGCAAGAGTGATGAAAAAAAGTGTGGCATATCTAACTCCATTTATTGAAGAAGAAAAAAATAATGCACCACAGTTAGAAAAAGCGGAAGGGGCTGCAAAAATTTTATTGGCGACAGTAAAAGGAGATGTGCATGATATTGGTAAGAATATTGTTGGCGTTGTATTGGGTTGTAATGGATATGATGTGATGGACCTGGGCGTTATGGTGCCTGCAGATAAAATTTTGGATACAGCCATAAAAGAAAATGTGGACATTATCGGTGTTAGTGGTTTGATCACACCTTCACTTGATGAGATGGTGCATGTAGCAAATGAAATGAAGCGACGAAATATGCAGCAACCTTTGTTAATTGGAGGCGCTACTACTTCAAGAATACATACAGCTGTAAAGATTGCACCCCAGTATGATAATGGTGTTATTCATGTATTGGATGCATCGCGTAGTGTGACTGTTGTAACAAACCTTTTAAATAAGGAGCAAAAACCAGAAATGCTAAAACAGTTGCATAAAGAATATGATGACCTGCGTACACAGTTTTTATCTAAACAATCAAAAAAAGCAATGATTAGTTATGAAGAAGCTGTCGCACTCAGAGAGCAATTCCCTGCCAAAGATTATACACCTTTTAAACCAATCACTGAAGGTGTAAAAGCATTTAATGATTATGACCTGGCAACAATTGCAGAATTTATAGATTGGGGGCCATTCTTTATCGGTTGGGAAATGCCTGGTAAATTCCCTGCTATATTAACTGATAAAAATTATGGAAAAGAAGCCACAAAACTTTATAATGATGCTCTGGCATTGCTTAAAAAAATAATTGATGAGCATTGGTTTACTGCACGTGCGGTGATAGGCTTCTGGCCTGCTCAAAGTAATGGCAGGGATACAATCACATTGCAAACAAATAAAGGTGATGTAAAACTGGAAAGCCTGCGTCAACAATCAAAAAAAGCAGAAGGGTATTGTAGTTTTTCTCTGGCAGATTTTGTAAGTAGCACTGAACAGGATTATATGGGCGCTTTTGCTGTTTCTATTGCAGGCGCTGATAAGTATATTCAAAAATTTGCTGCTGAAAATGATGATTATAATAAAATCCTTGTACAAATATTAGGAGACAGAATGGTGGAAGCTTTTGCTGAATGTATGCATCAGCAGGTGAGAAAAGTGTATTGGGGTTATGATAAAGATGAATCATTAAGCAATGAAGAACTGATTCATGAAAAATATAAAGGCATCCGGCCAGCGCCCGGTTATCCCGCATGTCCTGACCACACAGAAAAAAGAAAATTATTTAGCCTGCTCAATGCAACAGAAAATGCAGGAATAGAACTCACAGAAAGCCTCGCTATGAGCCCGCCAGCATCTGTTTGCGGTTGGTATTTTGCTCATCCAAAAAGCCATTATTTTGGTTTGGGGAAAATTGGTAAAGATCAATTAGCGGATTATGCAAAAAGAAAAAACTGGAGCATAGAAGAGGCTGAAAAATGGTTGAGGCCTAATTTAGAGTCTTGATGGAAGATTCATTAATAACAGCGTTACAAAAAGCAAAACATTTTTGCGCTTACCAGGAGAGGTGCCACAGTGAAGTACGGGATAAACTTTATTCTTATGGCTTACACCGCAACGAAGTTGAGCAATTGCTCACTCTATTGATTGAAGAAAATTTTCTTAACGAAGAACGCTTTGCAATTGCTTATGCAGGTGGCAAATTCAGGATAAAACATTGGGGTAAAGAAAAAATTAAGTATGCACTGAAACAAAAACAGGTTAGTGATTATTGCATCCGAAAAGGTTTATCTCAAATTGAGGATGCAGATTACAAAAAGATATTTACAATGTTGGCCAACCGGAAACTGACTACACTAAAAAGCGAGAAAAATATTTTCATAAAAAAAAGAAAAATAAAAGACTACTTGCGACAAAGGGGGTTTGAATTGCAACTCATCAATGCATACCTGAATCAGATGTAAACTTATTCTTTTTGATTAAACAATAGAAAGGCCTCATTAAAAATTTTTGAGTCAAAAAAAATTAAACCTGTAATTATGGTAATGCTATGAAACAATAAGATTTTTAGCATAAAAAAAGGCAGGTTAAATTTTGAAAACCTGCCTTTCTTTATTAAGATTTTAATTCAATGGCCTTACCCAGATATTTCTGAAACTGATTGGCTTGCTTGCATCCCCATGCGCCTGCAACTTGATGGGCAAAGCACCATGTGGCATATAATAAGGCAAACCAATATATCGTGTTACTCCTCTCAGTTTAAAATTATTTTGCACCAACACACCATTGTGAATAACTGTAACCCTAGCAGAGTCTGTTAAATGACCTGATGCATCAAATCGTGGTGCCGTCCAGATGATATCATAAGTCTGCCACTCACCAGGTTTTTTACATGCATTCGCCAATGGGATTCCTTGTTTATACACAGCAGCCGTTTGGCCATTGGTATAAGTGGTATTGTGATAACAATCCAGTATCTGCACTTCATAACCATCATCACCTGGACCAGTTGATGCAAGAAACACACCACTGTTACCACGCAACTGTCCAGAACCATCAATATCAACTGGCTCTTTCCATTCAATATGCAACTGGTAATCCATAAATTTTTCTTTGGTCTGTATATTACCTGAGCCTTTTTTATTCACTGTTAATACACCATTAGCTATTATCCAGTCAGCAGGTTTTGATGGGTCACTCACAGATTCCCATTGATTCAGGTTTTTACCATCAAACAAAATAATTGCATCAGATGGCGCATCACCACAATTTTTTCCTGGTGTAACAATAGGCGGCACCGGCCTGTAAAATTCTGTGGCCTCGTGCGTGGTTGTATCACCGTGATACTGCACACCAGGATACATAGTAGCAGTGTCGGCCTCTGTTTGTGCATTGACTATTACTAAACAAAAAATACTTGCAGCAGTTAAATAAAATTTTCTATTCATCTTTTATTTTTTTGTTTCTGAAAAGAATGATGGCAGCATTACTATTTTGTATTAGTAATGCATAATTGAAGGGCAACATACAACATAGTGATGAGAAAATAAAAGCGAGTTGAATAAAATTAATTTGGTGCTGTCAGCAGTAAAACTGTTTTCAACATTTGTCCGGGCTATCGCTGCAAGTCCGGCACAAAGCCATGCACACATCATCACCGGGCTTTCCGCTCTATCCCGCAGCCCTTCAGCAATATATCTTTTTTGAGCAGTGAAACCCGCATCCGGTAAGGGTTTCAGCTAAATAGTGAAATTATTTTTCAGTAAAAAAATTGAGCATCATTCATTATAAAAATAAGTCAGGATATAATTGCCCGCCGGGTGTTACATCATATTTACTTAAGTCATGGATATTTTCTTTTTTAAATACTTCCTCATCAATAAAATTATTACCTGTACAAACTGATGCTGCTTTTCTCAAAATAAAATAAGCAGCATCTGCAAGGATCTCAGGTTTACGGCTCATCTTAACCAATGCATCACCACCCAATAAATTTTGAACGGCAGCAGTTGCTATCGTTGTTGCAGGCCACAAAGTGTTGGATGCAATATTGTAATGTTTCAATTCACCGCTCCAGCCCAAAGCCATCATCGTCATGTTGTATTTGCTCATAGTATAAGCCACATGATTATTGAGCCATTTTGCATCCAGGTTTATCGGTGGTGATAAAGTAAGAATGTGTGGGTTGTTTGAATTCTTCAGGTGTGGGATACAATGTTGTGTCATTAAAAATGTGCCCCGCACATTGATGCTGAACATCAGGTCAAATTTTTTTGATGGTGTTTGTTCAGTGTTGGTGAGCTGAATGGCAGAAGCATTATTGACTAATATATCAATGCCGCCAAATGTTTCAACTGCTTTCTCGACAGCATGTATGATTTGTTCTTCATTACGTATGTCCACCTGCACTGCCAATGCTTTACCACCGGCAGCTTCAATTTCTTTTGCTGCAGAAAAAATAGTTCCACCCAGCCTCGGATCCTCTTCAACTGATTTTGCAGCCACCACAATATTGGCGCCTTCTTTCGCTAATCTCAATGCAATTGCTTTACCGATACCGCGGCTGGCCCCGGTAATGAATACTGTTTTATTCTGAAATGTCATAGCTCAAATTTATAAACCTAAAAATTTCCTAACGGCGCTTTCTGCATCTTTGCAGGCATCATCCAGTTTATCGTTGATGATGATTTTATTGAAATGTTCTTTGAAACTTAATTCATACACTGCCTTGTTTAACCTTGTCTGCAAACTTTCCAGGCTTTCTGTGCCCCGGCTTTGCAATCTCTTTTTTAATTCTTCCACAGATGGTGGTTCTATAAAAAGCGTAAGGCAATTGCTGTTAAATTGTTCATGCACATGGATGGCACCTTTTACATCAATATCGAGCATCGGTGTTTTGTTTTCATCCCATATCCTTTGCAACTCGCTTTTAAATGTACCGTAATATTTTCCTTCATACACCATTTCCCATTCTATAAAATCATCTTCCTGAATCTTCTGATGGAATGCTTCTTCAGTTATAAAATAATAGTCCACTCCATTCAGTTCATTGCTGCGAGGTTTCCTGGTAGTGGCAGAGACAGAAAAACTCAGTTGTGGAATTTTATCCAGTAAATATTTTGTGACTGATGTTTTACCCGCTCCTGAGGGTGCAGTAATTATAATAAGTTTTTGTAAATATTCAGCCATTAAAAATATTTAGGTTGCAAAATACGGCAAACAGTTATTTTTGCAACCCGCAATTGCGTTAGTTCTTAAAAAAATTGACTCCGTAGCTCAGTTGGTAGAGCAATTGACTCTTAATCAATGGGTCCAGAGTTCGAGTCTCTGCGGGGTCACAGGGTAAAGCATGGAAGGAACATTTCATTTTTCTTTTCATGCTTTTTTTATGAAAAAAAGTATTCAAATCCTTTTATTTTTAAATGACTCCGTAAATTTTGTATGAATAATGCAGTATCATTTTAACAGCAAGCAGGGTCAAAAAAGAAGCTTTATCGCTTTTTATTGTATAATGACCAAAAGATTTTGGCAGTTCGCCGCAAAAAAAAATTATTTTCAGAATATATTTTTTTCTTTACAATAAAGTTTCAGAAATTTACTGTAGCATGAAAACTTGGTTGCTAACTTGTATTTATGTCACTGAATAAAAATCCGGAAGCAATGGAAAGCTTCCGCCAAAAAATTCAATCAATTGCTCCTTTACTGGATGCCGGATTTGAAAAATTGGCGGATATATTGCATATCAAACATTTTAAAAGAGGAGATGTTTTATTGAAGGAGGGTGAAATTTGTAAAAGGATATATTTTATTTATCAAGGGGGTTTAAGGGATTTTTTATTTAAAAATAGTAAGGAGTTAAATGTGAATTTTCATTTTGAAGGAGAAGTAGTAAGCGATTTTGAAAGCTTTCGTGATGAAACTCCTGCTACATTTAATATTGTTGCTTTGGAAAAAGGTACCGTATATTATATAACCAAGAAAGATGCTACCACATTTTTTATAGGTGATTCATCTATGCATTTTTTGTTGTTCAGGTTTTTTCAACAATTATATTTTAGAGAAGAAAATCATTCAAACAGTTTCAAAGTCATGTCAGCAGAAGAAAGGTATCTGTATTTAATAAAAAATAAACCGGATTTTTTGCAACGAATCCCCTTAATGCATCTGGCTTCATATTTAGGTGTAAGCAGGGAAACGCTTAATCGTATAAGGAAAAAGTTAAATTAAAATTTTTGTGTCATTTGAGGCATTGTGTAATTATTACATATAATTAATTTTGCGTTTTTCAATTTTAAACAAAATCATTTAAAGATATTTAACTTGGTGTTTTTCATAGGTTAGCAACGGCCGGCTCTCTTTAGGGCTGGCCTATTTTTTTATTGTGTGTATGACATTTAATGAAAAAAATACTTTAAGGTACAGGATCATATCCACTCCCACCCCAAGGATGGCATCGCGAAATACGTTTTGCTGAAAGCCAGAAGCCTTTAAATATTCCATGTTTTTTAAAAGCTTCTATTGCATAGTGCGAGCATGTTGGGGTAAACCTGCATTTTGGGCCTAATACCGGTGATATTACTTTCTGATAAATCCAGATAAGAAATATAAAGGGGTAACTAAGTATTTTTAAAATCTGCTTCATTCATCTCTTTTATCAAACGGTTGATACAAATTTTCATTTTTGTTTTCATAGAAGGATACTCGGGTAACGATTTATCAATAAACAGTAAAAATACATTGAGTTGTTTTTGTTTGTTGTTAAGAAAATCGTGTAAAGATTGTTGCTCTGTTCTGTATGCTTCCCTTAATAAACGCTTAATTCTGTTTCTGTCAACTGCATTTTTAAAAAACCGACTGCTTACACCCACACCACACTGCAAACATTTTTCACCTTCATCAATAAGATAGAAAACCTTTATAGGAAATACTTTGAAACTTTTGCCTGCTTTAAAAACAGTATCAATCTGTCTTTTGCTCTTCAGCTTTCCTGATTTATTATATGAAAATGCTTTAATCAATTCTAACTTCAATTCATGCAAAGATGCACTACTATTTTGTTATGTTTATTGCTTAATGATTAACGATAACGAATTAAAATCTTTGTCTTGAAAGTTTGTATCGTTATGTTCATATCAATTACCTTTATTTTTGATATTGATAATATTTAGTCCGACATGAAAAAAATCTGCTGTATTATTTTTTGCTTATATGCATTAACATCCTGTAAAAAAGAAAGTTTTATCACATCATCCTCAACATCAGTTGCTACAAATTCTGTTGCAAAACTAAATTCAACAGAAGCAACTTACTGGGATAGTGTTTTTACCCGTTATGGCAATGGATGGACCGGGGGAGATGGTGCCATTTCGTACAAACTCCCTGATGGTCGCATAATCTGGCTGTGGGGCGATTCTTTTTTAGACACTGTTTATGAAGACCGTTCCCGCCCACTGGTTGGATTTATCCATAACCAGCTTACAACAATGGATATCTATGGTGGCAATTTTACTACATACTATGGAGGTACAAAAAAAAATCCAAAACCTTATTTCAGAACAACAGATGTTGATTTTTATTGGCCTGGCAGTATTTTCATGAATAAAAATAATACCAGCGTTTATGTTTTATTAGACAGGATACATGCATTTGGTACCGGCTCTTTCGATTTTAAATTGATTGGTGTGGATGTTGCGATATTAAATTACCCTGCATTAACTGTCAGGAAGATTGTTCCCTTTTCAAAAGACACTTTAATCAACTGGGCAAGTAATGCATTTGAAAGCAGCGATGGGTATGTATATTTATATGGAGCTGAAAGCACCAAATACAATAAATTCATTCACGTTGCAAGATTGAACAAATCAAACCCGTTGCATGTGACTTACTGGAATGGTGTTAACTGGGTTGCCAACAAAGATTCGAGTGTAAGAATCTTAGGTGGTGTATCAGAAAGTTTTTCATTTTTTGAATATGCAGGTAAACAATATCTTTTATCACAGGAAAATTTATTGGGGCCAAAGATTTATCTATGGGATGCTGCCAGCCCTGTTGGACCTTTTACAAGAAAGAGATTGGTTTATACCACACCAGAAAAAATTGGAGATATTGATATTTGGACTTATAACGCAAATGCTCATCCTGAATTAATAACTGACAATAAATTGCTGGTAGGTTATTGCACCAATGCAATAACATCAGGTGGATTTTATAAAAATGCTGATGCTTATCGCCCTTATTTTGTTTGGGTAAGTAACTGGCAATAATTTTTTAAGACTGGATTATCTTGACTTTCGATTACAAAGATTACATATCATCATCCGTCGTAAGAAAATGTTGTGTCGTTGCTTTTAATTTGCTTTTCAGGTAAGCAATTTCATCCTGCATATTCTGAACACGATCAAGCAAAAAACTAATGGCTTCAATACCTTCCAGGTTGATGTTTAAATCATAATGCATCCTGATGAACTTCTCGAGTATTTGCAGCTCATCTGTTTCAATATACTGTTTCTCTTCCACTGAAACCAGGTGAATAAAACCATATTGGTCGAGTGACTGCAGAAAAGAAATTTCAACATTATAGCGGGTATGACAAATTTCTACCGGTATCAGGTTTTCGTTTTGCATATTTATAATTTGGATAATTCTCTGAATAATTCTTTTTGCTTTTCTGTAAGGTGTGTTGGTATTTTAACCTGCCATGTTACAAACAGATCACCAAATTTTCCTTCTTCTTTATACAAAGGGAAGCCTTTCCCTTTTAGTCTTACAGTACTTCCATTTTGTGTCTCCGGATTTATTTTTAATTTGATTTTACCATCCAGTGTTTCCAATGTAAAATCTCCACCCAGCACTGCAGTGTATAAATCAATTGATGCTGTTGTATAAAGATCATTACCTACCCGCTTTAATTGTGCATCATCATCAATTATAAAAGAGATATACAAATCACCTGCAGGGCCGCCATTAATACCAGGGCTTCCATATCCCTTTAATTTTATTACTTGACCATTGGCTACACCCGCAGGTATAGTAATCCTTACCTGTTTATCATTGATGGTAAATGTTTGTTTGTGCGTGGTGTAGGCATCTCGTAAACTTAAATTGAGAGAAGCATTGAAATCATTACCACGAAATTGAGTATGTGAATGACTGCTTCTTCCTCTGGCACCACCAAATAAAGATTCGAAAAAATCAGAATAATCTCCTTCACCGGTAGAGCCTGAATAAGTATATTCCTGCCAGTTATTGGTATTCCTGTTTGCCTGTTGTTGTTTGGCCTGCTCATATTGTTCAGCATGTTGCCAATGCTCACCATAAGCTTCATATTTTTTTCTTTTTTCAGGGTCACTCAACACTTCATTGGCTTCATTAATTTGTTGAAATTTTTTATTGGCTTCTTTATCATTTGGGTTCAGGTCCGGATGATATTTCCTGGCCAGTTTACGGTATGCTTTTTTAATTTCTTCCTCAGTTGCATTTTTCCCAACACCTAATGTCTGATAATAATCTACAAATGCCATGTTATTTTTTTGACCTTTTAAATAAGTGTGTTGAAGTTAATAAGTTTATTAAAAAACATAAGAAATCTTCACTTGCAAAATTATATTGTTATCTACTCTATTGAAAATTCTTTATTGTGTAAATAAAAAATTTGAATCCATCATTTTCAAAAAAAATGCTTCTCTATTTTTAAAGAAGCATTTTTAAGAAATGTATCAACATTACTATTGTTGTGTTTCATCAGCCCCTTGTTCAGGTGCTTTGTCAATTAATTCCATGAACTGATCAAGTTTGGGTGTTATAATAATTTCAGTACGCCTGTTTCTTGATCTTCCGTCATCAGTGTCATTACTTGCAATAGGATTATATTCTCCACGACCACCTGCAGTCAAACGCTTCGGATCAACACCAAACTGGTTTTGCAATGCCTGTACCACAGATGATGCTCTTAGTCCACTTAAATCCCAGTTGTTACGTATGTTAGGTTTTGAAATAGGCACATTATCAGTATTGCCTTCAATCAGCACATCATAATCTTTATAATCCATAATGATTTTTGCAATTTTTGCAAGCGTTGCATTTGCCTTGTCTGATATTTCATAACTCCCCGATTTGTAAAGCATGTTATCAGAAAGTGAAATATATACAACGCCTTTCAACACTTTAACATCCACATCCTGTAGTTCGTCCCTGCTCAGCGACCTTGTAAGATTGTTGGTTAAAACCATATTTAAAGAATCACTTTTATTTTTTGAATTCACTAACTGCTGAATATACTTGTTGGAAGCATTGATCTCATCCACTAATTTGGAAATATTTGCATTGCCCTGGTTGGTAGAAGTGAGACATTTATCCAATGCATTCTGTAAAGATTGATTGTGTTTTCTTTCAGCCTTCAATTGATCCTGCAAACCGGCAATTTTTACATTGGCAGCTTCGAGGCTTGATTTATTTTGTTCATTTTCCTGAGCTATTGCATTGACCTTACCTTGCATATTGCTATAATCAGCCTGCAATGACTGATACTTTTTAGTACTTACACATCCTGCACCGAGCAGTATCATTGCTGTGCCAAGCATTAAACCTGATTTTAATTTCACGATGTATTGTTTTTAGTTTGAGAATAATCTCTGCTAATTACAAATTCCCGACCAACTTTTTAAATATTATTTTAATATGTATTGTTCCGGGTGTATTTTTTGGTTGATATTAACAGGAATTGATAAAATATATAAAAAAAGAAGCGAGCTGAGTGAAAGAAAAATTTCAAATATTAATACATCTCCTAAATGATTTTTAAAAAAAATTGAAAAAACATTCATGTTATAAAACCTGTTGTGATTAGACCTGAAATATAAGTGAAATGAAGATGTTTAAATGTATGCTTCAAAAAATTATTACAATTCCCTGATCATTTATTTTTCTTTCATTTATTTAAAATGCCTGCTGTGCTTACATTTGCGCCATGCAAAAAATAGCTGTTGCAAAAGGAGATGGCATTGGCCCGGAAATCATGGATGCCGTACTAACAATTTTTCAGGAGGCCAAAGTGCCCCTGGAATATATATCTGTTGAAATGGGTAAATGGGTGTTTGACAAAGGTTACAATAATGGCATGACACCTGAAGCCAAACAAATAATTGAAGACCTTGGTATCCTTTTTAAAGGACCGATGGAAACGCCCAAAGGCAAAGGTGTCAAAAGCATCAATGTTACTGCCCGTAAAACATGGAATACTTATGCCAACACAAGAACTTTTCAAACGCTTCATGGTGTGGATACTGTATTCAGCAAAGCAGGCATACCGGTTGATATAACAGTGGTGCGTGAAAATATTGAAGACACTTATGGTGGTATTGAGCACATGATCACCAATGATGTAGCTATCAGCAGAAGGATAATAACAAGGCCAGGCAGCATGCAGGTTATCAAGTATGCTTTTGAAATGGCCCGTAAGAAAAAGGCGCGTCGCATCACTTGTGCTCATAAAGCCAACATAATGAAAATTACGGATGGCTTGTTTCTCGAAGTGTTCCAGGAAGTGGCCAAAGATTATCCTGATCTCAAAGCTGATGATGTTATTGTTGATGATCTCTGTATGAAACTGGTCACAAAACCAGATACGTTTGATGTGATTGTATTAACCAATCTGCAGGGAGATATCGTCAGCGATCTCTGTGCAGGTTTAGTAGGCGGATTGGGCTTTGCGCCTTCGGCAAATATCGGTGACCACATCTGTATTTTCGAAGCAGTGCATGGCACAGCTCCTGATATTGCAGGAAAAAATATCGCTAACCCCACGGCATTGCTGCTGAGCGGTATCGGTATGCTGCGCCATCTTGGTTTAATGGAAAGCGCTGTGCTGATTGAAAATGCTTTGTTATTTACTTTGGAACAAGGTGTGCATACTGGTGACTTTGGTAACAAATCCATTCCTCCTGTTAACACTACAGCATTTGCGAATGCCATCATCAATAATTTTAGTAAGAAACCACAGCAGGGCGCTAAGCCTGAATTGAAAGACACACCTGCCACAAAGACTATGTTTAAACTGGATAAAAATGTTATGCTTGAAACCAGTGGCACAGTAACTGAAAATATTATAGGCGTTGATTTCTTTATTGAAAGTGATGAACAGCCAGTAACTATTGCCAATAAATGTTTACGTCATGGGGGTGTAAAATTTAAACTCATCAATATCAGCAACCGTGGTACACAGGTATGGCCTACAGGATCGGTATATACCAATCTTGTGAACCAATACAATGTGCGTTTTGAAAGCATTGATGATACACCTTTGAAACAACAGGATGTATTGGGTTTGTATGTGAGCCTTAGTGGTGATTTTAAAATATGTTCATCAGAATTGCTGTTGTTGTTAGGTGATAAACGTGCATTTAGCCTTGCACAGGGGCAATAAATTTTTTACATCAAACATTATTTGTTAGAATTTGGAAAGGTTATTATTGCTGCTATTCATTCAATATTGAGAGAAATAATTTTATACAACAGGCCGCACTTTCTTTTCCGGGAATTGTGTTACAGAACAGAAAATCATGAATAATTTATTAATAAAAGCACTACGCCAGGAAAAAGTAGATAGGCCTCCTGTCTGGATGATGAGGCAAGCCGGAAGATATTTACCTGATTATATAAAACTGCGGGATAAATATGATTTCTTCACCCGCGTGCAAACACCTGAACTCGCAACTGAAATCACCCTGCAACCAGTGCGCCAGGTGGGTGTGGAAGCTGCAATAATTTTTTCAGACATATTGGTGATACCACAGGCAATGGGTGCTGAAGTTTTTATGGAAGAAGGTAAAGGGCCATCATTGCCTAAAACTATCAAATCACAAAAAGATATTGATGCACTTAATATTTCAAACGTTGATGAGCATCTGAAGTATGTTTTTGATGCATTATTGCTTACAAAAAAAGAATTGAATGGCGCTGTGCCATTAATTGGTTTTGCCGGTGCACCTTGGACAATTTTTTGTTATATGATTGAAGGTAAAGGCAGCAAGACATGGGACAAAGCAAAAAAGTTTGCTTATACTGAACCAAAACTATCGCATGCGTTATTACAAAAAATTACAACTATCACAATTGAATACCTGGCAACGCAATTGCAATCAGGTGCAGACTGTGTACAGGTTTTTGATAGTTGGGCTGGCGCATTATCGCCGGAAGATTTTAAAACATTTGCACAGCCTTATCTCATACAAATTGCAGATGCAATAAAAGATAAAGGTCCGGTGATTTTATTTCCAAAAGGAACCTGGTATGCACTCGAAGACCTAAGTAAATCTTCTGCTGCTGCTATTGGTTTGGATTGGACAGTTGCTCCACAACAGGCAAGAGAATTAACCAACTATAACATCACACTGCAGGGAAATTTTGACCCATCAAAACTGTTGGCTCCCATTCCACAAATAAAAAGATGGGTGAAAGAAATGATAGATGGTTTCGGCGCACAAAAATATATCGCTAATCTCGGGCATGGCATTACGCCTGATGTACCTGTTGATCATGCAAAAGCTTTTGTTGATGCTGTTAAGGAATATGCCGGATAAGATTATTGATTGAAAAATTACTGCTTATGCTTCATTTTTAATTGAACAAAAACTTATCTCAGTTTTTGAATATAACAATTCAGTCATTTCAATTTTATTCAGGAAACTTCATACATATATTTTATCGGCCGGTTTCATAATAGGAAGGCATTGTCAACTATTTCATCATCAATTCTGTAATTTTTATTTTTGATAATTACTTTTGAAATAAGATGAAATGCCTTTTCTTACTCGCCCTTATTAATTTTCCTTTTATTACCCGGGCACAGCATTTTGAGAGATATTATGATTTCAGGTGGAGCCCCTGTGAACCTGAACAAGCACGTTTTTATTCTGAATTAGATAAGACCGGCGATTTGTGGGAACGCAAAGATTATTTTATTTATGAAAGAAGCCTGCAGATGAAAGGCAGTTATACTGACACTTCCTGCAAGACTGCTGTTGGACATTTCGAATATTATTATCCAAATAAAAGTTTAGAATCAATCGGGAAATATAATAACGGGAAAAAAGATAGTGTTTGGTTAGATTACTATCCAAACAAAATGATGAAAGATTCTTTCACATACAAAGATGGAAACAAAGTTGGTATAAATCTTTCATGGCATACTAATGGTTTTATGGAAGATTCTTCTGTGTGGAATCCTGATGGAAGTGGAGTAGAAATTTCATGGTTTGATAATGGCAGCCCTGCATCTGCAGGCCGTTACAGCACAGGATATAAACAAAATGGCAGGTGGCAATATTTTCATAAGAATGGAAAATTAAGTGTAATGGAATTGTTTGATAAAGGAAGGCTTATTGACAAACAATATTTTGATGAAGAAGGTAAACCTGTTTTAGATACAACTGATAAAGATAGACCTGCAGAGTTTCCCGGTGGGTCTAAAGCATGGATGAAATATTTAAAGGGCAATATTTATTTTCCTTCTCAATACAAGATTGTAAATGCTGATAAAGCAGTGGTAGTGGTGGATTGGACGATAGATGAAGATGGAAATGTTACTGATGCTCATGTTTCCACGCCTTTATTCCCTGCATTTGATGAGATAGCACTCAATGTAATAAAAGAATCTCCGAAATGGCAACCAGCTATTCAACACAACCGGCAAGTAAAATATACTTTATCACAAGTAATTTATTTTACACAGGAATACTAATCAGTCTTCTGTAAAACTTGTTTGAACTTCAGCCCAGGAAATTTTTTTTACTGTATCTGTCAATAACCAAAGTACTATACAGGAAACAATAAATGAAAGAAAGATTAAAGGTATGTTTGAGTAGATGAAATAATGAATAATGGCTAAAAGAAAGGGTAGAATCATTTTAAACATATTGCGCAATAAATTACCGGTCTTTGCATCAATATCTTGTTTTTTTGCAAAAGGCAAATCCTTAGTGCCGAAATAAACCATGCAATAACAAATGACCACCTGATTGGAGGCGGCCAGCAAAAGGTTGGGAATAAAATCAACCCCCATCAATGCAACACCGGCAATGCCTAAAACGAAAATAAATGGTAAACAGAATTTTACAATTGCCGCTTTGATAGAGCCATTAATAATATTGCCAGGAGTCTTCAAAGGTGTAATAAAATATATCCATGCGGCCTTATATTTATCAGAATAAACAAGCTGAGCTACAGCCATTAAAGTTAAAAAACTGGTGAAGTATAAAGCCGTAATGATCATCATTTTTCCGGTCCCTGTTTGCTGTTCGATATCAACAATGTTTAATTTCTTTTCATTGAAAAAAATGATGAAGATATAAACCAGTATATAGCCAATCGCAGGATATACTTTCATTTTAAAATCACGGTTGCGGGCCATCATATACCAGGTAAAAATAAAACCCATTCTTTCTGAGCCGGGTTTTGTTGTCATTGTTGCAACCCTCTCAATGAGTTTTATTTTTTGTTGTTTATTTTCTAACGCGCCTCGCATTGGCGATGCTGCAATAGATTCGCCTGAATTGGAAATAAGGGATAATTTCCTGTTGAAAGAAGGTGCCAGGAACTTTATCACTGCCCATAAGCTTAAAAAAGGAAGGGTAACCCCGCAAATCGCTGCACTGTATTCCAGTGGTGAGCCTTGTAAAGTATGCAACACATTCCAGGTGGCGGCAAACCAGTATGAAGGCAAAACTATCAGCCAACTGCTTTTAGTAAAATGCAGATTAAAATTCTCCATCTGGCCAACTAATCTGGGTAACAACTGGAAACTCGCATATAAAACAATCGCAAATAAAATTTGAATATAACTGATAATGGATTTGAATTTTTCAGGCTTTGTAAAGCGCAGTATTACTATATAAAATGCATTTACCAAAAAAATACAGAATATTACAGTGAGTAACCCTGTAATGAATAATAACAATGCTCCGGCAATTCCAAACCGGATTCCAACATATATGATACCCGGCAACAACATGGGAACAACCAGTTTACAGATGTGTACAAAAATGTGCAGCAGCCTTGCCATCAATACAGTTCGGTCGTTAACAGGTTTTGGAGCAATGATATAATTATCCCGCACATCTATCAATACGGAAGTAAAGTCTGATATCAGAGTAGAGGCAAGCATGAAAATAAAATAGGAGAAATAAAAGGTGAACTGTGCGATAGGAACTGCTTCCAGTGAAAAACAAAAGAGAAATACACATCCAGTTATAGCGCTAATCAGCATTGTAGTCAATGTAGCTTTGCTAACTTCTTTTTTTTGTCTTTGTTTGCGTGTTGACATCATTGGCGCTGGCCGGCGATCATCCATTATCAACTTGGCAGTTAAAATACTTTGCAGGTGGGATATATTTATTCCATTGCTGCTGTATAATTTTTTAGGCAGCAACGCAAACCTTAATAAAATCCGGTTGATAAAATTCATAATCAGATAACTTATTCTTCAAATGCACGCATTAGTTCATCTGCTACCTGTACGCCTGATGTATTACCTGTAAGCTGCGCAAAAATTTGTTCAAGGCTCGTATTGCCACCTTGTTGTTTCAATTCTTCAAAACTGCCATCAGCAACAATCACACCCTGGTTAATCAGGATAATGCGGTCACTTACTTTTTCCACCACATCCATCATGTGGCTGCAATAAAAAATTGTCTTTCCTTCTTTAGCCAGTTTGCTGATGAGGTCTTTTATGATGATAACACTGTTGGCATCAAGGCCACTTAAAGGTTCATCGAGAATGATGATATCCGGATTATGAAGCAGGCCACTTGCAATCAGTACTTTTTGTTTCATGCCTTTGCTGAAAGTGTCCATACGTTGATAGAGATTTTGCTGCATACCTAATGCAGACATCATTTTTTCAATCCTGTTCTCACAAATTTTTTCATCGAGGTTATACAGGCTCCCCATAAGTTTTAAAAACTCCATTGGTGTAAGCACATCATAGAGCTCAGCAGATTCAGGAACATATCCAATCATAGCTTTCACCGGCAACAAATCTTTTTTTAGATCATATCCTTTTACAGTTACTTCACCTTCATAATCGTTTAAAAGGCCACAAAGTATTTTTACAGTGGTACTTTTACCGGCTCCATTTGGGCCAATATAACCCAATACCTGTCCTGGAAAAACTTCGAGGTCAATACCTTTTAAAACCTGTTTGCTATTGTAACTTTTTCTAAGATTTTTTATAGTAATAACGGGTTGCATTTTTCTGATAATAATGTTTTTGGGAAATCTCTCCAATTGTTGTCGGGCAAAAGTAAAAGTATTCATTTAATAATTAGATTAATCATACTGAATGGTTATTGAAATATCTAATTGGTATCACTAATCATGTGAGGTATAAAATTTTATCATCTTTGTAAACATGATGAGTCGCTCATCAAAATCTGTCAACCCTATAATTTTTTTTGCTGACATTTGTTGCCTTTACTGATTCTAAACAAAATATAATGATTAAACAATTTTTTACCATCATCCTTGCTGTTGGTTTTATTCATTTGGTTAATGCGCAGGATTTGTATATCCCGCGAAATATTAAGAATGCATATACCAAAGGCACCCGCTCTTACACTGGTGCACCCGGGCCCAACTACTGGCAGAATTCAGGCGTGTATGACATTCATATTACTTTGAATGCAGCAATGAGTTCTGTTTCCGGGAATGAAAATATTGTATATTCCAACAACAGTCCCGACACCTTAAAAATGATAGCTATCCGATTTGTCAATAATGTTCGCAAACAAACTGAACCTGGTTTTGGTTTGCATATAATTTCTTTAAAAATAAATGGAGAAGTTTATGAGATAAACAGTGATAATTGGGGTACTGTAAATCCTGTTCGTTTAAAATCTGCATTGATGCCGCATTCAACAGCTACAGTGGACATTGAATGGAATTATCCATTGTCAAAACAAATGGGCCGTGAGGGTCAGATTGATTCTACTACATTTTATTGTGCATATTCTTATCCACGTGTATCAGTGTATGATGATTATTATGGTTGGGATATGGTGCCACACACAGGCAGGCAGGAATTTTATAATGATTTCAACGATTATACATTATCAGTTACAGCTCCTAAGAATTATGTGGTGTGGGCAACAGGTGATTTTTTAAATCCTGATGAAGTATTGCAACCTGAGATTGCTGCACGTTTGAAAGCATCCTATACTTCAGACAGTGTCATACATATAGCAAGTTTTAATGAAATGCAACAGGGGAAAGTGACACAACAAAATGACTGGAACACCTGGAAATTTTCAACAAAACATATAACTGATGTTTGCTTTGCAGCCAGTAAAAATTATGTATGGGATGGATCAAGTGTTTTGGTTGATGCAAAAACAAACAGGAGGGCGCTTGTTCAATCTGCGTTTAATGACACTGCAAAAGATTTTCATTTTTATACCAAGTGGGCCGATCACGCTTTGCATTTCTTCTCTACTCAATGGCCTGGTGTTCCATACCCATTTTCAAAAATGACCACATTCCAGGGTTATGCTGATATGGAATACCCGATGATGATAAATGATGCAACAACTGATAATTTGACTTTTGCGCAATTAGTAGCTGACCATGAAATTGCACATACATATTTTCCGTTTTATATGGGCATCAATGAGACCCGATGTGCTTTCATGGACGAAGGCTGGGCAACAACTTTTGAATATCTGATTGGCGTTGAAGAAAACGGGAAAGAAACTGCTGACAAGATGTATAAAAATTTCAGGATACGCAGGTATATCAATGACCCTTCTGCAGAAGAAGACCAACCCATCATTACTATGTCAACACAGGTTAACGGAATGGGTTATGGTAGCAATTCTTATGGTAAAGCATCATTATCTTATCTCGCTGTAAAAGATTTGCTCGGTGATGTAGTATTTAAAAAAGCTTTACATTATTATATGGACAACTGGAATGGGAAACATCCTATTCCCTGGGATTATTTTTTTTCAATGAATGCTGGTGCTGGACAAAACTTAAACTGGTTTTGGAACAACTGGTTTTTCAGCAATAATTATATTGATTTAAAAGTAACAAAAGCTGAATCAAAAAATGGTAAAATATCAATAACCATACAGAATGTTGGCGGCTTTGCCATTCCATTTGATGTGGTGCTTCATACCAAAGAAGGAAAACAAATCTCACAACATTTTACACCTGCTGTGTGGAGTAAAAATGATAAAACAATTACAGTGACCATCAATAATAAAGAATCTTTGTCATCTGTGGATGCAGATGGTGGCATTTTTATGGATGCTACCCCTGACGATAATATTTTCAAATTATAAATTGCGTTTGTTATGTTTAAAATAACAGCCCCTGCATTTTGCAGGGGCTGTTATACTTGCTAACACATCTCCTTTCTTTCAGTCATTGATCTTCATACGATATTCCTTTATATGGGAAACACTGGAATAGGATTTTGATACATCAAATAAAGAATTGGATTATCTTTACTTGCATACTGCAAGACAAATATACATCATTACTTTCAAAATGCAAGCGAAATTTTTATGAAAAAGAAAGATGATGAAATGAACCACCGGTCAGCCTGTGCCGTCAGCATGGCCCTGGATGCCATTGGCGATAAATGGTCATTGCTCATTTTGCGTGACCTGATGTTTACCAACAAGCGGTCTTATTGCGAATTGCAGTCATCAGATGAAAAAATTGCAACCAATATTTTAGCTGCCCGTTTGCAATCTCTTGAAGCGACCGGCCTTATCCGTAAAGCAGAAGATCCTGCAAATGGCCGCCGCACTTTATATTATCTTACTGAAAAGGGCATTGACCTGCTGCCTGTAATTATTGAACTAAAGCGATGGGCAGAAAAACATAATACTCAAACCAATAGCTGTGCAGATACTTTAAAACTCAATGATAAAAACCGCAAAGAAGTTTTAACTGCTTTCAAAAAGAAATTAAAGAGTTTGCATTGCACTAAATAATCAAACTCTTAATCCGGATATAGTAAATCAAAGACCCTGATGTTTTGTATTTTAGCAATTCATGATCCATCACAGTTTATTGCTCATCATTTCTTTGTTTTTTGCAATGGCTTTGCTTTTCCTGTTGAGCCAGCGTTTTAAAATTTCTTATCCCATTTTTCTCATCATTGGTGGCCTTGGCATATCATTTATTCCGCAGGTACCCAACATCAGTATCAGCCCTGACCTGGTGTTCCTGATATTTTTACCACCATTGTTGTTTGATGCTGCATGGAAAACATCATGGAATAATTTCTGGAAATGGAGACGATCCATTTTTCTTCTTGGTTTTGGTTTTGTATTTTTTACATCGCTCGCAATAGCACATTTTTCAGAAAATTTTATACCAGGCTTTACCCTTGCCATGGGGTTTTTATTAGGCGGTATTATTTCGCCGCCGGATGCAGTGGCTGCCACAGCAGTTTTGAAAGATGTGAGCATGCCTAAAAGAGGGATTGCCATCCTTGAAGGTGAAAGCCTGGTGAATGACGCAGCATCACTTACTGTGTTTTCTTTTGCATTAGCTGCTATCAAGACCGGAAATTTTGTTGCGCGAGATGCAATCATCAATTTCCTGGTTCTTTCTATTATGGGTGTGGTGGTGGGCCTTGTCATTGGGCATATTCTTTATCTTGTTTTGAAATATTGGGCTAAATCATCCAGTATCACAACGCCTATTACGCTTATTGCCCCTTATCTTATGTACATTATTGCAGAAGAAATGAATTGGTCAGGTGTTCTTGCTGTGGTGAGTGGTGGATTATTTTTATCATTTCGTTCAAAAGATTTTTTGAATTTTCATGCACGCATACAAATAAAAGAAGTTTGGGGCACTGTTGATTTTTTATTGAATGGTTTTGTATTTATACTGATTGGCCTTGAATTGCCTGTTATCATGCAGAGTATGGAAGGTGAATATAAACTGAATATTGCAATCAAATATGCACTTAGCATAGTTGCAATTATCGTTGGGTTAAGAATAGTACTTGTTTACCTGATGGAATTTTTTCCAAGACTGATTAACCGTTCCATTCGGAGAAAAGAAAAGAGCCCTGGATGGAAGTTTCCTTTTATCATTGGATGGACGGGGATGAGGGGTGTGGTTTCTTTAGCTGCCGCTCTTTCAATTCCTTTATATCTGGATGATGGCAGTATGTTCCCTCACAGGAACCTGATTGTTTTTATAACATTTGTTGTGATACTGGCTACTCTTGTGGTACAGGGTTTTACATTGCCATTATTCATTAAAATAATGAAGATTGAAGAGATAGATGATTATGTTCCTGAAGAAGCACAAATTGAAGATATACGTTATATCGTCAATCAACACATAGTTGCCTATATGAACGAACATTATAAAGAATTAATGGAAAAATATGAATCTGTAGCCAGGATAAAAGAACAATATGAAAGAAGTATATTGGCAACTGAAAAATCAAGGCAGGAATTATCAGCAAAAGAATTTGTTGGCTCATCGAGGAGGTTATATAAAAAAGTAATGTGGGATATTATTGAACAACGCCGCCGCTGCCTGCATAAACTGGAAGGTGAAAAAAAATATGAAGATTATGTCATCAGGGATATGGAATATAGCCTTGACCTGGAAGAAGCAAGACTGATAAGGCAGTGAGATGCTGAATATTTTTCCAAAACACAGGTTGCTTTTGTATTAAAAATATTTGATCCCATTTACAGATAAATCAAACTGTTGTAAATTATACATGATAATGCAGCATCATTAACCTTCTGTATAATCAACATCCGCGTATATTTGCCGCCCGGTTTTGGGCAATAGCTATAAAAACTGTAAAATTTATTATTCATTAAAAAGCAATCCTCCTTTTGAGGATAGGGTTTATGTTTCGTTCACATACCTGCGGAGAATTAAGGATCACCCATGCTGGTGAAGCAGTAACACTTGCCGGTTGGGTACAAACTGTACGCAAGTTTGGCGCCATCACTTTTGTTGACCTGCGTGACCGTTATGGCATTACGCAATTATTATTTGGAGAAGATCTCAACAGCCAGTTAGAAATACAACCACTGGGCAGGGAATTTGTTTTGCAGATAAAAGGAAAAGTTTCTGAGCGAAGTAATAAAAATAAAAATATCCCTACAGGTGAAATTGAAATTAAAGTTGAAACTTTTTCTATCCTCAATAAATCTGCAGTGCCACCTTTCACCATCCAGGACGATACCGATGGTGGTGATGACCTGCGCATGAAATACCGCTATCTTGACCTTAGGCGCAATGCAGTAAAGAGAAATTTAGAACTGCGTTATGCAGTCAGCCGTTCAGCCAGGAATTACCTGCATGAAAATGGGTTTTATGATATTGAAACACCATTCCTGATAAAATCAACACCGGAAGGGGCGAGAGATTTTGTTGTACCCAGCAGGATGAATGCGGGCGAATTTTATGCATTGCCACAAAGCCCGCAAACTTTTAAGCAATTATTAATGGTGAGTGGGTACGACCGATATTACCAGATAGTAAAATGTTTTCGTGATGAAGACCTGCGTGCAGACAGGCAGCCGGAATTTACACAGATAGATTGCGAAATGTCTTTTGTAGAACAGGATGATATCATCAACATGTTTGAAGGTTTGATAAAAAGGATTTTTAAAGATGTAAAAGGAATAGATTACACTGATAGTGTTGAACGAATGACATGGGAAGATGCCATGTGGAATTATGGTAATGATAAACCCGATATAAGGTTTGATATGAAAATTACGAACCTGAAATTTCCTTTGCATGTTTTTAGAAAAGAAGATATTTTAAGCAATTCGCCTGTTGCAGCGCCTGCATTCCAGGTATTCGACAATGCGGAAACCGTTGTTGCTATTGCTGTTCCCGGATGCAGTGAATACAGCCGCAAACAAACAGATGAATTAACAGAATGGGTGAAGCGGCCGCAGATTGGAATGAAAGGCCTGGCATTCATTAAATGTAATGTTGACGGCAGTTTTAAAAGCAGCATGGATAAATTTTATGATGCTGCAAAACTGAAGGCGATTGCTGAAACATGCAATGCAAAACCGGGCGACCTGATATTACTGCTTGCGGGTAATGAAGAACGCACCCGTAAAGCAATGAGTGAGCTGCGCCTTGAAATGGCAAAACGATTGGGGCTTAGAAAAAATGATGACTTCAAGTTGCTTTGGGTATTGGATTTTCCTTTGTTTGAATATGATGAGGAAAACAACCGTTGGGTAGCCCGTCATCATCCTTTCACATCACCGAAGCCATCTGATATTGATGTGATGATTGCTAACGACCCCGTTATTCATGACGCATCAAAATACCTTGAACATCCGTATGCCAATATTAAGGCTAATGCATACGATATTGTTTTAAACGGAAATGAAATCGGTGGCGGTTCTATCAGGATTTATCAAAAAGAGTTGCAGGAAAAAATGTTTGCTGCTTTAGGTATGAGCAAAGAAGAATCGCAACATAAATTTGGATTTCTGTTAGGCGCTTTTGAATATGGCGCCCCACCACATGGTGGCATAGCTTTTGGGTTCGACAGGCTTTGTGCAATCTTGGGTGGCAGTGAAAGCATCCGCGACTTTATTGCATTTCCCAAAAATAATTCTGGCAGAGATGTGATGCTTGATGCGCCTTCATCTATTGATGACAAACAGTTGGAAGAGTTAAGTATCAAACTTGATATGAAAAAATAAAGTCTCAATGAAACTTGTTATCTATCGTGTTTTTAGTTTTTTGTTATTGCCGATAGCCCTCATTTTTACTATCAGTGTGATGTTGTTTTTGAGAGCTGCCATTGCGAACCCGGCAATGTTGTTCCCATTGTTTTTACTGTCCTGTATTTCCATTTATACATTTGCATCCTTGAATTTTCTGATCAGGGGCATTGATGGTAAAAAGCTCTTAGGCAAATCATCAAAAGACTGGTTGAAAGTGAATGCTATTGCCAGTGCCGTCTTTGCTGCATTGATGATTAGCCAGTGTATAGTTTTATTATTTCACCCTGAAATTTTGCAGAATATTGCTGCCCAGGCAAAAGAAAATGCAGGTGAAGAGCTGAAAATGAGCCCGGCAACCCTGCAGAATTATTTACGGGGAACGTCCTATTTTTTCCTGATGTATGCCAGTATTTTATTGGTACATATTATACTTGGGTTCCAGTATCTTAAAGAGTACAGTTATCTATTTCGAAACGAGGAAAAGTAATCCCAATCTGAATTTGAAGTAATGGGTTCCTCAAATTTTCCAATGTTAAGAAATTATTACCATCCTGAATTCTATCCTTAGTTTATAGGTTATTTATCATTTTTGCCAAAAAATGATATGGCTCTCAATTCATTCATGAAAATATTTCAACCTAAAGACAGGGTTTTTTATACGCTTTTTGAAGATGTGGTGGATACACTAACTGAAATGGCAGAATTATTAAAAAAGCTTGTTGTTGAAACTGAAAGAGACAAACGTTTTGCTATACTCAACGAAATAGAAAATGCGGAGCACAAAAATGATGACACTACACATCGCATTTATACTGAATTGGGCAGGTCTTTCATTACGCCATTTGACAGGGAAGACATACATTTCCTGGCCACTGCATTAGATGATGTGGCAGATTATATTTATTCTTCGGCTAAGAGAATGGCCTTTTATAATATCAGCAATGATGATGAAGGCATCATCAAATTAACCAATCTTATCGGATTTGCAGTTGCTGAATTAAAAATTGCAGTAACAGGCCTCAGGAATATGCGGGATTTGCAGGCAATGACCAATGCACTGGTAAAAATCAACAGTATCGAAAACCAGGCTGATGATATATATGACCTCAGTACAGAACGTTTATTCGATCTGGAACAAGATATAAAAATGCTGATTAAGAAAAGAGAAGTTTATCATGCTATGGAGACAGCAACAGATAAATGTGAAGATGCGGGCAATGCCATAGAAACTATTATCATTAAATATTCATAAGCAAGCAATCAACCACAGCATTACCGCATGACAACAATACTGATAATTATTATAGTACTGGCTGTAATCTTTGATTTTATAAATGGTTTTCATGATGCTGCCAATTCAATTGCTACTATTGTTTCAACAAAAGTGCTTACACCATTTCAGGCAGTTATCTGGGCAGCATTTTTCAATTTTGTTGCTTATTTTATTTTTAAAGATCATGAGGTGGCTAATACTGTAGCTAAAACAGTAAACTCCGGTTCTTATGACCTTACTGTTGTGTTGGCTGGCATTATTGCTGCCATCATCTGGAACCTGTTGACCTGGTGGTATGGTATTCCTTCATCATCATCACATACATTAATTGGGGGGTTTGCCGGCGCTGCAATTGCCCATTCAGGATTTGACAGTATCAATTGGTCACTGAATGATGGTATCAGCCTGACTATACTTTTTATTTTGCTGGCGCCTATAATTGGTATGGTCATTTCGGTTTTTATTACATTAGTCACCATTCAAAAAAAGTTTTGGCTGAAGATGACAATTATTGTTATCACACTTGCCAGTTGTCTTATCTTTATAAAGTTTAAAAAAGCATTTGAATTTTGGGGATTGTTGACTCTCGGCGTAATATTTATCATTTCATATATTGTAAATTATTGGAAGGGGGAATCTGCTACCCGCACCACCAATATGTATAAAAGACTACAACTTGTTTCTTCGGCTGTTTTTAGTTTAGGTCATGGTGGTAGTGATGCACAAAAAGTTATTGGTATCATTGGCGCTGCAATGGTGGCACAAAATATGATTCCTGATGTTACACAAATTCCTACATGGGTTCCATTGTTATGTTATACATCAATTGGATTAGGTACAATGAGTGGAGGCTGGCGAATTGTAAAAACAATGGGCTCACGTATTACAAAAGTTACACCTTTGGAAGGTGTGATGGCAGAGACAGCAGGAGCAATTACGTTATTTACTGCCACCAATCTTGGCGCACCAGTTAGCACTACACATACAATCGCCGGTTCAATTGTTGGTGTGGGCGCTACCAAAAGATTGAGTGCGGTGCGATGGGGTATAACAGTCAACCTTATCTGGGCATGGGTATTAACAATACCTGTCAGCGCCTTGCTGGCAGCAGGAATATATTGGTTTCTGCACCTTTTTTCTGCATAGATTTTAGTTAATTTGCAACCTTATTTAATTACTTATGAAAAAAATCCTGGTAACGGGTGGTTGCGGTTTTATTGGTGCTCATACAGTAGTAGATCTGATAGAAAATGGTTATGAAGTAATTTCAATTGATGATAATTCCAGATCTTCAGTTTACCTGCTCGAAGGCATCGAAAAAATTACCGGAAAAAGAATCAAGAATTATAAAGTTGATTTAAAGAATTTCGATGAGACGCTGGCCGTATTTCAGGAAAATGAAGGTATAGATGGTATCATTCATTTTGCAGCTTATAAAGCAGTTGGTGAAAGTGTAAGTGCACCTCTTTTGTATTATGAGAATAATCTCTTCTCACTGATCAATGTGTTGAAATGTGTAAAGGAGTTTAATATTCCCAATTTTGTTTTCTCTTCTTCCTGTACAGTTTATGGTAACCCGGATGCTATTCCTGTAACAGAGTCATCACCGGAAAAACCAGCGGAATCTCCTTATGGAGCCACCAAACAAATGGGTGAAAAGATTGTAAAGGATTTTACAATAGCTGGAAAATGTAATGCAATTTTATTACGCTATTTTAATCCGGTAGGTGCACATCCTTCTATACAAATCGGTGAACTGCCTATTGGAAGACCACAGAATTTAGTGCCTGCCATCACTCAGTTTGCCATTGGTAAAATCAGTGATATGACAGTGTATGGAGATGACTATCCCACCCGGGATGGTAGTTGTGTGCGTGATTATATTCATGTGAGCGATATTGCTCATGCTCATACTTTAGCTTTAGAATTTCTCATCAGCAATAAGAATAACGCTTCCTGTGAAATTTTTAATCTTGGTAGTGGAAATGGTGTAACAGTTTTAGAGGCTATCAAAGCTTTTGAAAAAGTTTCGGGTGTTAAGCTGGACTATAAAATTGGACCACGCAGACCGGGTGATGTGATTGCCATTTACGCCAATAATAATCTTGCCACTACGGCTCTGGGCTGGAAAGTAAAGTATGATTTGGATGATATGATGCGTACAGCATGGGAGTGGGAATTAAAGATTAAAAAAGACGAAGAATTACTAAAGGCTCAAAATCATATACTGAACTAATATAATTTTATGGTTCCCATATTAAACTTTAACCTAAAGAGCATATCCATATCGCCTGGATTTAATAAACTTATTAAAATTACCCTGCATGCAAATTGATGATAAGGAGTTATTGGAACAATTCAGGCAGCCAGGTACAAAAGAAAGGGCATTTACAGCCATCATTAAAAAATACCAGGAAAAATTATACTGGCATGTACGCAGGATGGTGATTGATCACGATGATGCAAATGATGTATTACAGAATGTGTTTATTAAAGTATGGAATGGCCTTGAAAATTTCAGGGAAGACAGCCAGTTATATACCTGGTTATACCGTATAGCCACTAATGAAAGCCTTACTTTCCTGGAGCAACAGAAGAAAAAGAACGCCATCAGCCTGAGCGATGTTGAATCGGGTCTGGCAAATAAGATAACAGCTGATAAAAATTTTGATGCCAACAGGCTCGAATGGAAGTTGCAACTGGCAATTCAACAACTTCCTGAGAAACAAAAGGTTGTTTTTAATTTAAGGTATTATGATGAGATGCCCTACGATGAAATGAGCAGGGTGCTTGAAACAAGTGAAGGTGCATTGAAAGCAAGCTATCATCATGCAGTAAAAAAAATTGAGGAATTCATAAAGAATAATTAAACGGTTAAGCACTTAGCAGGTCAAAGGAAACGGTCATGTTGAAAAATATTAATATATTAAACGAATTAAAAGAACTTGATGCTGCGGTTTTATCAACTACGGATAATAAAAACTATTATACCGTACCGAATAATTATTTTGAAGAATTAGCTGATCAGATCCATGCTAATATATTCATCCGGTCAATACCGGTATCTAATCCATACACTGTTTCGGAACATTATTTTGCAAACTTTCCTGAATTAGTTGTTGAGACAATACAATTGTATGAAGCTTTGAATCTTTCAGCAGTCAACAAAAATATTGGACTCTCTGTTCCTAACGGTTATTTTGAAAACTTAGCTGGAAATATTATAAATAGAATAAAAAATTATTCTGATAATGATGTTATTCAGGAATTAGAAGAGCTTTCGCCTTTATTAAGTAGCATTCCAAAAACTAATGTTTATTCTGTTCCTGACAATTATTTCAGCGAATTCAATCCATCACATGAAAAACCAACAGAACAGGAAGAAGAAACAAAAGTTATATCCATTGGCAGCCATACCCGTAAATGGATAAATTATGCTGCAGCTGCTTGTGTGGGTGCTGTATTATTTGGTGGTGGTTATTTGTACTTTAATAAAAACAAGAACCAGCCGCAAAATGTACCCAATAGCTATGCTGCTGCTTATTCCAATATGGATATTCAAAAAGAAATTTCATCATTGAGCGATGATGCAATTTCTAGTTATTTGAATGCAAATAGTAATATGGCTGTATATACTAACTTTAATGATGCAGATCAAATGCCAAGTATGGATGTTCAAACCATGCTCCAAAATGTATCAGATGAAGAAATACAACAGTACCTGAACCAAAGCCCGGAAGAAGGTGAAACAGGAGGAGGAAGTTAAAATGAAAATGATGAAAAAAATATATGCGTTATTATTGTTTTTATCTTTTCATAGCTACATTTGCTTTGCGCAACAAACAGGTGATGAAGAGGAAAACAAGGTAGAAATGGTGAAGATGGCGTACATGACGAAAGAGTTAAACCTTACACCTCAGGAAGCACAAAATTTCTGGCCCGTATATAACAATTATCAAAATGAATTAAAACAGGCGAGAAGTAAATATCCAAATGATGAAGTGGCTTTTGAAAAGAAAGCTGTTGAAATAAAAGAACGTTACCAGGGAAATTTTAAAAAGGTATTAGGCAATCAACGTGCGAATAAAGTTTATACCTCTGATAAACAATTTAATAATACTTTGCGCAATGAATTGAATAATCGGAGAAAAAACACACAAAACTTTCAACAACAGCGATTGAACCAAACACAAAAAGACAACGGGAACAACATTCCCAATAAAAATATAAAAAGAGGCAACGGGAATAAAAAACCGCACACGCCTTTTTAAATTTATTAAACTCGGTGTTTTTCATAGGTTAGCAACGGCCAGCTCTTTTTAGAGCAGGCCTATTTTTTTTCTGCTATTATCCAGGTTTTTTAAAAAGGCTAATATTGATTGGTACTCAACAATACAAGAGTGCAGGCATTCATGGTTTGAATATTATTTCTTAAAGCTAATGCCGACAGTTCTTCATTCTCTGATCCAGGGTTAAATATGATGCGTTTTGGATGGAGCGAAAGTATATAATCGTAATATTCTTTTTGATTGAGTGCATTCAGGTATAATGTAACTGTATCAACATCAGAAATCTCATCAGGTTTTTCAGTTAATATTTCAAGATGTTGTATTGTACCTTTTCTTCTACCAATTGGAATTACTGTATGATTATGAGCCAACAATCTTTTAACAGCAAGATTACTATATCTTGCCGGATTGGGTGATGCACCAATTACAACTGTTTTCCTATTCATTCAGAAATAAAATTATTAATTTCTCTATATGCACTTAAATTATATTTTTGCCGAAAATTATTGGCCCTGTAGTTCAATGGATAGAATAGAAGTTTCCTAAACTTTAGATACAGGTTCGATTCCTGTCGGGGCTACTAAATTTTTTCTGAGCTGCTCACTGTTTCTTCTCGGGAAACAAAAAACACCAGCATACCTGAAGAGAATATTTAAAATCTAAACAGAAAATTTGAATTGAATCAACATCATTTCAACATGTGTTTATAGTTCGCATTCATTAATTCCCGTTTGATAGATTTAATATATTTTTTCTGGCATAAAAAATCATTCATCACCTCTGTCAACCAATAGCCTGGTCAAGGTCAGCCATCAAATCATCGGCATCTTCTATACCGATGCTTAATCTTATCAATGAATCCTTCAAACCATTCTTCAACCTTTCTTCTCTTGGTATGGATGCATGCGTCATCGTAGCCGGGTGATTTATCAGGCTTTCCACACCACCAAGGCTTTCAGCCAATGCAATAATTTTTGTAGATGACACCACTTTCTTTAAAGTTTCAGGAGATTCATCTTTCAATTCAAAACTAATCATACTTCCAAAACCATGCATTTGTCTTTTGGCAACTTCATGGTTGGGATGATCATTAAAACCAGGCCAGTACACCTTTGCAACCTTTGGATGGTTGCGTAAAAAATGTGCAACCTTCTCGCCATTCTCACAATGCCGTTGCATGCGCACATGTAATGTTTTGATGCCTCGTAATACCAGGAAGCAATCTTGCGGGCCAGGCACAGCGCCACAGCTTTTTTGTATAAAAAACAAATCTTCCTGCAGTTGTTTATCATTCATAACAAGACAACCCTGTATCACATCACTGTGCCCACCAAGATATTTTGTAGAAGAATGCATGGCAATGTCTGCTCCAAGATCCAAAGGATTTTGCAGGTAGGGCGAAGCAAAAGTGTTATCAACGCATACCAAAATATTTTGATTTTTTGCAATGGCAGTTACTGCTGCAATGTCAATAATATTCATCAATGGGTTGGTGGGCGTTTCCACCCAGATCAATCTTGTTTTATCATTGATAGCAGCGCTGATGTTGTCAGCATCGCTCATATTGACATAATGAAATTTGATTCCGAATTTATCAAACACTTTTGAAAATAAACGATAAGTGCCACCATACATATCGTTGGAAGCAATCACTTCATCACCTGGTTTTAATAATTTAATCACCGCATCTGCAGCCGCTACACCGCTGCTAAAAGCTAAACCATATTTCCCATTTTCAATTTCTGCACAGGCACTTTCCAGTGCTGTTCTGGTAGGGTTACCCGCCCTGGAATAATCATATCCTTTATGCACTTCAGGTGCAGATTGTACATAAGTGGAAGTTTGAAAAATCGGAGTCATGATTGCACCTGTAGAAGGATCCGGTTCTGTGCCGGCATGTATAAATTTTGTAGCTTGTTTCATCATCTTTTTGTTGAGGGGCAAAGATGATAAAAATTCTTTTGAATAACTTATCTATACTTTCCGTTCATCCTGCAATTAACACAACTTAACATTAGAGTCAATGATTGAATTGTTTTGAAATGTTTTTGTTTCAGCGGTGCAATATCCATTTTTAAATGGCCTTATTCCGGTTTCAGCGTTATCCAATTATATAATGATAATTCCGGTTTTTAGTTTAACAAACCAAAGGTGTAGTTATGCTTGACTTCTGCACCTTCATCATCATACATTCATCTTTTAAAACACCATAAAAATCATTGTTATGAAAAAGATTATTGTTTGTGCCACCGTATTGTGTATGTCATTTTCTTCTATGGCCGCCCCCGGGTCAAAACTGATCCAGAAATTTAAAGAAACATTTCCTAGTGCTGAGAATGTAAAATGGAGTGATGATAAAGACGGGTATTATGTGAGTTTTCACCAACACGGAAATTTTGAAAAAGTATTTTATGACACTGAAGGTGAATTTGTTTGTTCCTGGAAATATACCGATGGAAGCGATTTACCTACCAATATTCTGTTGCAGTTGAAACGTAAATTTGGCGAAAGCACTATTAACGGTGTTACAGAGCTCACCCGGGATGATGGTACTATTTACGAAATAAAATTGTCAACAAAAGATAAGTGGTATTCTGTTCAAACAACAGCAGATGGCAGTATTTCCGGTATAAAAAAATTTAAAAAAGTAAATGTTAATGAGTAACATAATTTATTTTTTTTTGCTGACAACATCTTGATTCGATAGAACAATTTTGCCACGAAGCTAATATGAAGCAGTTCAGTTTTTTCTGAAATACAAATTCAAAATGCTCCTTTACTTTTTGCTCATACAACTCCGTGGCAATTTTTGCCATAAAGGTTATTATCAACAACAGCAATATTTCCTAAAGTGTGATTTGCAGTTGATTTAATACAAATGATTTTAGTGATGGGAAAAATCCAGTATAGCAAAGTTTTAATGCATCATAATTTTTTACGAAACATTTGAAAACAGCATCACTCTGATCAAGATATTTAGCTCGATACATTAATCCATTAAAACTTCTTTCCATTCCCCATTGCTCCCGGTAATTGTAAAGCCAGTTATCTTTTTTCATATATGAAAATACGCGTATAAATTTTTCGGGCAATACTTCGTTGTATTTATTCAGAGTTTCATACACAGTCAATGAAAACTGTAGCAATTCATTTTCATTTTTAAATTCATTTGCATCATTGGCCAGAAAATGATCATACACAATATCAATGAATGCACCTGCATATAATCCGATTTCAGATTTAAAAAACTGTTTTGCCTTTTTTGTAGCATCATGTGTATCAGTGAAATTATCAATGCTTCGATGCAGCATAATGCCTCTCTGAATGCCCTGTGAAAAATCAAACTTTTTTTTGCCCTTTACAAAATCACTAACCATATTACCCAATAAAATTTCAGGCAGATTAAATGAAAGCCATGCATGGGCGAGATAATTCATTTATTTCACATTTTTATTTAGCCATTCAATGATGGTCTGTAAAGCAACAGGAGAAAATGTTTCTTCTAATTCACCATATTCCTGCACAGTACATTTATTACACGTTTGAAACAAATGATTCAAGCCCTGCAATTCTTTTACCTCAAATTGTTTTGTCTTTCCTGCAACAAGATCATTCCTGATGGCAGGTAAATTTTGTGATGCATTCACCTGGATATCTTTACTTCCATTCAACGCTAAGACTTTTACTTTTCTTAATTTGGTTAAATAAGGTTCGGGATCAAATTGTAGAAAATATTTAAACCATGGGCTACTGAAACCCTTTACTAATTCCTGTGCATATAATTCCCTTTCTTTATCTGTAAAAATATTTAATGTTTTCAAAGAATTGCTATCGGTTTTTGATGCAAAATCATTTAATGTTTGCATAGTCTTTTGTAATAATTGCATAGTATCAGATGTGCTATTGCTATTTTCAAGAATAGTTTTAAAATATGGTTTGAAATCATCTGCCAGTGCGGCATTAATACCTAAAGATTTTTCAACATCCGCATTTTGCTCAGCCATCAGGTCAACAATTTTTATACCCGGCCCTGCGAGCAAAATAATAAAATTGATATCTGTTCTTTGTGAAGCAACCATAGGCGCAATCATACCACCTTCGCTATGACCCATCAGCCCTACTTTTTTATCATTCACTTCTGTCCTTGATTTAAGATAATCAACAGAAGCATTTACGTCTTTTGCAAAATCTGCTGTTGTTGAATTGGCAAAATTGCCGGTGCTGTTGCCTTTGCCCCTGTCATCAACACGCAACACAACAAAACCATCTCGGGTAAGTACATCAGCCAACACAGCAAATGGTTTGTGATGAAAAATAGTTTCATCTCTGTCTTGCTGACCTGATCCTGTTATCAATAAAACAGCAGGGAATTTGCCCTTGCCTTGTGGAATGGTGAGCGTGCCGCCATATTGTAACCCATTGCCAGTATAAATCACTTCTTCGATTTTATAAGGAAATGGTGGCATGGGTGTTTGTGGACGAACGATTGGTTTTGCAACAAATGGAACACTTGTTCTGTGAAAGTCTAATGGCAGGCTTGCGCCTTGTGTAAAAGTTCCGGAAAGCGTGGTGTCATTAATTAAATTACCAGTATAGCGCACCTTTAATTTATCAATGGCAAAAGTGAATGTATTGCCTGTTGCAGTGGCGTTATCGCATTTTATACCTGTAGCATTTTGATCAGGGCTATCCAGTGAAGCTGTATATGTATCGTCTTGTTGTTGTTGAACATGCAATACAAGCCGCAATGAGCCGGCTACATTTAATGTTGCATTCCAGGTACCTGAAAAATTTGTTTGTGCCAACAAGCTGCTCGTGAAAAACAGCCCCAGCAATAAGTTGATAACTTTTATTTTCATATTAATTTTTGTTATTTGATTTCTTATACAAACTGTATGAATAAACTACCGGAACAATAATAAGTATAGCCAATAATAGCGCACCGATAATACCCACAATTGTCTCGTTCATGAAAAAAACAAGCAATGCAAAAAACAATCCACCAAAAAACCAAAGCCTGCCTGCAAGATGATGTGTTTTTCGCCAGTTTTCTTCGCTTTCGAGTGTCCAAGGTAAACGAATGCCGGCAAAATAATTTGGTTGGATATTATACATGTTATTGCCAAGTAACGCAAATAATATGCCCATGGCGATGAATACAAATTTCATTGTCATTTCCATCCTATTGAATGCTGTAACATAAATAATCATTATCCAGATAGCAGATAAATAGAGTGACACATAAAAAGCCATGCGTTGCAGCCTTTCTTTATTCTGTGCTGCATATTTTTTTGGATCTATTTTATAGATGTTGGAAACGATGATGTATAAAATTGCATTCACCACAGTTAATACAATCATTAATACCATCAACTCATTTTTGCTGCCATATCTGTCCACATTTCCATGCAAGTCAGCATGCATGGGAACAGTGCCGGGGATTTGTTCCCAGATTATGGCAAGATAAATTACAGGCAACAGTATAACAAGCCATATAATCCTGTGAAAAACAGTATTCATATTATTTGGTTTTTTTTGTTTTGAATTGCATCAGCCATTTTAAAATTTCATCCATCACTGTTGTATTTAAAGAATAGAAAACATATTGCCCTTCTTTTTTTGTTGTAACCAGTTGTGCCTGTTTCAAAAGATCAAGGTGATGTGAAATACTGGGAAATGAAATATTGAATTTATCAGCGATTTCACCTGCTGTTAAATCCTTTTTTTGCAGCATTTCCAGTATTGCACGCCTTGTTGCATCATTCAAGGCTTTGAATACAATGTTCATTTCGATGATTGTATATTTAGGCAAATATCTAAATGTAGATTGAATAAACAAAATATTTTGCTATATGAAATAATGCGCTTCTCTGATACAGGGTGATGTGTAGTTTAATAATTTTTTAACCGGGACAGTTGTGTTATCCTGTTGAAAAAAATATTTACGATTGATTTGTATCTATTTTATAATATTGTCTTTTGTAAGGTGTCAACCTTACAACGCTATACTTTGATTAACCACTGCTGCACTTAAAAAAATACAATGAAAACATTTGAAAAACCTGGAGATGTTTCTCCTGTAAATTGTTTGAAACGCAGACAATTCCTCTGTTATATTGTCGCTTCTGCAGCTTTGATTTCATCCTGCACCAAAGACAGTGGCAGCTCTGGCAGCAATAATAGCATTGACCTGGGCAGTGGCGATGTAGGAGTGTTGAATTATTTATATGCACTGGAACAACTACAGACTTCATTTTATATACAGGTAGTGAGTAAGCCCTACAAAAATCCATTAGCAGATGATGAATTAGATTTAATGACTAACATTCGTGATCATGAAATTATTCATCGTGGCTTTTACAAATCCCTGCTCGGCACCAATGCCATACCCGTTTTGGAATTTGATTTTTCTTCCACTGACTTTTCAAACAGGGATAGCGTGATGGCGACAGCAAAAACTTTGAAAGATATAAGCGTGAGTGCCTATAATGGAGCAGCACAATTGTTAACCAATGCGAGTTATTTATTAGCTGCAGGAAAAATTGCTTCAGTAGAAGCAAGACATGCTGCTTATATCCATGATGTTTTTAGCGATACATCTTATGGTTCTTTTGCAGATAACACTGTTGTTAATACTGATGGTTTAGATCTGGCAGCATTGCCTGACGCAGTACTCGCTTCTGTTTCTTCTTATATTACTTCATCATTGGATGCATCACATTTACCTACCAACTAAAAAACTTATATGGACTTAAGAAATATTTTTAATGCAATAGAAACAACAGACCCCGAAATTTATGAAAGACTTAATTCGAGAAGAGAAGTAATGCATCGGTTTACAAACATGGGAGGCAAGATAGCTTTAACAGCTTTGCCATTCGCGTTGGGGAGTATGCTTAACAAAGCTTATAGTCAAACACCAACGGACATCATATCCATCTTAAATTTTGCATTGACGCTTGAATACCTGGAATCAGAATTTTATGCTTCTGCATTGAGCGCCTCCAGCCTGGTTATTCCGGATAGTGAGGCCGCATCATTCAACCTGATACAACAACAAGAAGCTGCACATGTAAATTTCCTGACCAATACTATTACTGGTTTAGGAGGCACACCGGCAACAAAACCTGTGTTTGATTTTACCGGCAGTGGCACTTACCCGACTGTGTTCAATAATTTTGGTGAATTTCTTGCTTTGGCACAAACTTTTGAAGACACAGGAGTAAGGGCATATAAAGGACAATTGACAGGACTAATTGCAAACAATTCTGTTTTAATGGCTGCTATGCAAATTCAAGCAGTTGAAGCAAGACATGCTGCGCATGTACGCAGGATACGCAACCTGAATGGCACTGCACCCAATGAATGCCCCTGGATTACAGGAAATGATACCAGTGAAATAGGGTCATCGGTACAGGCTTCTTATAACGGTGAAGAAAATGTAAGCCAGTTAGGTATTGATACCAGCAAGTTGCCGGGTGCTACTGTTAAGAGCGCTACCGAGTGTTTTGATGAGCCATTAACAATGGATGATGTGATGGCAATTATTGGTGCATTTATAATATAAAAATAAAGATGCAATTTTGCCATTTAGTCTGAGCTGCAAAGTTGTGTGCACATGGTTTTAGCTAATTAATTGTAACCGGCATGTCATATTTTTTTGATTAAAAGTTAAAAGGAATTATAATGGTATTTTTGGGAAAATAATACCAATCGCAGGCATATAATTTGCGGCTTATAAGGTAAATTATTATTGTATGTTATTTGTGACAATTTCCCCGAAACAGGCAGCATTGTACAATTACATGTGTTCAAGGCTAACCCACATGCTAAATAGAATGTCTGCTGCCAGAAAAAAACTGGAACATTTTGCTAACTCCAGTTTTGATAAATCATTAGCCACATCTGTTTATCTTATTGCATCGGAATCATTACAATGTGAGAATGAAATCCGCTCCCATATTGATTCACTGAATTGTTCATCGTATGAAGAATTGCCTGCTGAAGATGAAGGAAAACGCAGTTTAACAAGCACCAGTAATCTTGATAATGTTTGTGATTTTTTAGAGGACAATTATCTGCATTCCTATAAAAGATTGCTGGATGATAAAAAGTTTGGCAGTTCCATCAGAAACCTGATAAAAAATCATTTCAGGATGTTTAATTCAAGTGTGACACAATTAAGGCTGTTTAATGATGTAAAATATGTGGCAAATTGAAAATTTAGTGTAACCGTTTCCACATTATTCTTTCCTGGCTACAGAGCTTACATTTTCAAATTATTATCAATAAATTTCTTTTTTCATTAATGGTGAACATATAGGAAAAGCACTGAATAATAAAAGATAAAATAGTATTTTAATAAACGATAGGGAAGCAGGTTAACATGCTATCACATTATCAACAAAGATTCAATTGGATTGATTCCAAAAAAACAAAATCCGGAACGCTGTCCCGGATTTTTTTAATATTTCGAAGCAACTAAACTTCAATTAATAACGATACATTTCTGATTTGAAAGGTCCGTTCTCAGGAATGCCCAAATATGCTGCCTGTGCTGAAGTTAATTCATCCAGTTCAACACCGATTTTCTTTAAATGTAAACGGGCAACTTTTTCATCCAAATGTTTCGGCAGCACATATACTTTGTTTTCATATTTGTTATGATGGTTCCAAAGTTCAATCTGCGCCAATACCTGGTTAGTGAATGAATTGCTCATTACAAAACTTGGGTGGCCAGTTGCACAACCGAGGTTTACCAGGCGGCCTTCAGCCAACAGGATGATATCTTTTCCATCAATAGTGTAAAGATCAACCTGGGGTTTAATTTCATTTTTTGTATTGCCATAATTTTCATTCAGCCAGGCTACATCAATTTCAATATCAAAATGGCCAATGTTGCAAACGATGGCTTTATCTTTCATTAGTTTAAAATGTTCGCCGGTAATCAGGTCGCGGCAACCGGAAGCAGTAACAATGATATCAGCTTCTTTCACAGCATCAATCATTTTCTTTACTTCATAGCCATCCATTGCAGCCTGTAATGCGCAGATAGGATCTATTTCTGTAACAATTACCCTGCAGCCCGCACCACGCAATGAAGCAGCAGAACCTTTACCCACATCACCATAACCACCAACGACAGCAACTTTACCTGCCATCATCACATCAGTAGCGCGACGAATAGCATCAACAAGACTTTCTTTGCAACCATACTTGTTATCAAATTTTGATTTGGTAACAGAGTCATTGATGTTGATAGCAGGAATAGGTAAAGTGCCTTTAGCCATTCTTTCATATAAACGGTGAACACCTGTTGTTGTTTCTTCACTCAGGCCTTTAATGTTTTGGATCAGTTCAGGATATTTATCAAGTACGATGTTTGTTAAATCGCCACCATCATCCAGTATCATATTTAATGGGCGATCGGTGCTGCCAAAAAATAGTGTTTGTTCTATGCACCAGTCAGCTTCTTCCACAGTTTCACCTTTCCATGCAAACACGCCAATGCCGGCGGCAGCAATAGCAGCCGCAGCATGATCCTGTGTGGAGAAGATATTGCAGGAACTCCATTTCACTTCAGCACCCAGTTCAATCAATGTTTCAATTAATACTGCAGTTTGAATAGTCATGTGCAGGCATCCTGCAATGCGTGCGCCTTTCAATGGTTTGCTCTCACCATATTCAGTGCGTAGCGCCATTAAACCTGGCATTTCTGCTTCGGCTAATTTTATTTCTTTACGGCCCCATGCTGACAGTGAAATGTCTTTCACTTTATATGGGAGGCTCAGATCAATGTTTTTTGATAATGTTGACATATTTACAATTTGAGCGGCAAAGGTAGAAACCTGGAATAGAATAATAGATATTGAATTATTTTTGGAATGAAATTAACTTATTTCAAGTTTTAACAGAATAAACACACAGCTTACTATGGCTACAACTGCAAAAAAAGAAAAATCCACTACAAAGACTAATGAAATGGATGCTAAACAAATTCCTTACGTCCCGGATGAAAAAGACCTCGCTATTTTGAAATTATTGCAGCATAATGCCCGTATAACAGTAAAAGAAATTTCAGATAGTATCCATCTCAGCACAACTCCGGTGCATGAACGCATCAAGCGGATGGAAGAAGCTGGTATCATAAAACAATATGCAACATTGGTGGATCATTCAAAAGTGAAGAAAGGATTGATGGTGATTTGTTATGTATCATTAAAAGAACACAGTAAAAATGCCGGCAGTAAATTTATCAAAATGATCCAGAGTATGCCCGAAGTAACAGAATGTTACAACATAAGTGGTGAATATGATTTTATGCTGAAAGTGATGGCTGAGAATATGGATGCTTATTATGATTTTCATGTCAACAAATTAAGTGTTGATGAAAATGTGGGCCATGTGCAAAGTGTATTTGTGATGGGGATTATCAAGGATACGCATGTGTTGGTGCATTAAAGTTGTAACAACTGTTCATTTCCGTTTTGTCTGAAAAAGTATTATGCCAGGTTATAATATAGATTTACATTACTCCTGTCTGAAATAAATCAGTGAAGCTTTCAGAGCTGTTGAGCATTTAAAGTTTTAACCTCTAAGGATTGACATTGGATAAAAGTTTCATTTTAATTACCTTTAATTGTTTAACCTCAAAATGCTGTCTTGTGAAATTAATATCCTTTGATGTAGAAGAATGGTTTCATATTCTTAATAAGAATGGGAACCATACCAGAAAGTTGATGGATTTATATCCATCTAAATTGGAAAACGAAATTCCGAAAATTCTTGATACATTAGAAATGCAGAAAGTAAAATGTACTTTTTTTTGCGTTGGCAGTGTAGCTAAAAAGTTTCCCCGCATAATAAAAAGGATTCAAAAAGATGGCCATCAAATTGGGAGCCATAGCTATTATCATGAACCGGTAAGTTGCCAAACTCAGTCTGAATTTGCTGCAGATTTGCGACTCTCAATAGATTGTCTCGAACAGATTACTGGCGAGAAAGTTCATTGTTACCGTGCTCCGGGTTTTTCTGTTTCCACATTAACGCCCTGGTTTTTTGAAACCCTGATCGAAAATGGAATTGACACAGATAGTTCAATTGTGTTTTCTTCCAATTTAAAATATGGGGGCTTTAAAAAAGAAGCTATTAATGAACCATTCCTAATTGACGTGAATGGCGCTTTTATAAAAGAATACCCAATACCAACGAAAAGGTTTTTTCATAAGAAATTTATTTATAGCGGAGGCGGATATTTTAGGTTCTTCCCTTACCAGTTTGTGAAAAAATGGACAATTGGTAAAAACTATGTGATGGCTTATTTTCATTATAGAGACTTCTATATTAATCAACCTATATTGCCTGGAACGAGTGCGATAGATAAATTTTACATTTATTATGGTATAACTTCAGCTTTTTCAAAATTTAAAAATTATCTCGAAGATTTTGCTTTTACCAATATTTCTGACTTTGATAAAAAAATAAACTGGAATAATCAAAGAACCATAAATTTTCAGGCCTTTTTGTAATAATGAAAGATTTTGTTTTGATGCAAATAAATTTGAATGTTTAAATGAAATCTGTTTTGAACTATTCAATCAGTTTTAAAACAGAAATATATTGTCTGATGAATCCTGTATTCAGTTGATGGCTCATTATAATAATCCAATATGGTATTTTAATTTGTTGGGATAGTTGGTTACCTTGATTTTACAATAAGTGATTTGAACTCATATCCCAGTTTATAGCATTAAAAAATTTCTTGCATTTTTGCTATCCGCAATGAAAATATACTTTCGTGTCATACAGGTTAATGAGGTAAGAAGCTGGTCTTTGAATAAGAAGTGTCATCTTCCAAAAAAAATAAGCCTTTTTGTTTTCATTGCATTGTTGTGTTCATGTTGTCTTTACGCTCAAAAGCCTGTCACTGTTGATTATCTGCTGGACCGTATAGAAACATTGCAGGAAAAGCATAATTATTTTTTTATTGAAGGTGTTTTCCCATCATATATCAATGCTTCAAGGAAATTCAAGACAAGAAAGAAAGACAACACCATCTTTTATAATGCACTTATTGCTTATGTATTAAAAGATAACCATAATAATTTTTCAACTGCACAAAAAGAAATTTGCGACAGTATCATTGCAAGAAGCCAAAGAGCATCTGCTTTTTTTAAAAATAAAAACCGGAATACCTATAATTTCTGGCGTACTGATACAATTACAAAATTTCATTATAGCTGGTGGTTGCCTTTTTTTAATGCCATGAGCTCACTGCCTGACGATATGGATGATACAGCCCTTGGCTTACTGATGAACAATGAAAATACTGATTCAGCTAAAGCGCTGCACATGTTCATGCAGGCTTATATCAATCATCAGGTGCCATTAAAGACAACATATAAGACTTATAGTTATGATAGTGCTTATTCTACCTGGTTTGGAAAAAAATTTCCTGTTGTATTTGATGTGAGTGTATTATGTAACGTGCTGGCATTTGTGCAGCAATATAACCTGCAATGGACAAAGGCAGACAGTGCCTCCCTACATCATATATTAAAGACTATTCAAAGAAATGATATTGTAAAACATCCGGCTATTGTTTCCCCTTATTATGCCAATACTTCCATCATCCTATATCATCTGGCAAGGTTGATGCAGATTAAGCCCATTGACGAGTTGGAAAAAGTAAAACCAGGTTTGGTGCAAATAGCCAATAGTAAGCTGCAATCATCTGATAATATCCTTGAAAAAATAATGTTGGGCATAGCATTGAAAAAATGGGGGCAATCCAATGCACAAATAAATATCAGTACGAGTGATTTTAAATCTATCGAACAAAACAATCTCCCGTTTTTCATTGGTAATATTCCTTCATATTTTCACCGGAGTTTAAAGGGAAAATTTACTGATCTTCGGTTGCTCATGTATAACCATTATTGCCCTGCATGGAATGATTGCTTATTATTGGAATATTTATTGTTATTTAAACATTCAACTGATACAACATACAAATGAATATTGAAGCATATAAAAAATTATTGGAAGAATGCAATGCAAAAAAAGTTACTCTTGTAGCAGTCAGTAAAACAAAACCTGTTGCAGATATTCTTGCATTATACAATCTTGGTCAAAGGGATTTTGGAGAAAATTATGTGCAGGAGCTGATTGAAAAAGAAAAGCAGTTGCCCAAAGATATCAGGTGGCATTTTATTGGACATTTACAGAGCAATAAAATAAAACAGATAATCAGTTTTGTGCATTTAATTCATGGTGTTGACAGTTATAAATTGCTGAAAGAAATTAATAAGCAGGCTGAAAAATTAAACATTCTTTCTAATTGCTTATTACAGATTCATATTGCACAGGAAGAAACAAAATTTGGTTTGGATGAAAATGAATTAAAAACAATTATAGGTCTTGTTAACGAGGCGGATGATGAAATGAAATTAAAACATATCAACATTGCCGGTTTAATGGGGATGGCAAGTTTTACTGATAATATGGCGCAGGTGAGAAATGAATTTAAATACCTTAAATCATTGCAAAAAAGGTATTCAACTAAGCAATTCCATTTGCCTTTCCTTTCTATGGGCATGACAGCAGATTATACAATTGCAATTGAAGAAGGGAGTAATATGATTCGTGTCGGCAGCCTGATTTTTGGAGAAAGAGAATCTCAATAAATAATCATAATATCAATCGCTTTCACAACATTCTTAATCAGGCTTATTGATGTCATCATACAAAGGTTGCGGGCGTGGCGCCTGTCCGTCTTTTAATTGTTGATTAAACAATTTATCAATGTGCACCCATTTCCCGTTTTCCCATTTGAAACCTTCATAATCACCATCAGGTATTAATGTAAATCTCTTCTGAGGTTCATTGCTTTCACTGATCAAGTGCTCAAAAACAATTTCATTTAAATCCGGGTCATAATTGAGCCTTGCCCTTGCATCTTTTTTATATTCCAGTAAAAAACGGTCAACAGGTTGTTGCGGTTTTAGTTCATCATCTTTGTAATCAAAATAATTTCCACCAAATACTGGTTCGCCATTTGAGTTGAAAGTTAATACTTCAATCCATTTGCGTGTAGTGAGCAAATTATTATCATCATATCCCAGGAGTGTGTAATATTTTTTTCCTTTATATTCTTTCATGATGATATTGTAATAAATAGCGCCAATCCAGTTTTTATTGGAGCGGACAGAATCTGCAGGATCGCCTGTAAAATCAGATGCATCCAACAAACCAAATAATTTCAGGGAGCCATCTTTTGTTTTCATTTGAATGGCGCCTTCCTGCCTGTAATAACTTTCATCTCTTTGTAACTGCCAGGTAAAAATCCTGAAAGAACTATCAGGCGCATATAAACGTGAAACCGTCAATATAGAATCAAAAGGATATTCAAATGAATAAGGCGTTTTGAGTGCTTTTACCAATGACCTGATAAAGGCACTATCGAAATGAAACCTGTTATTGGCAAAAGAATCAAATATCATTTTGTGGCTGAAATATTTCAGGCTGTCTTCCTGTGCTTTCAACATGTGCATGTTTTCAGCGCTGATCTGTGCCTTTGAAGAGATGGTCAGGAAAAATAAAATGACTGCAAATAAAATACGCATGATGGCGAAAATACAAACTGTTAACGCAGATGGTATCCTTTATTGTATGTGATTTGAAATTTAGTTTTTTATTAATCAGCAATTGCCTGCGCAAATTCAATCAGGCTGTTAAACCTTGCATCAATATGTGCATGCGGAAAAATTGTTTCAGGATTGGTAGAAGCGATAAAAACTGAATGCATCTCTGCATTGCGGGCAAATTGCATATCGCTCATTTTATTTCCTGCCATGATGCTTTTGGCTAAGTCAATCTGTGGAAATTCTTTTTGTGCCTGCAAAGCCATACCTGGATTGGGTTTGCGGTTTGGGCTTTCATCATCCAGGTCTGCACAGAAATAAATTTTATCAATACGGCCTTTGTTTTTTTGTATCTCCTGCAACATATATTTATGAACCTGTTGCAGATCATCCAGCGTCATAAAACCCTTTGATATGCCCCGTTGATTGGTGACCACGAATATTAAACCAAAGACTTTGGATAAAATTTTTATTGCTTCCAAAGCGCCATCTAAAAAAATAAATTCTGATGGTTGATTGACGTAAGAGCCTTTTATTTCTGTATTGATTACACCATCCCTGTCGAGGAAAAGTGTCCAGGTTTTATCTATTTTGGAAAAATCAAAGTGCAATGTGAAAATGTTTAAATGATTGCGAACTTATACATAAACTTACAATTCCCTGCCTGCTCTTGCATAATCTTCAGGTATGCCGATGTCAATAAAATATTCATCCTGTATTAAGCCAAACATCTTATGTTGTTTATAAAATTTTTCGAGATAAGCTGTTTCAAATGAAAATTTTGAAGGGAAAGGTTCTTTTAAAAACGATGCCACATTCAACAGGTAAAGGCCGCCATTGATCAAACCTTTTTCATAATATTTTTTTTCGTTGAAACTGTTGATGGAGCCGTCTTCATTCAGATCAATCACACCATAACGGTCAAAATGCTTCATCGGTTTCAATGCCAGTGTGCAGTCAGCATTTTTTTGTTGGTGTAAATTGAGCAGGGCAGGGGCGCTTGCTTTAAACAATGTATCACCATTCGTGATAAAAATATTTTTTTCAGCAGTTAATGTGCATGCTTTCCTGATAGCGCCACCAGTGCCTAAAGGTTCATCTTCGATGGAATACTGAATTGAAAGATTTGGATACTGATGCTGTAAATAATCTTCAATTATCTCATGTTTATAACCTAAAGAAAATATGAAATCAGAAATACCTTCATTTTGAAAATAAGAAATCACATAGTCTAAAAAAGGTTTACCATTTACAGACGCCATGCATTTGGGTAAATCTGAGACAACACTTCTCAGTCTTGTACCCAATCCACCGGCGAGTATGATGATACTATTACCTGGTGAAAGTTCTTTTTCAGGCTTGTTACTTCCAAATGATGTTTCCATGTTTTATTGTAGGTGGAAAATTTTACTTACTGTTTTGAGTCAAACAATTTTTCTTCCACTAACTGGCAAATGATATGACCAATCAATATGTGGCTTTCCTGGATGCGTGGTGTATCTGTTGATGGCACATTAAAAAGATAATCACTGCTATCTTTCATTTTGCCACCTGTAGCGCCGGTAAAACCAATGGTGATCATTTCATTTTTATGTGCTGCATCAAAAGCTTTGCAGATGTTGGCAGAATTACCCGATGTGCTTAAGCCTATCAACACATCGCCTGCTGCACCAATGCCTTCAATCATGCGGGCATAAATAACATCATAACTGTAATCGTTGGCAACGGCTGTGAGGTAAGAAGTGTTGCAGTGCAGCGCTTCTGAAGGCAAAGCTTTCCGGTCTTTATAAAAACGGCCTGAAAATTCTGCGGCTAAATGTTGTGCATCGGCAGCACTGCCGCCATTGCCACAAAACAAAACTTTTTTCCCGTTTTGAAATGCCTGCACGATCAGTTCCACCACTGTTTCAATGGCTGCAATGAATGTTTTATCATTAACAATCTTTTGTTTGGTTGCGATGGATGCGTTAATAATATTTTTTATTTGATCACTCATAATTAAAATCTCAACTATTAATTTTTAATTGACAATTCACAAATGATGTTATTGTGTTGTCCAGGTTGTCAGTCCCTGTTTGGTAAACTGGTAAGGTTTGATTTCACCACCAAAAGCTTTTAATGTTTCCATTACATTGTAACGGGTATTTAAAGGGCAGTAAAATGTCATAAAACCACCACCACCGGCTCCACTGATTTTTCCACCTGTGGCGCCTGCTTTTTTTGCAGCTTCATAAATTTCATCAATCATGCTGTTGGAAATATTATGCGCCATTTTTCTTTTTTGCTGAAATCCGAAATCAAGAATCTCGCCAATTTCATTTAAGTGGCCACGCAACAAAGCTTCTTTCATCATGCGTGCCTGTTCTTTCAACTGGTGCATCGCTTCAATGGATTTTTCATTCTTCTGCAACACATTTTTTTGTTGTTCCTTGATGATGGTTGCGGATTCCCTGCTGGTGGAAGTAAAATATAACAGCAGGTTATTTTCCAGTTCATGCAAATATTCATTGCGGATGCGCAATGGGTTTACAATTACTTTATCACCTGTATAAAACTCCATGAAATTTACACCGCCGAACGTAGCAGCATACTGGTCTTGTTTGCCACCTGCAAGTTGTAAATCTTTGCGTTCAATTTCATAAGCATAATGGGCAATATCGTATTCGCCTAAAGGCAGTTTTAGCATTTCTGCAAAAGCGCCAATGATTGCCACCATTAATGTTGATGATGTACCGAGACCACTGCCTGCAGGCGCATCTACATAAGTGGTTAAACAAAAATTTTTATTGGGTATCCCAAAATCTTTTTGGATGCGGTTGAAAACACCTTTGTGCAAATCCAATGTGCCGTCAGTAGGTAATACTTCTATTGCATCAAAGCATTGGGTTTCTTTACGGTCCATTGCCTGTAGTCTGATCCCTTTTTCGTTTGGCGCTATCACAGCATGAGCATAATGTGAAATGGTAGCATTCAAAATAGCGCCACCAAATTCATCACTGTAGGGAGAAACATCTGTGCCACCACCGGCCAGTCCAATGCGTAAAGGCGCCCTGCTACGATAAATCATTTGTTCGGTAATAATTATGTTTTAAAAATATTCAGCCGGTTTATCAATTTTTATAACCTGCCAATTGCTTTATTGTATCAGTTAAAATATTCCAACTGTATTTCTTTTTCTCTTCACGCAAATGTGGCAAAAAATGTGCTTCACCCAGGTTATATAAAGCTAAAATTTTTTCAGCAATACTGTTTGCATCAGGCTCTGCTACCAACCCAACTTTACCATCAGGCACTAATGCTGGCAATCCACCAACATTCGTCACGAGCATTGGTTTTTCAAAATGATAAGCTAATGGTGTAACACCACTTTGTGTTGCATTCCTGTATGGTTGTATTACAAAATCTGCTGCGCTCAAATAATATTTTACTTCACTGTCGCTGATGAAATTTGTATGTAAAATAATATTTTGCTGAAGCTGGTATTTTTCAATCAAATCATCATATAATTTTCTGTCTTCATAAAATTCACCGGCTATCATCAGCTTTGGCTTTAACTGCGATTGTTGAGTGGTTTTTGATTTCAACAAAGCCATTGCTTCCAATAAAATATCAAGGCCTTTGTATTTCCTGATAAACCCAAAGAATAAAATAATCCTGTCATTGTCATTTAATCCCAGGTATTTTCTTGCTGCATTTTTTGGCACTTGTTCTCCAAAATTATCATATAAAGGATGAGTAGTTTTTTGAGCTGGCTTATTGGTAAATCTCCTTAAATCATTCAATACTTTTTCACTCATTGTAATGAAAGCATCAACCGGTTTTATGAAATAGGAAGTGAATTGCTTGTCGCCTATTCTTTTTTCATGTGGCAATACATTATCTGCGATGCAAATAATTTTTGTGTGATGATTTTTTTTAACCCTGCGCAATATGGTACCAAAACATGGGCCCATGAATGGCAGCCAGTAACGGACAACAATCATATCTGGCCTTAATTTTTTTAATTCATTGCCAACTTTTATCCAGTTGAACGGGTTCACAGAATTGATACAAACCCTGATCTTTAAATCTGCAGGCGCAGGCTCAGAAGAAAATTGTGATGTGCCGGGAAATAAGAATGATGGATATTGAAGTGAAAAGGTGTAGATGGTGGTATCAAAATTTTGAGATTGAAATTCCCTGGCCAATCTTTCATCAAAAGAGGAGAGTCCGCCGCGCAGAGGATGTGCCGGTCCAATGATGACAACAGATGCCATTAATTAATTCCGATTTTTCTCTCGATTAAATAATTGTTCCTGTCTGCTGCATTACGTACCACTAATTCAGCCACGAAACCTGCAAGGAATAATTGCATACCCATAATCATTACAGCAAGTGCTATATAAAAAAGTGGTTTATTCGTGAGACCATATTCTTCCCGTGAAAATTTTTGGATGATGAGGTATAAACTGCTTAAAAAACCGAAAATAAAAAACAGTGTGCCAAACAGCCCAAAAAAGTGCATGGGCCTTTTGCTGAAACGGCCTACAAAAGTGAGCGTGGAAAGGTCGAGGAAACCATTGATGAAACGTTCCCATCCAAACTTGGTGACACCATATTTACGTGGACGATGCTCCACTACTTTTTCACCAATCTTTCTGAAGCCTGCCCATTTGGCCAGCACAGGAATATTGCGGTGCATTTCACCATAAATCTCAATGCTTTTCACCACTTTTCTTCGATAGGCTTTGAGGCCGCAATTAAAATCGTGTAGAGGAATATGTGAGATTGTCCTTGCGGCTGCATTAAATATTTTTGATGGCAGGTTTTTGGTGAGTTTGTTGTCATACCGTTTCTTTTTCCATCCGCTTACCATATCAAAACCTTCTTCACGAATCATGCGGCGCAGTTCGGGTATTTCATCCGGTGAATCCTGCATGTCTGCATCCATGGTGATCACCACATCACCTTTCGCTGCTTTAAAACCTTCGTTCAGCGCAGCAGATTTACCATAATTGCGCTGAAATTTTATGCCCTTGAAATTTGGATTACTTTCGATAATTTTTTCAATCACATCCCAACTGTTATCAGTGCTGCCATCATCAATCATTATCACTTCATAAGAATAGTCATTCGCCTGCATCACACGAACAATCCATTCACTCAGTTCAGGAAGCGATTCATCTTCATTAAATAAAGGAATAACTATTGATATATCCATTTTTTTAGATTATCTGGTTACCAAATGGGTCTTTTGGTTTTTTCTTTGCCACTGCCGCGCCAATTAATGAACTGATGGCGCCCATGATGGCAAAACCTACAATTACACCTACCGCAGCAAACGTTACAAAATGATCTTTCATCATTGTAAGCCCCTGTTGTATCTGTTCATCAGTGGCTTTGCCCTCAGCTTCCATTTTTTCCCTTGTCATTTCAATGCTTTTGTCAATCATATCAGGAAATATGACTTTCATTGCAAGGATTGTATAAACCAATATAATCACCGTGATAACAGCCGTGGTTTTAAAACCATGTGCAAACAGGTTGCCAAATGTTACGTTAGCATTTAATTGATTGGAATAACTGATACATGCCCAAATGATACCTGCCAGGAAGATGGCATATTGAATATAATTTAGTTCAGGATGTTTCATTCCATCAATGAAATAAACCACAAGGCCTGTGACAATTAATATCAAAGCAATTACTAATCCTTTTACCTGTGGTGACGTTATTTTGGGTTCCATGATAAAATTTTAATTGTTACTAATGAGCTTATCTTTTGAAAATATACCGACTACATTGCCCTGTAGAGGAATATTAATAAAAGCAGAGTTATAAGAACGGCTCTTTATTTTTTCTTTCTGCAAGATAAATCCTGAAGTGTTAAATAAAGTAAGTGTTGCTTTCTGATTTTCCATGATTGTTGCACTTTCCAGGCCAAATATTCTTCTTGCATTCAGTGAAAACAGGTTACAGATATTTTCTGCCGATAGAGATGGAATGGCAGTTTTTACAGCGGCATAAGCTGTTTGCAGGCCTATCATTCCCCATTTAGCTTGTTGAAATTCGCAGGTCTTATCATCCCATGCTTCCGGCAAATGATGTGATGCAATACAATCTATATCACCATCTAAGACAGCTTGCCGCAATGCGTGCATATCTTTCTTTGATCTTAATGGAGGATTTACTTTCAGGTTGGTATTATATGATTGAACATCTTCATCGCAAAAAAACAAATGATAAGGTGTAACAGAGCAACTAACATTTATTCCTTTTTGTTTAGCTGCCTTAATCAATTGCACCGATCTTTCTGTAGTAATACCTGTGAAATGCAAATTTGATTCAGTGTATTGTGCCAGCTCTATATCACGGGCAATGATTAATTCTTCAGCAATAGCTGGTATTCCCGGTAAACCCAACCTTGTAGAGATGACACCTTCATTGATGAGACCTGAAGCATTGATGCTTTTATCTCTTGGCAATTGAATGATAACACCATTAAAAGATTTCACATACTGCAATGCTTTTAAAAATAATCCATGATTTTGTACTGGGTTAAGTCCATCAGTAAAAGCAATAGCACCGCTATGTTGCATGTCATACATTTCAGCCAGCTCTTTGCCTTCCTGTTTTTTTGAAATACCACCTAAAGGCCTGATGTCAATTTTCAGGCTGGCAGATTTTTGTTTCACATATTCCACCTGCGCTTTATTGTCAACAAAAGGCAATGTATCAGGCAAAGTAAATACTGTTGTGTAACCACCTGCTGCTGCAGCATCGGCACAGCTTTCCAAAGTTTCGCGGAACTCATAACCGGGATCACATGCATTGGCAAAAATATCCACCCATCCAGGTGAAACTGTTATATCTTTTCCATTAAAATATTGAGCGGAATCCTCAGTGATGTTGTCATCAATTTTTTGAATGATACCATCAGTGATTAAAATATCTTTCTTGTTTCCGTTATATGGAGAACCTGGATCTGCAATGAAAACTTGCTGCAGTATTATTTTCATGTGAAGCGGCAAAATTTGGCAAATATAAACCGAATTTTATTAAAAGGATTTTACATTTGCAACCCTCGGGCGGTGGCGCAGTCCGGTAGCGTATTTGCATGGGGTGCAAGGGGTCGCTGGTTCGAATCCAGTCCGCCCGACCAAGAGCTCAACAATTTATTTTGTTGAGCTTTTTTGTTCTTTCTGTAAATAGTCAAGAGTAATTTCATACATTATATACAATATTGCTTTCCCGGGTTGCAGTATTTTTTCTGTTTGAAAAACAACCAATGAGACATTATTTATAGGGAGTTCCATTTATATTCAACTTAAAAAAATTCAAAAGAATAAAAGATATTTTTGACTTTTATTAAGACGGTATATTACCTTTGGCGCTGTGCAACAATTGATTGTTGTAGTGTTTGAGCAACAGGGTATGATTTCAGTTATTTTATGATGGAAACGAAAATGAATATAAAACTTTTATGGAAATCATATATTCTGCTCGCATTAGGTTTTGGTTTTTGAATTAGAAAATATTTCAGTCTGGTTGCATTCAAAACGACTATAGGTTGAAATGAAAAACTACTTGTATAAGACTGGCAGACTGCACAAAATGCAACCCTGGCTGGTAAATAAAGATTGAACAGAATTATTTTCAATATCGTGTGTTTTTTGCAGGCATCGTAATTGAAACATCTGAAAATATCTGTTCATTTCTAAAAAGTTATTATTTTTAAAGAGAAAAAAGAATAACAGGTATTAATATCTTCAATATGAGAAAACAAAAAGTTCTGCCGTTATTTTTCCTTTTTTTAGCCCTAATATTTACAGGGAAAATAGTTTCGGCCCAGAGTATGACACCATCTTCATTTTCATTTAGCAAAGGGGAAGCATGGTTATGTATGATGATTATTATTTCTTTATTGTTATTGGTAGCTGCACTCACTCTGAAAAGAAAAGTTTCCCAACTAAGAGAAAACAACAGAAGGAGCATGAAGAAAACCAATGAAGAAGTATTTCATGAATATTCAAAGCATCTCAACAGCAAACAAATTGATCAATTGTTAAAGATGAAAAATAAAAAAGGACCGGGCAACACTGGTACAGCATTGTTAGCATTATTGTTATCATCAGTTTTAGTTTTGTTTTCTCCTTCTTCAGTGATGGCACAAGCACCTGTTAAGGCTGATGGTACATCTTTATTTAGCGAAAGTGGAATTATCATTACGTTGGTACTGATTTTAATACCAGTACTGGCAGGATTTGTCCTGTTAATTGTTAAATTAAGAAATGCGGTAAATAAACAAGGTAACAGGCAGCGAATTGATGAAGCTGCAAAGCTGGCAACTTATCTTGAAAACTTGACCGATGAAGAAAGAGAGAGACTGGAAAAAAGAAAAAACGCACTTAATTTTTCATTGACTCATAATGAACTTTCTGGTAGCCAGCCTGCGGAAGATGAAAGAGGATTGCTTGATATTAGCCCTGAGACAGGGTATAATGTAGTGGCCCATAAAAAGAGGGCTTTACCCCGTCCAAATATAGAGCCTGAACTTTCCCGAATGGTATTGTGGTATCTTGGTTGTGCAACATTCTGGTTATTATTTGGAACAACTATTGGCGAATATCTCGGGATTAAATTTGTTGCCCCTGACGCTGATCATGTAAGCTGGCTCAGCTTTGGCAGGTTGCGACCTGTACATACTAATGCTGTATTTTGGGGATGGGCTTCACTTGGTATGCTTGGCCTTGGCAACTATATTGTACCAAGGGTGAGCAATACAAAATTGTATAGTATAAAGATGGGCTGGTATGCACTTATCCTGATTAATGCTTCAGTACTCATTGGCTCCATTTGCCTGATGGCAGGCATCAATAATGGTGGTGGTGAATATCGTGAATATATCTGGCCAGTAATGTTACTTTTTGGTATTGGCCTGGCATTAACGCTTATCAATTTTCTGAAAACAATTGCTGCCCGAACAACAAAAGAAATATACATTTCCAACTGGTATATGGTTTCGGCGATTATTTTCACCATAGTTATTTCACTCACTGCTTATCTTCCATTCTGGCAGGATGGATTAGGTGAAACAATCGTTCAGGGATATTATATGCACCAGGGTGTGGGCATGTGGTTTATGTTGTTTACGCTTGGTATTGTTTATTATTTTTTGCCACAGCAGCTGAACAAGCCCATTTACTCTTATAGTCTTGGGATATTGGCATTCTGGACACAAATTTTATTTTATACATTGATAGGAAGCCACCATTTTGTTTTCAGTGCTATACCGTGGTGGTTGCAAACAGTTGCTATTGTTGGAAGTATGGGTATGGCAATACCTGTAATTGCAGGTACCACCAACTTCCTGATGACATTCAAAGGTGGATGGTATAAAGTAAAAGACAGCTATACACTTCCTTTTTTCCTGGTAGGTATAATTTTTTACTTTACTGGTTCCATGCAGGGTACAGCAGAAGCATTCCGCTTTACAAACCTGATATGGCACTTTACTGATTTCACAGTAGCACATTCCCATCTTACAATGTATGGGATTATAACCTTTTTTATATGGGCATGTACTTATGCAGTAGTGCCAAGGCTAACTGGAAAAGAAGCACCACAAATACTTGTGGGAGCTCATTTCTGGATGGCGCTAATTGGATTGATGTTTTATACAATCCCACTGATGTATGGCAGCACACTGAAAGGATTGATGTGGTTAAATGGCAAACCATTTATGGATGGAGTTGTATTAATGATGCCATATTGGTTATGGCGGGCTATCGGAGGCAGCCTGATGTGGTTATCACATGTCGTATTTGCCTACAATATATATCTGATGTACAGAAAAAGTAAAACAGTGGATGTTAGGGAATCAGCCATTCAAAAGATGGAAGAAGATAATGCCATTGAATCTGTACCCGCAATTTAATCACCAATTAAGTTATAGAAATGAGTAGTTTTTTTGATAATCATGTAAAATTATTTTCCACAGCTTCATTAATGTTTATTGGCCTTACAATTTGTGTAGCTATTATACCTGCACTTCGCAACCAGGAAAATAATGCCCCATTACCCAATGCAGAACCGCTAAGTGCTGATGCACTAAAAGGGAAAGCTCTGTTTGTAGCTAATGGATGTGTTGCCTGCCACACTCAGCAGGTTCGTAATGTTGATATGGATAAAACCTGGGGTAGCAGACCTAGTATTGCTGCAGACTATGCAGGTATTACCCGTACCGATTTCTGGCGTAATACGGCAACACTTATGGGCACTGAACGTACCGGTCCTGATTTGACTAATATTGGTAACCGACAACCTTCCAAAGACTGGAACCTGGTGCATCTTTATAATCCACGTATTGTTGTGAAAGAATCAATCATGCCAGCTTATCCCTGGATGTTTACCATTAAAAAAGAGCCTTCTAAAAATGATGTCATTGTAAATGTTCCTGCGGAATATTTACAGGGAAAAGAAGGTAAAGTAGTAGCAACCAAAGATGCTTTGTATTTAGTTGCATATCTGCAATCACGCAAACAAACAAAACTTCCTGATGGCACACCCGCACCGGAGTTTTTATATAAACAAGAAGTGAAAACCGCTGCTGCCGGTGGTGGCAATGCTGCTGCAGCCTCTGCAGCTAATGGACAGGAACTTTTTGTAACCAATTGCCAGGCTTGTCATCAGGCAAATGGTGAAGGTTTACCAGGTGCATTTCCTCCATTAAAAGGCAGCCCGGTGGTTACAGGTGATGACCTTGAAAAATATGTTGACATTATCATGCATGGGTATGATGCAAGAGCTGATTATGGCGTAATGCCGCCTGTTGGTACTAATGCAAACTTTACAGAAAATGAAGTGGCGGCTATCATGAATTATGAACGTACAAGCTGGGGCAACAATGCCAAACAGGTAACACCAGAAGAAATTAAAAAGATATTAGATATTGTAAAACTTAAACCGGCTCCATGATGAAAAAAGTATTATCCGGAATTTTGTTTTTCCTATTTGGGTCTTATGTATCATTTGCATGTCCTGTATGCGAACGAAATCAGCCAGCCATACTGAAAGGTATTACACACGGTTCCGGGCCAGACAGCCAATGGGATTATCTCATTGTAGCAATAGCAGTAGTAATTGTTCTTTATACATTATTCTATTCTGTGAAATGGCTGGTGCGTCCTGGCGAAAAATCTGAATCTCATATTAAACGAATGATCTTAAATAACTAAAACATGAGTGATAAAAGCACCATATTTGTCTTCATTGATGAAGATAGTAAACCGGTAGCGGAAGTGTTATCTCCCGTAAGTTTTGAGTTGGATACACGCAAACTCACTGATGGAGAACACGTCCTTAAAATTGTTAGTAAAGACCCTACCGGCAAAGAAGGTATCCGTAAAATACCATTCACTGTAAGAAATGGCCCTGCTATTGCTGTTGAAGGTATTTCAGAAAATTCTGTTGTGGATGGGGTACTCCCCATCATGATCAATGCGTATGGCAAAGGTGACCAAAAATCTTTTATGATTAGTGGTAGTGAAACGCCGCAGAGTATCCCTTCCTGGGTTTGGATACTGATTATCGGATTTGCAGGGTGGGCAATGTTTTACCTCGTCCGTTATATATCTATGCCATGACTTTCATTTGATTTTATTTTTTAAAGTATAAATATTAAATACGGTTTCTTATTATGGACAGCATTACAGGGCAAAGCATCGTGGGAGAGCTGGTAGCGCAGGATTATCGCACTGCATCTGTATTTCAATCTTATGGAATTGATTTCTGTTTTAAAGGGGATAAAACTATTGATGAAGTATGCAGCAACAAAAATATCGAAGCAGAAATTTTGTTGGATCAATTGCAGCAATCTGTTCAGCAAACAGACAATAAGACAACTGAATATAATTCCTGGCCTCTTGACTTGCTTGCAGAATATATTGAAAAAAAACACCATCGTTATGTTACGAATAGTATTGAAGAAATAAAACCATTCCTGAATAAATTAGTGAGAGTACATGGAGACAATCATCCTGAACTTATCGAAGTAGAAAATTTATTTGCTCAATCAGCAGGTGAATTATCCATGCACATGAAAAAGGAAGAGCTGATTTTATTTCCATTTATCAGAAAAATGGTGAAAGCAAAAATATCCGGAGAAAAAATACCTCCCCCACATTTTGGTACAATCAAAAACCCGATTGCAGTGATGAATCAGGATCATGATGGTGAGGGCGAACGTTTTGAAAGGATTGCAAATCTTACTCACAATTATACACCTCCAACAGATGGATGCAACACTTACCGTGTTACGCTTTCTATGCTAAAAGAGTTTGAAGAAGACTTGCACCTGCACATTCATTTGGAGAATAACATCCTATTCCCAAAATCTATTAAGTTAGAACCTGAAGTACTAAATTAAACTAAAAGGATTTTCGCAGATAGTAATAAAAAGAGAATTAGTCTTGTCAACAAAAGGTACTAATATCGCTTATTGAAATTATTATTGTTTCTGCTCCTGAAATTGTTGCTGCCGCCACTGCTGGGGGGTCTGTTTTCTGCTTCCTGCACAGAGATTTTCTTTCCCTTTATACCAGCACCATTCAAGGTTTCAATCGTTTGCAAAGCTTCCATTTTGTCAGGCATTTCCACAAAACCAAATCCTTTGCTCTTTCCTGTCGCTCTGTCAACAATCAACTTTGCTGATGTAACAGTACCATATAATTCGAACATTTCTTTTAAATCAACATCATCAAAATCGCCAGGAAAACCTGCAACAAAAAGTTTCATTTGTATATTTTTTAAATTTTCAAAAACTGATCCAGCATTGTGGAGGTATTAGCCATAAACCCGTAACTCAATAATAAAACAGTTGGCTATCTTTTGTATTTTATTTTTTTGACAATAAATATTTTGCTCAAAAGTAACATTCCTGTGCAAAGTATCTCAGAAAAGATTTTAAAGGCTATTAAAATACATTTTTAGTAAATAAATTCCGGTTTATTGATTTTCTAAATTTTCAATCTCAGTAATTTCTTTTCAAACAAGCCTGTTATAAAAATTACAATAAATGCTACTGAAAATGACCTGATAATACCCCCTATACCTTCATTTAAAAAAAACGGATAATTAATATTAAACAACATCATGAACGAATATAAAAAATAAGGTATCAGGTAGCAGGTCAAAGTGCTGGTGCCTGCCGGCTTGATAATATTAAACCATTTCCCTTTGCTTTTGGTATCAACTATAAAAATTAAAATAACAAAAACAAGAATGCTGATGCCGGCACAAATACATGTCCAGGATGGAGTAGCTCGTATTTTTGAGATGCCTCCTAATGGCCTTAACATGAAACCAAATACTATCATGAAAACTCCTGTCAATAATAATATGGTAAAAAAGTTTTTGCTATCTGTTGAAAGGCTTTTGCTGTAAATAGCTGATATAACAACTCCACTCATTATTAATGTTGCTTCCGAACCATTGTTCAAAAACCATAATTTATCCAAAATTTCTGCAACAGGTTCAAGTATAGAAGTTTGGTTGAGTATATTGTAAACAATAAAGAACACCAAAGCTGCTATTAACGCAAATAACTTTCCTTTAGAGAAGAGATAGACAAAAGAGCAAGTGAGGTATGCCCAGCCAATCAAACCGAGTATTCCCCACCATTGATGACGCATCCAGACAATGTGGTCATTTTCTTCTCCCTTATATAATGCTGCCAGGATAAATAAAAAAATTATTCCAGATATCTGTAATACACGCTCTTTTGTTTTTGAAATTGATGGCTGATAATCTATCCAGATAAGAAAAAATGCAAGTGTTACCAGTATTTCAAAAATTGGATATGGTATTAGTGCTTTATTACTGTAGTTTTCAAGGTTAACATGGAAGACCCCCATTATAATTAATGCAAGCGAGCGCAATACAATATGTGAAGCAATTTGTTGCTGGCTATCGCCTGATTGTATCCTTTTGTTGAGTGCAAATGGAATAGATAAGCCAACTATAAACAGGAAAGCAGGAAATATAGTGTCTGCAAAACCTAAACCATCTGTATTTATGCTAACATGCTTTATCCATTCAGGTATTTTCTCAACACCATCCACATCATTTACAAAAATCATAAAGAACATAGTGATGGCCCTGAAAACGTCAATTGATTGTAACCTGCGCGGAAGCTGTAGCATAACACTTATTTTGGTAAGAAAGATGTAATGGCAAGTGTAAAAACTTATCTATACTTTGATAAAAATTTTCTTTCTGTAAAGAATCATCATTGGTACAGTCATGATCAGAACAAAAGTTATGGCGCCTGCAAGTGATGCATTAATGGGAGAAAAATGAGGCGCAAAAATTGTTTTATATAAATAGTCCTGCAGGTTAGTGGATTGGCCATCGAGATTTACATGAAACCAGGACAGCACTGCAATCACAACATCTGCAGCAACATAAGCTGTAATGGCATTGGCGCCAAAAGCAACAAATGGTGTAATGTATTTTTTTCTTTGCTGCACATCAATCAACCAGAATGCAATGGCAAGCCCGGCAGTTGCCAGACCGCCTGTATATAAAACAAAAGAGCTTGTCCACAAAGATTTATTGATTGGGAAAAAATTATTCCAAATCATCCCTACCATGATAGAAAAAGTTGCCATAACAAATAGCCATGCAACTTTTGTAGATTCATCTTTATCTTTTCTTCTGATCCAGTCTCCCACCATAATTCCAAACAGGCAAGTGCCAACAGCAGGAATTGTACTTAAGATGCCTTCAGGATCGTACACCTTACTACCACTCCACATGTGTTTAGTTGTTAGAATAGTAGTGTCAAGCCATGCAGCAAGGTTTGTAGCAGGCTCAAGGTTTGAAGCGCCATAACCCGGGACCGGCACAAAACACATCAAAATATAATAAATGATGAGTATGCTGAAAAAGATTGTGAGCTGCTGTTTGAATCCAGTCTTTAAAAAGATGATAACAGCAATAAAAAATACTATGGCAATGCGTGGCAATACACCAAGAATCCTAAAGTTTTCAAAGTTGAAAGTGAATAAAAAATGAATGGCTACATTAATGAGATAAAGTATTAATGAACGTTTGAAAGCTTTTGCAATAATTTTTGAATGTTGGGTTTTATCTGCTTTCTTCGGACCGATGGCAAGGGTGATAGAAACGCCCACCATAAAAATGAAAAACGGGAATATCAAATCTGTAGGAGTACAGCCGTTCCATTTTGAATGTTCCAAAGGTGCATAAACGTGTTCCCAATCACCTGGGTTATTAACAAGAATCATTGCAGCGATGGTAATACCGCGAAAAAAATCAAGAGACAGCAGCCGCTTTTTTGGAAGGCTTTGTATTGGCGCCGGTGTTGTATGCATCATTGCAGATTTTTTTAATAAATTATTGCTAAGGATGTATCAGGGAAGATGATCAACACGTTGGCAATCGCTCATATCTGTTGCAATATTATATTAAAAAATGATTGTGATATTTTTTTGAACGAACAAAGATGCATATATAAAAAATGTTTTACTGTAAATGATTAATTGCAACTGCAAACAATCAAAGGAATCTTCAGCCATTGGCATACTTTAAATATGTCAGCAAAAGATTCCTTCTTTAAAATCAAAACAACTAAAAATAGAATTTATGAGAGACTTTTAAAAAACATGACATTACCATCTTTAAACACGTGCAGGACAATTTCATGTGTTCCGTTGGATAATTCCACAAAATAGCTGTCCATATCTTCAAATTGTGTATTATACATAATCATGTCTGTAGAATTAGCTTCATTATCATCATAAAATATTACTTTCTCAGGCGAATAACCTTTGTAATGTTTCCCAATGTAATTGCGTGCTGAAATGGGTAATTTATCAAATGTTGAAGGGCTGATAGTGCCTACCAAATGAGAGTCTTCATCATAATATGCTTTCATAGATTTGTTATTCATTGTGTAACTGGCTACATCAAAATAATCTTCTCTGATCCATGTTACATTGGTTGCTTTTGGAAAACGTGTCTCAAAGTTTTGTTTTGAAAAATTACTTACTTCAGTACCTCTTAATTTTCTTAACGTTATTCTGTCCGATTTGATATCCTCTCTTACAGCTTTTGCTGTTGTATATGGCTGCGCATTTATGTTAGTGAATGTTAATGTTGTCAATGCAGCGGTTAATACAATGAATGCTTTTTTCATCGTTATACTTTTTTTATGATTAAAAAAATAATGCCTGATTAAGCTTTTTTACCTGACCTGAAAGCCGGGTTAACATTTTAATTTCAGCTTAAAGCATACGATGGATAATTCGAGAAAAAACTGGTTTAATATGACAGTTCAAATTATAATTGTTTTAACCGTGGTTATTGTATTGCAAAAACATAAAGATTTTTGAATATGTGCATTGATTTTATTTCATTTTGCTTTTACAGGAAAGGATCTTCATGTTGATAAACATTAGAAATATGTATCAGAAGAATGAAATAAATTAATAAGGTTATAAGACGGGAAGTATAAATACTTTTTGATATTGAAATATCTGAATAAAAAAACTACCCCATTTTGTGGGGTAGTTTTTTATAAAGTATATAATATAACATTTATTCTGCTACTGTAAGTACAGATTTTGATTTTGACTTCAACATTTTTGGTGTTGTCTCAGCTACTGATTTCTTAAACAACATAGCAGACCATACATGATCAAGTGTAACCTGGTTCACTGCTTCATAATCACATTCGCACAATACATCCCAACTGGTACTCCTGTTTAAGTCGCTGGCTATTTTGCTGGTTACTTTTGGATATGCAATCCATAACTTACTATCACAATGCAATGCAGGAAACACATCTTTTAAAATATTGGATAACTGGTTCCTGTTGACTGCAAATACCAATGCAAAATCAATTTTCCTTGACCTCAACAGAGGGGTAACATTTTTTGCGTAAGATAACTTTGCAAATTGCTTTTCGATGGAGGATGGAAGTCCTTGAATTAATAAATTCTTGTCATCACTTAAATCCAACTTATCAAACAAACTGTTAGATAACATTCTGTAATTGAAATTTTGTATTAATAAAACGACGGGACTGCAAAGGTAAACAAATTTTGGCTTGTTACAAGTAAAAATTGTAAAAACAACTTTTTTTATCGAAATACACTTTGATTTTGAATATTTTAATGTAGCTGATGTCGGAATGTTTTATATTTATGCTAACGTTTTTTCTTAATTATTACCTGTGAAAAAGATACCCTTTACCCGGATTCTTATGGCATTCAATGCCGGCATCATTTTGCAATGGTATTTTCACCTTAACATATTTGTGGCAATTGCAATTATAGCTATTGCTGCTATTGGTTTGTTTATATTTAGTAAGCTGTCTTCTTTTAAAAAGTTTGTTTATGGCTGGGTGAGAGGTTGTTTTATTTTACTCTTGTTTGTAAGTGCCGGTATTGTAATTACCTGGTTGCAAAATATTCAGCATAACAGCAATTGGTATGGTAAGTTTTATCAGCCTGACGATTTTGTTATTGCTACCATACAGGAACCTTTGGTTCAAAAAACAAATTCTTATAAAGCTTTAGCTGAAGTATCTTTTGTGGTGAAAAATGAAAAACTGATAAATACAAAAGGTAATATCCTTATTTATTTTAAAAATGATGCTGTTACAACACAACTGAAATATGGTAAGCAAATTTTTTTCAGAAAATCTATTCAGGCAATCAATAACAATGGCAACCCTGCTGCGCTGGATTATAAAAGGTATTGTTTATTTCAAAATATAACCGGGCAGATTTTTCTTTCAAAAAAGGATTTTAAAATGCTTGAAGTTGACAATGTTAATAAAATTCATCAATTGTTATTTGCAATAAGGGATTGGGCATTGAATGTTTTGAAAATAAATATACAATCATCAAAGGCATTAGGCATTGCAGAAGCATTATTGTTGGGGTATAGAAACGATCTTGATAAAGACCTGGTACAGGCTTACAGCAATACCGGTGTAGTACACATCATTGCAATCAGCGGCTTACATATCGGTGTGATTTATGGCGCATTATTATCTTTCTTTAGTTTGTTTAAATCAAAAAAAATCAGGAAGTGGGTTGAGCCTCTAATCGTATTATTAGTGATCTGGTTGTTTACGTTAATTGCAGGTGCCGCACCATCTGTTTTGCGTGCATCTGTGATGTTTAGTTTTTTGTTGATAGGCAGGACTATGAATAAAAGAGGGAACATGTACAATACTCTTGCTGCTTCAGCATTTGTGTTACTTTTAATCAACCCTTTTTATTTGTGGGACGTTGGCTTCCAGCTTTCATACAGTGCAGTCTTTAGTATTGTTCTATGTAATAAAAGCATAAGTAACCAGTTGTATTTTAAAAATAAAATGATAAGGAGTATATGGCAATTATGCGCTATTAGTTTGTCAGCACAGGTGTTTACGCTGCCTATTGTTATTTATCATTTTCATCAGTTGCCAATTTTATTTTTATTGTCTAATTTATTTGCTGTGCCACTGTCTGGTATTATTTTATTTGAAGAGTTGTTATTGTTTTGTTTTTCATGGTGGCACTTGCTTGCATCATTTATCGGATGGGTTACTGAATGGTGTATCAAACTGATGAATGATTTTATTGAACACATTGATAAACTACCTTTCTCAACATGGGATGGCCTTCACTTCTCACTCATCCAGCTAATCATTCTTACGATTGCTACATGTTTTGTTTGTGCATGGATATTCAACAGGCGTACAAACTATTTATTAAAAGCGCTGTTTTGTTTTTGTATATTTTTCGTTTTTCGTGATGTTGTTTTTATTCGCCATCAACAACAAAAAAAATTGATTGTTTATCATGTTCCCAAATTATCAGCTATAGATTTTATTGCAGGTAGAACTGTAAAATTTGCCGGCGATACAACTGTTGTCACCAATACTCTTCTCAGAAATTTTAATATAAAACCATCCCGGATAAAACACCGGGTGTATAACAGGGAAAATATTTTACTGCCCTGCATTGAAAACAGGGTACTCAACATTCACTCAAAAAATATTTTATTATTAGGAAATTGTAGCAAGCTAAATTTTCCTGATAAAAAAATCCCTTTACATGTTTTAATTCTGACAAAGAATACCGTTTTAACCCCGTTAGAAATCAGTAAAATTTTTAATTGCGGTTATATTGTTGCCGATGGCAGTGTGCCTGTGTGGAAATCGCAGCAATGGAAAAAACAATTTGAGCAGTTACATTTGCGCTTCTTTTCAACTGCACAAGATGGTGCATTCACTTTAAAATTGTAATTCTATTATGCAAAAGAAAATTGCAGGCGCATTAATTTCTGTTTTTTATAAAGACGGGTTGGAGCCAATAGTTAAAAGCTTAGATCAGCTTGGAATAAAAATTTATACTACCGGTGGCACACAAAAGTTTATTGAAGGCCTCGGTATAAAATGTATCCCTGTTGAATCATTGACCAGTTATCCGTCAATTTTAGGTGGCCGTGTAAAAACATTGCATCCAATAATTTTTGGTGGTATTTTGGGAAGACGCGATATGGAGCAGGATATTAGTGAAATGGCACAATATAAAATTCCTGAAATAGATCTTGTGATTGTTGACCTTTATCCTTTTGAAGAAACGGTCACACAGTTTGCTTCTCCTTTATTCAGCGGTGATTCCAGTACAGTTGAAAAATCTATTATTGAAAAAATAGATATTGGCGGGCCGTCTATGATCAGGGCTGCTGCAAAAAACTTTAAAGATGTGTTGGTAGTGGCTGCAAAAGAAGATTATCAATCATTGGTTGAATTATTACAAGCCCAAAAAGGTGAAAGTACGCTTGAACAACGTAAACAATATGCTGCCAAAGCTTTTGATATAGTAATGAATTATGATATTGCTATCAGTAATTATTTTAATCCTTCATTATTCAATCCTTATCACAAAAAACAATCATTGCGCTATGGTGAAAACCCTCATCAGCAGGCAATGTTTTATGGTGATTTATCCGAAGTATTTACTCAGTTACATGGCAAAGAAATTTCTTATAACAACCTCGTTGATATTGATGCAGCCATTCAATTGATATCAGAATTTCCAAAATCATTTTCAAGCAATCCAACTCAGAAAACTGATCCGGTATTCGCTGTGATCAAACACACTAATGTTTGTGGTGTTGCACAACGCACTTCTGTCAAAGAAAGTTGGGATGCCGCATTACAATGTGATCCTGAAAGTGCATTTGGTGGAGTATTGGTTACCAACAATGCTATTGATGAAAATACAGCTTCTGCTATTAATGAAATATTTTTTGAAGTGTTGATAGCACCTGCTTTTGAAGAAGCTGCATTGCGAATTTTGCAATCAAAAAAGAACAGGATATTACTACAACTACAAACAGATCCATCAAAATCACCTGTTCAATATAAATCTATTCTCAATGGAACTCTTGCACAGGATTTTGATAAAGGCAATTATGCTGATTGGAATGAAGTGGGTGGAAGAAATACCAGTGATGCAGAAAAAGATGAACTAGCATTTGCCAATATCATCTGCAAACATTTGAAAAGTAACGCCATTGCGCTAACAAAGAATAAACAATTGATTGGAAAAGGTTGTGGACAAACAAGCCGTGTGGATGCATTGCGTCAGGCTATTGAAAAATCGAAGCAGTTTAGTTTTGATCTCAAAGGTGCAGTTTTAGCAAGTGATGCATTCTTTCCATTCAGTGATTCTGTGCAATTGGCACATGAAAACGGGATTGAAGCTTTCATTCAGCCTGGCGGTTCTATGCGGGATAAAGAAAGTATAGAGTATTGTGTGAAACATCAACTTGCAATGGTGTTTACCGGTCTGCGACATTTCAGACATTAGTATTTTTGCAACATGAATGATGTAATGCACCCGGTTATTTTGTTTGATGGCGTTTGCAATTTGTGCAATAACAGTGTGCAGTATGTTATCAGTCATGATCCCAAAAATATATTCAGGTTTGCATCATTACAATCATCTTTTGCACAAAAAATATTAGTTGATTTTGACCTGCCTGTGAATGATTTTAATTCTTTTGTTTTATTTGAAAATAATATTGTTTATACAAGGTCAACTGCTGCATTAAGGGTAGCCAAAAGACTGAATGGGTGGGCAAAAATTTTGTGGGTTTTTATTATTGTTCCAAAATTCATACGGGATGGAGTGTACAATTTTATTGCAAAAAACCGTTATAAATGGTTTGGTAAACGGGATGCCTGCTGGTTGCCAACACCCGAACTGAAAAGTTTGTTTCTGGATACTGCTGTTTAAAACTAATTAGTTAATGTCAGCAACGCAATCATGGTTGTAATTGTCTTTATTTGTTAGATATTATGCTGAGAAAAATTCTACCTGTTCTTTTATTGTTTATTGCGTTTGCAGCCCAAAGCCAAACTGCCTGCATAACGCTGGGACAGAATCCTTCTACAGCATTCCCGGTTTGTGGTACAGATACTTTCAAACAGGCAAGTGTGCCGACATGTGGCGGTAAAACAATACCTGTGCCGGGTTGCAGTAATGCTGCTTATGGTGATCTTAACCCTTTCTGGTACAGATTCACCTGTTATCAATCCGGGACATTGGGTTTGACCATTACACCAGAAGATTTGGGTGATGATTATGACTGGCAGCTTTTTGATATTACAGGCCATGACCCAAAAGATGTTTATACAGATGCATCAATATTTGTCGTAGGTAATTGGAGCGGCTCTTATGGTGTAACCGGTACTGCTGCGAATAATTCAAATTCTGTTAGTTGTGCTTCAGACCCCACTACAGGTGTAACCACTTTCAGCAAGATGCCCAACATCACCGCTGGTCACACATATCTTTTACTGATTAGCCATTTCTCGGGTAGTGGTCAGAGTGGTTATGCTCTTTCTTTTAAAGGTGGCACTGCAAGTATTACAGATACTACCAAACCTGCATTGTTATCTGCAACGGCTGATTGTGCAGGACAAGTAATAACAGTTACCCTCAACAAAAAAGTAAAATGTACAAGTTTAGCAATAGATGGTACTGATTTTACTCTTTCACCTTCATCTGCAAATGTTGTTGCTGCCAGTAGCCTGAATTGCAGTAATGCTTTTGATATGGATTCATTTTCGATTACATTGGACAAACCATTACCACCAGGTCAATATTCCCTTGTGATACAAAACGGATCAGATCAGAATTCTTTGTTAGATAATTGTGATAATAATATCCCACCAGGATCAACTGTTCCGTTTACTATTAATCCACTGGCGCCAACACCTATGGATAGTATGACACCAATTGCCTGCTCACCAAACGAAATCAGGTTGGTATTTAGAAAAAAAATGTTGTGTAGTACTGTTGCTTCAGATGGTTCTGATTTTGTAGTTACAGGAAATCCTTCTATTCAGGTTACAAGCGCAATGGCTGATAGTTGTGCCAACGGTTTATCACCCATCATTAAAGTAAAGCTCAATAAACCCATTCAAACTGCAGGCAACTTTACCATTACATTGCAAAAAGGTTCAGATGGCAACACTGTCCTCGATGAATGTGCACAGGAAACACCCGCAGGGTCATTTATTGGTTTTGTTACTGCGGATACAGTTTCTGCGGTGTTTGATTATAGTGTGCATTTAGGTTGTGTGTTTGATACATTGTTTTATTCGCATGATGGAAGGAATGGTGTGAACCAATGGAACTGGGTTTTTGATACAAATGGTGCGAGTACTACAGAAGATTCTATTTTTAATTTTAATGATTATGGTAATAAGCATATTCAGTTAAATGTGAGTAATGGTGTTTGTACCGATAGCGCTGCTGCTGATATTATTTTGGATAATGAACTGGTATCCAGATTTGTTGTAACTCCTTCTAAACAATTATGTCCTGAAGATGCTGCTCAATTTATTGATTCCAGTACTGGAAAAATTATTAGCTGGTTTTGGACCTTCGGCGATGGAACAACCAGCAATTTACAAATACCATTACCAAAATATTATGCAAATCCACTGACAAGAGATGGAAGGTCATTCCCTGTTTCATTGACAGTAAAAAATGATATTGGGTGTTATGATACATCACAGGCGATGGTAAAAGTTTTTTACAGTTGTCATATAGCAGTGCCATCAGCATTTACACCTAATGGTGATGGCTTGAACGATTATCTATATCCATTGAATGCATATAAAGCAAAAAATCTTGTGTTTAGGGTGTATAACCGTTGGGGCCAATTAGTCTTTGAATCTAAGGATTGGACAAAAAAATGGGATGGTAGAATTAATGGTAATCCACAGCCTGCAGGTACCTATGTATGGATGTTGCAATATTTTGAAGATAATGATGCAACACCTGTTATTTTAAAAGGTACAGTGGTTCTAATCAGGTAATGAATTCGGCATTTTAAATTTATACACATCGCAAAAAAACATGCATGATTTATGCAGCAGAAAACCTTACAAACCTTATATTTAATCTATGGAACAAGTTATTCTGATAAATGAGCTGGACGAAGAAACAGGGGCAATGGAAAAAATGGAAGCACACCGAAAAGGCATACTGCACAGGGCTTTCAGTGTTTTTATTTTTAATAAAAAGAATGAAATGTTGTTGCAACAAAGGGCATTTCAAAAATATCACAGTGGTGGTTTGTGGACCAATGCCTGCTGTAGTCATCCAAAACCAGGAGAAATAACAGAAGTGGCTGCAGCAAGAAGGTTAAAAGAAGAACTTGGTTTTGAAACATCACTTGAAAAAGCTTTTGAGTTTGTTTATTATGCAAGCTTCGAAAATGGGCTAACTGAAAACGAATTTGATCATGTTTTTGTGGGCTATCATAATGGCGAAATAAATTTTAATAAACATGAAGTAAAAGATATTTGTTTCCGCCCAATGCAGGAAATTGAATCAAACCTGCAGACACATCCTTCCAAATTCACTGCATGGTTTTCAATTGCTTTTCCCATGATAAAAAAATGGCAACAGGCATCAGTGGCTGCCGCTGTTGCTTAATGTCATGCAGCCATCACCCAAAGCAATAATTATTGGCGCTGGTATTGCTGGTATAGCAACTGCTATACGGCTTGCAGTACATGGTTTTACTGTGGATGTTTTTGAAAAAAATGATCATCCTGGTGGCAAGTTGTATGAGATTAAAAAAAATGGTTTTTGTTTTGATTCAGGGCCAAGTGTTTTTGTGCAACCTGAAAATATTGAATTACTTTTTGAGCTTGCTGGAGAAGATATAAACCAACATCTGGAATTTAAAAAACTGGATATAACCTGCAGGTATTTCTATGAGGATGCTACTGTAATAAATGCTTTTGCCGACAGGAAAAAACTGCAACAGGAGCTATATCAGAAATTGAATGAACCAATTCATTCTATTGAAAATTACCTGGATGAAGCTCGCAGGATTTATGATGATATTGGTAAAATTTTTCTCAACCATTCACTGCATAAAAAAAATGGATGGCGTTTATCTGAAATAATACAAACACTGTCGTCAACACGGTACCGTTATCTTTTTTCTTCCTTGCATGCTGTTAATAAAAAATATTTTAAAAACCCAAAACTGGTTCAGTTGTTTGACAGGTTTGCTACATATTGTGGCAGCAATCCATACGAAGCACCGGGCATGTTGCAACTCATCTGTCATCTTGAATTGAATCTGGGTAGTTATTACCCTAAAGGGGGCATGATGTCTGTCAATCGGGCTTTGTTTAATCTTGCAATAAAAAAAGGAGCAAGGTTTCATTTTAATACTGGTGTGGAAAAAATAATTGTAACAAATAAAAAAGCAACAGGGATCATCAGCAATCAGAAAAAATTTTTAGCAGATGTGGTCATAAGTAATGTTGATGTGTTTTGCACTTATCAGAATTTATTAAATGATGTAGCTGTGGCTACAAAATTTTTAAAGCAGGAACGCAGTAGCAGTGCATTGGTTTTTTACTGGGGCATCAGTAAATCATTTCCGCAACTGGAACTGCACAATATTTTTTTCAGCAAAAATTATGAAGAAGAGTTCAAGTATTTATTTGATAAAAAGCTACCATATAATGATCCTACAATTTATATCAATATCACTTCAAAAATAGAGCCCGGGTTGCATGCGACAGGTGAAAAAGAAAACTGGTTTGTGATGGCGAATGTCCCTGCGGATATTAATTTTAGCCAGCCCTCAACTATTCAATCATATAAACAAAATATTCTTATAAAGCTTAGCCGTATTTTGCATTCTGAAATTGAACCATTAATAGAAACAGAAGAAATTTTGGATCCGCAAAAAATTGAAACAGGCACCGGCAGTTATGGCGGGGCATTATATGGCACCTGTTCCAACAGCCGAACTGCAGCTTTTTTGAGGCATTCAAATTTTTCAAAAAATATCAACAGGCTTTATTTTGCAGGCGGAAGTGTACATCCCGGAGGAGGTATCCCCTTATGTTTGAAGAGTGCTGCTATCACTGCAGAGATGATTATTCAGGACAGAAAAAAATGGAAGTATGAAGAATAGAAAAACATTGAATCATATTGCTTTGGCATTAGCTTTGATTTTTCATACCTGTGGCATTATTGGCATCCTTTTTACTTCGTACAAAGACTGGATTATTCAAAATACACCTCTTCATCTTTTAATCATGTCAGCGCTTTTGATAATAACACATCCGTCCAAAAACAAAAATTTTTATTTATTCTTATTGCTTACAGTTGTTGGCGGGTTTTGTATAGAAGCAATTGGCGTGAACACACAAACCATTTTTGGTAAATATGAATATGGAAATGTTTTAGGTATTAAAATTCTAAATGTGCCTTTAATTATTGGTTTCAACTGGTTTATAATTATCTACTGCACAGGAATGATTACGCAGGCTTATGAAAACTATATGTTGAAAAAAATACAGGAACAAGGCCTTAACCTCAATACCAAAATGCAGATGCTTTCCTTCCTGGTGGATGCGGCATTTCTCTCCGTTTTTTTTGATTGGCTGATGGAGCCTATTGCAGTAAAACTCGGTTACTGGAAATGGCAAAATGGCGATATTCCTGTTTACAATTATATAAGCTGGATGATTATCAGCACTATGTTGTTATGGGTTTTCAGGAAACTGAATTATAACAAACGAAACGTATTCTCGGTACATTTGCTGATCATTCAGTTATTATTTTTCCTGGTGCTAAGAACGTTTTTATGAACTGGATTTTCTATGTACTTATTGCTGTTGCAGCATTTGTGATGATGGAGGGAGTTGCATGGTTCACTCATAAATATATCATGCATGGCTCACTATGGTTTTTGCATAAAGATCATCACAGGCATAGCCCTGGTTTTTTTGAAAAAAATGATTGGTTCTTCGTCATATTTGCCATACCGAGTTGGTTATTGATCATGTTGGGATGTATGTATAAAAACTGGCCGGTAGTGAGTGTTGGTGCCGGTATTACTTTATATGGCATAGCTTATTTTCTGGTACATGATATCATCATTCATCAACGATTTAAATTCTTTTCCCGTAGCAACAATGTGTATATTAAATCATTGAGGTATGCTCATAAAATGCATCATAAACATCTGGATAAAGAAGATGGTGAATGTTTCGGGTTTTTATTTATCAATAAAAAATACCGGGATAAAATAAGAAAAGATAATGCATTGCAACAGCAAAATGCAAGATCAAAGGTTCAGCCAATTGCCCGTTAATAAAATTTTAACCTAATCATTTTATAATTCGCTGGAATTATTCTTTGTTGTTTTCCGGATGTTATTGAAAGCTTCCAATTTTGCGGCATGAAAAAATTTCTACGCTGGGTCGGAATAATACTGCTGATAGTTTTTGTTTTATTGAATGCACTTTGCGCCTGGCAGGCATACATCTTTACCCATTTCTCTGACAAGAAAATAAAAAAGGAGCAGGAAAAAGGGTTTATTGCAAAAAAGCTAGAAAAGATAATTGGAGAAGAGCATCCGCGACAATTAGTGGTTGACTCTTTCAGTGTACCTCACCAATCTGTGATTATTCATTCAGACAGTTTAAAACTGGCAGCATGGTATGCCATACATGATGCTGATTCATCAAATGGAACTGTTGTAATGTTTCATGGTTTTGGCAGCAGCCGCAGTGATATTATCCCTGAAGCAACAGCATTTTATAAAATGGGATATAATGTTTTGCTTACAGATTTCAGGGCGCATGGCAACAGTGATGGCGATGTGTGTTCAATGGGGTATTTTGAATCGCATGATGTGCGGGCTGCTTATAATTTTATTAAAAACACAGGTGAGAAAAATATCATTCTTTGGGGTGGTTCAATGGGGGCGGCATCTATTACCAAAGCCATGCACGATGATGATTCCATTCAACCATCAAAGGTTATTTTAGAAAAGTGTTTTGGTAAAGTAACAGATGCAGCAGGATCAATGGCGAGGAATAATATGCATGAACCTGCAGGAATTTTTGGAGCATTGCTTACATTCTGGGGATCTGTGGAACAGGGAATTTTTATGTTCAGTATGAAACCTGATAAGTTTGTAAAGTCAATAACCTGCCCGGTATTGGTGCAGTGGGGGGATAAAGATGAAAATGTGTCAAGTGCCGAGACTGAGCATATCTTTAAAAATCTTTCATCACACAATAAAAAATTAGTGGTTTATCCAAATTGCGGGCATGAAAATCTTTATTTAAAGAATCCTTCACTCTGGAAAACAAGCGTTGGGAATTTTCTCAATGCTTCGTCCAAAAATTAATAAAAGCGTTCTTGTAAATTAGAAATGAATCAGCAGTGTCCTAAAGCCCAGTAAATAAACAGGAAAACAACAATAGTTCCCAGGCAGCCGCCTCCCCATTTATAAGCGCCATAGCCAGCGATTAAAGCTCTTAACCAATCACGCATAGATTTGTTTTTTCGAAAGATATAAAAAAATATTTATGCATTCAACACTATTAATGGATGAATGGAAAGAATCTTGTTAGAATGAAAAAAAATTTTCAATGCAGGTGAATGTACAGAATTTGCAAACATGGAATTTGAAATATAATCCTTCAATCAATTGGTGTGGTATCAAAATATTACAAAGAATCCACAACCTTAACCAGTTTGCATGATTGGAACTTTGGATCAAAGCTCTTTTACTTTTACAACTCTTACTTTCCATGCATCCGGCCCCTTCTCAAGATATTCCCACCTGAAAGGTTCATTGCTTTCTGCTTCCATCTGGTAATAGAGTGGTTTGGGATCATGATCATTGATAAACTCGAATGCTTCGCCTGGTTTTATTTCTGCAAATGCCTGGTAAAACATTTCATGTCTTTGTGTTGGTGGATATGGCCTCAGGTCATATTCATTCACAACAGAAAAGCCTTCATCGCCTAACCCGCTTTTTATTTCTTTCCTGATATGGATGACATATTCACCGGGCACTTCTTTTTTATACGACCATGTATGCTGGCCATTGAATTTATTTTTAAAAATTTCCTGTATTTCGTCAGGGTTGTCTTTTGAGATCAATTCCATTGTCGTCCCTGCTTCCATCATACCATAACGGTGAAACACGATTTGTTTCCAGTCTTTTTGATCAGCCCTTCTCAGGTCTAAGAGTGTAGCAATGTCCGTAAAGTCCCTGCCTTGTGATGCTTCTGTACGGGTCACTTTTACTTTCCATTCCCTCCCGCCACGGTTCAGGTATTCCCAACCTACCACATCTCCATAAATGGATTTGAATTCATAATACAACGGTATGGGGTCGTGGTCGTTGATGAAAATAAAACTTTCGCCCGCCGGCAGCTCTTTGAAAATCTTTAATAATTTTTCATGACGCTTGATTGGCACTAATTCCCTTACATCCAATTCCTCTCCTGTTTGTCTGATTGTATTCATTTTATAGAATTTAGTTCACTGTTGTTTGTATAAATACTTCTGATTTTTTAAAGAAGTGATAAAAACTGTATCTGCTCAACAATCTATTAATATTCACTGAACAACAGAATTGCCTTTTGTCCGGACAAAATTCACACATTTAAAAAAATAAAAAAAGTATTCTAATACTTTATTACAGTTTTATTACACTGTACTATGATAATTTATATTGATTGAAGAAAATCCTTTGGCAGGCCAATTAATTTTTAAATTTATACAGTGTTGCAGATGCTTCCGGGTGTAGAGCGATAATAAAAATACCCGGGTGTATCAAATTTTCTTAGTGTAAATTTCTTTTCTGCCTTTTCCCAAAACTCACTGTCCTCGCTATATGGAATGTTCTTGTTAAACCCACCCATGGCTATAAACATTTCTGTTTTGCCAAAAAATGTGGCGCCTATATGGCAATCAGATAAATGTATTTTCTCTGAAAGGTTGTTTTTGTTTTTTACATCCGGGTCGCCGATAACGATAGCACCGCCTTCAATTAAATCAATACGGGGATTGGCTTCCATATACTGCACCCGCATTTCTAAATAATCATCCTGGTAAGCATCATCGCTATCGAGGAAAGAAATATATTTTCCAATTGCCGCTCTGATACCAACATTTTTTGAAAGTGAAATATTCCTGTTGCTGTGTTTCATGTAGCGAATGTTTGTATGTGATTTCATAAATTCATTCACCACATTAAAAGTATTGTCTTCACTACCATCATCAACAACAATAAGTTCGGTATTCCGGTAAGTTTGTTCTAAAAAAGAAGGGATGCTCCTGCTCAGGTAGGCTGAGCGGTTATACGTAACCATTATCACTGATACAATCGGGTTTTCGCCCTTGTAAATGTCTATCATCTTTTACTACCTGCTATGATCTGATCCACATAACACATTTACTACAAATTAAGCATTAAATTATATGCGGCAAAAAATTGCGTAGTTAAATTCCCGATTGCGAAAAAATTAAAAAAGATATTTAAATCCTTTATTATTTCCTTCATCCTGATAACGGTAAATTGATGCCTGGTTATGAATGGCAGCAATTTTGCAGCAACACACCTATTGCTTGTGTTATGGAATGATTTTTTTTAAAAAATTAAACAGAATGGTTTTTACTGATTTAAATAAATGGACCCTGCAATATCCGTTATTAGATGAAATTATAAAGCTGCAACCTGTGTCATGGATTAATCCATACAGAAAAAAAATGCGGGATATTACTTCACTTCCGGTGAATAAGCGGGATATGCGTGATGCAGCATTTCTATGGAAAAGATTTGCACCTTACCTGGCTAAAGCTTTCCCCGAATTGGGGAAAACGCAGGGTATTATTGAGTCACCGCTCAAGGAAATTCCTGCGATGAAAGAAATGCTCGACAAAGACCGGCATCAACCGATTACAGGCAGGCTGTTTTTAAAATGTGATAATGAATTACCTGTTGCAGGTTCCATTAAGGCTAGAGGCGGCATATTCGAAGTTTTACATTATGCTGAAGAGCTTGCCCTTGAAAGTGGTTTGTTGAATATTGATGATAATTATGAAGTGCTGGACAGCGAAACGTTCAGAAATTTTTTCAGTCAATATTCAATAGGTGTAGGTTCTACAGGCAATCTTGGATTGAGCATTGGTATCATTAGTGCAAAACTGGGTTTTAATGTATCGGTATATATGTCAGCAGATGCAAAAGAATGGAAGAAAAATTTATTGCGAACAAGAGGCGCCAAAGTTATTGAGTTTGCAGGTGATTTTGGTGAAGCCATTAATGCAGGCAGAAGGACTACTATTGCTGATCCCAAAGGGTATTTTGTTGATGATGAAAATTCGAAGTATTTATTTCTTGGGTATAGTGTTGCTGCGATGCGGCTAAAAAAACAACTGGAAAAAATGAAAATTCCGGTTGATGATGCGCATCCTTTATTTGTGTATTCGCCTTGTGGTGTAGGTGGATCGCCGGGTGGTGTTGCATTTGGTTTGCGACAGGTTTTTGGTGACAATGCACATTGCTTTTTTGTTGAACCTACACATTCTCCCTGTGTGCTTATAGGTTTGTTAACCGGGAAAATGCGGAAAGTGAGTGTCCATGATTTTGGTATTGATAACCGCACCGAAGCTGATGGTCTTGCAGTGGGTAGGCCTTCTGCATTTGCAACTGCTATTAACAAATTATTGATTAGTGGTATTTATACTGTGGAAGATGATGCACTTTTCAGGATGTTGTATATGTTGGGGCAAAGTGAGCACATTTTTGTTGAGCCCTCTGCTACAGCAGGACTGGCTGGCCCGCATGTGATTGACCACACTGGTTATATACAGAAATATCAAATCAATCCATCACAGATTACTCATATTGCCTGGGCAACGGGCGGGGCATTGGTGCCTGATGAAGAAATGAAAAGGTTTTATCAAAAGTGAGAGATGTTATACCATGAACCGGTAGGGGCAACAGCCTGATCATTTCCAATTAAAAGTTGAAAGAAAATATTTACTAAAAAATATTTCCTGCATGCAATACGGTTTGCAGATAACCATTTTAAAAACAAGAACGTCCTGTATTAACAAGGCAAATTCATCAATCCCTGTTTCTGACTTTACCTTTTTTAATACATGCAAGTGCTTGTAATTAAGGATTAAGATATGCGCAAATGCTATACAGTTATTGCTTCCTGTTTCAGATGGGACACATAACCACCTACATCTGACCTTAACCCAACTGCCAAACGGTTCCAACTGTTGATTGTTACGATTGCAAAAGTCAGTTCCATGATTTCTTTTGGAGAAAAGACTTTTGTAACCTGGTTATAAACTGCATCTGGCGCCCCGCTTTCAGGGAGCTTTGTCAATGCTTCACACCATGCCAATGCTGCTCTTTCTTTTTCAGAATAAAAAGGGGCTTCGTGCCAGGCTGCCAGCACATGCAACCTTTGTTCACTTTCACCAATGGCAATTGCATCCTTTGTATGCATGTCAAGACAATAAGCACATCCATTAATTTGCGATGCCCTTGTCTTTACCAGTTCGAGTAATTTGTGTTCTAAACTGCTTTCATTTACCACTTGTTGCAATGCCATCATTGCCTGGTAGCCTTGTGGAAATGTTTTTGATCCGTCTAATCTCATGATTTTTTTATTTTAAATTTTGTTCACATGTTTCTTTCAATATTCCTTCAACAATATTTGGTGGAGCAGGCCATTTATTGATATCAACTGCAGAGAGGATGGGATATCTAGAACTAATGCCACCCTTATCTTCTGTACGCATCGCAAAGACCACTTCTTTAATTCCTGTTTGCCTTATTAAATAGGAACACATAAAGCAGGGTTCTTTTGTGGTATATAAAATGCAATGGCCCAGGTCTTTTGTTCCAAGATGTTGAATAGCTTTTATCAAAGCTATCATTTCTGCATGTGCTACCGGCTGAGGAATTTCTTTTTCTCCTTCATACCCTTCTGCAATGATATTGCCATTTTTCACTACCACAGATCCTACCGGCGACACACCATTTGATTTTGCTTTCATACCTAAATCAATACATCGCTTCATAAATTGTTCATGCCTGTCTTCCATTATTTTCTATTTCGTCTCCCGAACTGAATGAAATATTTGATATTTTTTTCATTGTTGTTCGATTAAAATTATTCAAAATTACTGAAACCCTTTGCCAGCAAGGGTTCTAGGTCCACCATAGGCGGATGAGGTCTTGAAAAGCAAAGGGTTATTATATTTAGTCGGACAACTATGATTTTTTTTAAAATATTCCAGGAGTAATGATAATGATACAATAGAGTAGAAATTAACAATAACAAAGTTAGTCTTTTTTGTATCGGGTATTAGGTGATTACTGGCATTTGACATAAAAATGAAAATGTGGCTTTATTGTGTCAGAGATTTTTTTAAAAAATAAACAATATGTTATTAACGAAGTTGAGAATATTTCTCAATCAGTTTTTAGATAAACCTGTTTGATTGATTCCGCCAAGGCTGGTTAATGGAATGAATGATTTATCTGAAAAAAATCATATCTTGAATTTTAAACTTCAGGAATAGAGTGAAGAGATTTGATATTAACCATGCACTGCTTTCTATTAGTTAACCGCAACAATTTTCTATATTATATGCTTGAACTTTAATAATTTTCCAATCATTATTTTTTATTCTTATGAACAATTCTGTTGTCTCCCATGATGAAAACACGAGAAATGTTTTTAGAAAAAAAATAAAATCATTATTTGATATTGCTGCAAAGAGGAAATCCTTTACCAGTCTTATATCCTGGGCTATAAGCCTTTCCCGCCCTTATAAGAAATATGTCGTTGTGATAATCCTCGGCATGATGCTGGAAACATTGATGGGGCTGGCGTTGCCGTGGCCTTTGAAAATAATTTTAGACAATGTGGTGGATCATCAGCCGTTACCCAAAATGCTGGGATGGTTGAACAAATTTTTTCCGGGCGAAAACTTGTATCAATTAGCAGCCATTGCAGCGATCAGCTATATAATCATTACCGCAATTGGTGCACTCGGCAGTTTCCTTGATAATTATTATAATGAAAAAGTTGCCCAGTATATTGCAAATGATCTTCGCAGAAAAATGTATCATCATCTTCAGCATTTATCTCTTGCTTATTATGATTCTCATCAGACAGGAAATTTATTGAGTACACTTACCGGTGATGTTTCTACCATCCAGGATTTTGCCTCCACCACACTACTGAGTATCCTCATTGATTGCCTGACTATTTTAGGGATGATTGGAATTATGTTTTATCTCGATCCTGAATTCACATTGGTTGCATTAGCAGTAACACCTTTCTTACTATTCTTTATTTCTTATTTTAAGAAAGCAATGAAAAGGGCAACGCGTGAAGTGAGAAAAGATCAAAGCAATATGTTGATTGTAATGCAAAAAGGATTGGAATCTATCAGGGCTGTTAATGCTTATGGGAGAGAAGATTTTGAAGAAGACAGGTTAAAAAAAGTAAGCATTGATACATTGAATGCTGCGATGAAAGCAAGAAGGGTTAAATCATCTATATCACCAGTTGTGTCAATCATCATTTCTGTTTGCACTGCATTTGTTCTTTGGCGAGGTGCAGACCTGGTGCTGCGTGGTGTAATGACTATCGGCGCGCTCACAATTTTCATTTCATATATAGCAAAATTTTTTAGCCCAGTAAAAGACCTCGCAAAAATGACAAGTACCATTGCTCAGGTTACTGTTGCTTTGGAGCGTGTTGAAGCTATATTAAAAACCGATGCGGTGATACCCCAAAAATCAAATGCATTTCACCCGGGAAAGTTAATAGGTGATATTGTTTTTGATAAGGTAAGTTTTTCATATAACCCGGAAATACCCATAATCAGAAACTTTAGTCTGGGTATTCGTTGTGGAGAGCGTGTTGGAATATGCGGCCCGACAGGATGTGGTAAATCAACTATTGTAAGTTTAATCGCCCGCTTTTATGACCCTGTTTCCGGGCGCATTTTGATTGATGGGTCAGATATCTCAGATTTTACTATTGAAGGGTTAAGAGAACAGATTGGGTTTGTATTACAGGATACAGTTTTATTCTATGGCACTATCCGTGAAAATATTGCTTATGGTAAACCTGATTCAACAGAAGCTGAAATTATTGAAGCTGCAACATTGGCAAATGCAATGGAGTTTATTGATAAACTACCTTGTGGACTTGACACAATTGTTGGTGAGAGAGGAGTAACACTTTCAGGTGGTCAGCGACAAAGGATTGCTATTGCAAGAGCTGTCATTCGTAATTCACCTATTCTTATTCTTGATGAACCCACATCTTCACTCGATGCAGAATCAGAAAAAATGGTCATGGAAGGTATGGAAAATTTAATGACTGGCCGCACTGTTATTATCATTGCACACAGATTGGCAACAATAAAAAATGCAGATAAGATCATAGTCGTTAATAATGGTGTCATTGCTGAAGAAGGCACTCATGATGAACTGATCAGGAATGAAAAAATATATGCGGAAATGTATAATGCCCAGATGTAGTATTTTTTTTCATTTCAAAAAATATTTACATAAATAATAATGAGCTAAATTTATTAAGAGAAAAATTAAATTCCATACCAGATGCCCCATAGATCTCTCATCGTTTTACCCGACGATACTGCAAAAGAAATTATTGATGCTATTGATAATGCCCGTGAGAAAATACTGATAAAGATGTTTTTGTTTTCAGATATTGTACTTATCAATGCTGTAATAGCTGCAAAGAAAAGAGGAGTTGATATTAAGGTAATGCTCAATCCTGTTCGTAACAATGGTGTGGTAGAAAATGTGGGAACACGAAAGATGCTGGAAGATGCCGGTATTGAAGTGAGAGATAGTAGTCCTGAGTTTTCGATAACACATGAAAAATCTATGGTGATAGATGATAAAGTTGCATTTATAAAATCGCTGAACTGGGAACCGAGAAATTTTATTAAAACAAGGGATTATGCTGTTATTACCAATCATCCGCATGAAGTGAAAGAAATCATTTTATGTTTTGAAGCAGATTGGAACAGGAGTGGTTTTGAACCAGGTGAAGAATTAAAATTAATTTGGTGTAGTAATAATGGGCGATCAAGGATTGCAAAATTTATTGATGAAGCAAAACATTCTTTGTTTATTCAAAATGAGCGGTTTCAGGATTTGGTGATTATTGAAAGATTAGTGCATGCAGCAACCCGTGGAGTAAAAGTGCATGTGATGGTAAGGCCTCCGCATAACCTGAAAGTAGAAAAGCTTGTGGAAGGAGTGGGTGGGCTACGAATTATGGATGATATAGGCATCAGGATTCATAAGTTGAAACTTCTTAGGCTTCATGGAAAAATGTTGCTGGCTGACGGTTGCCGTGCCATCATTGGTTCTATCAACCTGACTCCGGGTAGTTTTGATCATCGCCGGGAACTTGCTATCGAAGTACATGATACAGAAGTCATAGAAAGGCTTAAAAAAATTGCACATTACGATTGGAAAAATTCACATCCACTTGATCTTTCTGATCACGGTCTTTTGGATGACCTTGAAAATATCAGTGAAGTAGGAATTGAAAAATTAGTTCTTTATGAAGATAAATCCGGGCATCATAAAAAACATCATCATAAACATCAAAAGTAATTTTCAAAACATGTTATATTGTTTCGATTATTTTTTTTGATTTCCGATTTTGATTTGAGTGCTTTATAAATATTTCTGTTAGCTGCACAGGAATAAGATTCTTTGATTTATCGTAATCCCGCATTCAGTTTTTTTCATCATTAAAAGAAATTTATCATGCGTAAACTAATGTTGATATTGATAGTTATTTTTTATAACTATGCTGCTTCGTCACAAAGTGCAAATACAGCAGCCAATGCAAATGACAATGAGATCAAACGACCAAAGTTAGTTGTCGGGATTGTGATAGACCAGATGCGTTGGGATTATCTTTATCGTTATTATAATCTTTATCAACCCGATGGCGGTTTTAAACGATTACTCAGTCAGGGCTTCTCCTGTGAGAATACAATGATTCCCTATATTCCATCTTTTACTGCATGTGGGCACACAAGTATCTATACAGGATCAGTGCCTGCTATTGATGGCATCACAGGAAATGATTGGTGGGATTATGATGTTTCAAAATTGGTTTATTGTACAGAAGATGTTAATGAGCAAACAGTTGGTAGCAGTAATACTGAAGGTAAGATGAGCCCACACAATATGCTGGTTACAACGATTGGCGATGAACTTCGTCTTGCAACCAATTTTAATAGCAAAGTAATTGGTATCGCTCTTAAAGACAGAGCTGCTATTTTGCCTGCAGGGCATAGTGCTAATGCAGCATATTGGTATGATGACACTACCGGCAACTGGATCACATCTACTTATTACATGAAAGATTTACCAGGATGGGTAAAAGATATCAATTCAAGAAAATTGGTGGATTCATTTTATGCTAAAGATTGGAATACTTTATATCCCTTAAGTGAATATACACAAAGCGCACCAGATGTTGAACCTTATGAATACAGGCCATTCGGTGGTAAAGAAAGTTTTCCATATAGCCTGCAGCCTTATATTGGCAAAGCGTATGGAATCATTCATGTGATTCCTGCAGGTAACACTTTTACATTCGATATGGCAAAGGCTGCTATCACGGGTGAACAATTAGGTAAAAGCTCTAATACAGATATGCTGGCTATCAGTATATCAACGACAGATTATATAGGGCATACGTTTGGACCAAATTCAGTTGAAGCTGAAGATAATTTTCTGAGGCTGGATAAAGATATCGGCGACTTTTTAAATTTTTTAGATCAACAGATTGGTAAAGGTCAATACCTTGTTTTTCTTACTGCCGATCATGGTGTTGCTCATGTGCCTGCATTTTTAAAACAACATTCTATCCCTGCGGGAAATGTAGATGATGAAAAAATCAGTGATCAACTCAATGCATTATTAAAAGATAAATTTAGTACAGACAATTTGGTTATTGGTATTGTTAACAACCAGGTTTTTCTCGACCACAATGCTTTGTCATCATCCAAAAAAATTGATAAGCAAAAAGTGTATGATGCAGTTATTGATTTTTTAATTCATCAGTCCGGTATTGCAAGAGCATTTGCAATTGATGCATTGAATGAAGTAACATTAAATAGCACGATTAAAAATAAAGTGGCTAATGGTTATTATCCTTCAAGGAGTGGAGATATTCAGATTATTTTTCAACCCCAATGGATAGACGGTTTTTTAATTGCCGGCACTACTCATGGGGAATGGAATCCTTATGATGCACATATACCATTGGTTTGGTATGGTTGGAATATTACTCCCGGGAAAACAAACAGGGAAGTTGATATGACGGACATTGCACCAACCATTGCAGCGATGCTTCATATACAAATGCCCAGTGGCTCAATAGGAAAAGTTATTACTGAAGTTTCCGGTAAATAATAAGTGATTTCAATATTAATAATTCGTACAAAAATGAAAATCATTTTAACATCATTATTTTTTTATTTCATAACAACAGGTCATGTTGTTTATAGCCAACAGACATCTGTGGACAGGGTGAAGTTTTTTAATGATACCACCACAATCAATGCAACACTAACATCTGATTTTAAAAAGATAATTCAACAGAAGAGAAAAGTCGGAAATAAATATTTTGGTACATTTAGTTGCAGGCTCAATGATAGTATTGAAATAAAAAACCCAATTGAAATTGAAGTAAGGGGGCACTCAAGAAGGGAAATCTGTTACATGCCTCCGTTAAAACTAAATTTTGATTTTCAGAAAAATACTTATTTATACCCGTTACATTCACTTAAGCTCGTTAGTGCATGCAGGCCTGCTGAAACCTTTGACCAATACCTGCTCAAAGAATTTATGGTGTACAGGATTTATAATATTCTTTGTGACAAAAGCTTTCATGTAAGGTTGTTGAACCTGCAATATGTGGATAGCAGTGGTAAGAAAAATACAATAACTGAACATGCTTTTCTGATTGAAGGAGAAAAAGAAATGGCAAAACGGAATGATTGTGTTGAATGGGAAAAACCAGACGTCCCAACAGAGTTAACAGACCGTAATCAAATGACGATGGTTGCAATATTTGAATACATGATTGGTAATACAGATTGGTCTGTTACTGTTGAGCATAATATCAGGTTGATACAATCAAAAACAGATTCAAATTCAAGACCATTTGCAGTGCCTTATGATTTTGATTATTCAGGTTTGGTTAATACCGACTATTCTGTTCCGGATGAAAATCTCGGCACGCAAACAGTTTTGGAAAGAGTATATAGAGGCTTCCCAAGAACTGAAGATGAAATCAATGCAACACTTGATATTTTTAAACAGAAGAAAGATGCAATTTATGCTGCTGTCAATGGATTTAATTTGCTGACAAGTAAATCTAAAAGAGAAATGACTGGTTATCTCGAAGGTTTTTATGACCAGATTAAAAACCCATCATGGGTGAAATCAATTTTTATTAATGGAGCAAGGACCAGGTAGTATTCCTTTACTAAAATCTATTTGGTATGATAAAAAATGATTGCATTTATATCCTGGTTGATACTTCATTAGTCTTTTAAGCCTTTAATGATCACATCGCCTGTACCATTTTTATCGCAAGGATAACTGAATTCTTTTTTAACTGAAGCCGGGTTATTGATTGTATTATAAAATTCATCAAGGTATTTTATTGTTGTCTTTACATAATGGCTGTTCAATAAAGTGCAGTTTGTATAAAGTGAATAGATGGCAGTTTTTACTTTGTTAAATAATGCGATTGTTGAATCGAATTTTTTCATGTCCTGGATGCAATAGCCACGGTAGCGGCGTTGCCTGACTGAACTCATCTCGAGCTCTTCAGCAGGTTTGGCATAAGGTGCATTAACAATACCTGCATGATCAAAGTCATAAGGAACCGCTGTAGGATATTGAGTAAAATCGAGTGCAATTAATTTTATGTTTTGAAGGTATTGTATTGACCAGTCAGTATTTCCAATCATGTATTGAAAAACTGACATCATTAAAAAATCAGTTTGTTGCACATCCTGTGGCCTCATCTTCCTGTCAACAATTATTTCATTATTTCTTGCAGCCATTTTGTTTGCATCTTCCAGCAAAATAGCATAAAAAGGGCCGGCTGTTTTATTTTCTTTATTGTCTGCAACTGTTACACTTACCAGTCTTGCTTTGAAACTTTTTGGTGTGATAATATTGTATAACTGATATACCAGCCATTCGTATATGACATAGTCATCACTACGGCAGGGCATTACCAGTTTCAATTTCTCCTGGTCTTTAAAAACTGAAGATTGTAAAGTGTCGTTTTTAAAAAAATGCAATAACAATGGAGGATATAAACAATTCTCTTTCAGTTTGCGAAAATGACCCCGCGTTTTAGCTTCTGCAGGAATTAAAATTTTTTTTCCTGCTTCATCAAAATAGGAAACAACCAGAGGATGATATTTAGGCTGATCACCCCTGTCGTTAAACAACTCGTGCATATTGGTACTTAATGTGAGTTGTAGTGTTGAATCATTTTCAAATAGTGATGTAGTTTGTTCTGTTGATTGTGTAAAACCTGCAACCGGGAACATAAAGCAAATTAACATTGCAACATACAGGATATTATTTTTTGAAAGTATCATATCAATGGAGTTTTTCTGATCAGTAATATAGCTCAATTTACCTGAAATTTATCGGTCACTCTTTTTTTGTTCAACTCAGTTTGATTAATTCAATGTTTCTCTTCGATAAACCAATAAGGTTTGTTACTTGTGAGAATCATGAAGCTATTATGGTTTTTAAATCAACAGGAACTTTTTCAAAACAATTTTATTTTATTTTTTCTCTAACCTTAGTAGAAAAAAAATTGCAGAGAAATAATTCAACCTTATTACATTATTTCACAGGTTTCTCTTCAATAAAATAATAAGGTTTGTCAACCATTGCCTCAGGGTGTTACTATTGTTATACACACGCTTCATTTATGCTACAGGTAATTGAATGATAAACTCTGTTCATGACTCACCGACAGTTATGCCTTCACCTTCCATAGAACTTACTTTTATCTCGCCGCCTTGCGCCATTACTATATCATAACTTAAACTCAATTCCAGTTCTGTTACCTGTCCTGTTGGTTTTGTTGTAAAAAATGATTGAGATATTTTGACTTTGATTGTTGAAGGAATACCATTGTCTTTTACTGAAATTGAAATTTTATCTGTTTCTTTTTTTGTGGTTACAGTAACTGTTGGTTTATAATTTTCAGCAGCAGTTTTCTTTTTCATTCACTGCATAAAAAGCATTGTTGATAAGATTAAGAATCACTCTGTCAATATCCTGCGGCACAATATTTATTTTTGGAATCGTGTTATCAAAATCAGTTTTCATTTCTGCATTGAAATCTTTGTCTTTCGCTCTCATGCTATGATAACTCAATCGTAAATATTCATCTCATAATGCATTGATATCTGTGAGATCTTTTTTACATGATGATGCTCTTGAATGTTGCAACATGCCTTTTACAATTGCAGCCGCTCTTTGTCCATGATGATTTATTTTTTCAGAGTTTTGTTCTAAATCATCCAATAACTCATTTATTTCTTGGTTTTCAATTTTTAATTCGTTAATCAATTCCTTATTGATATCAGAAAAATTATTCACAAAGCTTATTGGGTTTAGAATTTCATGTGCAATGCCGATGGTGATTTCCCGGCGAAGCTTTTTTCCCGCAACAGTCTGCTATGACCTGCTGGCAGGAGCCAGGTAAATAAAAAATTATTTGTTGCAGTATTCGCAGAAATAATCAATACTTGCGGCAAAGTAACCCTGTGTTTATCATGTTCTGCGTAAACAATCTTGTCACACAAAAAATAAAGGATATAAAAGTGATTGCTTTCTTCATTGTTCTTATTATTTCAAATTTTTTATGCATGATAAAGAATGATTCATTCCTTCAACCCACCTTTTTTGCTGCTTGTGATTCTTTTTGCCATGCAGAATTCTTTTTAATAAAACATTACATCAACACAAATACTATCCACGTTCAAACACTTGAATTTTTTAAAATAATTGCCTTTAATTTATCCTTCAGGGTATGAAAATTCAAAGGCTTTGTCAAAAAGTCGTCAGCGCCTAATTGCAAGGCATTTTCCCTGTTTTGCTGGTCGCCATACGCAGTTATCATCATCACTACGGGAGGAGGTTGAGGCGCTTCGTCCTTTATCCTTTTTAACAAATCAAGGCCGCTCATACCCGGCATATTAATGTCTGATAAAATAAGCACAGCCTCCTGCGTGAGGCTATGAAAAAAATCTAATGCTTCCATTCCTGAATAGGCAAATGAAAAACTCAATTCTCCACTCTTTATCTCACTTTTGAACTTCTGTTCAAATAAATAACGAACATCATGTTCGTCATCAACGACTAATATTTTCATTGGTTTTATTTTTATTGGTTGGTAATACAATTGTAAAAATGCTGGATTCACCAGGTATGGATTGAATGGTGATTTCACCACCATGCGCCTTTACAATATCATAACTCAAACTCAATCCCAAACCAGTTCGTTTCCAATTAACCACAAGTTCCTTTATTTTTAAGTTTAAAAAATATTTCCTCCCCACACAAAATCTTCAAAGCCATTGCGGGGAACGTACCGACTTATCAGTACTTCCTTTTTAATCCCAATAGACGAGGCTCGCTGCTTCAGCACCTGGAGATCCTGTATGATTGCCGTCTCTTTCACTTCAATAGCCATTTTACCATTGAAAATAAAATCAATTTCCTGCCCGGTTTTCTTCTGATAATACTGCAATTCACCTAATGGCTTTAGTTGCGCAGCAATACAATTTTCAAACAATTGCCCACCGGATATTTGTGTGCCTGTGAGCACATTTAGTATCCCCGTATCAGCAAAGTATAATTTCGGCTGTTGGGAAATTTCTTTATCAATATTTCGGGTGTAGGGCCTTACGAGATAAATGAGATAGGTATATTCCAGCAAATGGATATAGGAGGCAATCTTTTGACGGTTAATACCTGCCACGCTGCTAATCTTGCTATAATCTATTTTATTTCCTGCTCTTGCAGCCAACAACTTCACCAATTTATATAGCTCCTCACTTACAGAATAATCCGAAAGCAGTTTTACATCCAGTTCTACATAAGAATTAATAATATCCCTGAGCAAATCTTCTTTGTCTGAATTCTTTTGCTGCAATACTACTTCCGGAAATCCGCCAAACTGAACATATTCTTCATACAATTTCTTATAGTTGTTGTACCATGCTTTATTGTATAACTGCCATGTATATTTTTCCGAATCAGGGGGCATTTTCTTTTTGAAGTGTAAAAAATCCGTAAACCCAAGAGGATACATTTCAAATATCTTCTTTCGCCCTGCAAGGCTTTCAGAAAATTGATTTTTCATGTAATAAGAACTAGAACCGGTTACAATGAATTTAACTTTATAGGTGTCATAAACATATTTTATAAAGCTGGGCAGGTTTTCAACCAGTTGTATTTCATCAAGGGCGATAACGCAGGGCTTTGTAAAAATAAGGCCAATTAGCTTCAGTTCATCTACAATATTTTCGTAATCGGGCCTGTTAAATAAAGTTCTCACCTCCACTCTTTCACAATCCATGTAGATAGTATTATGGTGTTTTACCTGTTCAAGCAGGTATTGCACTGCAGTACTTTTCCCCACCCGGCGCATACCGGTAATAACTGTCACCTGCTTTACCTGCAGGTGTTGAAGCATTGGCTGATAACAGGAACGAACAATCATTTTTTGGTAAATATAATAAATTGGTGTTACTATATGATAAAATATTCATCTTATAGTAATACTATTTGATAAACACTATTTTAATTTACAAAGGTAATTGAATGATAAACTCCGTTCCCCATCCAACCGTGTCGTCCGGGAGAGCTTCATTTTCTTCAGTGTTTACATTTATCTCTCCACCATGCGCCTTTACAATATCATAACTCAAACTCAATCCCAGTCCGGTTCCACTACCCGTGGGTTTTGTAGTGAAAAATGGCTGGAAGATTTTGTCTTTTATTTTTTCGGGAATGCCGTTGCCGTTATCAATAACTCTTATTTCAACAGTATCACTTATTCTTCGTGTGATTATTTTAGCTGTTGGCTGATAGCTGTTACTTGATTGCTTTTTCTTTTCATTCACAGCATAAAATGCATTATTGATAAGATTAAGAATTACTCTGCCAATATCCTGTGGCGCGATATTTATTTTTCCAATTGAATTATCAAAATCTGTTTTCATTTCACAATTGAAATCTTTGTCTTTCGCCCTCATGCCATGATAACTCAATCGTAAATATTCATTGCATAATGCATTGATATCTGTCGGTTCTTTTTTACCTGAAGATGCTCTTGAATGTTGCAGCATGCCTTTTACGATTGCAGCCGCTCTTTGTCCATGATGATTTATTTTTTCAGAGTTTTCAATAACATCATTTATTAATTCGTCCTGCAAAGCTTCATCTCTCTCGGTATTTGACTTTACGCGTTCTGCTTTTAACTCTTCCAGCATTTCTTTATTTACCTCAGAAAAATTATTCACGAAGTTTAACGGGTTTTGAATTTCATGCGCAATGCCTGCAGTGAGTTCACCGAGCGAAGCCATTTTCTCTGATTGAATGAGTTGCGCCTGGGTGGATTTTAAATCTACCAGCGTTTTTTGCAATTGGCTATTAGCCTTTTGTTTTTGCCTGATATTGCGCAGCAGTAAAATCGAGCCAATTACAATTAATCCTAAAACTCCTAATACAATCATCAGCATGTTATGCTGGTTTTTTTTCTCAACATTCAATGCTGCAATCTGTGCATCTGTTTTTTCCTTGTGGAATTGATATTGCATCAGTCCGGCCTTATTTCTAATCTCCGCATTATTCATGCTGTCGCGGTATATGATGTATTGGAGATAATAATGATACGCGTTTCCAAAATCTTTTTTTTGTGCGTAGGCATCGGAAAGTGTTTGAGTATTATCCCGGAGATACTCAAGGGTGTTACTTTGTTGTGCTGCCTGTAGTCCATGACTACTATAAAACAAAGCGCTATCTATCATATCTTTTTTAAGATAAGCACGGGCAAGAATATTTTCAGCCCACGCTACACCATCTACTACATTATATTTTTGGAAAAACGGCAGAGCGGCAAAAGCATAACTGAATGCATTAGACAGGTCATTTATTTTTACATATACATCTGCCAAATTGCTTTTGAAAATCGCAGTGTTTCCAGGATTTTTCTCGATAGCCAATGCCTTCCAGTATGCGGCGATGGCTTGTGGATATTTGCCTGAAAGGCGATAATCTTCACCAATATTATTTTCTAAATTGCCATCAACAAAGCCGAGGCTATCTGCTGCCTGCTGTGCTTTTATGTAATAAGTTAATGCTGTTTCATGGTCACCTACCTGTGAGTAAGCATACCCCATGTAACCCCATGCCGTTTTAAGGAAAGTAATATTATTTGCCTGTTGAGCATTTTCTATTGCTTTATGCAGCCAGTCTATTGCTTTTGGATAATTAGCTAATCTATAAACATATATAAAACCCAGGTGTCTCTGACATAATGCCAACAAAAATTTATTCTGCAAATTTTCGGCTATTGAATCTGCCTTAAGAAAATAATTTAAAGATTCGGAAGGGTTTATATCAGACTCTATAGTTCCCATCAACATAAATATATTAGCCTTCATGTCTGTGTAGCCATTTTTTATTACCATGCTATCTGCCTGTTGTGCCCAATTAAAAGATTGCTGAGTTTCACCGAGATAAAATTTGATTGCAGCAACATTCATGGTAGATCTGACAATCCCACGTATGTAGTTTAGTTTTTTGGCAACTGTAAGTGCAAGGAAAGCGAGGCTGTCTGCATGAAGGGGTGAAATAATATTCGTAATATTATCTTGCGAAAGAAAATAATTAATATAATTTACATAAAAAGTATCCTGTTGCGGATGATTGATGAGTTGTTTCTGAAATTGCTGATACGTGATGAGTTGTGCAGGTGCAGTCAAGGTAACTGCTGACAGCAAGATGGCGATAAAAGTTTTTTTCATATTACTAATTTTTAGCTAAATGACGGGAAGAAGAATAATAAACTCCGAACCTTCACTTTCATTGGTTTCAATTTTCAATTCTCCTCCATGAGCCTTCACAATATCATAGCTTAAACTCAATCCCAATCCGGTTCCCTGTCCTGTTGGTTTTGTAGTGAAAAAGGGTTGGAAGATTTTGTCTCTGATTGTTGATGGAATGCCGTTGCCGTTATCAATAACTCTTATTTCAACTGTATCACTTATTCTTCGTGTGATTATTTTAGCTGTTGGCTGATAGCTGTTAGCTGATTGCTTTTTCTTTTCATTCACAGCATAAAATGCATTGTTGATAAGATTCAGAATCACTCTTCCGATATCCTGTGGAATGATATTTATTTTCGGAATGCTGTGATCAAAATCTGTTTTCATTTCACAAATGAAATTTTTATCTTTTGCTCTCATGCCGTGATAACTCAATCGTAAATATTCATCGAATAATGCATTGATATCTGTAAGTTCCTTTTTCCCTGATGATGCTCTTGAATGTTGCAACATTCCTTTGACAATTGCAGCCGCTCTTTGTCCATGATGATTTATTTTTTCAGAGTTTTGTTCTAAGTCATCCAATAACTCATTTATTTCATGGTTTTCAATTTTTAATTCGTAATTCGTAATTTTTAATTCGTTAATCAATTCCTTATTGATATCAGAAAAATTATTCACGAAGTTTAAAGGGTTTTGTATCTCATGCGCAATGCCAGCGGTGAGTTCGCCAAGGGAAGCCATTTTCTCTGATTGGATGAGTTGCGCCTGGGTGGATTTTAATTCGGATAAGGTATTTTGTATTTCTTCCTTTTGTTTGCTTAGCAGAATATTTGCTTTTCGTTTGTTGCGGTTGTTTCTGAATAATAAGAATGCAATGATTAAGAAAATTATAATGATTGCAGCAAGGATATAAATTTTCAATTCATTATCATATTGTTGCTTTGCCTCTTTTCTTGTCTGCTCCAACTGTTGTTGATGCATCGTTTCGTTGAATGATAAATTTTGTGCCTGTGCTATTTTATTTTGATTGTTCAGACTGTCATTCAACACCAAATAATTTTTCAAATAGCTGTAGGCACTGTCGTATTGATGGTTGCTTTGAAACAAGGCAGCAAGCAGGGAATCGGTATTTGCAAGATCACCGGGATCGTTTGTCAACTGAAGTTCCTTCTGTGATTTTCTTACATAAAAAAAAGCAGAATCTATTTTTCCTTGCTTAAAAAACAAGCTGGAGATATTATTTGCAGTCATTGAAATGAGATCACGACGATTCCTCTTTATTGCATTATGAAGACTGATCTTATAATAGAAAAATGCCGAGTCCGGATTTTCTTTTGCAGCATGAATTCTTCCCATCTCCCAGGTACCCAGCATAAGCCATACGGGATCATTATTTTCAACTCCAAACTGATAGACAACCCGGCTGTAAGATAGTGCCGAGTCCGGCATATTCATGTCTGAGTAAGCAATAGACACACATTGATTTGCTATCTCCATAGAATAGCCGGGAAAATCCCAATTGAAAGAGTCAGCCAACGGGAATAATTTTTTCTCATATTCCAATTCTTTCCTGTAATCGCCCATCCCCTTGTATATCCAACCTGTCTCTCTTGTTTGGAGAAAAAGGATTTCCATTTCATGAAACTCCCTCGCCATCGTTAGATTATATAATGACAGTTTCAACGCTTCAGGGTAATTTCCGGTTTGCCTGAAATAGTGTGACATGTTAAACCTGGCATTCAACTCGCCCTTTATATCTTTTATTTTTTGTGATAGGTTAAGCGCCTGCCGGGCATACCATAGGGCAGAGTCATTTTTTGTTCTCCCCATGCCGAATCTTCCTCCGATATTATTCAACAATTTTATCTTGCCTGTATCTGTCTTTTCTTTACTGAGCACCAACTTCAGGCTATCAATAGTATTGTCCTGAGCAAAAACATTTGATGTAACAAAAATGAAAAGGATAATAGCGACAATTTTTTTCATTGAAATAATTTTAATCATGCAAAAACTTTCTTCTAAATTCTTGTCAGGTACTTCCTCACATCCAAATGCATTTCCTCCATTATGTGTATCCAGGTCTCTTCATCTACACCTGCTCCTGCAATCCAGTCTTCGTCACTCATTGATGCCCTTAAGCCAAGTATAGGCTCACTGTCCGGGCCGGTGGGGTTACGAAACTTTATACTTTCTCTATTTACAATATGCAGGATGGTTTCCGCCACTACATCAGGTGGAATATGATGAGCCCTCGATGCAGAGAAGAAGGCAACACAACGCTCAAGATTTGGATAACGGGTTTCTTTAATCCGGCTTTTGCATTTATCCTGTAACGGCGTATCGGTGACACCGGGCTCAACTACTGCAACACGAATACCAAAGGGTAACATTTCCATTGCAAGACATTCACTAAAAGCTTCAACAGCAGCTTTTGAAGCACAATAAGGTGCATTAAAATAATTAAAGATTTTTCCACCAACAGAAGATATGTTGATGATGCACCCGCTTCTGTTTTGGCGCATGTGGGGCAGCACTACTTTGGTGCACCTTACTGTCCCTATAAAATTAGTATCCATCTGATGGATAAAATCTTCAATCGGTAATTCCTCTACACTGCCCAGGGTGCCAATACCTGCATTGTTGATGAGCACATCAATTTTATCTGTGTGATAAAGCACCTGTGCAATTGCATTTTTAATGGAATTATTATCGGTTACATCAAGTGGAAGAATGTTTATAGGTAGGTTCTTATTATCGGCAATGTCTTGCAACTCCGTATTTCGTGATGGTTGTCTCATAGTGGCAAAAACTACATGTTTATTTTTTGCGAGAAGAAGTGCAGTTGCAAACCCGATTCCTGAACTGCAACCTGTGATGATAATATTTGACATGATTGTTTAATTTTTTAGTTTGAGAATTATTGGTTGTGATAAAACCATGCGGATTCATTTACCCGATTTTTTTGTTTTCTCATGGTGAAATTTTTTTTAAACTTTTCCGAAAGTTTTTTGAATCTTATACTGACAGGAGGCGGGTGATGATTAATACTCATGTTTGTCTTTTTGATGTTGAATAATCTTTGTCTTCACTTATGATTTACTTTTTATTATTATTGATTAAAACCATATTCCTTCTTTACTCTAACCTTAGCAGAAAAAGAAACATGATTCATTGATCTTATTACCATGTATAGCCCTATTCTGTTTTTGAAATAATGTAATAAGGTTGGCTTCAGATTTACAACTGTTGTTACTAAGGTTTTAAAGCCATGTATTACAACAGGAATAAACATTAAGAATTTAAAAAGATATTTTATTTGTTTTTCCATTTCACTATGTTGTAAATGTGGGTGATGATGTACTTCCATATTTTATTATGATATTTTGATGCCTGGTAATTTCATTCTATTGATTCATCTTAAAAGGGCTTCCTATATTACCAGTCATATCATTTTTAAAATAACTGATCATGAAATAGATTATATAAGTAAAAAAACATGTAACCAAAAGAATGATGCAGATTGAAATAAGAAATTCTGCAACCTGGTCTATTTCTTTGGTATATAGATTCCTTCTGTTGGAAGAATTTTGATGTGATGAGATAAGATAAATCCAAAGAAGTCGGAGAAAAATGTAAATGCAAAAACCAACAATTAATATATTGGAGAAAACAGAAATCGAGTAAGTAAATAAATCATTGTCCTCCCCGGAAAAAAATGTTTGTAATGTATAATGTGTACGGGCAGGCACCCATGATAAAAGTATTATCATAACAAAAGCTGAAATTAATTCCAACTCCCACCTGAGATAAAATACGTTTGGCAGCAACCTTATTTTCCGGTTTTTTATATGAGGTGAAATTGATTTCAGGTCATCATGTTTTACCAGGTTTTCTTTTTTCATCTTTTCGTTTTTCTGTAATAACATTTTCATCATGTTGGATGATTTTTACATCGTTGTCAATTGGAATAAATGACTTTTGGAAAGTTGTGAAAACAACTTTCCAAAAGTTTGTCAAGGGTGATCAAAATACCAGTTGATTAAAAAATTATGATTGCATAGTTCATGCATTCTTTTTTCAAAATTGATAAAGGTTAGTTTGAAAGATCTTTTTCCAGAGTATATAAATACGACCACACATTTTCTGTTGCACTCCTGAATTTTGCCCTGATCTCATCAGCAGCTTTTTTACCATTTACTTTTTCATAAATTTCCCAGGGACTATCATTATCATTATCATTATCCAGGTCAGCAAAGCTTTTGTATGGGTCAGTTACAAAATAATTAGGGGATTCCGGGTCACCTCCCAAAATATGATGCCAATAACCTTTGAGATTACCATTAGCGGTTTTGATTGCTGCTGACATATCTTTTAAAATATCCATGAAGTCCTGGTTATTACTGACCTTGAAAAAAGTTACCCATATAAGTTTAATACTATCCATTGCCGGTCCACTGAAATCGGGCATATCCCTGGCAATGCTATTTTCAGTACTTTCTATATTTGGATTAATAAGGTTGATTGCAATGTCACGGCATGCCTTACCGGCGGGATCAGCTTTATCCATTTCTGCCCAGTTGGCCATTGACCCAGTAAGGACGTAAACATTTCCTTTACCCTGAACACGGTGCCAAACTGACAAATGGTCTGTACCTTTATTTTTCAGGTAACATTCTTTCCAGAGTTTTACCGCCTGCACAAATTGTGCATCATGCCCTGGTTTGACAGTTATTTCTGTAATGTTTAGCAGGCGACCGGGTTTTTCCTGGGCAGAAGAAACCAATGGTAGTAATAACAGGGCACAGATAAGATTTTTTAGAATTTTCATAATGTTTGTTTTTGTGTTGAATAATATTTTAAAACTGGTTATTGTCGTCACATACAATTTTAGTACAGGTCATATCCTGGATCATGACGATAAAAAAAGTTGATAGCAATTCTTATTTAGCAGGGGATTTTAATGAAGCCACTTTATGAAGTAATATCCTGTGTGTCCTTGTGAAAAAATTGTAACCTTCAAATGCGGCAGGATCTTCTTTTCTATATTGGTCGAATGGAGGTTCATTATCAAACATGTTGTCCCTGGCCCAATTAACAACCATGATGTGATTGTAAGGTGCATTGATGCCATCATTAAACATCAGACTGCCATACCACCAGAAATTTGCAAAACCGCCTTTTATTACTTTGGTTACTACCGGTTTCCAGTGATCTTTTTCAAAGGCATGAAATGCCTGCTCTTTTTCAGGTATCACTTTAACATAAGTAGCCATTAAATAATTAATGGAATCTCCATTTGTATTGCCCACATGGTCGTCCGCAGCGAAAATATCCTGTTGAATAAGATCGCGTGCTTTTTCTGTCAATGCGAACATTTTGTTTAAAGAATCTTTAGAAGCATTCGGAAAGACTTTGGAAATATCTATTCCTTCAAATGGATGAAGGATATTGCTGAAATGAGGATATACCGTTAATACAACATACTGGTAAGGATCATCCATCTTATAAGGAGCCTCCACCTGCCAGACAGACCATCCGATGATATCACCTTTTTTTTGCCGGGCAATGTGTATTTGCCTCCAGAAATTTTCTATCTGCAGGTATTCATTTGCATTGCCTGGTTTTACATGCATGTATTCGAGTACAATAAATGGATTTTCCTGGGCAACTGCTTTGTGTGGCAAAAACAATGCAGCTATAATCCCAAGTGCAATAATGAATGAGATTTTTTTCATGTGCTTTTTATTTTTGTTGTTATAGAATACTTTGAATCATTGTTCACACATTTTAAAATTGTGAACTATACTGATTACCTCCAGAAGACCGGATATTTATTGCAGTCGCCGTAGATCAATTGTGTTTGTGCTGGTCAGTGCCCCGTTAATATCATAATTTTTAGCTACCTGATGCCATTTGCCGTTTACGAGAGAAACTGTGTATTCATTTTGTATAGCTGTGGGTTTGTAAGGATACATCACGGTTACAGTAAATGAATTGATGCCTTCCGATGTGATTTTACCGGTATTAGTGAACGTTTCTCCAAAACGGTTTTTACGAACGGACATATAAGAAACAGTGTTGGTATTATAATCGGGAATGAAATATTCATAATCAGCGGGTGGTGCAAAAGATTGTCCTTTATTTGTTGTAACCATGAAATTTGAAAGTTGCTCAAAACCGATCGGTGTTTCTTTCAAAACAAATTCTGCTGAATTTAGTTCACCACCATTGGAAGGCTCCATGGTAGCTTTTCCATCCATCACCCATTTGCCCAAAAATGATCTCATGTTTCCAATTATATTATTCATTGCATAAGTGCCATTATTTATTAAGGTGAAATTTAGAATTTTCCATGCGCCATTTTGCTTCACAAGAGTGCGCATTTCTGTATTGGGTGTATTGCCGCCTTCCTTAAAGCTTACAGTAGCTACATTGCCATTAATATAAATATTGTAATCGGTTTTGTTTAGAAAGGGAGCAATTTCTGCGTCGGTACGGCTTCGTAATCCTTTAATATCATTCTTATATTCTGCTGAAATAGCATTCCATCCGAGGAGTTGTTCGTAGTTGCCAGTGCCGGCACGGAGTACACTGGCAGCCGTGTCATGTACCCAGGTGTCGGCCCAACCGTCATAGTTTTTATGAAAATAATTACTGGTTTCTTCATTTAAAACTTTTTTAATGGCTGCTTCATCTGAATTCTGGGCAAACATTTGTGTAGCAGACAAAGTGAAACAAGCAGTAAAAATCATACCTGCCCTGATAAGCATAAACTTTTTCATTTTTTTTAAATTTTAATGGAATAATTTTTATGGTGAAATTACCCGTTGATTGAGGCAGGGTTGTAGGACTTTTCGGTCAAAAAACCTGAATTTTCGAGCATTTTGTTTTATCTGAAAAGGAAAAGTACATCCCGTTGATATTCTTGCTGGTGAATCACTTCAGGTTTTAATTCAGGATGGTGATCCGGGAGTCGCTGGAAAATTTTACAGATTAGGGGAATTTCAATTCTGTAATAGAATACTTTTTTTAATAAGTGGTGGATGCATTGCATATCATTTCATCGGAATACTTTATTTACGGTACCCAGGATTCCGCAGACAGAACTATTCCCTGAATTTACTGCCAAACCTTTAAATAAAGAAACAATTATCATGGGAATTTTTCTTTTTCAGTAGGAAGGCAACCGAAGTAGTTTTTAAAAACTCTTGTGAAATAGGAGGGGTCTTCAAACCCAATATCCCATGAAATTTCGGATATATTCCCTGCGCCATGTTTCAATAAATCCAAAGCTCTTTGCATCCGTACTGAACGGATAAATTTCTGTGGTGATTGATCAATGAGCGCTTTCAGTTTACGGCTAAGTTGTGATATACTCATATTCATTTCACTACTCAATTGTGTCACTGAAAATTTTGCATCACTGATATGGTTTTCAACAGTAGCCATAAGTTTTTTGATAAACTCCTGATCGAGGGAAGTGATAGTAATATCTCCAGGTTTTATTATTAATTTATCGCTGAATTTAGCTCTCAGTTTTTTCCTTAGTTCTATCAGTTTCTTAACCCGGATATTTAACTCATGCGAATTGAAAGGTTTGATAAGGTATGCGTCAGCGCCGGTTTCAAGCCCTGTCATTCTATCACTATCCTCAGCTCTTGCGGTAAGAATTATTACAGGAATATGACTGGTGAGATTATCTGTTTTTAGTTTTTCACAAAGTTGAAATCCATTCATCCCCGGCATCATTACATCACTGATAACAAGATCGGGAATTTCTCTTTGTGCTAATTTTAAACCTTCAATGCCATTGCATGCTTCTATTATTGAAAAAGAATCTTCTAACTTGCCCCTGATGTATTTTCTGACATCGGGATGATCTTCTACAATAAGAATAAGATCCTTGTTTTCGTCAACTGATATTGGTGTATGATTGTCTGGTTCTGATTTTTTATAACCCGTTAATGAAATTTGATTTTTTTGCTCTGTATTCAAAAGATTTTGATTAACAATCTTTCTGTTAAAAGGCAGATAGCAATAAAAGCAGGTTCCCTGATCCACTTCACTTTCTACAACTACATTACCTTCCAGCAGATCAACTAACTCTTTCAGCAAAGCCAATCCAACACCACTACCTTCAAAGTGATTTTCATCTGCATTTTCAGCCTGGAAAAACCTGTCGAAAACATGCGGAATCTTTTCGGATGGGATTCCAATTCCATTGTCTTTTACTGATAATTCTAGAAAACCTTTTTTTGTTGCTGGCATTTTCAAACCAACAGTAATACATCCGGATTCGCCTGTGAATTTGAAAGCATTGGACAATAAATTATCCACGATTTTTTCTATCATATCTTCATCAAAGTAAAACTTAGTTTTTCCTTCCCTGAGCTCACTTTTCAAAGCAGGGTCCACTTCAAATTGCAAGTCGATTTTCTTCATCTGTGCCATCGAATTAAATGAAGAAATTAGCTGTTTAATAAAAGGAATGATATCTTCTCTTGTTGTATTGATCCGGTATTTATTTGCATCCAGTTTTGATAAATCAAGCAGTTGGTTAATTAGTTGCAACAACCTTTTTGAGTTGCGATGAACTTCGGGTAAAATTTCCTTAAACTGTGCTGCATTTCCGTTTTGCATAAGATCTTCTAAGGGGCCCATGATGAGTGTAAGCGGCGTTCTGAACTCATGTGAGATATTGGCAAAAAAGCGGGATTTCAGATGATCCAGTTCTTTTAGTTTCTGAGCTTCGAGATGTTCAACCTGCATCCTGTTTTTTAATTTTAATTTTCTTTTACCGTCTTTACGAAGGAGGTATAGAATCCCCAAAAAAATAAAAATATAGATGAGGTATGCCCACCATGTTCTCCACCATGGAGGTAGGATAATGAGATTAAGTGAAATGCCTTTTTCATTCCAGGTGCCATTATGGTTTCGTGCTCTTACCTGAAGTATATAATTGCCAGGTTCCAGGTTACTGAAAGTGATTAAACGGTTGCTTCCCATTTGTACCCAGCTTTTATTGGATGGAGCGAGTTTGTATGCGTATTCTTTTTTTTCCGGATCAGAAAAATCTAATGCTGCAACCTGGAAACTGATGATATTATCACTAAATGGCAAAACAATCTTTTTCGTTTCAGTAATACTGTTGGTGAGGGGCGAACCTTTCTCGTTAATGGATACAGGACGATTGAATATACTGAAACCTGTGAATGCCAGTTGTGGTATAAAGTTATCTCCAATGATATCATCAGATGAAAAAACATTAAATCCGTTAATGCCACCAAAATAAAGTTTACCCTCATTGTCTTTATAAAATGCACCCGAATTGAATTCATTGCTTTGTAATCCTGCATTGACATCGTAGTTTGTAAAACTTTGGATTGAAGGATTAAACATGGAAATACCATTATTGGTACTCATCCAAAGGTTACCATCGGTATCGGCTAAAATTCCATAAACAACATTATTGGGCAGGCCATTTTTTTCAGTAAAATGATTAAACTTTTTTGTTTGAATATTCAATCTGTTCAGTCCACCTCCGGCTGTTGCAATCCATAGATATTTTGTGGGATTTTTAGGGTCTGGCACAATGCTTCTAACTTCATCAAAACTCAGGCTGCTGGTGTCGGAAGGGTTTGTTACATATTGAAAATATTTTTTTGTTTTGATATTAAAATAGATCAATCCAATGCCTGTGCCGAGCCAGAAATTTCCGGACGAGTCCTGGTAAATATCCCCATAAGTTGGTTCAGAATATCCGGTGACTGGTTTGTTGTTAAAAAAGTAATGAGTAAACTTTTTGCTTTTTGTGTCAAAAAAACTAAGTGAGTAAAGAGTCAGGCACCATAGATTTTCGTGTTTATCCCTGTAGATTTTAAAAATACGATTATCTACTTGACCTTCTTTCTCTATACCTGTTAAATAGAGTTTTGAAGTATTCTTTTTATAATTGTACAGAAATAGTCCGGAATTAGTAGCCAGCCAGCAACTTTCAGAATCTGCCGGTGCTATACTAAAGATAAGGTTTGAAACTAAAGCATTATTTTCAAGTAATACAGGCTTCATGATTAATGTGGCTTTATCAGCTATCATTAACTTACTTTGTGTACCAATGAACAAGTATTTTTTAGTATTCAAAAAAGCACGGACACTCAGGTTTTCGGTTCTGAACTTTCCATCAGTAGAATGATATCCTGGCATTGGAAATAAGTTAGCACGTGTATCAAATTTGCTCAACCCTGACCCGCTACTGCCCAGCCATAGACATCCGGATCTATCCTGGTACACACAGAGTGTACTACCCGGTGCCAGGCTGTTTGCATTTCCGGGATCATTTTTCAGGTATTGTAATGTGAGGTTTTGGGTATTCAATATTCCTGCCCCTGTGAGAAAGCCCATCAGGATATTATTGGTTTTTTCTCCGCCGATTGAAAATGATGTATTACAAATTGATTTTATGTTCCCCATTGTAAGCCCGGGCATTAACGGATCAAAATAAATAAGCTTGTGAGCTTTTTGATCAAACAAGAACATTCCTTCGGTAGAACCCATCCATATCCGGTGTTGCTTATCTTCAAGGAATCTTGACCCTCCGGACTGGAATCCTTCTAAAGGAACCTGCTTTGTTGAAGACAAATCGAATTGAATTCCCTGAGGAATAAATTTCGTCCCCGCTTTTACTACTGAATTTATTTCGGAAGAAAATTGCAGTTTTGAGCCATGAGGCATTGCATACTGAAAAATACCTTCAATGGTTGAAGCCCAAATACCACCATTATGATCAGCAAAAACATCAGTCACAAAATTTTTGTTGATTGTAGTACTATCTCCGGGTGTATTTAAATAATGCAGAACAACATCCGGTATATTAGATTTGTTTTCCCGATTGAATACTAATTTGAATATACCATTTCCGTAAGTGCCAACCCAAATATTTCCGGTTGGGTCTTCAGTGATTGCTTTTATATTTCCCTTGTTGATATTGTCTGATAAAAAATGCTTGAATTTGTTCTTTTTATTATCATAAAGATCTACCTGGCCATTCATAGTCCCAATCCATAGCCTGCCTTTTGAATCTATAAATAAAGAGGAAACTGCATTGTCTGAAATAGAAGCAGAGTCAAATGGATCATGATGAAAAACTTTGAAATCATAACCATCAAAACGGTTGAGCCCATCCTTGGTACCAAACCACATAAATCCGGTGTGGTCTTGTATAATACTGTAAATCAGGTTTTGTGAAAGACCATTGTTGATTGTATAATGCGTGAAGCGTGGATTAAGGAAATGTTGCGCATTCAGTGAAAAAGTTGCAATCGAAAATAAAAATGCAAGTATCTCTTTTGGAATTTGGAGACGAACCAGGCGGATTAATTTTCTGATTCTCATGTACTGAGTTGTAACGTTTCCGGATACTATCGAAATACTCTAAATATTGCCACTATCTTTTCGTTACATGCTTCAAACTTACAAATATTTTATTAGCTCTGGTTTATAAATGGGTGTATAATGTTTGAGCAAAAGGTAATATATCAGGCAATATTTTGCAATACATAATCTAAAACAGTATCAGGGAATATTTTGATAACAATTACAATAACTGATCTCTAATGTGGGGATTTTCGAGCGCATGAATTGTGGACATTACCCTTGCTACCAATGCATCGCAATAAATTAAATTGAACTCAAAAATTTCTTCACTGGTATAAGTTTTTTCTATTTCATGCCTCAACATCGTGTGAGCACGATTGAGTCTTACTTTTACATTATTCTCACTGATACTTAAAGCTTCAGCAGTATCATGGATACTCATACCATTCAGTTCTCTCAGAGTAAAAACCATTCTGTAGTCTTCAGGGATATGTAGTAAGGCCTCTTCTAAATTATATTTCAGTTCATTGTTGCTCACAAATTCATCAGGTTCTTTCTGTGATGAAAAAAATGCAGGAGGAGTGTCTTCATAAACTTCATCTATTTCATAAGTTTCATTTTTGTATTTAGACTGGTGCTTTTTATGATAACATTGATGCACCATGATTCTTGTGAGCCAGGTTTTGAATGTTGATCTTTTTTCAAAATCTTTTAAGTGGATGTAAGCATTGACAAAACACTCCTGCATTAAATCCTCAGTGGCCTGGTGATCAAAACCATAAGACCTGCCTATCTTGTATAAATATTTATCATACCTGCGGACTATAGTTTCATATAAAGAACTTTCTCCCTTCAATATACAATCGATCACATCTTCTATCCCGGTGTTGTCCGGTTTTTCTACAAGTGGCATATCATTTCCAATTTAAATTAAGTTGTTTTTTTCTTCTCAAAAAAGACAATCCAGAGTGATTACAATTTATAAAATATTCCTGAAAATTCATTAATTATTTTATTAGCTGATACAACTATTTATTTATCATAATAAGCCCTTTCATAGTGGGATGTATGCTACAGAAATAACTTGTGCTGTCGTCAAAAACTTTTTCAAACGTTTGCTGCGGTTCAATAGTATCAGAGTGCCATGTTTTATCAGGATACTTTGAAATATCATGAGCAACAATTCCTTTATTGATCCAAACAATAGTATCTCCTTCATTTATCATTATTGTATCCGGTTGAAATTTCATTGCCTGAATTATAACTGTATCTCTTTTACTTTGTTCAGGTTGTACTTTGCTATTATTATTGGTTGAACACGATGATGCAAGTAATACCATTATTGCAATGCGAAATATATTTTTTAGATTTTTCATTGTCATTAAAGATTACCCGGATAAATGATATGACACGTTGCAATCAGTTTTCACATCAATCATATCGTGTGCATATCATACTATCCAGGTTAGTTCAAAACTTCCTATCTGTTGGTCTTAAAATTTAGCTGCCATATTCTTTGCCATTTCGAGATGTGATTCCAACAAAGGCATCACGCTTTGTAACAAACCTTTTAATTCTGCATTTTGTGCATCGGGTATTAAAACTGTCTTTACTGCATTGATAACAGCCTGATGATAGGCAACTTCATTATCAATATAAGCCTTGTTAAATGCACTGCCTTTCTTGCTGTTCAGCATGGTGGTAGTTGTCTTTTCACCATCAAGAAGACTCTGTGTGGTTGCATTTGTCTTAGGTGTTACTTTCAGTTTTGTAGCAAGAGCTACCGCCTGGCTGATGATATTGTTATGATCTTTTATCATTGTATTGGCGAACTTGAGGATATCAGCATTCTTTGTTTTCTTCAATGCTATTTTGCCATAGTTAACATCAATCTGGTTGGCTGTAACTGCTACTGAAGCTATTTCAGGATCAGTAAGTTTGTTGCTTGTTTGCGCCATTGTTACGGGAGCAGATAAAATCAATAAACCGGCAATGCCTCCCATCCATTTGCCTAAACTTCTAATTGTGTACATCATTTTTAAATGTTTTATTATGAACTAACACAAAATAGAGTGCACAGGTAAATGAAAGGTTACAAAAAATTTAAATTATTTTTTCACTATGATAATGCAGAAGATTATTTGTGGCATAGAGAATACTACGAGGATCAAAAAAATGTAAGAAGAATAGTGTTGTTAATAATAAAAAATTTTAAGAGTGAGATATAAGGATAAAAGATTAAATCAACACTACTATAATTTGCATAAATATTCTTCAAATTATAATGATATGGCATCTTTCATTTGAGGCCTTGTTTTTTGGGTGTAGGGTTGTCCAATTACTTGCAACCTGATAATTGTATTATTCACTTTTATTTTTATTTGATAGCAACTGGCAACCCAATGGCCCACAACAACCCAGATTGCCAATAGCCATTAATAATATAAATGCAGCTAACATACCAACAATTGGATCATGTTCCCTGAAAGCTTGCACAGTTAAGAGGATCCCCATTACGAGATAAAGTAATCTGCGAAAACTCCAGCCTGTGAAAATTAGTTGTTTTATCCTGTTCATTCTATTCCAATTTAAAATGTGCTATCATCAGTTAGAGTTTGTTTTGCAAACCTGCCCAGCCACCTCCATTAAATACAGCTGTATAACCATTGGATTCCAAAATTTTTTTTGCAGTACCACTTCTCATCCCTGATGCGCAACAACAAATAATATACTGATTTTTATCTTTTAATTTAGATAAGTTGGTGCTCAACTGATCCACTGGTATATTGATTGAATTTTTGATGTGGCCACCTGCAAATTCTCCTTTACTCCTGACATCTACTATAATAGCTCCCTTTTTAATAAGTTCACTATAATCAGTCTTGTTCCCAGTTCCGAATAAATTTTTAATTGCTTCAAACATTGTTTTGTTTTTTTTCGTTTTTAAAAATATTAAATAATACTCCACCCATCAAGCAGCCATATAATGTACTGTTCACAGGTTTTGAAGTAATAAGGCAGGTACCTGAATGACAGCCGATAAAAAAATAATACAGATATCCACCAATAGCTCCAATGATGCATCCAATGATCAGCAACTTGTATCTGATTAAAATATTATTCATCCTCTTCTACAGATTTTTATAATTCAATTTCTGCCATTTCTGTTTCTTTCTTGTTATTAAAAATTGTCACATTATTGTAACGGACTTCCCACGTAACTGGTAATGCTTTTTTAAGCATATTACTTACGCCACAATATTTTTCCTGTGAATCAGTAACTGCTGAGAGAGCAGCTTCTTTGTTGTCTTCATTGCCAAAAAATTCATAGATGATATGAATGGCAACATATTCGATGGGAACCCTTGTGCTGATTTCGCCCAGTACTTTCATATTAAAATCCTGCGGGTTTTTGCCAGCCTTTCTTAAGATGGATGCTATATCCATACCTGTGCATCCTGCAAGTGCTGTAAGAACAAATGGTTTGGGAATCGGGCCGTTATTTTCACCTCCCACTTTCTCGGGGCCATCCATGATAATGGTATGACCATTTACCAATGCATTAAACTGCATTTTGCCCATCCATTGTACATCAATTTCGTGTGTCATAGTTTTTATTTTTAATTTTTTAGAAGCCTTTTAAAATGAAAACCCGTCAAATGAAACGCTTTCAAAACATGGATTTACCTGCAATACTTATTAATGCTGACGGAGTTGATTTCACTCAATCCTTTCCAGCTTGTTTTCTTCATTTTCTCTTTTTCATAATGCAAAAATGCATGTAATAAATCACTTGTTTTGTTACTTATGTTACATAAAGATAGAAAAAGATAAAAATATCTTTTATTGTCTGCATCGAAATTTTAGTTTAACCATTTAAGATATTTGTATGGATAAAGCGATAATTGATTTTTTGAGAAACAGACTGTTGGATTTGTCGCTGTGATAATGAGCTAAATTGGCCTTATGGATTTGGTTATTTTTTAGATTCAACGCTACAAACAAATTGATTGGCATTAAGTCAGATGAAATTTCTTCTCATTCTAAAATTATGTCTCAATATCAAAAAGTTTCAGGTACTATTTTAACGGTAAAATTGAATAATAAGGTTTTCAAGCGCATCCGGTTTGCAATAAAAGCATTGCCAATAAATATATAGATGCGAAGGCATTTGTTATTCTAAATCGTTATTACCTGAAAAAAAGTAAAAAAGCCTGCCTTGTAAAACTGAAAGCCATACTTGAATGATGTTTATGATACACTGCAGACAGGAGCGTGAATGCTATCATATACGCTTTGTCTGAGTATCAATTGCATGCAGGTTTTCTTCTTCAAATATTGAAGTGAAAAGTTTTGATTCATTTTTAAATATCAATTCAATCTTCCATTTGTTTTTTGTCAAAAATTCCAAAATAGTAAAACTACATTTCCAATTTACCTGCTGCATTTTATTCAACAGGATGTTGATCTATTGCTGATTTGAGTTAATGATATTTGGAACAGCCATTGATAAACATTTGTTTACTGCGCCAATAGGAAATAGGTTAATGATTGATTTTTTAGCTATTCATAAAATTGTAGAGGTAATTCATATAACCTGGGTGTAAAAAAAATACGCATTTTATCGTATTGTATAAGATTGAAATATCACTGAATTTTATATTTAAATAACAATATCTTATTCAAACAAGACTATTCAACAACTTAAACAAATGAAGTCAACTTTATTAAGCCTGCTGCTATTTTTATTTTCAACAATATCCTTTACTGCACAATCGCAGGAAAATACACAAACCTTTCTTATTGTAAATGCTGATAATGGTTTGGTATGGGATATGGACTCTGGTTATAATGGGCATAGCAATGTTTGTGAAATAGTCTTGGCGCCTAAATCAGGGAGACGTTCGCAACTGTGGCGCATAACAGAAAAGCAAGGTTTTATTACAATTGCAAATGTTGCTGCCGGCAGGATCATTTGTGCCGATAACGATTCAGTATGGATGAATATGTCGCTTTTTCCAACCGGTACTAATTATCTGAAACCCGCAAAAACAAAAGATGGGGCTTATGTGCTTTTTGGAAGTGCTTATGTTGGTTTAAGCGATAGCCTTGCTGTTGTTAATACAACTTTGCAACCTAATGGAAAAAAATTGCGCCTGGCATCCGAAGATGGTATTCCTGTTGTGAAAGAGTCCTGGCTATTTATTCCTGTGCAGGATGATGTTTTAAAAAATATCCTGAATTCCGATAAAGTTTCAAAGCTTACACCTGAAGATGCAAAACAATTCAATGAAAAAATAAAACATGAATAACACTGTTGGACTCACATAAAAAAGATATACAATTTTCGTTATTATGGTTTAGCCTGTCTATGTTGCTTACAGGATTTTTTATAGGGCAAAACTATTGGCTATATCGCAGTGTTGGCTTTATGATTTTATCAATATGTATTGCTTCAGGCAAATGGGTATTACAGATAATAGGTGCGCTGATGTTTTTGAATGAAAATAAATGGTCATTTATCCGGAGCATAGGGAAGATATGTTTTATTGGTTCGTTGGTGTTGTATGTATATTTTATTTTTAATTATTTGCCTTTACCTATCGGAGGTTTAGTTCAATTTGTGTTGTCAATCACTATCAGTGTTTGGGTAATGGTATTTTTATATTATCAGGCAATATCAAAAACAGGACTGTCTGCCATTTGGTTTTGGAGTTGGGTGTTTTCTTTATGTGCCGCAGTGGCATTGCAGTTTTTTATAGTATTTTAAAACAAAGAATAGATTTTTTTAGTAAGGAATATGGGAAAATATGTGTGCTGTTTTTTAAATAATTGTTTGGTGTAATTTAATAAATATTGATATAAAAAAATATGCAGTTAATCGTATTGTCGGGGTTTGATATTATTTTGAATAATTGACGATTTAGACCAGGCAGAACATAAATATTATTAACCAAAACAAAAAGCATTTTCCTCAGCCTTGTATCTTAAATTAAGGAACAAGAAAATTCTCAGTAATAATTTTAGGACAAGATGTTTATGAAAAATTAGGATTTATTTCTTTTGAGAAAAGAGATAATTTTTTTCAACAATAAGAACTTTATTATATGTAATGTAACATCAACAAGTGTATACAATTTAGTAAAAATTCTTTATTCATAAAAAACCAAACAAAAACTATGAGAAGTATTCTATTCACAGTATTGCTTTGTGCAGGTGCAAGTGTAGCTATGTCACAAAGCCGGACTATTGTTTTCGGAGGTATTGATATCTCCAATGTAAAATATATTTTAAATGGTGAAAAGCAGGATAGGAGTAGTGTGATTGGCATGCACTTTGGCATTACCAGAGATATTGATCTTGGGAAATGGATATCATTACAGCCCTCTGTTTTTTACATACGCAAAGGTGAGCAGAATTATGATTTTGAAGACATAGATGAAATTAAATCAAAAACGACATTTGATTATGCAGGTATATCAATGCCTATCACTTTTCATATAGTCCCGGGAGATGAATTTAGGATTTATGCCGGTGCCGGGCCATATTTGGCTTATGCTGTGAGTGGACATTATACATTGTATAGACTGGAAGATAATATGAAAACAAAATTGCAGATAGGTAATGGTGATGACGATGATTTCAAACCAATGGATGTTGGATACAGTATTGTTGCAGGAACAGATATTAAAGCCGGTAAGGTTGGATTGAGAGGATTTATTCAATGGGATGGCGGATTGACTAATATCAATCCAAGCCGTTATCCGGGAACTGTAAAAACCAAAAGCTTTAGCGTTGGGCTTGGTATTATTTTTTGATGATTTATAATTGAAATAAATTTTGATTTCAGGGTTCTTTCATAAAGCAACCCTGTTTTTTTTATATCAATATTCTTTATTGCCGAATGTTTATTTGAAAAAAGTATCCCTATGTTCAGATATTGAGATACTCATTCTCCAAAATTGGTTTAAAAAATTGATTGAACAGAGAATAGTTCATAATGGATGACTGGTTTGCATTATCATTAACTTAAACACTATTTTCATTATTGCTTCTTAAATCAATGTTCATTTATTTTTATAATTGCTTGTCTGAAAAAATCCCGGGTAGCACAATTTCCTTTGCAAAATTTAAAAAGGGATTTAATTGAGAATTTGAAAAAATTATCCTGCCCCCATATTATTTTGATTAGAAAAGAAAGTTAAAACCTGTCCAATCAGGGGGTTCTTATGAATGTTATTTCTATGGTTCTAATAGGAAATTCAATGTTACAGTGTTACATTCGCGCAAAATTTTAAAAAAACAAGCGCATGGAAATTGTAAAAAACATCGTCTGGCACTCAGCCACCATTACTAAAGATGATCGTCATCGCATGAACGGTCATAAATCTGCTATACTCTGGTACACCGGTCTTTCCGGCGCCGGAAAATCAACCCTTGCTAACAAAGTGGAAGAAAAACTTTTTGAAAGAGGCTATCATACTTATGTTTTGGATGGTGATAACATCCGCATGGGTTTGAATAAAGGCCTTGGTTTTGATGCAGATTCCCGTAAGGAAAATATCCGTCGAATTGGTGAAGTGGCAAAATTGTTTGTAGATGCGGGTGTAATAGTTTCCACAGCATTCGTATCTCCTTATATTGAAGACCGTGATATGGTGCGCCAACTGGTGAAGGATGGAGAATTTATAGAAATATTTGTAGCTGCATCTCTTGAAGTTTGTGAAGGCCGTGATACAAAAGGATTGTATAAAAAGGCAAGAGCAGGAGAAATCAAAAACTTTACCGGAATTAGTGACCCTTATGAAGCACCGGTTCATCCTGAGTTAACCGTTGATACAGGAAGCCAGACATTGGATGAAAGTGCCCAGGTAGTGCTTAATTATCTTGAAGAGAAAGGTTATATAGAAAAGGCATAATTATTTTTTAATACAATAAAAACATCTTACATGAACCAACCACATGGCGGAACATTGGTAAACAGGATTGCTACCGGTTCCCGCAAACAGGAATTAGAGGCAAAAGCAAAAAATATTTTTCAATTGACAATTGATGACCGATATGCAGCTGACGTAGAAATGATTGCTATCGGAGCCTTTAGCCCGCTAACCGGATTTATGGGAAAAGCAGACAGTGAATCTGTGATTGAAAAAATGGAGTTAACAAATGGGCTCCCCTGGGGTATCCCAATCTTATTACCAGCAGGTGACAATTATGATAAAATCAAGACTGGTGAAGAGGTTGCACTGCTTGATAAAACAGGACGTGTACTGGGTGTAATGACTGTTGATGAAAAATTCGAGCTTGACCTGCAAAACCTCGCTCAGAAATGTTTTAAAACAACTGAAGAAAAACATCCTGGCGTTGCAGTATTTTATAAATACGGAAATAAGTTTATTTCAGGTCCACTGGAAATGATAAACAGGCCATTGCGCAAAGAAGATATCAAAGAACAATATTATCTTGACCCTGCTGAAACAAGGGCAGAATTTGAAAAACGCAACTGGAAAACTATCGTTGCATTCCAGACACGTAACCCCATACACAGGGCACATGAATATTTGGTAAAATGTGCACAGGAAATCGTAGATGGCGCTTTAATCCACCCATTGGTTGGTGAAACAAAAAGTGATGACATTCCTGCACCAGTGCGTATGAAATGTTATGAAGTACTGATTGAAAATTATTTTAACCCTGACCATACCATGCTCAGCGTATTGCCGACAGCTATGCGTTATGGTGGTCCAAGGGAAGCTATCAACCACACATTATTGCGTAAAAATTATGGTTGCACACACATGATTATCGGGCGTGACCATGCAGGTGTGGGCGGATATTATGGTACTTATGAAGCACAACAATTAATGGAAAAAATAGGCCCTAAGATGGGCATGGAAATTTTAAAGTTTGAACATACTTTCTGGTGTAACAATACCGAAAGTATGGCCAGTACAAAAACAGCCCCTAAAAATCCCGATATTGTTTCTCTAAGTGGAACTAAGGTTAGGGAAATGCTGGCTAATGGCCAACGTCCTCCTAATGAATTTTCAAGGCCTTTGGTGGCAGATATTTTAATTGACTGGGCTACAAAAAAAGCACAGGCAGCAGCAGAAGCTTCTGCATAGGTGATATTTTTGAATATTATAAAAGCTGTTCCGGAAGGAATGGCTTTTTTTATGGATATTTCTCAAAGGCAATATTATAAAATTGAAAATTTATATGCCAGGTGCTGCAATATCTTAGGTGGCTTCAACAGGAAAACAGTATGTTATTTTAATTTGGTTTGTCAATACTTACATCTAAAAATCGTATATCTTTTTACTTTTAGTTTTTTTTTTACAATATGCAGCTACATTAATTCTTTCTCTGTCTTATCAAATATCCATAAACAATTAATGGCGGTTTTTTACTGTTTGTTCCCTCTGCTGCACAAGCCATTTAAAAAAAATTTATAGTCATGAGAAAATTTCTAAGTCTTCTTAGTCTCGTGCTGTTTATTGGAACTGTAGCGGAGGCACAGAATAAAATAAACGGCACTGTAAGAGATCAAAATGGTGATCTTGTCCCTTATGCAACGGTGAAAGTAGTGGGTTCAAAAGTAACAGTCGCAGCCGATGCGAACGCTAATTTCACCATTCAGGCAAAAACCGGAGATGTTTTGAATGTTTCAGCTGTAGGCATTGAAGACACAAAGGTTACTGTCGGCTCTGACCCGGTAATAACAATTACTGTAAACAGGGTTTCCGGAAGTATTGATGATGTGGTGGTAACTACAGCATTGGGTATTAAAAGGAACAGAAATACCCTACCTTATGCGGCCCAGCAAATTTCAGGAGATGAAATGAACAGGTCTGCTGTCTCAATGAACCCTGTCAGTAATTTATCAGGCAAAATTGCGGGTCTCCACATAACGCAGGAAAACTCGATGGGAGGTTCTACTAATGTTATTCTGCGTGGTATGAAAAGCCTTACTCAAAGCAATCAGGCTCTTTTTGTAGTGGATGGTGTTCCATTTGATAATTCCAATTACAGTGCAGGTGGTTATGATTTGGGCAATTCATCCTTTGATTTGAACCCAAATGATATTGCTTCTGTGAGCGTATTAAAAGGTGCTGCGGCATCAGCTTTATATGGTTCTCGGGCTTCCAATGGTGTGATATTGATAACAACAAAGAAAGGAGTTAAAAGAAAAGGGATAGGAGTAACAGTTAATTTTGGCGCTACAACCGGATCTTTTGATAATTCAACTCTGCCCACTTACCAAACTAAATATGGAGAAGGCTATGGAGGTGCTTTGGGATTTGTTTACAATATGCCTACATTTTTTAGCAATGACCCTGTTGATATAGTTGAAACAGATGCAGATGCTGCAACTGGTCCTATATATGACCCAAGTAAGTTGGTTTATAACTGGGATGCGTTCTCACCCGGAGATCCTAATTATGGGAAAGCCACACCCTGGGAACCTGCAGCGCATTATAAGCCCCAGGATTTCTTCGTTAAGCCGGTAACATCCACTGTAAGTGTTTTTGCTCAGGGTGGCGGAGATAAAGCCAGTTTTAAATTTGGTTACTCACATGATGAAGACAAAGATTTTATTCCCAATAGCCTTTTGAAGAAAAACATTATTGATTTTTCTTCAACATATAAATTACTTGACAACTTATCATTAACCGGTTCAATAGAATACTCTGACAATTCTGCCAGAAACAGGTATATCTATCCTTATGGATCTTATGGTGGTCAATTGGGTGCTATGGCAGATTTTCGCCAATGGTGGCCTACCAATGTTGATTTATATCAGCTCAAAAAGGATTTCTTTAATTCCGATGCCAATATAACCTGGAATTGGGCAACGGATGCATATATGGATAATACATCCTCTGCCAATATAGTGAAGCCTGCTTATCATGATAACCCATATTGGTTTGTATATAAAAATTATGAAAGCGATGCCCGTACCCGTTTCTTTGGGAATGTTCATTTAGACTGGACTATTAATTCCTGGTTGACAGCAATGGTAAGGGTTTCAAAAGATTATTATTCTCAAATTTTTGAGTTAAGGCAAGATGTTGGCAGCACCTACACGCCGAACTATTCCAGAACCAATTACTGGTATGATGAAACTAATTATGATGCCATGTTGAACCTTAATAAAAAATTGAGTAACAGTTTTGCCTTAAGGGCAATATTGGGAAGTAACATCAGGCAAACAAATACACAAAGTATAGCCTCTGCAACAAGCGGGGGATTGGTGGTACCTGGTTTATTCGCCCTTTCAAATTCAGTGAGCACACCTGCAGCGCCAAGTGAATCTTTTGCAAAAAAAGAAGTAGATGGCGTTTTTGCCGGAGCTACTCTTGATTATAAAGAAATTTTGACTTTGGATGCTACCATACGCAGAGACCGGTCTTCTACTTTACCAAAAGACAATAATTCATATTATTACCCCTCTGCATCCCTTAATTTTCAGTTTGGTCAATTGTTGCAATCTTTAGCCTGGTTGTCACATGCAAAAGCTTGGGTCAATTATGCTGAAGTTGGAGGCGATGCACCTGTTTTTGCTACAATAAATACTTATACAGCACTCACGCCAATCAGTGGTGAATCAATGTTTGCGACACCTACTACCAACAATAATGCTAACCTGGTTCCGGAAAGACAAAAATCTGCAGAAGCAGGTATTGAGGCCAGCTTTTTGAAAGATAGAATTGGTTTTAGTGTTACTTATTATCATGCCCGCCAGATTAACCAGATCATGCCGATTAACGTTTCCACCTCTACAGGATTTGCATCATTTTATGTAAATGGGGGAACTGTTCAAAACGCTGGTGTTGAAGCCAGCCTAAATTTAGTGCCGATCCGTTCGAAAAACTTTAGTTGGAATATAGATGTCAACTGGAGTAAAAATAACCAAAAGGTTATATCACTTTATAATAATCAGCCCACGTATGTTGTTGCCGGTTATCAAAATTCAGTTCGGCTGGTTGCAGAACCAGGCAAATCTTATCAATTGCAGGGCACAAAATATAAATACAACGACAAAGGCCAGAGATTAATTGATGATGATGGCTATCCAATTTTAGAAGATAACCCATACAGCGATTTGGGTACACCCAATCCTGACTGGATTGGTGGTATTAATAATACCTTTAAATATAAAAATTTAGCTTTAAGTTTCTTAATAGATGTAAGACAAGGAGGTGTAGTCTATTCATTAGATATGGATTATGGCTCATTCTCAGGATTGTATCCTCAAACTGCCGGAAACAACAGTAATGGAAAACCTGTAAGGGGTTATTTGGCAGATGGTAACGGATATCTTTACACAGGAGTTGTTGAATCAACCGGTAAGCCCAATACTCAAATGGTTGATGAATCAGGATTATATACAGGCAATTGGACATTTAGTTCTGCAGGCGCTGAAGCCCATGAGCAATTTGTATATGATGCCAGCTTTGTCAAATTAAGAGAAGTAGTGCTTACCTATTCCCTGCCGGCAAGAATATTTCAAAATGGCGCAAGGTTTATAAAAGGTATTGACATATCCTTATCAGGAAGAAATTTATGGATTATCCATAAAAATCTACCTTATGCTGATCCTGAGCAGGGCCAGGCTTCCGGCAATGCTTCTATGGGTTTCCAAAATGGGGCCTATCCAACAGTCAGAACACTAGGAGCAGCTCTTAAAGTTAACTTTTAAAAGACTAAAAATGAAAAAGATAAGTTTTGTTATCATAGCCTTTTACATGCTCTTGTCAGCATGTACAAAAGATTTTAATGATCTTAATATTAATACCAAAGCCGCTACCAATGTGCCTCCATCCACATTGTTTACAACCGGCGAAAAAAGACTGGTGGATTATTATACAAGCACCTCTGTTTCATCGGCTCCTTTCAGAGTAATATCCCAGGTATGGACAGAAAATTCTTACGTTTATGAAGCTCAGTATAATTTTTCAGCTTATCAGGCTCAAAATGGCTGGTGGAACAACCTGTATGAAGGTTGCCTGGCAAATTTGCAGGCTGCTAAAACAAAATTTTATACAGATATATCAGACCCTGAAATTGCTAAGAATAACGCAAGAATTACAGATATACTGGAAGTATTTGCCTATGACTTATTATTGAATACTTACGGCAATATCCCATATTCAGAGTCATTAAACAGTACCATCCCATTTCCTAAATATGATGATGCTCCAACCATATATGCAGATCTTTTGCACAGACTTGACACTTGTATTGCCGGATTAAGCAGCACAAGTGCAGGCGCTTTTGTGGGCTCTGAAGGTGCTGACCTTATTTATGGCGCAGATATATCTGCCTGGATAAAATTTGCAGCATCTTTAGAACTAAAAATGGGTGTACGACTTGCAGCAGTGGATGCATCCACTGCTACATCGGCTGTTAATAATGCAGTTGCAACAGGCGTCTTTACTTCAAATGCGGATAATGCAGCCATGACGTATGATCCAAGTTCGCCCTCTAATTCAAATCCTATCTGGCAGGCACTGGTATATAGTGGCAGGCATGACTTTATACCTGCCAATCTATTGGTATCTACAATGGTTGGCTTAAATGATCCCCGTGTTCCATTATATTTTACAAAAGATCAGAACGGAAATTATAGTGGCGGTACACCAGGGAATGCCAATGGATGGGGTTTGTTTTCCCACCCTTCCGATCAAATGTTGACAGCAGACTATCCTGGTATTCTTTTAGGGTATTGGCAGGTAGAATTTTGGTTGGCTGAAGCTATAGAAAGCGGTATTAACGTTGGAGGAACTGCAGAAACACATTATGACAATGCCATTACTGCTTCTATAGAATATTGGGGCGGTTCAGGCAGTGATGCTTCTGCATATCTTGCAGAGCCGGATGTGAACTATGCAACAGCAACCGGACCCTGGCAAAGGAAATTAGGGTACCAGGAATGGATAGCTGACTATAATATGAATTGGGATTCCTGGACTGATATCAGACGACTGGGTTATCCTGATATTGATGTGGTGAGCCCACCGGTAGGTGCCAATGGTAATTTGCCACTTCGATTGACTTATCCTGCCAATGAGTCTGGTTCCAATCCAACCAATTGGAAAGCTGCTGTTTCTGCCCTGCCCGGTGGTGATGATGTGGTAAGTGCCAAATTATTCTGGGAACCATAAAAAGATTGATAGAAAAATTGTTTTGTTTTAGAAAACAGCTACCTGACGGTGGCTGTTTTCGTTTAAAGCATCTGTCAGATTTTTAATTCTAAGCCTTTAGTTTGGGATAAATTTGACCATACGGTAATCATGAAAATTTTTATTTCTCCAATTTTCCAAAAAATAAATTTTTGGTTCATAAGGCACTTAGTCTCAATACGTTAATTTTTTTTAACAATAAGCAGCAAAATTTATTTTTAAGCTGTCTTATCAATTGTCCATATTAACATTATATTTGCGGCTTTTTAACTGTTTGTTTATTCTACAATTAAAGCACATTTTAAAAAAGTTCTAAACATGAGAAAATTTCTAAGTCTTCTTAGTCTAGTACTGTTTATTGGATCTGCTGCCATGGCACAGAATAAAATAACTGGTACTGTGAAAGATCAAAACGGTGATCCCGTGCCCTTTGCAACGGTCAACGTTAAAGGTACAAATGTGTCTGTTGCTGCTGATGCAGATGCATTTTTTTCCATCCCTGCAAAAGCAGGCGATGTATTGTCTATTTCGGCTGTTGGTATTGCTAAAACTGATGTAACAGTGGATGGCGCTACCGTGAATGTGGTTGTTCAAAGAACCAACTCAGAATTGAGTGAAGTTGTTGTAACTGCCGGTGGTATTGTAAAAAGGAAAAGCGAAATTGGTTCAGCTCAAACCGTGCTTTCCGGAAATGCTGTTACCAAAGGTAAATCCATCAACATCGCAGGCGGTTTGGTAGCTAAAGTTGCAGGTTTGCAGGTTCAGGGAACAACGAGTGGTGTAAATCCAAATTACAGGATAGTTTTAAGGGGTAACCGCTCTTTGACAGGTAACAATGAAGCCTTGATCGTATTGGACAACGTTATCGTGCCCAATTCTGTGCTTGGCAACCTGAATCCTGAAGACATACAGTCTTACAACATCCTGCAGGGCGCAAGTGCTGCAGCGCTTTATGGAAGCCAGGCTTCTAACGGTGCCATCATCATTACTACTAAAAAGGGAACAATAGGCCAGACTACAGTGCGTGTTGCACAAACTGAGACTATTGAGCACGTTGCTTATTTTCCTAAAATGCAAAGTTCTTATGGTCAGGGTGGTAGCTCTTATGGTTATGATGCTAATGGTCAGCCAAATTTCTCTCCAATTGAAAACCAAAGCTATGGCCCTCATTTCAACGGAAAAACAGTTGAACTGGGTGTTCCGCTTGAAGATGGATCACAGGACTCGACTTTATATACCGGTAACGATACCAGAAAAGATTTCTGGGCTCAGGGATTAACCAACCAGACTGACTTTTCTGTTAGCAGTGGTGATAAACTTTCTACAATGTATGTATCTGGTCAGTATGCTTCAGTTACTGGTACAACTCCAAAAGACAGATATAACAGGGCAACTTTACGTCTTGGTGGTACAAGAAAAATTTATGGTGATAAATTGAATGTTTCTTATTCAATTAGTTATACTCAAAATAACTATGATATTACTACTCAGACAGGAGATATATATAATAACATGTTGAACATGCCTTCTAATATAGATATCACAAAGTATGCTAACTGGAAGACTGATAAATTTGCCAACCCGAATGGTTATTATAATCCATGGTATCTGAATCCTTATTGGGAACTGGATAACTATCGTCAGAATGTTAGAAACGAATATATGGTTGGAAATGTGCAGTTGAAATATTCACCTTTGAGTTGGTTGAGTTTTACGGCACGACAGGGTATTACAAAGACTAATCAATATAGTAAATCATATAATAACGGTTTCCAATATACTGAGTATGCAAAAACATCAAGCTCTAATTCTAAATCAGATATTTCTGCTTCAGTTTCAGATGGAGAAAGTTATAGCCTGAATTTATTGAGTGACTTGTTTTTGGAAGTTAATAAAAAAGTAAACGACTTTTCAATATATTTCCTTGCAGGTGGCCAATGGAACCAAAATGCTTACAAAGGTGTAGGTGTTTCCGCCAGCCCTCTTGTGGTACCAGAATTATATAATGTAGGTAATCTGGTAGGTATTCCGGGAGCAAGTGAGAGCAATTATCTCCAACGTATTATGGGTGTTTATGGTAAAGTAACTTTAGGATATAAAGACTATGTTTACCTGAATGTTACCGGAAGAAATGACTGGACTTCGGTACTTGCGCCTGATAGCCGTTCATTCTTCTATCCATCTGCTGACATCTCTTTCGTTGCCAGCCAGGCTTTAGATTTTCTGAAAAACAGCAATGTGATTGATTACCTGAAAATTCGTGGTGGTGTATCAAAAGTGGGTGAAGTTAACCTGCCTGGTACTTATGGTGCTTATCAATTACAAAGGACTTACTCTCAACAAAGTGGCTTCCCTTATGGCTCATTACCTGGTTTTGCTTTAAACAATACAATTGTGGCAGCTGGGCTTCAACCTGAAATCACAAAACAGTATGAGTTTGGTTTTGATATGAACCTGTTGAAAAACCGTATTACAACAGCAGTTACCTGGTGGCATTCTGTTACAGATAACCAGACTGTAAGTACTGGTGTTTCTTATACTTCAGGTGGTAGCAGTTATTTAACCAATGTTGGTGAGACAATGGGACAGGGTCTTGAACTGGAATTGCATTATACTCCAATCAGAACCCGTGATCTGACAGTAACAATTGGTGGTAATTATTCTTACCTCGATAATAAGGTTAATTCAATCAGCGCTGATGTTGATAAAATATCTTTAGCTGCTTATGGAGATGGTTCTGGTTCTTATGCTGTTGCAGGGCAACCATTCCCTGTAATTATGGGTTTAGATTTTGTGAGAGATTCAAAAGGTCATGTTGTAGTTGATGCATCAACTGGTGAGCCATCATTAGATCCAACACTTAAATTATTTGGTAATGCAGTGGCAAAAGACAGGATAGGCTTGGATTTTGACATTAATTGGAAAGGATTTGAACTGACCGGTACATTTGAATATAGGGGTGCTTACAATATGTACTTTGGCGCTGGTTCAAGTTATGACTGGGCTGGTACAGGTATCAGGACTACACTGTTTAAACGTGGTCGTTTTGTATTCCCTAATTCTGTATATGTAGATAAAACCGGTGATACAGTTTTAAACACCAACATAACATTAATAGACGGTAATGGTAATGCCGGATTCTGGACAAGTGATGATAATAGAGGTGTTTCCTCAAATTATATCTCATCTGGTGCGTTTTGGAAATTAAGAGAATTAAGCCTTTCTTACCAATTGCCAAAATCAATATTGTCAAAAACTAAGTTCATTAAGACTCTGACTATTAGTTTGCAAGGACGTAACCTGTTTTACTGGTTGCCTAAAACAAACTTTTATACAGATCCTGAATACAGTGAAGTTAGCAGTACCAGCAACGGTGTAGGGATAACAGGTATAAGTTCTGCTCCTCCATCAAGGTATTATGGTGGTACAATTTCACTCACATTCTAATTGAAACATAATCTTATTGTAAGAGGATTTATTTCCTCTTACAATAATCTAAAAAATGAAAAAATATTCTGAGATGAAGAAAATAATAAAAATTGGCGGTTTAGGATTGTTGCTGGTTTTTGGGTTGACATCATGTAAAAAATATCTTGATATCAATGATAACCCAAATTCAGCTACCAGCTCCACGCCTGAATTAATGTTACCTCAAGCTTTAACAGCTACGGCAAACGTAGTCAGTTCGTATAATTCTATGGGTGCCCAATTAGGTGGCTTTATGGCAAACGCTGGTGGTTATGGTGGCTTTGGCTCATCTGTAACTTATGATTTTGGTAATGGGGATTTTGCAGGGCTTTGGAATTCTACTTATGATAATCTTACAGATTACCAATGGATAATTAACAATACCAATGGTGATTTGGATTATAGCTTTTATAATGGTGCTGCTAAGATTATGAAAGCTTTGGAATTTCAGTTATTAGTTGATAATTATAATGATGTTCCATACACTAATGCATTCCAGGAAGTTGAAAATCTGACTCCTGCTTATGATGATGCAAAAACTGTTTATGACAGTATTTATCAATTATTAGATGATGCTTTGACTGCAATTAATGCCGGCCTGGATGACCAGGCAAACAATGCTGCAAGCAATGTTCAGGATTTAGGTTCAAAAGATGTAATGTTTGGTGGTGACATGAATGCCTGGAAGAAATTAGCTAATAGTATGAAACTAAGAGTTGCTGTTAGGGCAAAATCAGGCGGTCTGACATTTAATAATCAATATGATCCGGTTGGATTCCTTGATCAGGATGCTATTGTTAATCCAGGCTATCAACAGGCCAGTGGTAAGCAAAATCCAAAATATAATACATGGGCTTATACTTATACTGGTGCAACAGGTAACAGGGCATGGATACCCACAAACTGGATTGTATCTTTCTATAATGGTTTGGGCGATAACAGGGGTTATGCTGTATTTTATGGTTTTGGAGGCTCTTTCCCCACCAATCAATTGGGTTATGAAAGTACCAGTGTAGCTTCAGCACCCAGCTCAGGTAGTTGGTTATCTTCTTATGTTGCTGATGCTGCAAACAATAACATGGGTGTTTTGAAAGGCTATTCTGCTGGGATGGTTATTTTCTCAGAGGCTGAATCAGATTTCTTACAGGCTGAAGCTGCTTTAGAAGGTGGTTTTGGAGTTACTGGTGATCCATCAGATTTTTATTATGCCGGTATTGAATCATCTTACAGGTATCTTTTCACTGAAAATGACGGAAGTGATGGCGCTGCCGAATTATTTGCTCCACCTTATGATAATTATGAAGCTTTGTTCGAGGATTATCTTGCAACGAATGAAGGATTTTACCTGGTTGATTATAATGCGGCTGCTACTGATGCTGAGCGCATGGAAGCAATAATGACTCAAAAATATATTGCTTTGAATATGGTAAATTCTGATCAGGCCTGGAATGATTTCAGGCGTACAGCTTATCCTGCTATTGTTAATGGATCAAGTGATGGTACTTTGTCATTTGCTTCTTTGCAATCAATAAGTTCAAGACCTGATAAGCTTCCTTCAAGGATTTTATATCCCACTAGTGAGGTGTCTTATAATAATAAGAATTTACCAAAAGGTATTGATGAATTTAAATCATTAATCTTCTGGGACCCTAATTAATAGTACGGGTATAAAAATTAAAAATGAATAATCCCATAATAAAAATTATATGAAGAGAATATTAAAAATAACAGGTTATTTATCAATTGTTTCGAGTTTAATCTTTACATCTTGTTTAAAAGATGACTCGTTAACTTTGAATACAAGTTTATCAAACAGCGTTACTGAATTCGCTAATACGGGTTCTATAGCTACTAATCCAAGTAATGGAGCAGCTCCACGCTATTCTATTGACTTAGGTTCTTTGGCTGTAGGTGATCAAACATCATTTAATATAAATGTTGATTATGCAGGAGCAGAAACTGCTCCAAAAGACATCACAGTAACAGTTGATGTTGATCCAACAATTTTAAGCACATATAATACTGAGCATGCAGTTGATGGTGCTAATTATATAATGCCTGATGCCGGTATTATATTGACAAACTTTCCAATGACAATAACAATTCCAAAAGGTCAGACTTATGGACAGGCAGTTGTAGATGTGCAACGTACAGCAGATTATAACTTTAGCGCATCTTATGCTTTACCTTTAAAAATTACCTCTACTTCTGTCGGTGATATTAGTGGCAACTTTGGTACAGCAATGTATTCAATCAATATCAGGAACAGCTATGATGGAATGTTTGCTGTTACTGGCTCCATGTATTATTCACCGGCTCCATCTTATACTGGTTCTTATCCAAAAACGATTTATTTGGTAACTCAAGATGCTACTTCAAATGCATATTTTGATCCAAATTTGAATGGTGGTTTTTATGGATATCTTTTTAATGCAAATGGTTCGGGCTCTTATTTCGGTACTTTTGACCCGGTATTCCATTTTGACGCGGATGGAAATGTTACAAGTGTTACAAACTATCCTCCATATTTACCTAATTCCAGGAATCGTGATGCTGCTCTTGATCCATCTGGTGTAAATAAAATGACGTTTGAAAATGGTGTTCCTAAGACAATGGACGTAAGCTATTTTATGACCCAGGGAGGACCCGTTGTATTATCGGTTACTGAACATTTTGAATATATTGGACCGAGACCATAATACAAAATACTTAAATTGAAATAAAATCCATCCTGTCAAAAGGATGGATTTTGTTTTTTATAATCAGTAATTAACATTAACTATACACATTCTTATAATGGCCATATTTTTAAAAGTATAGATTTGCCAAAAATTAGTTTGAATGCGATTTTTTAGAACTCTTGGAGTTTTCTATTTGCTTCTCTGCCTTTTTTCATCTTGTAAAAAGAATACTGATACTTTCGATACTACCCCCAATTTTTATTTCATTAATGGAGGGGCATCTTCAGCAAGTAAAGTTTTGATTTTATTTTCTTCAGCGGATACAATGACCTATAATTTAGTTATATCTTCTACTTATCTATTGCCAGAAGCAACTTCTATTAGTCTTGAAATTGCTGATAGCTATAGAACAAACTATAATGCTGCAAACGGAACTAATTTTTCAGCAATGCCTTCAGAAGCATACAGTCTTCAGACTTCAATAACTGCTTCTGTAAGCAGTGTCTATGATACAATACCAATTAAAATTTATAAGCAATATCTGCTATCAAATAATTATATGCTTCCAATTTCCATCAAGAGCGTTAGTAAATATAAAATTGATACAGCTGCTTCAATTCTTTATTTGAATACAAAAGATGATGATTTAGCAGGTGTTTATACATCTGCACTTTCAAAATATATTTATGTCGGTGATAGTGCTACCGGAACGCTTAACTCAATTGATACTTCAACAATCATAAAAAGTCTCATCCCAACCACTGGTGGGGTCTCAGAATTGGACTATGCAGATTTGGGGCCAAATGGATGGAAATATGAATTGTCATTTGCCCCTGATGGCGGTGGGCTTTTAGTGGAGCCTAATGCTGTCATTCTATCCTCTGTTATGGACAGTTCTTTTCATATAATAGCTTCCTCTTTTGATCCGGCAAATAAGAATCTTTATATCAAATCCAGTTATAAAAACTCAGGCGGAAATGAGCGTATTGTAGAAGAATCACTATCATTGTACTGATTAAATTTATTTTATGGCAGACCAACAACAACCACAACAACCAAACCAATTGAATATAGAGATTAGTGAAGAAATGTCAGAAGGCACTTATGCCAACCTCGCCATCATCACTCATAGTCATGCAGAGTTTGTAATAGATTTTGTAAATGTAATGCCGGGAACACCTAAAAGCAAGGTGAAATCAAGGATTATATTTACACCTATGCATGCGAAACGTTTTATGCGTGCACTCCAGGAAAATATTGAACGTTATGAAAATGTCCATGGAAAAATTCAGGACATTGAACAGGTAGAGATTCCTCTCAATTTTGGTGGCCCTACTGCACAGGCTTAATGATTTCGAATTTATCATTTGCTTTTCTTTTATAGTGAAGCAAATACTATCCTTCACAAAAATTGTTATCATTTTGTTTTATTGATTATTACGTAGCTTACAGCTATGATAGGAAATCGTTTTTTAAAATTTGATCCCGCTGCTGATGGTAAAAGCAAATTTGAGCAACTGCTCGATTTGTTCTTGCAGCTTTTGACATACACCAATGGCGATGTGGCTGAAGCATTGCAATGGATGAATGAACTGGATAAAAAATACCAGCTTACAGATGATGATTATGGTATGGGCGATTTTATTGAAGACCTGAAACGTAATGGATATATAAAAGATAATAATGAAACCGGTACGATTCAGATCACTGCCAAGAGTGAACAGTCTATACGTAAACACAGTCTGGAGGAAATTTTTGGAAAGCTTAAAAAAACAAAGCAAGGCGATCATACAACCAATAAGCCTGGTCAGGGTGATGAAGTAAGCCCTGATTACAGACCATTCCGTTTTGGTGATATGTTGGAGCAAATTGATTTTACTGAGAGTCTCCGTAATGCACAAATCAATCATGGCATTGAAAGCTTCCAGATGAATGAAGATGATTTGCAGATCAGGGAAACAGATTTCAAAACACAGACTTCTACTGTTTTGATGATTGATATTTCACACAGCATGATTTTGTATGGTGAAGACAGGATTACGCCGGCTAAAAAAGTGGCGATGGCATTGAGCGAACTCATCACTACAAAGTACCCGAAAGATACACTCGATATTGTGGTCTTTGGTAACGATGCCTGGCCTGTTGAAATTAAAGACCTGCCCTATCTGCAGGTGGGCCCTTATCATACAAATACTGTTGCAGGTATTGAATTAGCAATGGATATTTTAAGACGAAGAAAAAATCCCAATAAACAAATTTTTATGATTACTGATGGTAAGCCAACTTGTTTAAAAATTGGTGGCCGTTATTATAAAAATGCATTTGGGCTTGACAGGAAAATTACAGGCCATTGTTTAAATCTTGCAGCACAGTGCAAGAAATTAAAGATTCCTATCACTACATTTATGATTGCAAGTGATCCCTATTTGCAACGGTTTATTACAGAGTTTACAGAAACAAATAATGGGAAAGCTTTCTTTGCATCGCTGGATAAATTAGGAGCATTTATTTTTCGTGATTTTGAAAGTGGAAAAAGAAAGACAGTGTATTAATTTTTTACCACAAAGTCACGAAGGTCACAAAGCGTAATATTATAATTAAATCGAAACAACAGTCTTAGTGAACTTTGAATCTTAGTACTAAAATAAAAAAAAGAAAAACTGTGTATTGATATTTTTTACCTCAAAATCACGAAGGGCACAAAGCGTAAAAATACTTTTATGGCAAATAATTTTTCAATGCAGCATCAGGAGTTCCTTGGTAAAGAAATAGTTGATTGTGCATACAAAGTTCATAAAGAATTGGGGCCTGGTTTATTAGAAAAGGTCTATGAGGTTTGTTTTTGTTATGAGTTAGACAAAAAGGGGATTCCAAATGGCCGGCAGGTTCCTATACCCATTAGATATGAAGATAAATTTTTTACTGAAGGTTTTGTCGCAGATGTATTAGTTGATGAATTAGTTATTTGCGAATTAAAATCGGTTACTGAGATTAACCCTGTCTGGCATGCTCAAATTATTAGCCACCTTAAGCTTATGGGATTAAAGTTAGGGTACCTTATTAATTTTAATGTACCATTGATAAAAAATGGAATTAAAAGGTTTGTGATTTGAAAGAATGCTACACAATAAATAAATGAAGCGGTACCATTGAGGAGTGAGTAACACAAGATGAATAATTATTCTTAAAGCGAAACAACAATCTTAGTGAACTTTGAGTCTTAGTGGTAAAATAAAAAAAAGAAAAACTGTGTTTTGATTTTTTACCACAACGTCACGAAGGTCACAAAGCGTAAAAATTATACTTAAAGCGAAACAACAATCTTAGTGAACTTTGAGTCTTGGTGGTAAAATAAAAAAAAGGAAAGAAAAACTGTGTTTTGATTTTCTACCACAACGTCACGAAGGTCACAAAGCGTAAAAATTATACTTAAAGCGAAACAACAATCTTAGTGAACTTTGAGTCTTGGTGGTAAAATAAAAAAAAGAAAGA
>JAFDXI010000160.1 GCA_018268035.1 Bacteroidota bacterium | reverse complement strand
GAATGATGCATTATTGATGAAAAACCTGATTTACTTCTTTGGGCATACAATAGCCAATGAAATGCTCTATCTCGGCGTGGCCGTGATCTATGAAATTTTTGGTGAGCTGAGCGGTCGCCCAAAATGGAAAACTACATGGTATGTTTCGTTAGCATGGAATAGTGCACTAATATTTATTCTTACTGCTTTTTTCCATCACCTCTATATGGATTTTGTTCAGCCCGAAGGCTTGCAAATTATTGGACAATTAGCATCTTACTTAGCGAGTTTACCGTCCGTAGCCGTCACCGTGTTTAGTATCATTGTTGCCATCTACGGTGTCAGGATTCAATGGTCTATCACTAATTGTTTATTCTTTCTTGGTGTGATTGGATGGGTTATTGGCGGGCTGGGCGCGGTGATTGATGCTACGATTTCCAACAATATTGTGCTGCATAATACACTTTGGGTACCGGCGCATTTCCATACCTACAATGCCATGGGTAATGTATTGTTTAGTTTGGGCTTTTTCTATTGGTTCACGACGCAGCATGTTTCCAAATTGGTGATCAGTAAGCTAACTAAGTTTGCACTAATCGTACTCATCATAAGCGGTATTGGTTTTTTGATGGCCTTTTATATTGGGGGGGCAGATTCGATACCCAGAAGGTATAGCACCTATCCGGAAGCCTTGACTACAGGCCCAGCTTTAGCTAGAATGGGAGCATATTTTGCTTGTCTTTATCTCCTAGTGATTCTAATGTTTTTTTACAATATTGCTAAACGATGCTTCGCCATTTTATCTGCACCCTCTTCTTCAGTTGGAGCCTAATTGTTTTTGGATACGGCGCCCCTGCAAATCTCGATGAGGAGCAAAATATTTATGCACAGATCTATAATGCACCGATCAAATTAAGCCCAACTCAAGCCCAGGTTAGCTTAGCTGATATTTATAATAGAAAGCCAATGCTTTTGGCCTTTGTTTTTACGCGTTGTACCGGTGTGTGTAGTCCATTTTTATTACAGTTGAACGAAACCCTTCGCCAGATTTCAGGAAAATATTTATACCAAGTCGTCGTGCTTAGTTTTGATCCACGGGATGATGTAGAAGCAATGCAAAGCCTTTCCACGAGGCTCCATTTGGAAAAAAGCACCCAATGGATTTTTGCAACCACCGATAGCATTACTGCTTTGAACCTTTCACTTGGGTTTGATCCCATCTGGGATAGTAGTACGAATCAATTTGATCACGAGGCACTTTTGGTAGGAGTCAACACACAAGGTTATATAACCAAGAAGCTACTAGGCATAAGAGGTGATCTTGAGTTGCGCCAGATGCTTGCCAGTATTAATAATGCCTATATTCCCAGTTATCGTCTTCCCGCCGACAACGATTTATTTAGTTGCTTCACCTATGATCCAACAACCGGTAAAAATATCCCTAATCTTGGTCTCCTGATTATTGCATTGCCGGCACTAGTAAGCTTCTTACTCCTAGTTTGTATCGCCTTTTTTAGTCGGAATAAGGCAGCGAAATGGACTGAATAAAGGTGGGTAGCTGCTGATTTCTTCTTGATTATATCCCCGAGCGTTTTACCTCGTGATCAATTGCCGGAATCGTCATTAAATATTCAAATATGGCACCGGCTTCTGCATCTGTGAGGAGCACATATGGCTCCATAGGGTAGCGGAGTGCCGGTTGATTCTTTACCTGCCCTGTCTTCAACGTTTTTATGAATTCGTCCTTTGTCCAGTTCCCAATTCCTGTTGCTTTGTCCGGTGTAATGTTGGGGGTCAACATCACCTGTCCTTGTTCGTTCAACGGCTGGTTGCCGCCGCCAAAATAGCCTTCACTTTGCTCCGGCTCCAATTGGTTATTTGTTTTGAAGTCCTTGGAGTGACATTCAGAACAGCCCAGATTAACGGCAAGATAGCGCCCTAACTGAACAGCGTTATTAGTATCCGGGAGTTCAATTTTATGGGTGGGGAGCGGTAGGGGGTGAAAGGCAACCCTACATAAGAGTTTTGTGAGTAATGAGGGGCTTGATGGAATGTCCGGCGTGGGATCGGCAGCCACCATTGGGTTGTCCGAGCGCAGGAATGAAATAATTGCATTGATATCGTCATCTGCAAGATTGGGCAATTTTACCATATAGGGTGGTGTATAGTGACCATCTTTGGCCACACCGGTGCGAAGTAGGTAGGCAATTTCTCCATCCGTCCAAGCTCCGATGCCCTGCTCTTTGTCTTGTGTAATGTTTCTTGAATAAACTTCACCAAACTCCGGTGGTATATCCAGCAACTTTTTTCCGGTGAGTCGTCCTGTGTTTGGGTCTTTATGACAAAACATACAGAGCATATACACCAGCTTTTGCCCCCTTGCGATAGATGCTGATGTAGCCTGTACCTGCAGGGGCATAGGCGTAGTTTTATAATGAGGAATGCCGCTGGCATTAATATAGATCAAGCCTCCGGCAATAAGGAGTACAATCAGTCCGATCAAAACTCCAATGATTTTTATTAGCTTTTTCATAGAAGGAAGAAAGTAGAGTGTGTGATATTTTGCATAAAAATAGAAGAAATCTAACGTGAATAATAATTTTTGACGATAAAAAATGTATGCAATATTGTTGGTAATAATTTTTTGTGTTGTTAATTGATTTATAACCATATTCTTACGTAGTCCTTAATCGTTGCGAAGAGTCTATTGCGTATTCCGAGTCAAAGCTTCATTTGATATTGATTGTTTGTTTTATAAAAAAGTAGTCGTATTATTCGGGCTGAATTTATCTTTAGTTTGTTAGGATTTTAGTCATGTTGTTTTTCATCTTAAATTTTCAAATTTTCTTCACCATTTAACCACCAATTTCTATGAAGCTGTTCTATCTGATTTTTGCGGTATTTTTAGCACAAACCGCCCATGCTGAATGCTTAGTTGATACGCTTTATAGCTATCGCTTTGCTAATAGTAGTTCGTATAAATACCTCACGAGTAGGCTGATTAATACCTATGATGCATCCCATGTCCAAACCCAACAATTGAACCAGAATTGGGATACCGGAGCAGCAGTTTGGGTTAACTTTTCAAAGACAGATTATACTAACAATTCGAACCATAAACTTGTCCAGTATAGTACCTACAGTTGGGATGCCGGTAGTAGCTCCTGGAAAAATGTTAGTTTGGGTGTTTTAGTTTATGACGGCAGTTCTAATTTAATAAGAAAAACCAGCCTGAATTGGAACTCGGGGACAAGTGCCTGGGATAGTAGCAACAGACAGGAAATGATGTATGACGCAAACAATAATCAAATACAATACATTTCGGCAAGCTGGAGTGTTCCTAATAATGCTTGGGTAAACTTTATTAAATACGATGATGCCTACGATGCATTTAAGAATATGACCCAGCGTATAGTGCAATTTTGGAATACTAGCCTGAATGATTGGGTTAAAGACTCTAAGAATGACTACAGTTACAATACGGTAAATAAGAGAACTCTGGATGTTCAGCAAATCTGGAATACCGGAAGCAATATATGGGTTAATAGCCAGCAAATTACTTATACCTATAATGCAAACAATGTGTTTGATTATATTCTGTATCAAAAGTGGAATTCTAGTACAAGTCTTTGGGAAGATTTAACTAGAACTACTTATAGCTATGATGCCAACAATAATAATACGCAACAACTCCAGAAGTCATATGATAAAAATGCGAGTACTTGGTATAATAAAAGCAAATATGACATCAGCTATGATGTAAGTAATAACATGTTGGCTCAAGAAGCTTATAATTGGGATACGGTAAGTAATTCTTGGAACAAGATTAACCTAACTTCATATGAGTATTATTCTAATTGGTGTACCTCGGCTTTTGATGTTTTTGGTTCTTGGGATACCGCTAGTTCAAGTTATTCATATCATAATCGCTATGAATATAAAAGTACCCTTGTTAGCACGGCTGTAAATTCTGTATCGACAAGCATTTCAAGAATTTACCCCAATCCAGTGTTGGATAATAAATTGCATGTACAAGTAAACAGCAGTTGCAATTTTGAATTGTATGACCTGACCGGAAGGCTCCAACATTCAGGGAGTTTAAAAACGGGTGAGAATATTTTGGACTTATCACAAATTCCTAGAGGAATCTACATATTCAAGTCGGACAATAGCAGGCAGAAGCTTGTAGTTGAATAGCCCATTAGTGGTTGATTCATCCAGGGGGATTTAACTAAGTTTGCTTAAATACGGACCTTGGCTAGTAATAATATTCGAATATCGAGGCTGCCTCTATTGAAAAGGGCAGCCTCCTTTTTTTGCCGGTTTCGGACTATTCGGAGCGGCCATTATTAACCCTTCATTTTTTCTGAAACCCGCCTCGGGACTGCATCATAGCAGTTTAATTGCTGCGGGTAGTGTTTAGAAATGATCCCCAATTTCCATCGGTTGCGTAATATAAAATTTTACATGATCCTACCAATGATGCTTATCATTTATTTTTCATTAATATTTTGTATCTTTGACTTGGTTGCGTCCTTATTATACTGGAGAAGAGATGTGTAATCTTAGACACACATATTATCCCAATGAACGGCAAGTTGCCTTCGTGTATGATACATCATAAAGCCAAAT
>JAFDXI010000015.1 GCA_018268035.1 Bacteroidota bacterium | reverse complement strand
TTCTGATAGGAGACTTTTATTCCAAAAAGTATATTTAATAATGCAGTAAAATCAATACTTTCATGGACATTATCCTGTGTTTTTAAAAAAAGTCCGGATGGTAGTGAAAAAGCAATTGAAAATTCAATGTGCTTTGGTTTGTTTATGAAAGATAATACCGGCAACATTTCAGACAGCCAGGTTGGTTTTGCAAGATTGGTAACTGACAAAGCAACATTTGCTTATCTCGCTGATGTGTTTATTTTGAAACAGCATCGTGGGAAAGGTTTGTCAAAATGGTTGATGCATGTAATACAATCACATCCGGCATTGCAACAACTGCGACGTTGGCTATTGACAACAAAAGATGCGCATGGATTATATGAACAAACAGGATGGGTAAAAGTACCTGATGACTATGTGTATCGTTTTATGATGCGGCACAATCCTGATGTATATAAAAACAAAGAAGGCCAATAAAATTCCAAATGAAAATTTGCATTTTAAAAACTGCATCATTTAAGCCCGGACTTTTTACAGCAATCAATCCAAAAAAAAACCATCAACCGAAATGATTGATGGTTTCATCATTAGAGAAAATATTTTATGTGTTCAACATTAAAGGCATCACGAGCATCATCAAATCTTCAACCTCTAATTTTTCAGTTGGTTTAATAATGCCAGCTTTATTGGGTGTTGAAAGTTCCACTACCACATCATCACTATCAGATGCATTTAATAATTCAACCAGGAATTTTGCATTGAATGCAATTTGTAAATCTTCACCATCATAATCGCAATTCATTCTTTCAGTACCTTCTGAGCTGAAATCAACATCCTGCGCTGCCAGCGTAAGTTCACTGCCACTGATGCTGAGCGCAACCTGGTTGGTACTTTTATTACTGAAGATATTGATGCGGCGCAATGCACTTTGAAAATCGGAGCGGTTAACTGTAAGCTTATAAGGATTGTCAACAGGAACCACCACTTTATAATCAGGGAAACGTGCATCAATCAAACGGCAGCTTAAATGTGTTTCACCATGCTTAACAAAAAAATGGTTTTTGTTATAGCTGACAGTTATTTCCTCATCATTTTCCGGCAATGCATTCTTTAAAATACTCAACGGCTTTTTTGGAACGATGAAATTATCCGTTTTGGAATTGGTAACATCTGTTCTTTTATATCGCACCAGTCTGTGTGCATCAGTAGCTACAAACTGAACTGCACCTTTTGAAAGTTCAAAGAAAATCCCAGTCATTGCAGGGCGGAGGTCATCATTGCTTACAGCAAATAATGTTTTATTGATACCATTTAATAATGCACTGCTGGTAAGGGTAAAATTATTGGCATCATCAGCCACTGGAGCTTTAGGGAAATTGTCAGGATTCTCTCCCATCATTTTATACTTACCGTTATCACTTGTAATTTCAACAGAAAAACTTTTATCAATATTAAAAGTGAGTGGTTGATCCGGGATATTTTTTAATGAATCAATCAGTATGCGTGCCGGGATACAAACTTTACCATCTGATTTACTTTCAACATCCATTTGCACGCCCATTACAGTTTCAAGGTCTGTGGCTACAACAGTCAACTTTTTATCTTCTATCTCAAACAAAAAATCTTCAAGTATAGGCAAAACCGTATTAGCATTTATGACTCCACTTATCTGCTGCAAGTGCTTAAGCAATGCTGAAGAAGAAACAATAAATTTCATCTTTATATTGATTTTAATTTTACTGCGGCTAATTTAATATGGTTAAATGATTTTTTTTATAGTTTTTCGCAGTATGGGCAAACCTAAAGCAAAAAAACTTACTTGCCCACCGGATATAAGCAATGATACCAGCGGGTTTTAAAAATGTGAATTGTTTGTGCTAAAAAATCAGACGTGCACCGTGTGGGAAAGCAGCTCTGATATTTTCTCCCTGTTCAATGGCTTGACGATGTAATCTTGCACGCAATTGAAACGACGTGAAAACTCTTTGTCTTCATCATTCATAGACGAAGTAACAAGGAATACATGAATGTCTTTTGGAAAGTTAGGTTTTAAAGCTTGATAAGCTTCTAAAAACTCCCATCCATTCATCACAGGCATATTTACATCAAGAAAAATAACATCAGGTAATTCTGCTGTATTATGCAGATTACTTTCCAAATAGTGAATAGCTTCTTCACCATTTGAACAAATCTGGATGTTGCTTGCATTGCCTGTGGCTTCTAAAGTTTTTTTGGATACAAATTGATAAATCGCATCATCATCAATAAGTAGTACGTTCACACTGGTTCTATACATAGGATTTCAATAAAATTGGAGGTTCAAATTAAAATAATTTTTACATTATTTTCAAAAAAAAAAATTTTAGTCATTGATTTTCAGGCATACCTCAATGAAATCACCCTTGAATTGGCTAAAAAAACCTTTGATTTGCTAATTCAAATCATATTAAAATGTTACATCAAATGCGAATGGGTTTATTAATTCTATTCCTCTGTCCGCTTTTTTTAAAAGCCCAGTTGACAGTTCCACAAATCATGCAGGACCAAAAATGGATAGGCACTTCTCCATCACAGGTCTTTTGGAATTATAACAGTAAGTCCATCTACTTTATGTGGAACCCGGATAATAATAATAGTGATTCAGCCTATCAATATGATTTATCAAACCATAAGATTGAAAAACTTTCTTACACAGATAAACAGTTGGCAAGAGATATTTCTTTTGGCAATTATAATACTGCAAAAACAAAAATCGCTTTCATACATGATGGAGATGTTTTCCTGTTAAATGTTGCAACAGGTAAAATGCTACGTATCACACAAACAACAGACGAAGAAAATAGTCCTGCATTTTTAAAAGATGATAATAAAATTGTTTACCAGTTGAATGATGATCTGTATGCATGGGATGCATCAACAGGTGCTACAACCCAACTTACACATTTTGTAAAGAAGCAGGCACCGTCAAATTTTGAATTTCAAACAGAGCAACAAAAATGGCTGGACAAAGAAGCATTACAAACTTCTTCAGTAATGAAAAGCCGAAAAGAAAAAGCTGATGCCACAAAAGAATTTTTGAAAGAACATAAAGATGAAAAAACATTACGCACTATTTACACAGGTAATAAGGAAGTACAAAACCTGATGGTCAGCCCGGATGAAAGATTTGTAACTTATAACCTTTATGAAAGAAATGAAGATGCAAAACTTACAAAAGTGCCAACATACGTTACAACAGATGGTTATGTAAGAGATATGACTTCAAGACCAAAAGTTGGCAGACCGGACGACTGGTCAGCATTGTATGTTTTTGATAAATTGAAAGATACTGTCATAAAAGTTTCAACAGATTCTATTCCTTATATAACACAAGTGCCGGAGTACAAAAAACACTATTCAACAGATGACACTTTACCTGTAATTCGTAAAGTGGTAGTACAAACTGTTTCATGGAACGATGCAGGCACTTATTGCATAGTGGATATTTTTTCATTGGATAATAAAGACCGTTGGATCATGCAACTGGATCCATCAACAGGTGCACTTACTTTAATCAATCATCAACATGACGAAGCCTGGATAGCCGGACCCGGCATTGCATGGCTTGACATTGCTAACATAGGATGGATTAATAATAATACTATTTATTACCAAAGTGAAGTAACTGGTTATTCTCACCTGTATGCATATAATTTGGATACCCGTACAGGGATTGCTTTAACGAACGGTAAATATGAAATTCAAAAAGCTGTTTTAAGCAAAGACAAAAAATATTTTTATCTCATCACCAATGAAGAAAGCCCTGCACTACAAAATATTTACCGCATCAATGTGGATGGTAGTGAGAAAATAAAACTAACATCATTCAAAGGTGGATATGAAATGAACATTTCTCCTGATGGCAACCACCTTGCATTCCGGTATTCTTATCAAATCAAACCATGGGAATTGTACCTGCAGGATTTGAAACCAAAAGCGAAACCACAACAACTGACAGATAAAAGTATGAGCGCTGCATATCAGTCGTATGCCTGGCGCGATACAAAAATCTTCACCATCAAAGCAAGGGATGGCGCCGATGTGTATGCCCGCATGTATGAACCCAAACCCGGCACAAAAAATAATGCAGCCGTAATTTTTGTGCATGGCGCCGGTTATTTGCAAAATGTAGATTACTGGTGGAGCTACTATACCCGTGAAATGATGTTCAACAATTTATTGGCTGATAAAGGTTATACTGTTTTGGATATTGACTATCGCGGCAGTGCAGGCTATGGCCGCGACTGGCGTACCGGCATCTATAGATATATGGGAGGAAAAGACCTCGACGATGAAGTGGATGCAGCCCGTTATCTCGTGAAAAACCTTGGCATTGATTCCAGCCGCATCGGCATGTATGGCGGCAGTTATGGCGGCTTTATGACTTTGATGGCCATGTTTACAGCGCCTGATGTATTCAAAGCAGGCGCTGCATTGCGCCCGGTTACAGACTGGGCACATTATGATCACGATTACACTTCCGCCATTTTAAATGAACCTTTTACTGACAGCATCGCATACGCACGTTCATCACCCATCAATTTTGCAGCAGGATTAAAAAATCATTTGCTGATTTGCCATGGCATGGTAGATATGAATGTGGCTTTCCAGGATGCAGTTCGGTTAACACAGCGACTGATTGAACTGGGAAAAGATAACTGGCAAATAGCGCCTTACCCGGTAGAAGATCATGGCTTTGTAGAACCCGGCAGTTGGACAGATGAATATAAAAGAATCCTGAAATTGTTTGACGACAATTTATTGAAATAGCAGCATGAATTGAGTTTAAAAGAAGGCCATTGCCTTTTTCATGTTTATTCATTTAAAATTAGCGGTTTTATCAACTTTTAAATGAGCGTTTTTTAATGGCTAACGGCTCGGTATTTATTGCAGGCAGGGCATTCAGTGTAGTGTCAGCCCGGACGGCTGCTGATTTGAAAAACTAAAGTTGAAGTTATAATAAAAAGAACAACAACGCTGTGTCAGCCGGAACAAAAACTGAATAGCGAACTGACCCGTCCTGAAAAAAGTTGACTATTTTGGTTAATAATCCTGTTATTGGTTGATGAAGATAATACATCCTGAATAAGGTTGATTTTTTTTGATGTTTGCTGTGCGGCTGCAAAAAATAAAGCGGTAGCCCCCACAGCTATAGCGAATATTTTTTTTGCGCTGGCCGATTAGGTTTTTAGCATGGCCGCCTCCTTTAGTTTATGTGAGTAATAATAATTTTTCCATCTTCTTATCTGCGGCCCTTTTTGTTCATGCACAATAGCCGGTATTTGCCAGTTTAAACTGCTATGCCTTCTGCGGTAATTGTAAATGGTAATGCATCTTGATATATGTATGGAGGCTGCCTGTATATCGCTATAACAACTGCTGATGAGCTCTGTTTTCAATATGCCGTTTACCCTTTCGGCTATAGCATTCTCTAACGGGTCCCCGCTCTCCGTCATACTAATCATGGCATTGGCTTCATTTAATAATCTCACATATTCATTACTGCAGTATTGTATGCCGCGGTCTGAGTGGTGTATTACAATTGTTGCAGGCGGCTTTTGTGCCAGTGCCTGTTTTAAAGCTACCGCTGCACTGCTTACTTTCATATCATCGCTTACATGATAACCCACTATCTTTCTGCTGTAAGCATCAGTTATTAAAAACAAATAAGCAAACCGCTCTTTTAAGGGTATATAAGTAATATCACTCACCCATAATTCATGTGCCTTCACCGGGCTAAAACCCTTTACCAGGTTGGCATAGCGCCGATAGTGGTGCTTGCTCATAGTAGTATATGTATTGCGCTTTGTTTTTCTTACCAATAGTTTATTGCTCTTCAATAAATCAAAGAATTTATCCCTGCCCATGCTGATGTGGTGCTTTGTAAAGAAGGGTTGCAGTTCTATAAATAATTTCCTGCCGCCACAACGTGGCTGATGTTTCCTTATGCTATCTATTGCATGAAGGATCAAGCCTTCATTATGATGTTCAATAAAGGCTTTTTTGTTATGCTTGTGGTATGCCTGTGGCGTATAGCCCAACAGTATACATAACTGCTGTATACTTATTTTTTTGTGTAACCCTTTAAGTTGTTTTACTGTTGGGCGCCAGGCTTTTTTCTGATGGAGATATTAAGGTCTTTCTCCGCAATAGTGATCATGGTATCCAATGCTTCAACCCGTAGCTTTTCCCATTCCAGCTGCTTTTCTAATGCAGCTATCTTTTGCTGCAGCACTTCTGCTGATTGTTGCTCTTCTGTGTTTAACTTCCTGCGCTTATTAGTCATACTGTAAACAGAGTGTTTCTGTTGTTTTTCTGTGGGCGGCAAGTTATGAATACCCTGATAAATCATTACCCATTTACAAATGGTTGTGCGACTGATGCCATACTTTTCGGCTAGCTTTCTGAAACCGCCCCCTTGCGTTAAATACTCCTGAATAATCTGTTCTTTCAAGTCCATAAAATTGGTTGTTTTTTAGTCAACCTATTTCAGGACGAGACAAACCTGATGCCGAAGTGAGCAGTGTCCAGCCCTGCTTGCATAAATACTTTTGTTAGCGGCTGTGCTTCGTCTTTGGAGGTTTTGGTAAACCCGTTTTTAAGATAGCTTATTCAGGTTTATATGCTGCCCAATTACCTGTTTCTGTTAATTTATTTTGCTCCCATTGACGGATAAGATAATGTTCATCACCAATAATCGTTATCCCTGTAATTTCTATGTAGTTATTAAATAGTGCATTAAAGATAGTACAGCCATGTTGTCTGTATTCCATGGTTAGACCGTTTATCTTTTGTTTGTAAATAAAATAAGGAACAAATCGATATTTTTCAAATTGTTCTTCAATCCTTTTATTAAGATAAATAAATCCTTCTTTATATTCTATTTCGGGAGAAACAACCAAAAAATTAGTAACAGAAACATATTTACTATTTATTGTAATTTCACTTTTGTCCAATCCAATAATTGTATAGAAATTTCCCAAAAGACTTACAAAAAAATGCAATTCCTTAGTCCTCACTAAATCATTCGTTGTTAACCTTTCTAATTCCCACAAAGCGCTAAAACAAGAAGTTATTCCTGTAGTTGTACCTCTTATGTTTTGCCCTAATTCTTTGCCTATATTTTCGTAAAAGTTTAACCATTTATACCGAAAGTTTTCTTGGTTATAAATATTTTCTTCAATTATTTTCTTCTGTTGTAAGACTCCCGGATAGCTATTATAAAAAGATTCTATTGAATCGTAGGAAATACCTATTGGATAGTATTTTGAAATGCAAGAATAAATATCCCAAAAGTTATATTTTTTTTCATTGAAATAAAACATATGCCCAAGTATTATTACTATGTTTTAGGGTTAACAATAACTTGCTGCAGATATAGGAACTGAACCTCCACATCCAACACCGGTGCTCATGGAAGAGCCTGGTTTGAGTTCATTAAGTCTGCTTACTATTTTATTTTTAAATGCTAATTTTACTGTAATAGATTTGGGCAAAATGCTTCCATCATCTAATCCGAGTATTGCATCATCAACAGCGGCATTATAAGCATGAACAAAATACGCGGATGCTTGGGCGGCGGTTATATTATAAAAGGGAATAGAAATGCAACTGCTTCCAAATTCAATGTTCATAAATTCCCCATTTGGACCTATTAATGACATTCCAAGTTCATCAATCTGACCAGTAAAGCTATTTCCTACTTTAGCCATACTATAAGTGGTTCTTGTGCATAAGAAAGGACTTTTGCCATTTCCAAGTTCCCAATTAGTAAAGTCTTCTTCTCCGCTAGCACCTCCGCCTCCTTCACCACCATCGCCGTCGCATACAGTATATTCATAGGTAACCGAAATAATTTCACCTGTTTCATAATTATAAATAACTAAATACCAATCCGTGCACTTTGCAACATCACTATGAGCAGTTGCGGATTCTCGATCGAAGTTTTTATATTGTGGCACTCCAAAGCCAGTAAGATAATCGGCCTTTTGTAAAAATTTTCGCTGTAAAAATTTTCCGTTAGTATACATTGCTTGGTATACTAATGATCTATTTAATCTCAATAAGGATACAGTACCATTAAAATGACCGTCATAGATAGAATCCCCTTTTAACATACTTGCAAGTAGCCGTATTATGTATGTTTCATTGTAAACATTTTGACTAGTAATAGCCACTATTTTTCCTGAAAGTATGTTTCCTATTTTGTTTTTTATTAATAAAAGCTTTGTTTGAGTTGTCTTTAAGAATATGGTATTTCCAATATGCTTATTAATAAGCAATTCTAAGGGAATTATAACCAAATTTTCATTCGTGTCAAGTATTGTTGATTGTTGGTGAGTAACCTCTAATGAGTTAGCTATTGAATCTATCCACAATGAATCATCCGCAAAGATGTCTTTCTGTGAATTTAGCCAACTGACAATGGTTCGAGCATTTTGTTGTGTTGAATTGGACGATGTTAATTTTAAATTTTGCTTTACACAAGAATATGCTAATGCAAACGCTATAATTGAAATCAAACAAATAAACTTTCTTTTCATAAACTAATTTAAAGATTGTAAAATTATATTATAATAGAATTTGCTAAACTTAATATATTAATTATTTAACGACCAATGAAAAGGAAGTAAATGTAAGTTATGTTTCGTCTATTTGTTGATACTGAATAATCTTAATTATTCTCCATTTTGGTCATTATTTAAGACTTGCTGTATGACTTTACGCAGTCAAAACGCATTGCCACCAACACTCAGAAAAGTATCCGAAAACCCCCTTAAAAAGCCCCGCATTAAAAATGAGTTTGCGGGGCTTTGCGGTATACTTTTGCGTTGACCGATGTCGCCCCTTCCATACCTCAGGGCAGGCTACAACTTGCTATTGGGGACAAAGTATCAACCGGTTCTTTTCTTTATGTTTGTTATTAAAATTATTTTTCAGCCTTCAAAATATTTTTTCTTCATTGCTAAAGCCTTTAAGAGGCTTCGGTGATTTAAAAGTAGTAATTATTTTTTCCTCTTAATCATTTTTTCCTCTTGGTTTTTTATCTCAATGATAAACCTCTGCTGTTACGTCTCTAAAACGTTGCCATTTTTGTGTTGTAAAAGATGAGTTCTCGATAAGTTTTTATCCATCATCCGCCGGTCGGCAAACAAGTTCTTCCTGCTTCCAGGCCTGCCTGCCAGACGGGTGGGGATAAAATACTTTTACCAGCCTTAATGTTTTGTTTTTGCAGCAAGGGCATTCTTCCATATCAATGCCAAACTGCTCCAGCATGCGTACCTGCAGCGGTATTTTTATTAATCCTTTGTGCAAAGGCAATTTCATTTTTCTGAGCACTTCATTAATGCGCTGATGGCGGTTCCGGTTGGCCAGGTAGCCATAGGATCTTATTTTACAAAATCTCTCCGGTAAAATATGTTGCTCAAAACGCCGGATAAATTCAGCGGCAGAAAGAGTCATCTGCTTTCGTTTGCCATCATCTGCATAGTCTTTGTAATCAAAAGTTACTGTGCCTTGTTCATCGTTAATGCTGCTTATTCTGTGATTGCTGATAGC
>JAFDXI010000159.1 GCA_018268035.1 Bacteroidota bacterium | reverse complement strand
TTTGAGGGGCTCCGTTCCGCTTCGGCTACGCCTTCGCTCCACTACACCCCTCAAAGCAATGACAACAAACTATGCTCAAATTATTCTACTTTTAACCAGTACTAAAAATGGGGAGCCTACACGTGTATATTGCTTTCATCAAACTTCCTTCGTGCGGAATTTGAAGTCTTCTGTCCGGTCGGAAAGATGTTTTTACTGAAACATATCCATGAATATCGTCAAAGTCACATTTGCCGGAAAACTCTCTGAATGAATTTTCAATTAGGGAAATTGCATCTTGGTCAATTTTCGTAATCGGTTCAATTTTTTTGATTGCAGCGTTTACAACTTTGCGGTCAATAATTACAAAGTCGGGATTTGATGAAATGAGTTGAACCGAAGATGATTTTAAAACTTTGTCTCGTAAGTCCTGAATGAGATTGTAAAGTTTATCGTTGTAAAGTCTTGCAATGTCGAACTGGCTTATGTTTGGTGTCAGTAAAGCTAAATTTGCTTTCTTGTTTTCTGCACAATAATTCCAAGCTGAAATCGCTAAAAGCCACTCATACCAATCTCCGTGAACATTGTTTAAAGCGTCTTTAGTTACTGTCTTATCAACTTTTGAAACTTCTTTATCGAAGTCAGAAATTAACTCGTCAATAGGTTTATTCTTTGCAGGCAATTTGCCTTTAAGCAAGGTGCAAAAGGCGATGTCCTTTATTACCTGTGATTTTCCGTCTTTTAATGTTCGTATAAAACTCATTTATGTTTTTCTCTCTGTTCGTTAATTACTTTTTCGGTTTTCAAAATACAAATATCTAAGGATTTTTCTACCTGCTTGCCCCAAAACCGTAAAACTTTCCAACCATCTTTTTTAAGTTGTTGATTTACTTCCTTGTCTCGCTGTATGTTACGTTCAATTTTCTTGTGCCAAAAGTCTTGATTGCTTTTATGAGCGTTCTTGTGTTTTGCCCAATCTTTTCCGTGCCAAAACTCGCTGTCAATGAAAATCGCAAGTTTGATTTTTTTGAAAGTCAGGTCAGGTTTTCCGAAAACTGTCCGGTCGTTTTTTCTGTATCTGTGTCCAAGAGCAAAAAGTGCTTTTGCAAAAGCGGTTTCAATTTTTGAACCTGTCGCTTTCACCGCTTGCATATTTTTTCGTCTCTGCTCTTTTGTTAACTTATCCATCAAGGTTTACTAGTCCTTTTAATCTTGGGTCTTCTGGAGCTTTACTTTTCAGTATCTCGTAATACTCTTTATAATTAGCTTTTACATCTTCAAGTAATCCATTCCATGTTATGGATTCTAAATTTTGTTTTAGTGAAATTTTTGTTACCCCAAGAGATGTATCATTTGATGGAATATCAGCAATTAGAAATCCGAATACAGATTTGCCTTTAAAACTGTCTGCTGTCTTGTTATCATTAATATGCGTTTGAATACGTGTAACATATCTATTCAATCTCATTACATGGTCGTAATCTTCCGGAATTCCCGGACGCATTAATTCAAGTATTACTATTAGCCAATCATTTTTAATACATAGTAAATCGAATCTTCTGCCGTCTCTTTGGTCCGCAGCAGAATATTCTTTATTAGTTTCCAATAGAATCTCTTCTATCCATTTGTCCAATCCTTTTTCATGGTGAAAATCAGCAGGATTAAGTTGCTCATATCGATGACCTAATAGCCAAGGATAATTTTTTATGAACGTTTGCATATCCAATGTGCCCTTCTTACCTTTTTCAGGCAACCTATCATCAATATGTTTTTTAAACTGGTCGATAATTGCTATTCTGCCATAAACAACTTCGGCAGTAGATACTGCACTTATAATATCCCATTCCTTTATTGCTTCATATAATTCAGGAAGTGCATCTTCACTTGCAGTATTAATTCTCTGTATCACTTTTTTTACGCTTTCCCTTTCTACACCGGAAACCATAGCGTTGGCAATTACCTTAAAATCTTCTTCGCTAATTCTTTCTATTGTTGCAATTTTTGTTAGAGCAGTAGTTAAATCTTTCTTTTCTTCTTTTAAGGCAAGTTTATCTATGCGAGAAAAGAAGTCGCCCAAATTATGCTGGAACCTGTCTATATTTCTTTGTTCGTGACGCTTTTTCCAATCTGCACATAATTCTTTTATTTTTTTCTTACCCCATTCTTCTAGAAACGAGGCTTTACCGAATTGCCAATTGACGGTTTGTCTATCAGTGGCTATGTAATCAATATCATCATCTAGAGTGTCTGCTATTACCTGGCCAGTCAAATACTCTAATGCAACTTGTCCATTAATGCCACCAGTTAAATTGAAAATAAATGGCGTAAACTGAGCAACCCGATTTCTTGCAAATATTGATACGCCTCTCAGTTCTGAGTCTTGAATTGTATTTTGAAGAAATCCAAACCAGTATTTTATTTTCCCAAAATTTTCTATTTCCTCCTCATTCCATCCATCTTCAGGGTAACGAATCTCAATAGTTAAGTTTTCTTTAGTTATCGGTAAACCATTGATAGAAATCGACATTTCTACAGAACCTAAGGCAAACCTTCTTGCCATACTAGTTCTGAAACTGTCTGCATTAATCGAGCGTTGAAGTTTCAGTTCTTTGAAAGTAACTATTACACCGTCTGGTTCATTAGTGCTTTCATCTCTTGTAGGCTGAAATTCAAAATCAGTTGTTGTTTCTAGCTCTCTTAATTGTGTGTAATTAAGTTCCAACTCGACCAAGTGTCCATCTTGAATTGAAGTAACAACTATTTTTTCTGCAATACCAAATCCTGCTAATTTCCCAATACCTTTTCGCCCCATAACCTTTCTGCCTTTTTCTGTTGTCTCGCCACGTTTTCTACGCTCATATCCAACATGCAGATAAAATTTGTTCAATTCATCAAATGACATTCCTTTTCCATAGTCTCTTACTATAATTTCTGCTCCTTTTGATTTAACATCAGGAGGTATTGTTATTTCAACCTTTTCTGCATCTGCGTCCCATGCGTTAGCAACTAATTCTGCAACTGAAGGGACTGCTCCACCATACATCTGCTGTCCTAAAAGGTCAATTAATCGTCCTGCAAATCTTATTTTTAGTTTTCTGTCTGTTGTCATATTGTAAATCTATTAAAATCATTTTTAGAGTGCGTTGGCAAAATTTTATCTCTTTTGGCTGCGAAGCTGTCGCCTGTGCGTGTGGCAGCCAAATGTGCTAAAATGTGCGTTGGCATTTTTCTTTTCTGTCGGTTAGTTCGATGTCTCTTTGCCGGTTATAGGGTTGCCGATAACGAACAGGGCTTTATGCAGGTTGGGTATTAGTATTCCGTCCGCTGATAACCGCTGCTGATTGAAAATATTTTGATGAAGTTAAGAACTAAAGTTGATAGATATTCGTCTGCTGGAACTGAAGCCGGACGAGACATATGATAGCTGATGATATATTCGTCAGCCCAACTTGCATAAAACCCAATGTTGCAGGCTGAGCCATCTTTCGAATTACCACAACTGATTGGAAATTTGTGTCATAATACTTTTTTTATTCGGTCTATTTTCCATTGTCTGATGAGTGAGTAAACACTTTCCGACTTTTCCAAATATTCATAAATCGTCAAACATTTCTCATATAGCTCTTTTTTGCCTTTGTCTTGTCCATTTTCAGCAATGAAAAATAGTATGTCTGCAAGTTTATTTAAGTTCTCGTTGTTTATGCCTCTTTTTGTTTTTAATGTTTCTATGAAATTGTCTGTGGGAATGTCAGTCAGTTCTTGAATATCAAGGTCTAACTCACCTTTAAGAGCCTGGCTTGCTATTTCAATTCCTTCTTCTATTTGTCCCCGATTTTTTAGACCAAGCAAGTAGGAAGATATTTTCCCTAACACTCTTCCAAGTTGTTCAATTAGTCTTTGTAAATAGTCGTGTTGCTCCATTGGTTTAACGATTTCAATTCATTTTTTAGTTTTTATTGTCTTTTTGAAATGTGCAATAATTATTAGATTAATGGCGTCAACGAAATATGATGACTTTTGTTTGCTCCAATCAACAGGAAGTTGTCCAACGGCATTGCCTGCAACGTTATTATTTCCGCTAAAATACGCTATCATTTTCATCAGAACAATATTTTTAATTGCTTGCTTATCAAACCTTTTTTAAAAAAAGCGCGGAAAACATTTTATAGCGCAAATACAACTCAGGTTAGTTTTAAATTATCTAATGGACTTATGATTTTTATAAGGTCTTTATTACTGGTATGTAGATAAATCATGGTTGCCTTTAGGTCAGTATGCCCAAGTAATTTTTGTATCATTGTTACATCTGTTCCTTGTTCTTTAAGGTGTGATAAAGTTTTGTATCAAGTTGTTTACAATCCCATTGTGCTTTTGCTATGGCAAACCAAAAGTTAATACAATCGTCTGTGTCATTAATTGTTTCTTGATTTGCTTGAATAAGTCGTTGAGAAATTTCTTTAACCTCAATTCCGTTATTATAGTGTTCAAAGAATTCGTCATAAATGTCTGCGTAAGTATCGTTAGATGATATTACTGTTCCCCAAGCTCCCATAAATTTTAGAGGGTCGTTTTAAAGTTGCTGCCAACGCGCTAATTGATGCTATAACACGCAACTCATAAAAAATTTCTACTACTTAAAAATTTTTTTAGTATTATACTTTTTGTACATGTCCGCCAGAAGGCAGATTGTAGTTGTAACAAACCGAATTTAATTTTTTAATATGCTCCTTTACCGCTGATTCACTTTTCCATTCTCACATTATTCATTAAAGGGAATAAATTAATTATAACCTACATGGTATTGACGCAGAAACATTTTCATATCCTTATTACCTCAAATCAATCATTTCAATTCTTTTATCCTGATACTCCTGTAGCTTACTTCATCACCATGATCCTGCAATAAGATGTGGCCTTCTTTTGCAACGCCAAAATGATCCCAGATTTTATACTTGCTGATGGCTACAAGGTCTTCAAATGATTTTGAACCACGTTCATATTCCAGCACTTTTATTCCATTCAGCCAATGTTCTACATGGTTGTTGGGATATACTATTATTCTACCCCAATTCCATTGTCCGGGCGGATTAAAATACCTTTCATTTTTTTGTGCAGGGATAAGATCATATAATGATGCCAGCTTCCTGTTGCCATTGCGGCCAAGCTTAGCATCAGGATGCAAGTCATCATCCAACACCTGGTACTCCAATCCTATTGCAGAGCTGTCACTATGTTCTTTGAGTGTAACAAAATATTTTACACCACTGTTAGCGCCGGGTGTGATTCTAAACTGGAATGTAAGATCAAAAGCGTTGTATTCTTTCAGCGTAACAATATCACCACCATTTTGCCCCTGCAAACCTTTACCTTTTAATACAGTGATCATACCACTGTCAATCTTCCAGCCATGTTCTGGAAAACCTGTTTTAAATGCGCCTCTCCATCCTTGCGATGTTTTGCCATCAAACAATAAACTCCATCCATCAGCTTTTTCTGCAGCAGATAAATTGTTTGGTATCATATCCACGATAAACACATCTTTTGGAAAAGGTGTTGATGTCAATCCGGTTGTTTTAATACGGATATTTTTCCAATACATTTTTTTACCAGCCATGTCTGCACTTGAAACTGCATGCACCTGCAATGCAATAAAACCATTTGAAGCAACATCATCAATTAAATAAGCAACGGGTTGATTGTTGATCCATGTTTTTATAGTATGGGCAATACATTCCACTTTATAATGGTTCCATTCACCTGTCTTAAATAATTTTTGTGCAGGCGGGTTTAGTGTTACCGGATATAACCAGCCTCTTCTGCCCTCTTCATAAATACCACCACTCCAAGCTCTCGATGATGGGTCTTCTTCAACCTGGTATCCATACACACGGCCTTTACTTTTACCATTCATTTCATCAGCATTGAAATGGCTCCTGATTTGTACACCACTGTTACTTGCAGTGTCATCAACCCTTGCATCAAACTCAAGAACAAAATCACCAAAGGTTTTTTCCGTTGCCAAAAATGTATTCGGCGAACCTGCCACTGTGGTGCCCACAATCATGTTGTGCTCAACAGCATACTCTCCATTACCAGTGAGGCGTTTCCAACCACTCAATGTTTTACCATCAAACAAATTTGTGAAACCAGTTTGTGCCATTAATGCAGCACTCACATAAAAAATAAGGATAGTTAAAGAAATCTTTTTCATGTGCAAACTTTTTAGTCATGTAATTGCAAGTTAATCACCAGCACAACCTTCAGGAAAATTTAATTAATGCAACTAAATTTTCATTGAATTTTTTTTGATTTTTTTTTGCAACAAAATTTATGGCTTGTAAGATAGCAATGATTTAGTGATGACAGATAATAAAAAAAACAACTGTAACAGCTTTTATTGATGGGCTGAAAATTGAAACGCTCAATCGTTTAATGTAATGTTTTTACATTTTGCTATTGCACATTTACAAGCACCACATCATAATATAATGGTGTGTTAGGTGCAACAAGGTCTGAGCCGGTGCAACCATAAGCCAATGAAGATGGCAATACCATTTTTATATGCCCACCTTTCTGAATATAAGGTATTGCAATCCTCCATCCTTCTATAAACTGGCTCAGCTCGGCAGTTACAGGATTACTGGTTTTATCTTCAATGATTTTATTATCCAATGTTTCGGCAGTGTATGTAACAGTGATTTGTGAACTATCTGTAGGTTTTACACCAGAGCCCTGATCTAAAACCTGGTAATAGATTCCGTTGGTGTCAATGGTATAAACAATGTTGTTGGTTGTGCAAAAGGCTTCCAATTGAGAAGCTTCATCAGCAGGATCAACAGGCATACAGGCAACATCATTTTTCTTATTACAGGCAAAAAGACTAAAAGCAAGCAACAGGACAACAGCAACATTTTTTATTGGCATCTTTTTCAGAAGTTCAATTTAATAACAAAAATTTTTCAGAAGAAAAATAACAGGCAGGTATTCTATTGTTGTTTATTGTTTTGTTCCTTCTTTTCTTTGGCTTTTAATTCCATGTATGTTTGTTCATTCATTTCCCAACGGAATTTCTTATAGAAGAAACCAATAAAAGCAGTAATCCCCACAATTGCAAAAAAAATAACATAAGGGCTACTCTCAGACTGTGCTTCCATATTGGCTCTTATATACCAACCTGAATCAATCATAAACACAATGGCAACACCCAAAGAAAGACCAATTGAAATACCAGGTAATAATTGTTTGAACAATGATTTCTTTTTATCCCGGTTTTCTTCCCAATATTGAATAAATGCCTTTTCTTCCTCTGACAGCATAGACGGTATATTTAAAGTTAACGCTGCTTGCGTTTTCAATATTGCACAAATTTCGCAACTATAAGTTTCTTAAAGTTTAGAAACAAAAAAAATATTTGTCCGAGCTGTAGTAGCTTTGCGCAAATAATTTTTTTTAGTGTGAATAAATTCGACGCTTACCTTTCAGAATATTTAAACGAACACAAAGAAGTTTCGCTTGAGAAAATTGGTACTATCAAAATTAATGGTGCAATGCCCACACAACCTGGCGAAACTGCAGATGTTTTATTTACATTCAATAAGAAAGCATCTACAACTGCAGGCCTGATAGATTTCATTGCAGAACATGCCAAAAAGAATAAGTCTTTAGTTACTTCCGATCTTGAATCACATTTTACTCAGGCAAGGGAATTTATCAATATCGGCAAGAACTATGAAATCATAAATGTTGGTTTTATCAAAGCAAATAATTCCGGTGAATACGAATTTCTCCCTTATGCCGAAGCCAATAAATCTATTCGCATCACATCAACACACCAACCTGCAGAAAGGCAACCCAAAACCAACAACCGTTCATTGATTCAGATGATAACCTTGTTGATTGTTTTGGCAATTCTTGGTGGTTTAGGGTATGAGGCTTATCATTATTTTATTAACAAAAAAAATGATTCCGTTGTTGCTGCCAATAATATTCAGGACACAGTTAAAACACTGGTACAGGATACAGCAAAAGCTGATAGTAATACAATAACAGCATCCACCAAAACTTTATCACCTTCAGACACTGTAAATGTCCGTTATATTTTTGAAACAACTGCATCCATACTGCGTGCCAGAACCAGAACAGAGCAATTAAATGCTTATGGCAATCATGCCGGTTTTGATAGTTTTATGAATAATAACACAAAGTTTTATTCTTTGTTTATTATTAATTCCAACTTATTATCTGATACAGCAAAAGTGAGGGATTCAATCAGTAAATATTTACAAAAACCAATCAGGATTGAATTGGTTCAACAGGCTCAATAGTGAATCATTTATTTATGTATCATACCTTCTTTTAAAAATTTATTCCAATCTTCCAGCATCTTGCCTTTTAATACACGAGGAAATTTATGCTGGCCGCCAATTTTACCTAATTGCCGCATAAACTGGATGAAAGTTTTTTCGGGTAATACATCAAGGAAAATTTCTTTCAACGCACTGGTACGCTCAGTGGCATAATCATCGTTCAGCTCTTTCAGGTATTCATCAATTTTCAACCGCAATGATTCTGCATTAACAGTATCATCACAAGCCACATACCAATGATGCGCAAAAAGATTTTCATAAGGTATGCCGGCCACAGTAAATTCTGGAATAGAAATATTCAGGTCACTGCTTGCAAGAGATACAGCCTTATTCATATTCTCCACACTCAGGTGTTCACCTACCAGGCTTAAATAATGTTTGGTACGACCGGTTATTACTATTTCACACCGGCCTTTATCAGTAAACCTAATAGTATCACCCATTACATATCGCCATGCACCAGCAGATGTACTGATTAAAATTGCATACTCTTTATTTTCTTCAACATCTGCAACAGTTAAAACTTCAGCGTTTGGCAGAGAGTCGCCATTAGCATCAAAGTTTTTTTCATCAAACGGTATGAACTCGTGAAAAATATGTTCATTGGTTACTAAACGCATACCGTTTGCATTAGGCCTGTCCTGGTAAGCGATAAAACCTTCACTTGACAAATAGGTTTCAATATAAGTGAGTGGCTTTGCCAGTAATTTTTCAAAACTCTTTTTATAGGGTTCAAAGCTCACACCGCCATGTACATAAAAAGCGAGGTTGGGCCAGATATCATGAATTGATTTCAGATTATATTCTTTAATAATCATCTCCATACACATCTGTATCCATGCCGGAACACCTACCACAAATCCAATATCCCATTCAGGAGCCATGCGCACAATTTCATTAAGCTTGCGTGTCCAGTTTCTTTGTCTGGCAATTTTTTTGCCGGGTTTATAAAAAGGCTGAAACCAGAATGGTACTTTCTTCGCGGTGATACCGCTTAAATCTCCTGCATAATAACCGCCACTTTTTTGGAGTGCAGTGCTGCCACCCAGCATCAACCACCCTTTGCCAATTGAACGAACCGGTATATCACTATAATTGCGCAAAGAAAGAATTTGTTTTATCATCACAATACGATTGCCTTTCAGCAGGTCGTTGGTGATAGGGATATATTTACTGGCAGACTCGCTGGTGCCACTGCTGAGTGCATAATATTTTATCTTACCCGGCCAACACACATCAGGCATACCTTCAATAGTGCGATACCACCAGGATTCATAAATTTTACTATAATTTGAAACAGGCACAAGCTCCTGAAACTTCTTCACTGGATCATTCATTAATCCAATTTCATCAAAATGATAATATTGGCCAAACTCAGTAAACCTTGCCTTATATAAAAGCTTTTTTAATACACGTAGCTGCTGATGCTTAAGGTCATTCTTAGGCAGACCTAATGTATTCAGTAACGATTTTGGAATTTTGATGTCAAATAAAGCCATCAGGTTTATACCTTTTAGAATATCTTTATTGCGAAGCTAAGTAATAACTGATTTATTAAATATATATTTCTTTGGAAGTGGAAATAATTTTATTGCTGCCAAGTATTGAGGATGTATGGCAATGGTGCCAATAATAATGGAATTTGCCTCCATATTGTTGCATCAACTCAATACATTCTTTATACCTCAGCACTCCAATACAAAAAACAAGGTTTATTTTCTTTTCGCCCGTTTTTAAAATTTGCGGATCTTTCAGCACTCCTTCATAATTCAAAATTTTTTCTGCATAAAAAGCATTTGCTTCAATAACCAAAGATGCCGATTCAACTGATTTCTCATCACCCATCAAAATAAAATGTTGCTCATAATGGTTGGCTAAAGTTGCAGTATTTGTTTTTCTCTTGTGTTTAATTAAGGAAAAAAAAGAAGCAATATTAACTGATGTATTTAAAACAATCCTGGCAATGCCTTTTTTATTTTTATCCAGGAAAATATGCATGGCATTATAAAAATTTTTTACATACACTTTATTTTTTTTTGTGCTTTCTCCTTTAAAATGAAGGATAGGATTATTGCCTAAATAATAATTCTTATATCCAGCCTTTTGTATCCTGTAGCTCAGGTCAATATCTTCACCATACATAAAAAAATCTTCATCAAAACCTTTTAGTTGTTGCAATATTTTTTTTGTTGTAAAAAAGAATGCTCCTGATAAAACTTCGACCTGATGTATTGCATTTTCATCAAGTTTGCCCAATGCATATTGATTAAAAAAACCGGAAGATGGAAATAATGAAGCCATGCCAGTCATCTTCCAGAAAGATGCCATAGCAGAAGGAAAACTTCTCTTGCTCTCTGGGAGAAAGTTGCCATCACCATCAATCATCTTCACTCCTACTGCGCCTGCTTCTTTTTGATTTCTATAAAATAAAATACAGTTTTCAATTGCAGTAGCGGGTAAAAGAGTATCGGGGTTTAAGATGAGGATATATTCACCTTTTGCAATTTGCAAAGCCTGGTTATTTGCTTTTGAGAAACCAACATTTTCTTTGTTTTCAATAAAAATTATTTCTTTAAATCCTGGCTGCAGGTATTGCACCGAGCCATCAGAAGATGCATTATCAACAACAATAATTTCTGCATCAATATTTTTACAGGCAGCTATAACAGAATACAGGCATTGCTCTACATAAAATTTTACATTATAATTTACAATGATTACTGTTAGCTGCATGCTGCCGGCCTCACTTAAATTATGAATAGTTATTCATCACTGCCACTATCATCATTGCTTTCTTCATCATTTAAATTTTCATTCTCATCGCCTTCTTCACTAAACCCTTCCTTTTTTTCAGGCAGGTCATATTTTTCTTCAATATCCACAAACTTTTTCCCCAGCAGGCTGCGGGTGCTGTATTGCTGTGGCCCGATGCCTTCCACCCTTGTTGTTGCAGGATATGTTATTTTAATGCTTTCTTCTTTTGAAACATTTATCAGTTCAATGAGAAAAGTCCAATTCTTCGCAAAGTCATATACGAAAATAAATTTCTGGTTTGTATCTCTTATCTCACTTCCTATGGTTGTTTCCGCCATCATCAGGGGCTCTGCTTTATATTCCCTTTCATTATATTTTTCCAGTGTTATCTCCCTGCCTCGTTGCCTGTTGTCATTGCTTCTGAAAAAAGTAGCCTGGTGTTTATTGTCAAATTCATAAGATTTCAGGATGGCATTAAACAAATCAAAAAATGTCTGGGTATGTTTTATCACCACATCCCTGTACACGGCTTCATCTTCTTCGTAATAAGCCCTGAATTTTAAAATTGCCATTTGTTAAAAATTTATTTTGTTGAATATTTTCTTATCAATAACCTTCTTCATCAGTGAAAACAAAAATTACAATTTACTCATCATAAAATATTGCCGGCACAAATAAATTGAAAGCACAGAAAAGGCAGCAACATACAGAAAAAAATTAAAATAATTTATTCTACAGGTTTCAGGTTGAGGCTTGCTGCTTTCTCAATCATAAACCTGTAAGCTGCTTCATACTGGTTCTCTATAATGCCATCAAGGATAGCTTCGCGAATTGCATCTTTTATGAACCCTACCTGACGGCCTGGTGTTAAACCAAAAGTTTCCATGATGATCTCTCCGGTTATCGGTGGTTGCCAGTTGCGAATTTTATCCTTTTCTTCAACTTCAGTAAGGCGTTGACGCACCAGTTCAAAATTACGCAGGTAACGCTGCACTTTAATTTTATTTTTACTCGTAATATCAGCATTACATAATAACATCAAAGCATCAATATCTTCTCCTGCATCAAACAATAACCTGCGAATTGCGCTGTCAGTAATATTTTCTTTGGTAAGACTGATTGGCCTTAAATGTAACAACACAAGCTTTTGCACCAATCGCATCTTATCATGTTGTGGCAACTTGAGTTTAGCAAAAATTTTGGGAACCATTCTTGCGCCCACTACTTCATGGCCATGAAAAGTCCAGCCTTCTTCTTTGCTGAAACGTTTGGTGGCTGGCTTGGCTATATCATGCAATAATGCAGCCCATCTCAACCACAGGTCATTTGTATTTTGCGCAATATTATCCAACACCTGAAGTGTGTGAGTAAAATTATCTTTATGCCCTATGCCATCAATGTTTTCCGCACCCTGCAATTCAAGCAACACAGGAAAGATGCGTTCCAGCAAATTACTTTCCCTCAGCAGATACCATCCCACAGAAGGTTTTTCTGACAGCATTATTTTATTCAGTTCATCCGTTATTCTTTCCTGAGAAATTATTTTGATGCGGTCTGCATTTTTTTTGATAGCATCAAAAGTTGAAGGATGAATTGTAAAACCAAGTTGTGTTGCAAATCTTATTGCACGCATCATCCGCAAAGGGTCATCACTAAAAGTTTGTGAAGGCTCAAGTGGTGTCATGATTATTTTTTCCTGCAGGTGTTGTATTCCATTGAAAGGATCTATCAAACTTCCAAAATCATTTTTGTTCAGGCTGATAGCAAGCGCATTGATAGTAAAATCCCTTCTATTCAAATCATCTTCAAGGCTACCAGATTCAACAACCGGCTTACGTGATTCCCTTGAATAACTTTCCTTCCTTGCTCCTACAAATTCAATTTCAAAAGTCACAGTTTTGTTTGCTTCATCGTTTACCCCAGGCTTTAATTTCTCCAAATTTTGTACAGCAATTTTGATTTGTGCTGTACCAAAATTTTTAAAGAATGCAACTGTGGGTTGTGGCTTAAACAATGCAGCTACCTGGTGTGCCAGTTCTATACCATCACCCAAACAAACTATATCAGCATCATTTGTTGTCCGGCCTATCAGCTTATCCCGCACAAAACCCCCAATTAAATAACATGGCATTGAAAGCGACTCTGCTGCTGTTGCAATTTTGTTTAAAATAAATAATTCCGCTTCCGAACAAATTATCTGCATAACGTACAAAGATAAGGCTGTGAAAAAAGGAGAGAAAAGATTATTGGATATAAAATAAAATGCAGTCATTTTTTCCTAACTAACACCTAAAACAATTTGCATTTCATAATTGCGCCTCCTCTCACAATCCATTACAATGAAGCATGAAACCCTTACTGGCAAAAGGTTTTAGTTATTTTTAAAAATATCATGAACAATAGTTTCATTCAATTGAACTTTAAGGCCTGATAATTTCCACTTTACCATTTACCCACCTGATGATGGAAGATGCTGCAGCTTCTGAATAATCATTTTGTTGGTGTTGTACCACATAGTCAACACTGTTTTTAATGATGGCGTCAATATCAGAAAAATTTTTTGGAGAAGGCCTGCCACTGATATTTGCTGATGTGCTGACAATAGGTTTTCGAAAACGCTTTAATAAATAATTGCAAAATTCATCCCTGCAAATACGGATTGCCACCGAGCCATCATCACTACAAACATTTTCTGCAAGGCCTAAAGCATTTTCATAAATCACAGTCGTCGGTTTTTGAACAGATTGCAGGTAATCAAACACAGCAAGATCCGTTGACGCAGTATATTGTAAAATATCTCTTTCTGATGCAACCAATACAACAAAACTTTTAGTGGACGGTCTTTGTTTTAAAGTATATATTTTCTCTACAGCATTTGCATCAGTAGCATCACAACCAATCCCCCAGATAGTATCTGTTGGATATAAAATTGTTCCCCCTTTTTGCAACACTTCAATTGCCTTTTCGGCATCTTCAATCAAATCATTTTCCATCTTAACAGTTCCAGGATTTTTACATTAATTTTTCACATCATTGCCTGCTTACACAAAGCTGACAAAAATATATTTATGCCTTAGTTAAATGTGGATATATTTTTTTTAAAAAACCCTGCATTAATTTGTTCAATTATCCTGAAGAAAGATAATACCTTAACTACAATCTGCATCAAAAAAAATAAAATGAGGTTGGAAAGTTTATCATACTTTAAAAGCCTCAGGTATCTTTACATTTGTTATTAGAAAATGAATGCAAAGCATTGTTTTCAATAATAGAGTTTTAATTTTATGATTTATTCGTTGCTAAATTTCCTATGAAAACATCACACACGTTGAAGACAAATAATTTCCCTTTTATCCCCACAACAAGTTGTTTAAAAAAAATCAATCTGCTTTGTTTCAATACTATATTCGCAAAAAAAATTTCATGGAATTACAAACATTGATTTCGGAAGCATGGCAAAACCGTGAATTGCTGAAAGAAAAAAAATATACAGATGCTGTTAAAGCTGTTATTGAAGAAGTAGATAAAGGCAGGTTGCGGACAGCATCACCAACAGAAAATGGATGGCAGGTAACTGAATGGGTGAAGCAGGCAATACTTTTATATTTTGCTGTGCAACCAATGGAGACTTTTCATTCATCCCCTTTCGAGTATTATGATAAAATCCCACTGAAAAAAGATTTTAAAGATTTAGGTGTGCGAACAATACCCGGCGCCATTTCAAGATATGGCGCATACATTGCAAAGACTGTTGTACAAATGCCAAGTTTTATCAATATTGGCGCTTATGTGGATGAAGGCACAATGGTGGACACTTGGGCAACTGTTGGCAGTTGTGCTCAAATAGGAAAACATGTTCATCTAAGTGGTGGTGTGGGCATTGGGGGTGTGCTGGAACCGTTGCAGGCAAGCCCTGTAATTATTGAAGATGGTTGTTTTATTGGTAGCAGATGTATTGTGGTGGAGGGTGTAATTGTTGAAAAAGAAGCAGTGCTTGGCGCCAATGTGGTGCTTACTCAATCCACAAAAATTATTGATGTCAGCCGGTCATCACCTGTTGAATACAGGGGTACAGTGCCTGCCGGAAGCGTAGTTATTCCTGGCACATATAATAAAGATTTCCCGGCAGGTTCTTTTGGTGTGAGTTGTGCATTGATCATCGGGAAACGCAAGCCCAGCACGGATTTGAAGACAAGCCTGAATGATGCATTAAGGGATTTTAATGTGAGTGTGTAGCAATTCCTTTTTTGATTTTTTAATGTCTTCAAAATTTTCTTGAAATCATCATCCCTGTCTTTGCTTGTACGCACAAATCAATACTTCAGCTCTTTTTTCTCTGTATTAATTAATATTCCAAAAAAATAATGTGCCTGCAAAAAAACATGTCATCATAATTGGTAGTGGTTTTGCAGGCATGTCTGCAGCCTGCTTTTTAGCAAAGGCAGGTTTTGCAATTACCGTAATTGAAAAGCAGGATCAACCCGGTGGCAGGGCAAGGCAATTCATAACTGGTGGTTTTACATTTGACATGGGCCCAAGCTGGTATTGGATGCCTGATATTTTTGAAAGGTTCTTCCATCAGTTTAATAAAACCGTCAGTGATTATTATGAATTAAAAAGACTTGATCCTTCCTATCGTATTTACTGGAAAAATGAATATGACAATATTCCATCTGATTACAATTCATTAAAAAATCTATTTGAAAAAATTGAAAAAGGAAGCGCTCATCAACTCGATCAATTTTTAGAAGAAGCTGCATATAAATATAAAGTTGGAATGAACAAGCTGGTATATAAACCAGGGCTTTCACTTACAGAATTTTTAGATAAAGATTTATTGAATGGAGTTTTCAGGCTTGATGTTTTTACATCATTACAAAAACATGTGCGCAAACATTTTAAACATCCGCATATACAACAATTGCTGGAATTCCCGGTTTTATTTTTGGGTGCAATGCCCTCAAAAATTCCTGCCATGTACAGCTTAATGAATTATGCTGATATTAAAGGCGGCACCTGGTTTCCAAAAGGTGGCATGTTTAGTGTCGTAAAATCTATTCATAAGCTGGCAGAAGATTTAGGCGTTCAATTTCATTTTAATTCTAATGCAATACAAATACAAATTGAAAATAATCTTGCCCAATCGGTGGTTATCGAAAATAAATCGGGGCAGCAAGAAACAATACCTGCTGATATAGTTATCGGCAATGCTGATTATCATTTTATAGAAAAACAATTGATAGACCAGCGATACCGGAATTACGATGATAGATATTGGGAGAAAAAGAAAATCGCACCATCCTGTATTATCTATTTTGTAGGGCTAAATAAAAAACTGAAAAATTTTGTACATCATTCTTTATTTTTCGATTCTGACTTTGAACAACATGCTACGGAAATTTTTATAAAAAAACAATGGCCTTCCAATCCGTTGTTTTATGTAAGCGCCACTTCTGTAACTGATGATACGTTAGCACCTGCAGGTTGTGAAAACTTATTTTTTTTAATCCCTGTTGCAGCCGGGCTTTCAGATGATACAGATACAATGCGGGAAAAATATTTTGATATGGTGCTGACAAGATTTGAGAAACATATTCTTCAAAACATCAGAGAAAATATTGTCGTTAAGCGCTCTTATGCTTACAGCAATTTTATAGAAGATTATAATGCATATAAAGGCAATGCTTACGGTTTGGCCAATACCTTATTTCAAACTGCCATCATGAAACCGTCAATAAAAAACAGGAAAATAAAAAACCTGTTTTATACAGGTCAATTCACAGTTCCGGGGCCGGGTGTGCCACCTGCTATAATCAGTGGTGAAGTTGTCGCCATGCAGGTGTTACAACAAAATAACTCAAATCAAAATTTTCAATAGTACATTTTTTGAAATAACTCACTACCATCCGGAAGTCCGAAAAAATAAATAGCCCATATTATATTTGAGGTGACAAAACTTCATAAATATATGGGACTATTTACTCGCAATAAAAGTAACAAGAAGCCAATTATAAAACAAAT
>JAFDXI010000158.1 GCA_018268035.1 Bacteroidota bacterium | reverse complement strand
TAGATTTTTAATAATTTTTAAGTAAAGGTTACAATTAAGCATCGTAATTAAGTTATAAAATTAGATCAATGTACGGTGTGACAATCATTAAAAATGATGATTTTTTACCCCAAGGGCTCAGTTGGTTTTATTCTTTATAACGCAAAGAAAAAAAACAACAATATTGAAATGCTTAGTACGGTGTTCTTGTTATAACAGATAAGATTAATCTTGAAATAATATCAGGAATTGTTTTTCAGCTATGAATAATTATAAATTACTCAAATAGTATTTCAAATAAAATAAATAATGGATTCAAACAGGAATGAAATAGAATTTTGTTTGAAATAAGCTTGTGCCCTGAGTACAAAATTAATAGATAAACAGAGGCAGTTTGTAAACAGATTCTGATCATGCTGTTAATCATCAGTATGTTTTGTATTCATTTTTCGATATGCTTTTTCAACAAAAAGCGGAAATACCCATATTGAAAAAAATGCTGCGCAGAGTACGCCACCAATTATAACTCTTGCCAAAGGCCTTGAGCTTTCTGAACCAATACCTGATGAGATAGCTGCAGGGAAAAGACCTACCGCATCCATAAATGCTGTCATTAAAACAGGTCTTACTTTAGAGCTAACTCCTTTTCTGATTGCATGCCAGATGGATTTATTTTGTTTTAATCGTCCCGGCTCCAGGTTCTGTTTGATATCTGTTATAATGAGCACACCAAACAAGATACAAATTCCAAACAATGCTATAAAACCGATACCCGCAGAAATACTGAAATTAGTACCAGTTACAAATAAAGCAATGATGCCGCCTACAATGGCGAAAGGCACATTCAGAAAGACAAGTAAAGAGTCCCTGAAGTTGCCAAACATTGTAAATAACAAAAGGAATATTAATAATAAACTTATTGGAACTACTTGTTGCAATCGTTTTGTAGCGCGTTGTGCATTTTCAAAATCACCCTGCCATACCATTGAATAGCCATTTTTTAGTACAACTGAATTCTGCATTTTTTCCTGGGCTTCTTTTATTGCGCTTCCCATATCTCTGCCCCTGACAGAAAATTTCACTGCTGAGTATCGTTCATTATCATCTCTGAAAATAAGACAAGACCCTGTTTTAGTTGTTATTGAAGCAATTTCTTTAACTGGTACTTTTGAGCCATTCTCGGTTGGAACCATCAAGTTTCCGATATCTTTTGCTGACTTTCTGAATTCTTCAGGAATACGGATTCTAATATCAAACTTTCTTATTCCTTCAAATAGTTGAGAGGCTGCCTTACCACCAATAGCCATTTCTATTACAGCGTTGGCGTCTGCGGCAGCCACACCATACATTGCCATCTTTTGCTGATTTAAATCTATGTCTAATTCAGGTTGGCCAATATTGTAAATAACACCTACGTCGGAAATTCCTTTCACCTGTGAAAGCACATTGCGTACCTCTTCAGCTTTTTGCTCCATATAATTCAAAGAGTCGCCAAAAATTTTCACTACAATAGAGCCTTTAACTCCGGAAACTGCTTCTTCTACATTATCAGATATTGGTTGAGAGAAATTCAAATCGGCGCCAGGTATAACAGAAAGTGCCTTATTCATCTGGCCAATCAGTTTTTCCTTTGAAATCTTTGGCTTCCATGATTTTTCAGGATATAGTAAAATGTCAAATTCATTATTATAGAATCCCGTTACATCAGTGCCATCATCAGGCCTTCCTGTTTGAGAAACGATATTACGTACCTGTGGAAAATTTATTAATTTTTCACGTACCTGTTTTGCTACTTCTACAGATTTATCAAGTGACACACTATATGGTAATTGCACACGTAGATAAATAGATCCTTCATCTAACTCAGGCAAAAATTCCGAACCTAAATATTTAAATGAGAATAGCCCTGCAATAATAATGATAATGGAAGATATCATGGCAAGCTTCCTGAACCGTATATTGAAGTCAAACCCTTTCATCATCCAATTTGTCAGCGTATGCACAATCGGATTGTGTTTTTCCTCTACATTTTTATTTAACAGTAACCGGATTAAAACAGGAACAAGAGTAAGTGTAAGAATCAGTCCGCCAAGTAATGCAAAACCAAGTGTATAGGCTAAAGGTGAAAATAGTTTTCCTTCTACTTTTTGAAAAGAAAAGATAGGAACTAAAGCAGCTATGATGATAAGTTTGGAGAAAAAGACAGCTTTGCCCAGTATGACTCCGTTATTTTTTAATTTGCCCAACTTAATCATTTTGTTGAAACGTTCCATTCCAAGTTCTTTTCCTTGTTGATCGAGCACAACAAAAACACCTTCTACCATTACTACTGTTCCATCCACAATAATTCCAAAGTCTATTGCTCCTAATGATAATAGATTAGCTGACATTCCCATTAGCTTTAAACAGATTAAAGCAAATAGCAATGAAAGGGGAATGATTATGGAAACAATAAGAGTTGTTCGCCAGTTAAACATAAAAAGTGAAACAACCAGTGTTACCAATAAAATACCTTCAATCAGGTTATGCAAAACAGTCCCTGTAGCAAAATCAATCAGATCTTCTCTGTTATAAAAAGGGATAATTTTTGTATCGTCCGGGAGAACGCTATTGTTTATTTTATCTACTCTGTCTTTAAGGGCTGCTATTACCTCACTGGGATTTTCGCCTTTTCTCATTAGAACAATCCCTTCTACTACATCATCTTCATTGACTATCGTTCGCCTGCCTGCCGAGTCAATTATTGCATCAGTTCTGCCTACATGGCCTAATCTGGGTATATTGGAAATTTTGACATCGGCTACATCCTTCACCAACACTGGTATCCCATTTACATTTTGTACAATAATGTTTTTGATTTCATTAATATCATTCAATAATCCAATACCCCTGACTACATAAGCCTGATCATTATTATTGATGATATCACCACCAATATTAATATTGCTTTTAGTTACTGCATTGTAAACATCTAATGGGTCAATTCCCAGTGTTGCTAATTTCCCGGGATTAACTTGTATTTCGTATGCTTTTGTCTCACCACCAAAACTCACAATATCTGCAACACCTGGCACAGACCTCAACTGTCTGTCAACAACCCAATCTTGTAAAGTCTTTAATTCCCTTGTATCACGGATATTACTTCTCAATGTATATCTGAAGATTTCACCGGTAGGACCGGTTGGGGGTTGCACTTCCGGTGTAATGCCCTGTGGTAAATCAGCATTGCTCAATAAATTATTAATCTGTGCTCTCGCTTGTTCATAAGTTACTCCATCATCAAATATTAATTTCACAAAAGATAATCCGAATATACTTGTAGAGCGCAGGCTGGTCTTTTTCTGTACAGGGTTTAAAGAAACTTCAATAGGAATGGTTATAAATTTTTCAATTTCTTCTGCACTTCTTCCGGGCCATTGAGTAATAATTGATACTTCAGTATTGGTGACATCAGGGAAAGCTTCTATTGGCATATTTCTGAAAGTGATAATACCAACAATCACTAAAACTAATGTAGCAAACAGGATAAAATATTTACGTTTTAAAGAGAATGCAATTACAGCTCTTAAAATCTTTGTCATGATATTTTTTTCAGGTTAAGAATTTAATGCACTGTAAATAAGTATAGCGTTTGACCCGATTAACTTATCGCCTGGCGTCACATTGCCTGTAATATAGGTTTGATTGCCACTGGTGCCTAAGAGTTGTACAGGGGTGATGATGATTTCAGACTGGCTTTTGAGATGCAAAACATAATATTGGTTGTTGACAAAAATAATAGTGCTGGAAGGAACACACAATGAAGTCTGATTGGTTTTATTCTTAACAGTAACACTTGCAAACATCTGGGGCTTGAGGGCATAATCGGGATTTGGAAGCACTATCCTTACTTTCATCACTTTATTTGTCGGATCCAACATATTCATAATTTTATCTATAGTCCCATGAAAGACTTTGTCGGGATATGATAATGTGGTAATATCTACCTGATCGCCCAAATGTACTCTTGAGATATTTGATTCATAAACATTAGCTATAACCCATACATCTTTTAAATCTGAAATAGTAAATAAATCATTTGCATTATCAGGTCTGATGGCCATATCATTGTTTATCTGTTTTTCAACAATAAAACCATTTATGGGAGACTTTAATTCATATTTACCAGAAGTATTCCCGCCATATACCTGTAAAACCTGGTTTGACCTGTTTACCTGTGCTTGTGTCTGGTTGTACATTTCCTGAGCAGTGATAAGGTCCTTTTGTGATGCTAACCCGCTTTTGTACATATCTTCTGAAGCATCCAGGTTTTTCTTTGCGATTAAAAGGTTTGTTTTTGCTGTAATCAAATCATTGGCATAGTCAGCCATTTCTCCACTATTGATTATTCCTAATAGTTGACCTTGTTTTACATAGTCACCAAGTTGTGCTGTGATGCCGGTAATATTTCCGCTAACCATAGGAAAAATCCTCGCTACCTTATCTTCATTAAAAGTTACCTGACCGGTGAGGGTAAGTGTATTTTCTACCTGTTGAATACTAACACTGTCAATTTGCAATGTCCTGAGCAGAGAATCAGAAATAACGAATTTCTTTTTTGCAATTATAGTATCGGGATCTGATTTACAACTTAAAATCACCAAAGACTGTAATAGTATGAATAAATAAATTTTTGTTTTTAACATTGTCAATTATTTTTCTATTGCTGATTAAAAATTATTTTTCCTGTGGAGAAATTTAATTGTTCCAAAGCATTCTTATTATTGAACCGCAATTGATTTAGCTGAAGGATATTTTGTTTGTAGGCATCATAGTGATCCAAAAACTCGAGTATTGAAATATTCTTTTTTTTAAAATTGATGGTAACCTGTTCAATCAGTTTTCGCATGTTCTCTTCAAAACCAGGATCAAATCCGGATAAAAGTTTTTCCGACCGAAGTGCAGTTATATAATTTGCAGTTACTTCATTTTTCACTTTCTCTGTTTCACTTTCCAGAATGGTCTTACTTGCATCTTCCTGTATTCTTGCATTTTTAATATTTCCCTGGTTTCTGTTGAAAATAGGAATCGGCATTGAAATGCCGATTGAAGAGTAATTCCTGATATATCCTCCCAGGCGGTCATAGCCTGCAAATACTGATATGTCAGGAACTGCTAAAGCTTTTTGCAGCGATACGTTAAGCATGTTTTGAGCAATCCCGGATTGAATCGCTTTTATGTCAGGCCTGTTAGCTAATGCTGTATCTACAAGAGATTGGTAATTGGATTCTAATATTGTTTGTTTATCTGAAATGGATTCGTTAAAAACAGGTTCAATATACGAAGCCGGGTTTGCCATTATCATGCTCTTAACCTCACTCTGAATTTGTGTGATATTGGTTTGTAGATTATCATATTCTGCTTGTAATGTATAGAGCTGAGATTGAACTCTGAGTAAATCGGCAGGGGCTATGTAGCCCTTTTCAACCTCTCTCTTAAATGCGTCAACAATTTTCTGTAATGAGGAAATTTCTACCTGATAAACTTTGGATGATTGTTGCAGATAATAAATGTTGAAAAAATCACTTCTTAAAACAAATCTCAACGTGCGTAATAAATCGTAAAATTGATTCTGTGCTACTTCTACACCCGCAGAAGCAAAATTTATTGATTTATTTCGTTTTCCGGCAAGCTGAATTAATTGTGAAATTTGAAAAGTCCTTTCTGAATTAAAAAATGAATGATCTGATGGATTGTACAAAGCATTGGAAAAGTCAATTTCCGGGTTATCATAAAGCTTTGCTGTGATTACTGACGCTCTTGCTGAATCTATACTGTACCGTTGTGCAATCAGATCGAGATTATTATTCAGAAAATCTGTTTCAATATCTTTTAATGATATCCTCAATGTGTCTTTTCCAATTTCAGTAATTGTCTGAGCAGAAATATAATTAACACAGATACTCAGGCAAATGAATAAAGAAAAACGCTTCATTCTAATTCTTTTATAATTCTGAAAAACTGAATTCCGAATATGAAAGTATTGTAATGTTTTATTTGCGAATTAATTTTTGCATGATTTTAAATTTTGCTATTCTTCTTTAAACTAAATATTATGAATTTATTATAGTATTAATTGAAATGAGATTATTAAATTTTTGCTGACTATTTGTTTTTACAACCTGGAGAAGATTGGCACATGCCATGTTACCTTCCATTACGTTTCTGTTTTATTGTTTTCTTCTATTTTGAACCATTGTTTAAGCTAACCTGTATGGTGATATTAATTAAGGCATCATAATGGCTTTGATTCAAAATGAATATTTTTTTGTTTGAAAGTTTATTTCAAAACAGAGATCAACAAAAATGGGGAGCCCTCAGCCATAGATGCACAAATGCTTTTTTAGCCATAAAAGAGGAAGACTCCAAGTGAAACAAAGCAAAAACTTAGTGCATCTTAGTGCCTTGATGTCTTAATGGCGAATATTAAATCACTTGCCACGAAACTAAATCATTGCATTACCAGTTGTCCTTTAGATAATAACAAATAGGTATGCCTGCACTTACTCTACCATTTTTTGTAATTCACCAAAATTGAAGTGATCAGTAAAGTTGTTTAATATCCGTAATGAGGAAGGCATAGTAACATACCGGAATGCAACAGTGATG
>JAFDXI010000157.1 GCA_018268035.1 Bacteroidota bacterium | reverse complement strand
TTAACTATTAAATTGCCTCAATCAAAACAAAACAAACTCATGCTTTTGGACAAAACCAATGAACAAAAAAATTTATTAGCACTTTTTACCTGATTTTTGGGTGTCCCAGTGATGAAGTCAGGAAATAAAACCATTTTAAAACAAAATTGCATGTTGAAAATAAAACTGTTCGTCAAAGCACAAACAACGGGACGGAATAGCTTCTGATTTTTTTGCACTAACGCCTGGCTTCAAAACCTTATTTGAAAAAAGACTAACAGCAAAAAAACCTTTTTATTTTATTAAACAAACTGAATAAAAACAAGGTAAAAAGGCTGATGATTTTGAATTGAGATTTCCTACGAAGGCTAAAACATAAATAATCTAACTTTAAATAAAAAAATTATTGTTGTCCGACTAAATATGATAACCCCTTGCTTTTAAAGACCTCATCCGCCTATGGCGGACTTAAAACCATTACTGGCAAATGGTTTCAGCTATTTTGAATAATTTTAATCGGACAACAATGTAAAAAATATATATGATGATTATGTTCATCATCATTCATAGAAAAGCAAACAATAAGGTAAACAGGGGAGAATTTCAAATAACAAATTCTGGTGTTCTTGATGTTTTTTTAAAGTAAGTCTCGGCATTAAAACTTTAATAAAAAAAGTTGTACAACGCTCAAAACTTGTTGGTAATATCTCACAGAATGAATTACGGGATTGAGTTTGGAGTAAATCAGGCACAAACGCATTCACCAAATAATTTATTCAATTACTTTTTCAATATGAGCAAACCGTCCATCAGTGGAGATACCTTCCAGCACGATACGGAAGCTTTGCGAATAATCATTATTAAAAAATTTTATTTTAATAGTATTGCTACCCGGCTGTGTTAATATCATTGGGTCCCAAAATAACGTAGTACGTAAATCCGCACTCTCATTTCTCTGATCATAAGTAGCATAATCAGGAGAATAAAATTCTTTAGGTGTAGTATAACCTATTATCAATTTATACGGAAGGCCTCCACTATTTTGAGCCTGTTGCATATCAGCTCCTCTACGGGTATATACTGCAATTGCTCCGTTGGCACCATTACCTCCAACAGCACCGAAAAATGGTGGCCTGAAAACTTTTATATATGCCACATCACTCATGTTGATAGATGCAAGCTGGTTTACATCCACAGGCATCTCATTCATAAAAAGGCCGGGTGTACCACCACGCCATGATAAAGAACTATTATCACCGCCCATGCCTGCTACTGTAATCTGTAAACCTGCTACTTTACCCTGCAAATATTGAAGTACATTGGTCGCACCCCTGGCAAAAGGATCATTCATTGCATCAAACTGGTAAGCATCACTGCTGCTAAATAATGGTGATGCATATTTTTCATCCAGCAACTGCATAGGGCTCTTGACTTTTGTTTTTACAATTACTTCATCCAGCGTTGTTCCCTGTTGCATTTTTAATGCAAGCATCTGTTGCTGTGCAAGTCTGCGTTTATAATTTTCTGTTGCTGAATCGGAATAAAAAGGAGCACTCGCAGTATCGGCTGCTGTAATTTTTGCAGCAGGAGAACTGTTATTGAAATTAATAACAGATGAATTTGCAAAGCTTTCATTGCCCGATATCCTGTAGTAAATTTTGGATGTATCATACAGGATTATATTCGGATTTGAAAAATTACCGGAAGGATCAACCATCACCTGTTGTGTGCGCCTCGCAGTATCCTGTTTGTTGTCAATGATCATCAGGATAAAGGCACCCCTTCGCAAATCCTGCTCCGTTGCTCCAAACACCCTGCCTGAAAGACTTAGATAACTCGTATCATTTACATATTTTACAACAGGATATTTATTCCTGATAACACTGTCCCATTCTATGCGTCGCCATCCATTAGTCAGCATCACCAGGTCAAGCTGTTGTTGCAAACTATCACTGTTATTGGTGAAATAATAATTTGGATGATATACAACACCTCTCAAATCTGATGTCAGTAATAAACGTGAAACAATACCATCAGAACTGTCAATGCCTATACCTGCATCAGTAACTGCCACAGAAAGGTTAGCACTGATTGCATCCGGTGTTTTAATAACCAAAGTATTTTCTTTCCGTTTCTCTAATCCTAATTCTATCAGTCCCACTTCAGGTTCAAAAGAATAATCATTGTTATTGATAAATGTGATGCGCTCAGCAATTTCAACCCAGTTGGAATCAAACAAAGAAATTTGCAGGATACCCGATGGCAGGTTTGCAATAGGGATAGATCCACCGGTAGCTGCAGATTCAGATAAATTCACAGATGCACCATAAACGAGGTGTTGCTGCATCGTAGCCAGAATATACAACTTCCTGAAATTAGCAGGTGCATTTTCTGAACGTTGTATCAAAAAACTGCGGGCATTGGCTTGCACTAATACTTTTATGGAAGCGCCTTCATTTTTTGCCGATGGTAATTTTGTTACATAATTATTTCCTGCATCATCTTTCCATTTTGCGGTATAGATTTCTCCATTTTTTGGTGTGAGCAAAAAACTTCCCATCCCATCATGCGTTACTTTCAAAACTGCCACTTGTTGATTTTCGTTATTGAAAACTGCACCACTTATCTTAGCCGGGTTCCCATCATAATTCAATGCCTTGAAAGCAATATTGCTTTCAATAGAATTTATCATATCGCCACCTTCCGGTAAAAAACGGATTGTAGTTTTTACGGTTGTTGTATTCTTTTTCCAGACAACCTGTTTTGTTTGTATAACATGAATAGTTTTATGGAAGAGAAAGGTGGAATCAAAATTTGTCATCCATTTTGTATAAGCTTTTACATATACTTCATCATCCTTAAAATCAAGCGGGATAGCATAATCACCAAATCCAGAAGACTGGAGTACTGGTGAAATGCAATGCTTGAGTATCCTGCCATTGCTATTAATAAAATCTATGTATAGAGTTTTACTGATGAGTGAAGGGTCTGCGCCGGCCATAATGTAAGCTTTGAACCATATTGTTTCGCCCGGCACATAAGAAGGTTTGTCAAACTGAATGTATATTTTTTCATGAGGAAAATTAGTCGCCAACACTTCCAATGAATTTTGAACATCATTGATTGTTTGGGCTTTTGTAATAAAAAACGCAGCAGAAAAAATAAAGACAAGAATGTAACGGCTAAATGCAGATAAGTTCATGTGCAATTCTATTTCAAAATTAATTTATGTCCATCTTGTTTTTTTATCTTAACAGTTCATCAACAAAAATTATCTTCACTTTTTTAAACCGATATGCCAATACACTGGTACTTCAAAACATTTAATGAACTATCTCCACAGAAATTGTATAAAATTATACAATTGCGCATTGAAGTTTTTATTATTGAGCAAAAATGTATTTTCCAGGATGCAGATAATAAAGATGAAGGCTGCCTTCACCTGATGGGATTTAACAATGAAAACCTCGTGGCATATACAAGGTTGGCGCCGCCAGGATATATTTACAAAGAGGCATCCATCGGCAGAGTAGTTACTTCACCCAAATTCAGGAACAAAGGTATAGGCAAAGAACTGATGCAAAGGTCAATAGAAACTTGCAGGCAACAATTTGGAGATGGCTCAATAAAAATCGGCGCTCAATATTACCTGCTTAAATTTTATAGCTCATTTGGTTTTAAAGTAACCAGTGATATTTATCTTGAAGATGGTATAGAGCATGTATATATGATTTTGGGGAATGAATAAATATGCTTCCCAGATAAATGCAACACAATGATTTTTTTTCTATTTCAGCACGATACCACCCAATGCTGGCAGATTCACCAGTAGCCTGTATGCTTTGGTGCCTTCATCAACCAGCTCACAACGAATTTCAGGATTAAAGACATCACCTGTGCCCCAAAATTCTTTATTGTTGCTGTTGAAAATTTCCTGCCAATCACCTTTATCATGCACATATACTTCCCAATCCATGCGCACCATTGTAGTCATGTTTAATATCACCAGGATATCGTCTTTTCTATCGTTACCGATGCGTTTATAACCTAACACTGCGTTACTACCTTTGGTTAGATCAAGCCACTCAAAACCACCCGGAGTAAATTGCTTTTCATATAATGCAGGTTCATTGCGATACAGTTCATTTAATTTTTGCACACAATATTTCATACCGCCATGGCTGACAAATTCCAACAAATTCCATTGCAATTCACTTTTATAATTCCATTCATTCGTTGCAGCAAATTCATCGCCCATAAACAATAATTTAGCGCCTGGATGAGTAAACATATAAGTATATAAAAGCCGGAGGTTGGCAAATTTCTGCCATTCATCACCAGGCATTTTATACAGCATCGGGCTTTTGCCATGTACAACTTCATCATGGCTTAAAGGCAACATAAAATGTTCATTATAAAAATACATCATGCTAAACGTAAACTTGTTTTGCAACAAGTGTCGCAGCATGGGTTCCATTTTAAAATAATCCAAAGTATCATGCATCCAGCCCATCATCCATTTCATACCAAAACCTAAACCATCATCAAAAGTAGGTTGACTTACTTTGGGCCAGTTGGTAGCTTCTTCTGCAATTGTGATGATATCCGGAAAATCCCGGTATAGTGTTTCATTCATTTCCTTGATAAACGCAATTGCTTCGATATTTCCATTGCCACCAAATTCATTGGGTTCCCACTGTCCTTCCTTACGGCTGTAATCCAGTTTCAGCATAGAGCTCACTGCGTCAACACGCAAACCGTCAGCATGAAACCTGTCGCACCAGAATCTTGCATTGCTGATTAAAAAACTTTTTACTTCTCCTCTTTTATAATTGAAAACATAAGAGTTCCAGTCGGGATGAAACCCTTTACGCATGTCTGCATATTCATAAGTATGTGTGCCATCAAACATAAAGAGGCCATGCGCATCATAAGGAAAATGAGAAGGCACCCAATCGAGTAACACACCGATGCCTGCATTATGAAAGGCATCAACCATAGTTGCAAAATCCTGAGGGCTGCCAAAGCGTGATGTGGGGGCATAATACCCTGTTCCCTGGTAACCCCAGCTCCCATCAAAAGGATGCTCCATTACAGGCATGAACTCCACATGCGTGAAGCCCATCTCCTGAATATATGGCACTAATCTTTCCGTTATCTGCGCATAGGTATTATAAGTTTCTTCATCATATTTATCTGGCCGCATCCAACTCGCAAGATGCACTTCATATACAGAAAAAGGAGCATCAAGAGAGTTATGTTCTTTTCGGTTTACCATCCATTTCTCATCCGTCCATTCATAATAAGTGCCCCATGTGATGGAAGCAGTTAATGGCCTTTTTTCCCATAAGTGTGCAAACGGATCACCTTTATCCATCTCCATTCCATCAAAACCCCAGATATGATATTTATAACTTTCTCCACTGTCAACACCAGGAATAAACCCTTCCCAAATGCCACTCCTGTCAAGTTTTACAAATAATGGATGTGCATCATTGTTCCAGTCATTAAAATTGCCTATAACACTTACCCTTGTTGCATTAGGAGCCCATACTGCAAAATAAGTTCCCCGCTTATTTAATACCTCCAGTTGTTTATTACCAAACAATTCATACAAACGATAATGAACACCGTTTTGAAAATTGATAATGTCTTCATCTGAAATCAAAGAATAGTTCCATACCGGCTTTGTGCTGTCCACAAAATGTATGTCTTCATATTTTTTTTGTTCAATATCGTTTTTCATCGTTGCTGATATTAATGATTGAATGATTAAGATTTCACATCAAAAGACCTCAATACTTTAAAAGTAAGATGTCCATTATCCTGCATAGCTTTATATTGAATAGTCCTGGTACCACCCGTTGGCTTATCAGTATCAGTTGTTAGATAAATGGGAAATTTGCGCATTAATGTTCCGGTTAAAGCATAATAGGTGTCATGGCCTTTATAACCTTCCCTGTTTTTTGCATCCAGGTAAATGTCAGGAAAATAAATTGGTTCAAAACTTTTATCTGCAGTAAAAGATAATGCAACAATTGATCCTATAACACCTCCGGTTCCGTTATACACACAAATAACAAGATCCGGCCTGCCATCATCATTAAAATCATCTATGATTGCACGATGCACACGTCCATAAACATTGAATGAAGGATTAGGCCCATTGTTTCTGAGATTGATCGGTACAACATTAACTGTGTTTTGATCAGAATCTTTATTGTTGCATTCAACACGATAACCCTGGTCACCCATTTTTACTGTGGAGTCAAACTTCTTTATTTGAGCATTTACATGCACTGCACTAAAAAACATCCATACTAAAAAACTTAAACATATTTTTTTCTTCATAGCTGCAATTTGAAATAAGAAATTGATATGATGATATTTTTTTAAATAAAAGAAGGCTATTACTCATGCCGCTTAAAGACGATACATGCCATTAATGTAAAATTAATTATACTTAACTTCTCATTATAATTATTTTATGTCACTTTGAGCCCGCAAATTTAACCCACGCTTATGTTCAAAAAATTTACCCTTTTTTCTTGCTTTATTTTTATTGTAACTGTTTGTTCAGCTCAAAAGGCAAGTTTAAAAGGTGTTATAGAAGATACGACTGCCAAACAAAAATTAGTAAATACTACTATCGCTTTGTTAAGAGCGAAGGATTCCACACTATATAAATATACCCGCAGCAAGACAGGTGGCACTTTCGAAATTGATGACATTGATACCGGTAAATATGTTTTTATGGTAACGCATAACCGGTATGCTGATTATATGGATGAATTTCCAATAACATCGGGAGAAACCAAAGATCTTGGTAATATTCCAATGACGCTTGAAGCAAATTTACTTGCTGATGTTACAGTACGTACTAGAATTGCAGCCATGCGAATGCGAGGTGACACATTGGAATATACTGCAGATAGTTTTCATGTGAGACAAGGAGCCAGTGTTGAAGATCTATTAAAAGTGTTACCCGGCATACAGGTGGACAAAAACGGGAATATCACAGCACAGGGAGAAAAAGTACAGAAGATCATGGTGGATGGTGAAGAATTTTTTGGTGACGATCCTACTGTTGCCACACAAAACCTGCAGGCTGATGCATTACAGTCTGTGCAGGTGTTTGATAAAAAAAGTGACCAGGCTGAATTTACAGGTATTGATGATGGTGAAAAAACAAAAACCATCAACCTGAAATTAAAAGAAGACAAAAAGAAAGGATATTTTGGCAAACTTGAAGTTGGTGGTGGCACTGATGAACGTTGGAACAATAATGCCATGATCAACAATTTCAAAGGCAAAAAAAGAATTTCAGCTTATGCCATCATGAGTAATACAGGTAAAACAGGTTTGGGATGGGATGAACAAAGCAGTTATGGATCAGGTGGCGGCGGTATGTCGTTTGATGATGATTTTGGCGGGTTTGTAATTAACAGCAGCAACGACGAATTTACCAGTGGTAATTATTATGGTGAAGGAGTTCCAAAAAGCTGGGCCGCCGGTATAAATTTTGGCAACAAGTTTAATGATGACAAACAAAATTTCAACGGCAGTTACCGTTTTAATAAAATATCTACCACAAGTGATGGTAATACATTTTCTCAATCTGTTTTACCTGACAGCATGTTTTATAATAAACAATCATCCACCAGTTTCAACAGCAGGTACCGGCATTCGCTGAGTACTATTTATGAACAACAGTTTGATAGTAGCTTTTCCTTAAAATTTACAGGTAGTGGATATACCGGTCATCAAAATATATATAGTGACTTCCTTAGCCAGGCACTTGATGCCAATGGTGCATTAGTCAATCAAAGCAAACGCAACACTAACTCAAATGGCGATAATTCAAATCTTAACCTGAATTTGTTATTGAGAAAAAAATTCAAAAAACAAGGCAGGACTATTTCACTCAACATCAGCGATGTATATAACAAGTCAAATACAGATGGATTTTTATATTCTTTGAATTCATTTTATTCAAAAGGGAATATGATATACCAGGATACAACAGACCAGGAAAAAATAAATGATGCAAAAATCAATGTTTTTAATACTAAAATTGTTTATACTGAACCCATCATAAAAAACCTGTATGCAGAATTTAATTACGCATTCCGTCTAAGCACCAACCATGCAGAAAATTTATCTTATGATAAAGCGTTGGATGGGAAATATTCAGTATTAAGCGACAGTTTCAGCACGAGATACAATTTTGATGTTACTACCAATACTGGTGGTGCTTCATTAAAGTATAACGGTAAAAAATTAACGCTTGGTGTAGGAACAGATATTGCTTCAACTGATTTCAGACAAGAAGATTTATTTAAAGACACTTTGTTTAAACGCAATTATCTCAACTTTTTTCCGAAGGCAAATTTTACGTATAAATTCAATTCACAGTCCCGGATTAATATCCGCTATAATGGTAGTTCATCACAACCTACCATTCAACAGATTTCACCTGTTGCAGACAATACTAACCCTTTGGTAATTACGAAAGGCAACCCCGACCTGAAACAACAGTTCAGGCACAATATCAATATCAACACCAACAGCTTTAAAATGCTGAGCCAGTCTGGCTTCTTTTTATACAGCGGCATCAATATTACCAGCAATGCCATTGTTACCAATCAATATACAGACACCAATGGTATTACTACATACACTTATGTAAACACCAATGGTAATTATAATATGTATGGCGGTATTAACTTTTTCAGGAAATTCAAGAAGGGTAATTTTAATCTCAATTATGGTTTAAATTACAACGCCAGTAAGTATTCCAATTTTGTAAATGGCAAAAAAAATGAAACCAACAATTATAATCCAGGCTTCAACATTGGATTTAATAAGGGCAAAGAAAAAAAATATGATATCAATTATAATTTTGATTTTGGATACAACATTTCAAAATCTTCTATCAATACTTCATTATCCACCAAATACTGGACACAAGACCACAGGCTTGATTTAACTGTATATCTTCCCTGGAAGCTTGAATTTAATAATTCTGTTGATGCCAACCTGCGTCAGAAAACTGTAGTATTCAATACCAATAATAATGTGATACTTTGGAATGCTTATATCGGAAGAAAACTCTTTAAAAATGATAAAGGATTAATCAAGTTTTCAGTGTATGACCTGTTAGATCAAAATAAGGGATATGACAGGCAATTGAACACTAATACAATTACAGAAAACAACTATAATTCCATCAACCGGTATTTCATGTTAAGCTTTATCTGGAACTTTTCAAAAACAGCGGCAGGCATGCCTAACCAGGGGCAATCCGTTAGCGGTCGTTTTTAAAAATTTTATTTATCAACATTGAATCATTTACAATGAAATATTTTTTTATCATATTAATTTTCGCAGGCAATCTTCCACTTCACGCACAGGATATTTTTCTTACCAGTGGCAAAATTGAATTTGAAAAAAGAGTGAATACTATTAAAACAATGGAGGATGTTTTTAAAAGAGATGATGATGATGGTGGCAGATCCGATTTTTTCAGTTCGATGATTAAACAAATACCTGAGTGGAACACTACTTATTTTGATTTATATTTTGATAATAACAAGACATTATATGAGCCAGGCAAAGAAGTTACCACCAATGGACCCAAAGGTCCTGGCTGGTTCCAGGATCCTGCTCAGGATAATATTGTATTTAGCAATCTTGACACTAAAGAAAGGGTATCTAAAAAGTCAGTATATGAGACCACCTTTTTATTGAATGACAGTCTGAGAAAACTACGTTGGAAAATCACCAATGATTCAAGAGATATTGCGGGATTTAATTGCAGGAAGGCTACTACTATTATCAACGATTCGGTTTTTGTTGTAGCATTTTATACAGATCAAATTATTCCAAGTGGCGGCCCTGAATCTTTCAATGGCTTACCTGGAATGATTTTAGGCCTTGCAATCCCCCGTTTACATACAACCTGGTATGCTACAAAAGTAGAAACAGCAGTGCCCACTGCTTCCATCATAATACCACCTAACAAAGGCAAAAAGGGAACATCAAAAGATTTAAGTATTTTATTACAATCCCGTTTTAAAAATGATGACTGGAATAAAAATTACGGCCAGCATGCACAATGGGTAATTGAATTATAATTTCCTCACAACGATTTTGAATTTTATTATGTCATAAAATAAAAAAATGAGAAGACTTCTATTTGCATTTTATTTAAGCATATTGGTATTTTTTTCTTGTAGTAAAACAAAAGACAACCACGTTTCAATAAGGGTGCATAATAATTCTCCAGCTTACTTTACAACTATAGTCTTAAAAGAAAAATCTTTTACAGAAATAAAACCATTCACCACCTCATCCTATCAAATTTTCAACCAGGTTTCCGATTTACCTTATGTTCAGCTTATTAATGTATCCAACGATACAATCTATGCAGGTAATTTGTATTATGATGCACCGGTTTCCTTTCTTTCCCAGGGAAAATATACTTTAGAAATCTTTGAAGACACCACAGCTTTCTCAGGCTATAATTGTCAATACATTAAAGATGAATAGATTCACATCATATTTATCAAACTTTACAAACGGTTGAAACAATATTGACGATAGAGTGTTACTTTGCTGAAAAAGATTACATGAGAATAGGAATTGTTTGTTACCCGACATTTGGAGGAAGTGGCGTTTTAGCAACTGAATTGGGAAAAGCGCTTGCAGACAAAGGGCACCAGGTACATTTTATTACTTATCAGCAACCGGTGCGGTTGAATGTTTTCAGCGCCAACATTTTTTATCATGAAGTAAGTGTTCCCACTTATCCTTTATTTGATTATCCACCTTATGAACTGGCATTAGCCAGCAGTATGGTAGATGTCATTTTAAATCATGACCTTGATTTATTACACGTGCATTATGCCATACCGCATGCATCAGCAGCTTATATGGCAAAACAAATCGTTTTGGAAAGAGGGAGAAATATTCCTGTCATCACCACTTTACATGGTACAGACATTACACTTGTTGGCCGTGATAAAACGTATGAACCCGTTGTTACTTTTTCCATCAATCAAAGCGATGCCATCACAGCAGTATCAAAAAATTTAAGGGATGAAACTTTTAAATCTTTCGCCATCACCAAAGAAATTGAAGTAGTTGAAAATTTTATTGATAATACCCGATATAACAAAAGGCCTATTGATGCATTCAAAAAAGTAATTGCTCCCAATAATGAAAAAATCCTGATTCATGCTTCTAACTTCAGGAAAATAAAAAGAGTGGAAGATGTGATAGAAATATTTGCAAAAGTGCATGCACAGGTACCTTCAAAATTATTATTAGTGGGTGATGGACCTGAAAGAAGACATATAGAAGAACAGGTGCGTAAATTGCAGGTGCAGGACGATGTGCGCTTTCTTGGCAAACAAGATCAGGTAGAAGAAATTATGCTGGTATCTGATCTTTTTATTCTGCCGAGTGAATATGAAAGTTTTGGGTTAGCCGCTATGGAAGCAATGGCAGCAGGTGTGCCCGTCATCAGCAGCAATGCCGGAGGGTTACCAGAGATAAATATTGACGGTGTTACAGGCTACACTGCACCTGTTGGTGATGTTGAAACTATGAGCCAAAAGGCAATTTCATTATTGTCTGATGAAACATTGTTACAACAGTTCAGGAAGAATGCAAAAGCACAGGCAAATAAATATGACCTTCAGAATATTGTTCCGCAGTATGAAAAAATATACAGCCGTTTTTGCCGAATGGAATGTGGCGCATAAATATTGAATTTCACTGACTGTTTCAATTATTGAATTTCCCTGAAACCACTTTCTGGTATTTTATAAAGCTTTTTTGGAAAAAAATTCTGTGGTAAATTATAAATAGAAATTTTCCGTTCCGGCATTTTAAATGCATTCGGCATATTGAATTGAATTGTACTATCCGGCATAGTGATAATCATATTGTCAGGAGAAACACGATAAATATCAAATTGCCTGTTATTGCCAAGGAAAATACCTTTTGGTGCTTCCAATTTTAAAACAGAATGATCACAAGGCATTTCAGATTTTTCCTGTGTAAAAGCATGAAACCCCATACCTGAAATCAGGACTGTCATTACAATACATGCTATCTTGTTCATAATATTTTTTAGTTTTTTAAATCGCAATAAAAATCGTCGAATAACCGGGTGACTATTTTCATAACCGCCGGTTTGGTTTAAGAACAGATGCAAAAATTTCCGGAATTACACAATGGATTAATTTTTTATGTAAACACTTATAATTTTAAGGTTGCCTTACCGGAAGCTTTGCCCATCTTTGTAATATTATTTATAAATCATTCTTCTGGCTATACCGGTAAAACATATAAAACCATTAACATCTTTAACAGATGATGAATTATTGCAGGCATTTAAAGAAAGTGCTGACCAGGAGTTGCTGGCACAATTATATTTACGTTATTCTGATTTAGTGTATGGTGTTTGCATGAAATATTTAAAAGATTCAGAATCATCAAAAGATGCAGTGATGAATATTTACCAGGAATTGCTGGTCAAATTACAGGCACATGAAGTGGACAACTTCAAAAGCTGGTTGTATGTCGTAGTAAAAAATCATTGCCTCATGCAATTGAGAAAAGAAAAAAAGATGATAACTGTTGAATTTACACCAACGGTTATGCAATCAGAAAACTTTGAGCATCTTGATAGCGTTCTTGAAAAAGAAAATGAATTGAAAAAGCTGGAAAATTGCATTGAACATTTGCCACAGGAACAGAAACAAAGCATCCATTTGTTTTATCTGGAAAATAAATGTTATAATGAAATTGCAACCCAGACAGGTTATGAATGGAATAAAGTACGCAGCCTGATTCAAAATGGCAGGCGAAACCTAAAAATTTGTATGGAAAAAAATGGCTGAGCCATCAACACATATCAACTATTCTTTTGAAGACATTCAACGCTACCTGCAGGGTAAAATGTCTGCTGCGGAAATGCATACCCTCGAGAAAGCCGCATTGCTGGACCCATTCCTTGCTGATGCCATTGAAGGTTTTAATGAGGCTGATCTGCCAACAGCCCAACAACATTTGAATGAAATCAATGCATCATTGCATAAAGAAAATAAAGCATCAAAAATTGTTGTCTTCAATAAAAAAACACAATGGCTGAATATAGCTGCAATCATAATTTTATTAGCTGGTATTGGTATTTTATCTGCTGTGTTTTTTAACCATGATACCAAAAATTCACAGGTGTCAACTACAAAGTTAGCACCTGTGCAAAACGGAATACAATCAGACACAACTGCTATTGCAGCCAATATACCCGGACAAAACAAGATAGATTCATCTTCATCATTGTTAGCAGAAAACAAAGTCGAAAAAACTAATAAGCATACTACAATTGCTAAAAAAACAAAAACCATACGAGCAGGTGTTCAAAGAGATGAAGAAGTTAATAGTGAAATGGACATGTTAAATACCAATGATGCAAGTGAAAAAAATATTTCAGCACAGTCAACAGCAAAGTTGGCAAAAACTATGATGACCTGGGATACTGCATCGCAGTCAAATAATAAATTATCTAATGTCCTGGTTACTCCAATTATTTTTTCCGGAAAAGTTGTTGATGTCAATAACAAAGCCATACCCGGAGCATTAATTCAATCTGCTGATAAAAAAAATGAAGTCATTACTGACCTGGATGGTAATTTTTATTTGAAGGCAATTGATACTACATTGAATGTAACAGCAAGTACAGTTGGATACTTGCAACAGTCATCCAAATTAAAATCTGGTTACAATGCCCCAATCATTTTGCATACAACAACAAACAGCCTGAATGAAGTTGTAACTGTCGGTTATGGTACAGTTAAGAATGCAAAAAATGATGTTTTAAAAAATACAAGAACAGCGTTATCTGATTCTACTATGCCTGTAGGAGGTTGGCAGAATTTTAATCATTATGTATTGACTCAACTCAATAAAGATACTTTATCTGAGCCTGAGGTCTATTCTAATGACCTGGTGGAATTGGAATTTTTAGTGGACAATGCTGGCAATCCATATAACATCAAAGTCGTCAAACCCCTGGATAAAACCCGCAATACAAAAGCTATTGATATTTTAAAAAATGGCCCCCGTTGGATCAGCACATCCAATAAGAAAATAACAAAGCTGGCGATTTCATTTTGAAATTAACGTAGCCCAAATCAATTACACATTTTCAATTTTCAATAGGTTATTTTACACTGCAATTGATTTAAAATTTTATAGTTGAACATCAATTCTTATTCAGTTAAAACCTTATCACTAACTGTCACCCTGACGCCTTCAATTACAATAACTTTGCAGTTTTGATATTGGCAAAAAAATCAGGAAAAATACTTTTTATGAACCCGGTTTTTTTTAGGATTGCAGATTATAAAATGCAATTGGAGGTTATCAACTATTCCTCTCTGAGATTTATTGCAAAATATTTATAATAATTTAATCAAACAACGTCAATATTCCGTGCGTTATTTTAAACTCATGCTGCAACAACCATTTTTTTCTCCATACACCACCGGTATAACCTGTCAAACTTTTATCACTTCCTATTACACGATGACAGGGAACAATAATGGCAATCTTGTTTTTAGCATTGGTAGAGCCTACGGCACGAATTGCTTTTTCATCACCGACGCGGCGGCTCAGTTCAAGATATGAAATCGTTTTCCCATAAGGTATCTGCAATAACTCTCCCCAAACTTTTTGTTGAAAAAATGTACCTGGCTGGTGAACAGGTATATCAAAATTTTTCCGGGTTCCGCTGAAAAATTCTATTAATTGTTCTGTGCATTGATGCATCACTTCACTGATTCCAGGTTCACCATGTTTTACCTGCTCAGGTTTATCAATAAAACTAAGTTCCGAAATATAATGGTCGGTCCCTCCAATTTTCAATAAACCAATCGGGCTTTGATAGTATGTAAAATAAAGTTCATCCATGTAAGCAGCATTCAAAATAAAGCAATCAATACAAAAGATTGTTCATGCAATATTATCAATAAAACAATCATCCAACTTTCATCCCGTTTCTGGTCAACCTTTCAGGCTGTAATAATACAACATTATTGTTTTCATCATAAATTCCTAAAATAAGACACTCACTGAAAAAATTACCAATTTGTTTTACAGGGAAATTGACCACTGCAACCACTTGTTTATTTAGCAATGTTTCTTTTGTATAATGAACAGTTACCTGCGCTGAAGAATGCTTCATTCCCAACGATCCAAAATCAATAGTCAACTGATATGCAGGCTTCTTCGCTTTCGGAAAATCTCTCACTTCGATAATAGTCCCGCAACGCATATCAATCTTCTCAAAATCATCCCAGCTAATCATACATTTTGTTTTTTATAAATTTTGCCTTCAATTTGTACGCTCAAACAAGCTAATTTATAAACAAAAAATAATACAGTATGAAAAGACATGCAACAGCAGTATGGAGTGGTTCAGGCAAAGAAGGCAAAGGCAATTTAACTTCTCAAAGTGGCATTTTAAATAACACCCCATATTCTTTCAGTTCAAGATTTGAAAGTGGCTCCGACACCAATCCGGAAGAATTAGTAGCAGCAGCACATGCCGGTTGCTTCACTATGAAATTAAGTTTCGTATTAGGCGAAGCAGGGTTTACACCTGACAATTTAGAAACAACAGCACACGTAACTTTAGAAAACGGCTCAGTAACTGAATCACATTTAACAGTAAAAGGCAAAGTGCCTGGCATCAATAAAGAAACCTTTGAAGCCTGTGTAAAAAATGCAGAGCAAAATTGTCCTATCAGCAAATTACTAAACACAAAAATTATTTCTGAAGCAACTTTGGAGGCTTAAATTTCATTTGATATTTTGTTTGGGAATTGGATGGCTGACTTAATTAATTTCTAATATCCAATTCCCTTATTCGAATTAAACTTCCATCATCAAATTATTGTTTTATCATGCGAATTGCCGGAAGCATTTTTTTTGCCATAATTACTATTACGCTGATTTATTTTTTAGATAACCAGTTAACTGTTGGCGGACAAAAAACACCACGGTTAGGATATTTTCTTTCACCACAAAAAGGTTTTTGGCAAAATGCTGAACCGGCTGATAAAAAATATAATGCCGATATCCATCTTCCCCAATTATCAGGCAAAACAGAAGTTTATTTTGATGAGCGATTAGTGCCACATGTCTTTGCAGACAATGAAAAAGATGCATGGTTTGTGCAGGGTTATCTGCATGCTAAATTCAGGTTGTGGCAAATGGACTTTCAAACGTATGCTGCTGCGGGCAGGCTTAGTGAAATAATGGGCGATTCTGCAAACGGAATCAGCTTTATAAATATTGATAAATTCTTTCGCCGACTTGGTATGGTATATGCTGCTGAAAAAACTTTACAGGCAATAGAAAATGACCCGCGCACAAAATCAGCATGCGATGCTTATACTGCCGGTGTAAATACTTATATCCATTCTTTGAATGAAAAAGATTATCCTGTAGAATATAAATTACTGAATTATAAACCTGAACCCTGGACAAACCTGAAATCAGCTTTATTCATCAAATATCTCGCTTATGATTTAGCTGGTTATGATGAAGATTTTGAAAAAACAAATGCCAAATCATTATTGACGAAAAAACAATATGAATCATTGTTCCCTTATGTAGTTGATTCAATGCAATCCATTATTACAACCCCTTTGCCAAAGCTTGTTAATGTTCCAAATGTAAAGACACCTAAAAATGTTGATTCGGTTTATTTCGATTATAAAACACAGATAGAGCCATTAAACGAAGCCATTAAACCTAATAAAAATAATGGAAGCAATAATTGGGCAGTGGCAGGCAGCAAAACAAAAAGTGGAAGACCTGTTTTATGCAACGATCCACATCTTAATTTGAACCTTCCCTCTTTATGGTATGAAATGCAGATCTCTACACCAATATTCAACACTTATGGCGCTTCATTGCCAGGCGCTCCTAATATTTTAATCGGGTTTAACAGCACTAGTGCATGGGGACTCACCAATTCAGAAAGAGATGTAAAAGATTATTATGAAATACAATTCCGTGATAGCACAATGCAGGAATATTGGTTTGACAGCAGTTGGCATACAGCAGAGTTGCGGGATGAAATAATAAAAATCAGGAATAAGAAAAGTGATACAGAACATATTGCAATAACTGTTCTCGGGCCGGTAATGTATGACCCACATTATCCGGATAAACTGCATACCAATAAATATTATGCACTTCATTGGGTAGCGCATGAAGGAAGTAATGAACTGGCCACAGTATTAAAAATGGTGCGAGCAAAAAATTATACAGATTATATAGAAGCCACTTCAACATTTCAATGCCCCGGTCAAAACTTTGTGTTTGCTGACAAAGCAGGAGATATTGCTATGAGGCAGGCTGGAAAATTCCCGGCACTATGGTACAGGCAGGGTGATTTTCTCAAACCTGGGCAAGACAGCAGTTATATGTGGCAGGCATATATCCCTGATAGTTTACAGCCTGTGATGCTCAACCCTGAAAGAGGATTTGTAAGCAGCGCCAATCAGGAACCTTATGTCACCCGCACTTACCCCTATTATATTCCGGGCACATACAACCTTTACAGGGGCTGGCTCATCAACCGCAATTTATCAGCGATGCATAATATTACTGTCAATGATATGATGCAACTGCAAACTAACCTGTATAACCTTGAAGCAGAAAAGGCTTTGCCTTTGTTTTTAAATAATATTGATCATACAAAGCTGGATGAAAACGCAAGCAAATATTTAAATCTGGTTTCTTCATGGAATTTAATGAATGATGCCAAATCTGTTGGTGCTACAATATTTTCAATATGGATGGACAGTGCAATCCACAAAGTATATGACGATGAATTGAATGGCAACAATCCCAACATTCCAATTCCTGAAGTAGAACCATCTACCTTAGTGTCCAATATCATTAAAGACTCTGCAAAATTATTTGCAGACAACATCAATACACCTGAGATTGAAACAATCAAAGATGATATCACAGACGCTTTTATAAGCATCATCCCAGTGCTGGAGAAAGCAAAAAATAATAAATCATTGGAATGGGGAAAATTTAAAGATGGTGGTGTGCCACATTTACTGGGACTATCACCATTCAGCAAATTACATATTGATGCAGGTGGTGGCGAGAATATCATCAATGCATTTGAAAAATATCATGGCCCCAGTTGGCGAATGATAGTTGAACTGACAGATGATATTAACGCTTATGGCGTTTACCCTGGGGGGCAAAGCGGTAATCCCGGCAGCAAATATTATGATGATTTTGTTGATACCTGGGCAAAAGAAAAATATTATCCATTACATCTGTATAAAGAGGATATTATTGCAACAGGGAAAAACCTGCTGGGGAAAATGGTTTTTTCAAAATAAGCTGAAATCAGAAGGATAAAAAATAACGTAACTGCATTGACGAATGAAATAGATTTAATTTAAATGACAATAAAAAAAATTATAAAATAGAGGCATGAAATTTATCATCGTTGTTTTATTAACGGCTTTACTCGGCTTTGCGGCCCCACTTTATTTCACATGGTGGAGCTTTGCTGTAAGCTCATTTGTCATAGCATTATTGATTCATCAAAAACCATTGATGGCATTTATTGCTACTTTCCTTGGGTTGTTTTTATTATGGGGTATTATGGCTATATGGATAGACAATGCCAACAATCATTTATTATCAGGAAAAATCGCATTGATATTACCCTTGCAAGGTTCAACAATTTTATTGATTCTGATAACAGCATTAACTGGTGGCATTATATCCGGTTTTGCCGGTTTAACGGGCAGCCTCATCAGGAAATAAAACCAATACAAAAAACTTTTCTTTTAAAAAAAATTCTATTGGCAAAAATCCTTGACATTATTCCATATAAAATATTACCTGCCCGGATGGGTGGGCAAAAAGGCATAGCGAATTTTTGCAAATACCTGGGACAAGGAAACGAATTAACAACAATATCAGTTGATGATAATGACGCAACACATGCTGAAAATTATGAATTGATACCCCTCTTTACCAAAAAAAGGAGCCGCTATCTCAACCCTTTCTATGTTTTCAGGATTAAAAAAATAATAAAAGACAAAAATATCCGTAATATAATTACGGAACACCCCTACATGTCATGGATGGGATGGTACCAAAAAAAAGTAACCGGAATAAATTGGTTTGTCCATTCGCATAATATCGAATTTGAAAGGTTCAGAACTTTACAAAAGCCCTGGTATAAACTACTGAAACTATACGAGGCCTGGGCATATAGAAATGCTGATAAAGTTTTTTTCAAAACAAAAGAAGACATAGATTTTGCTGTGCAAAACAAAATGGTAAAAAAAGAAAATGCTGTTTTAGTACCATTTGGAATTGAAATAAAAGAAATGCCTTCAGACAGGTTGTTGCATAAAAAAAATATTTACAGCCAATTTAATATCCCTGATAATGATTGCTTGTTATTTTTTAATGGCGCATTAGATTACCAACCCAATACTGATGCTTTATCATTTATTTTAAATGAAATCAATCCATTATTGCTCAAAGAAGAAACTTTGAAATATAAAATACTGGTTTGTGGCCGCGGTTTGCCATCTTCATTTAACGATTTAAAGGGCTATTCAGATAGAAATGTGATTTACGCGGGTTTTGTAGATGATATAGTAGCCTGTTTTAAAGCAGCAGATATTTTTATCAATCCTGTGGTTGCGGGTGGAGGTGTAAAAACAAAGATTGTGGAAGCAATGGCTTATGGAGAAACTGTGATTTCCTGCAAAACTGGAGCAGCGGGTATTGACTTATCATCCTGTGGCAAAAAAATAATTATAGTTGATGACAATGACGCAATTGCTTTTACAAAATCAATAGTCGAAAACACTAAAAAAAACATAGATACTCCCCTTTCATATTATGAAAACTATTATTGGGGGAATATAATTGAAAAGATTCTACCCTTGTTTAAATAAGCCCTTGAAATTTATGTTTTCAATATTTTTCCTGCGAATGCTTGAAAAATCAATATTTCCCATATTTTCGCACCTGATGTTACACAGTTAGTCCATAGTTCTGAAACGTTTCCAGTGAATGTTTTTGGTTTTGGGTTTTTCTGTTTTCATTTTTAAAATAAAAACTTTACTATGAACATTTATGTAGGAAACTTAAACTGGAGTTTAACCAGTGACGATTTGTACAACCTTTTTACACCTTACGGGGAAGTTGTATCAGCAAAAATTATTACAGACAAATTCAACAATAACCGCAGTAAGGGTTTTGGTTTTGTTGAGATGAGCGATGATGAAGCAGCCCGCCAGGCAATCAGCGGTCTTCATGATACTGAATTATCAGGAAGAAAAATCATCGTGAACGAATCAGCACCACGCAAAGAAGGCGAAGGCGGCGGTGGTTACAAAAAGAAAAGCTTCGGTGGAGGCGGTGGCTTTAACCGTGGTGGTGGTAACCGTGGCGGTGGCGGCGGTTATAACCGTAACCGTGGCGAAGGCGGTGGAGGTTTCAACCGTTATTAATCAAAATATTTTTAAGGTAAAATACTCTAAAAAAGAAGCTCTGAATCGAGCTTCTTTTTGTGTTTATAGGATGTTTCGCATTTAATCTTTTATAAACTTTTTTTTAAAAAACTATTTTTTTCGTTTTGACAGGTTTTTTCAATAAAAATAGTTTTTCTATCCAATTTTTGTCTATTTTGCCCTCCCTTTTGCATCAAAATCATTCAAATCACCCCAAAAATAATTTTATGGATTATAAGCAAATTCAGGAATTGATCAAACTCGTTAATAAGAGCAACATCGGGGAAGTAAGCATTGAAGAAAACGGCTTCAAGATTACTATCAAACAGAAAAAAGAAAAAATAACCCAAGCCACATATATGGCTCAGGCACCAGTTCAGGCACCTGCTTATTTACCGCCTCCGGTTGCACAACCTGCCCAAACCCAGCAATCAGCTTCAACAGGTGGTGAACAAACACCTGCAAAATCTGAAGAAAATCTGATTACGATTAAAAGCCCAATGATTGGTACTTTTTATAAAAGACCTTCACCGGATAAACCAACATTTGTAGAAGTTGGTGATGAAATAGCACCAGGAAAAGTGGTTTGTATCATTGAAGCCATGAAGCTTTTCAACGAAATAGAAAGCGAAGTAAGTGGTAAAATAGTTAAGATACTTGTTGAAGATTCCAGCCCTGTAGAATATGACCAACCCCTGTTTTTGGTCGATCCAAGCTGATTTGAAAATAGGTGAATCTATTAACCTGAAATTACATTCAATGATAGATTGAAAGTTTTATTCCGGGTTTTCAAACTATTTCATTTTCAAATTTTAAATTATTTACGTGTTTAAAAAAATATTAATAGCCAACCGCGGCGAAATTGCCCTTCGTGTTATCAGAACCTGCAGGGAAATGGGTATTAAAACTGTTGCTGTATATTCAACGGCAGATAAAGACAGTTTACATGTGCGCTTTGCTGATGAAGCAGTTTGTATTGGCAAAGCTCAAAGCTCAGATTCATACCTCAATATTCCACATATCATTGCAGCTTCAGAAATCACGAATGCTGATGCCATTCACCCAGGTTATGGTTTTCTCGCAGAAAACTCAAAGTTTGCCCAAATATGCACAGATCACGGCATTAAATTTATCGGCCCCACTCCTGCTATGATCAATGCAATGGGTGATAAAATCACAGCAAAAGAAACAATGATAAAAGCTGGTGTACCTGTTGTTCCTGGAGGTGAAGGCTTATTAGGCAGTGTTGAAGAAGCAAAATCATTAGCAAAAAATGTAGGATATCCAATAATTCTGAAAGCGACTGCCGGCGGCGGTGGTAAAGGTATGCGTGTAGTATGGACTGAAAAAGATATGGAACATGCTTTTAATACTGCAAAAATGGAAGCTGCTGCCTCTTTCAAAAATGATGGCATCTATATGGAAAAGTTCGTTGAAGAACCCCGCCATATAGAAATACAAATTGCAGGCGATCAATATGGTACTGTTTGTCATTTAAGCGAACGTGATTGCAGCATTCAACGCAGGCATCAAAAACTGGTGGAAGAATCTCCATCACCTTTTATGACACCAGAGCTTAGAGAAAAAATGGGAGCTGCAGCCATTAAAGCTGCATCAGCCATCAATTATGAAAGTGTTGGTACAATTGAATTCCTCGTGGATAAGCATCGCAATTTCTACTTCATGGAAATGAATACAAGGATCCAGGTAGAGCATTGTGTAACAGAAGAAGTCATCAACTTTGACCTGATAAAAGAACAGATCAAAATTGCAATGGGTGAAAAAATTTCCGGTGAAAATTATTTGCCACAAATGCACGCCATTGAATGCCGCATCAATGCTGAAGATCCCTATAATGATTTCCGTCCTTCACCAGGAAGGATAAACATTTTAAACACACCAGGTGGTCACGGTGTGAGGGTTGACAGCCATGTTTATGCAGGCTATGTAATTCCTCCTTATTATGATTCGATGATCGGTAAGCTTATCACAGTGGCTCGCACAAGGGAAGAAGCATTAGACACGATGTACCGTGCTTTGAGTGAATATGTAATTGATGGTGTAAAAACCACTATTCCTTTTCACTTGCAACTAATGAAGAATGAAGATTTCCGTAAAGGAAATTTTACAACTAAATTTTTAGAAGGATTCGAAATGAAATAAGAATATTTTTGCCGATACAAAGAAAAAAAATTGCAACGCTATAATGCATTGCAATTTTTTTTAAGCCCTGTGATACTTCTATACCAAACCGAGCCAAAAAGCCCACCACCAGATTATAAAATACATAAGAATTGTTTTTTAAGCATTAAAAGGTTAAGATTAATTTCTTGCAGTTAGTCATGGTTGCAGATTTTGAATATATCAGATTTTTGAAAACATGTTTGTTGACAGTACACTGAATTTATACTATCCCCATGAAGCGATATAATTAAAATAAATAAACCAGGGCGCTTGAGAATTCCCTTTTTATTTTTATTATAGTCATTTAGGAAAGGATCTAAAATTGAATGGAATCGTAGTATAACCTGAGTACTGATTATTTCACATAGATATACTTTCAAACCTGAGAGCCGGTTTAACATTACATATTGGATTAGGGTGTAAAAATATTATGCAACTTATTAACTGCATTGATAATTAAGATTGTTTTTGAGTCCGTATCGGGCAAAAATCGCTTGAAAGGATTTTACTTTGTATCATGACTTATGCAGATACGCTTAAATATTTATACAAACAGCTACCTATGTTTAGCCATATAGGAAGCGATGCTTATAAAAAAGATCTCACCCATACAAGAAAACTTTGTGCATACTTAAACAACCCACAAACAAAATTTAAAAGCATCCATATTGCAGGTACAAACGGGAAAGGATCAGTCAGCCATATACTTGCTGCAATATTGCAAAGTGCTGGATATACAGTTGGGTTATATACTTCACCTCATCTGAAAGATTTCAGGGAAAGAATAAAAATCAACGGTGAAATGTGCTCTGAAAAATTTGTAATTGATTTCACTATAAAAATGATGGAACAAATCAAAATATTACAACCTTCATTTTTTGAGATCACCGTAGCAATGGCATTTGAATTTTTCGCAGAACAAAAAGTGGACATAGCTGTGATCGAAACCGGGTTGGGCGGCAGACTTGATAGTACAAATATTATTTTACCGGAACTATCTATCATCTCTAATATAAGTTTTGACCATGTCAATATTTTAGGCGATACACTGGAAAAAATTGCTTTTGAAAAAGCAGGAATTATCAAATCCAATACACCGGCAATTATTGGTGAAGCATTACCGGAAACAAAACCAGTTTTTGAAGCTGCTGCTAAAGAAAAAAATGCTCCGTTAATTTTTGCACAGGAAAATTTTTATGTTCAGGATTTCAGTTATCAACATGATTTTTTAAATGTTGAAGTAGTTGTTGTCAAAAAAAATGAACATCACAATTATATTGTAGGCCTGACCGGCATTTATCAAACCAAAAATATTATTCCTGTTCTCGAAACAGTGCACCAGCTACAATTAAAGAACTGGAAGATAAACCAACATCATGTTGAAGATGGTTTAAAAAGAGTAAAACAACTTACGGGTTTACATGGAAGATGGGAAAAAATCAGTAATAACCCAACAGTGATTATTGATGTGGCCCATAATGTAGATGGTATCAAACAAATAACAGAGCAACTGGAATTACTCGCCTATCGCCAATTGCATATCATCATTGGGTTTGTAAAAGATAAAGATATCACACATGCTTTATCATTATTGCCCCTGACTGCTACTTATTATTTTACAAAATCGCAAATACCCAGAGCGTTACCAGAGCATGACCTGGCTGCACTGGCAACCCAGCAACATTTGAAAGGCAAAGCTTTTCCTGATGTTAACACTGCTTTACAGGATGCCCGCTCCCATGCCTCAAAAGATGATCTCATTTTAATTTGTGGCAGTGTATTTTTAGTGGCTGAAGTCAATTATTGAAATGATAGTTTTCCCAGATGCTTTAATGCATAATATATGGTACTCAGGTGCATGCTCTGCATGATTTTATTTTCATCCACCAATTGCATCAGTTCTTCAAAACTTATTTCAAACACGTCAATTTCTTCATTATGGTCCAATGATTGTCCACTCACTTTCCTGCCACCGGTTGCGAGGAACATGTGCATCAGGTTGGTATTAGTGGATGGGTTAGCTGAAATTTTTCCCAATGAAATTATTTCCTCAAATTCAAAACCCGTCTCTTCCATCAATTCCCTTTTTATTCCATCTACGCATGATTTATCTGTTGCATCCACACAACCACCAGGCAATTCATAACATACTTCACCTAAAGCATGCCTGTATTGTTTTGTTATAATAATCTTCCCTTCTTTTGTCAGGGCAAACGCGGTAGCCCATTCAGGAAATTCAAAAACAAAATAATTTTTCACAATTGTCCCGTCATTTCTTTCACAGGTATCTTTCCTAACCGTGAACCAGGTGGCATGCGATAAATATTCTGAAGATAAAGTCTTCCACTTTAAGTGGTCATCGTTTGATAATAATTCTTTCAACATTTTAAAATCATTTACAGGTGCCAGCCCATTTTTTCCTTTAAATTATTGATATGTGCAACATGATGTTTGCAGTGCCATGAATACATACCCAACAAATCCCACAACGTTATTTGTTTCTTTTGTTCAGTATGATAAACGGTGCGGTTCCAGGCTTCATCTGGTAAATCCTTAATTGTAACGTACCAGCGCTGGTGCAGTGCATGAAGCAATGTGAGCGAAATATTGATGGGCAAATTTTTTGTATCATCCAACTCTGCCCATGCATCCTGGTCATAAGTTTTTATTGTTGGGCTATCTTCGGTAAGGCAAAGTTTAAAACGTATATAAGCATTGATGTGGCTGTCTGCAATATGATGAACTAATTGATGCACTGTCCAACCATCATCGCGGTAAGGTGTTTGCAATTGTAATTCATCAAAGTTTTGAACAGACAGTTCAAGTTCAGAAGGAAGAAATTTTATATCCAGCAACCAGTCTTCTTTTTGCTTATTGGAAAATGGCTGCACTTCATATTTTCCAATTGGGTATTTTAAATCATTGTTCATAAAATTTTTTTATGAATACCTTTTTTAATTTTTGCAAAAGCACCCAATTATTTTGCCAGACTTTGTATCACATCATATTTGGTAACGATATGATAATTGCCTGTTTCATCTTTTGCCAGCACAGCACCATTACCTTTATTGATCAGGCTACCCAACCGTTCAACAGGTGTATCAAAATTAACCAGCGGATATGCCTTTTCCATGATGCTTTCTACTGTTGCTTCTCTTAATTCAGGATGATCAAAAACTTTTTGAAACAAACCTGTTTCACTCACTGCACCAACAGGGCCATCGCCGTTTTTCATTACAGGGATGTTTTCAATATCAAATTTCTTCATCAGGTCAACCGCTTCAGCAACTGTTTGCGATGGTGTAATAGTAACCAGTTTCTGCCCTACCCTTGCATTCACAATATCTTTAAATGTTTTCACATCGAGAAAACCACGTTCCATCATCCATTGATCATTATAAATTTTTGCCACATACCTGCTGCCATGATCATGAAAAATACAAACTACAAGATCATCTTTCTTCAATCTGTTTTTTAACTGCATCAAACCCTGCAAACAACTGCCTGCACTGTAACCGATAAAAATCCCTTCTTCTTTTGCAATACGACGTGCCATCACAGCGCCATCTTTATCTGTTACCTGTTCAAAATAATCAATGACACTCATATCATAATTTGCAGGTACGAAGTCTTCACCAAATCCTTCGCTGATATATGGATGCACTTCGTTCATATCCACTTCGCCGGTATTAAAATATTTTGTCAGCAATGAGCCAAACACATCAATTGCCCAAACCTGGATATCAGGATTCTTTTCTTTTAAAAACATCGCTGTACCAGTAACCGTTCCACCTGTGCCTGCTGTGCAAACAAGGTGAGTAATCTTACCCTCAGTCTGTTCCCATATTTCAGGGCCGGTAGTTTCATAATGCGCCTGCCTGTTGGCAAGGTTATCATATTGATTAAAAAAATAAGAATTCGGTATTTCTTTAGCTAACCTTCTTGCAACAGAATAATAACTGCGTGGGTCATCAGGTTCTACATTGGTTGGACAAACAATCACTTCAGCGCCGACAGCTTTTAAAATATCCATCTTCTCTTTACTTTGCTTATCAGTCGTAGTAAAGATGCAACGATACCCTTTCACACAAGCAGCCAGAGCCAGCCCCATACCGGTATTACCTGAAGTACATTCAATGATAGTACCACCTGGTTTTAATTTACCTTCCAGTTCAGCCACTTCCACCATCTTCAATGCCATACGGTCTTTGATAGAATTACCTGGATTAAAATAATCCACTTTTGCCAACACAGTGCAGGGAAAATCTTTTGTTACTTTATTCAGCTTAATTAACGGTGTATTTCCAATAGTTTCTAAAATATTATTTTTCCACATAAAAATATTATTTGCGCAAATGTAAGGTTTGTGACTGACGAGTAAAAGTTACTATTTATTATCTCTATTGCATATTTAGCATTGAAACAATTAACATGTGTAACCAAAAGAAAATTATGAATTATTATAAATGTATTTTTTCTTTTATTAAAAATCAATTCCTGAAATTGAAAAGGTTTACATTATTTCAATGCGATACGATTATCAATTGAATTTTATATCACATCAGTTAGAAAATCACAAACTTTCAGAAAATTTACAATTTTAAGGCCGATACATTTTACCTTCGCAGCTTTCTGAAATTTTTTGATGATTGATGCTTATGCAAACAAGAGTTTATTTTGACAATGCTGCAACTACTCCTTTAGATCCGGAAGTCCTGGATGCAATGATGCCATTTTTTACATCACATTTTGGCAATCCATCTTCAATTTACAGTTATGGCAGGGAAACAAAGATGGCTGTAGAAAATGCACGAAAAACAGTAGCAAAAATATTAGGCGCTCATCCTGCTGAAATATTTTTTACCAGCGGAGGTACAGAAAGCACTAATACCGCTATTCATGCGGCAATATTTGATTTGGGATGTAAAAGAATAATTACATCACCACTTGAACATCATGCCACATTGCACTGTGTTGAAAGCCTGCATCAACAAAACGGTATTGATTTGGATTTTGTAAAAGTGTTACCCAACGGCCATATTGACCTCAACGATCTTGAAAGACAGTTATCTGCTTCTGACAAGAAAACACTGGTTACATTGATGCACGCCAACAATGAAATTGGCAATATCACAGATATTAATGCTGTGGGTGAACTTTGTAAAAAATACAACGCTGTGTTTAATTGCGACACTGTACAAACAGTTGGTCATTTCCCTTTCCATCTTCATAGCATGCCTGTTGATTTTATCAATGGCGCCGGTCATAAATTTCACGGGCCAAAGGGAGTAGGCATTATTTATATCAGTGAAAGAAATAAAATCAGGCCTTTTATACAAGGTGGTGCACAGGAAAGAAATATGAGGGCAGGCACTGAAAATATTTACGGCATTGTTGGCTTTGCTAAGGCATTAGAACTTGCAACAAAAAATCATGATGCAGACAAGGAATATATTTCAGGCTTGAAGATGTACCTGATGCAGCAACTGAAGAAAAATATTGAAGGTGTAAGTTTTAATGGTGATGTAGAAGGCAGAAGTTTATATACTGTTTTAAGCGTCAACTTTCCAAAGACAGAGAAAAGTGAAATGATATTATTCAATCTCGACATCAATAATATTTGTGCAAGTGGTGGCAGCGCCTGTTCCAGCGGCGCTGATGTTGGCAGCCATGTGATTGCTGCAATTAAACCCGGAAATGATTTTGTAACTGTACGTTTTTCTTTTAGCAAAAACAATACAAAAGCAGAAGCAGATACAGTGGTTGAAAAACTAAAGGAACTGATTTAACCTGCATGAGCAAACTGACTCATTACAACAACTGTCCTGTTTGTAACAGTAATAAAATATCTTTTGCATTAAAGGCAAAAGATGAAACAGTGAGCCATGATTATTTTGAAATTTGGGAATGTGCCTCCTGCTGTGCAAGGTTTACACAAGACATACCCGGAGAAAATGAGATAGGAGAATATTATAAATCGTCAGCTTATATTTCACATTCCAATACTTCACAGGGATTGGTGAATAAATTATACCATTCAGTACGTTCATATACATTACAGTCAAAACGAAAATTAATTGAAAAGAAATCTGCAAAAGGCAACCTGCTTGATGTTGGCGCTGGCACCGGAGCATTTGCAGCAACCATGAAAAAATCCGGATGGGACGTTACAGCTTTAGAACCTGATGCTACCGCAAGAGAACATGCACAAAATGACTTTGATATCACATTAGCTCCATTGGAAAATTTATTCAATCTCCCTGCTGCATCTTTCCAGGTCATCACATTGTGGCATGTGCTGGAACATGTGCACCAGCTTCATCAATACCTCGAAACATTTTACAAATTGCTTGCTGATGGTGGCACACTTATCATTGCAGTTCCAAACTACACCAGCTATGATGCAAAAAAATATGGAACATTTTGGGCAGCTTATGATGTGCCAAGACATTTATATCACTTCTCCCCTGCTTCCATGCATTGGCTTTTGCAACATCATCGCTTCACACCAGAAGATATGAGACCTATGTGGTTTGATAGTTTTTATGTAAGCTTGCTAAGTGAAAAATACAAGTCCGGCATAAATCATTTCCTGAGCGCTTTCACCAATGGAACAATATCCAATATAAAATCTTTAGGCAATTATAAAAATTGCAGTTCAGTGATTTACTTTGCAAAAAAATAAACAGGTACAGCCCCTAATTTTTATCTATAGATTTCAGTAATCATCACATATTTTGTAGGTTTGATTCTATAGTTAAACAAGGCTGATATTTGTTGCCGGTGTTCAGACTTAAATACAACCAGTGGACGTTAAGAAACTATCGAAAAAGATCCTGAAAATTATTGCCTGGCTGATAGGCATAGTCCTTTTTTTAATCATACTGGTATTTATATTGATACAAATCCCCGCTGTTCAAAATTTTGCAAAAAATAAGATAGTATCCTATATAGAGGGAAAGATTAAAACAAAAGTTGAGATCGGAAAACTAACACTTAGTTTTCCCAAAAGCCTGGTATTGGAAAATATTTATTTTGAAGACCAGCATAAAGACACTTTATTGTTTGCAGGGAAAGTAGAAGTTGATATTGCCATGCTGAAATTGTTGAGCAGTGAAGTAAATATTTCATACGTTGGCCTCAATAATATTAAAACTCATATTTACAGGAATTATCCTGATACGGCTTTCAATTACGATTATATTGTAAAAGCATTCAGTAGTGAAGAAGAAAGCGAACCGAATGAACCATCATCACCAATGAAGTTCAATATTGGAAAGATTTCGTTGAAAAAAATTCTCGCTACGTTCAAAGATGATGCATCAGGTAATGATGTATATTTCTACCTGGACGATTTGGAAACAAGTTTTAAAACGCTTAACCCTGACAAGTCTGTCTATTCTTTAAATGATATTAATATTGATGATGTCATTACAAAAATCCGTCAATACAAACCTTTATTAAAAATCAGTGATAACACAACAACCGAATCTACTGACACAACAACGTTCTATCCATCCATCTCAATCAATAGTCTTGCATTCAATAAAGTTTTATTGAAATATAATGATGAAGTGGCTGCCCTCAATGCGTTTGTAAATCTTGGAGCACTATCTGCACACCCTGATAAAATCAACCTGCAACATCTTGATTTTGGCTTGAAAGATTTGACGCTGAAAAATTCAATAACCAAAGTAAGTTTTGGCAAACCAAAAACTCCAGTTAAAAACAATGAGTCCATTACTTCAATAGACACTTCTGAATCTTCCGGCAGTTGGAAATTCTCTCTTGCAAAAGTTGATCTAATCAACAATGAAATAATTTATGATGACAGCACTTCAAAGCCACAGGCAGAAGGTTTTGACCCAAGCCATATTCATATCAAAAATTTATTAATTGATGGCGACAGCTTACAATTCACACCGGATGTTTATCAAGGCAATATCAACCAGCTTGTATTCCATGAAAAAAGCGGTGTGGAAATTCAGAAATTTCATACAAAGTTTTTGTATAATGACAGTGGTGCTTCATTAACAAACCTGTTGTTGCAAACTGAAGGCACTACATTGCAAAACCAGTTGATTGTAAAATATCCTTCCATCGAAGCTATTACAAAAAATATTGGAGATTTATACATTGATGCTAAACTACCCAACTCGCAAATTGCAGTAAAAGACCTGATAGCTTTCCTGCCTTCTTACAAAAGAAATTTCCAGGATTATAAAATCTCTACAATAAAACTAAATGCATCAGCAAAAGGTCTTTTGAAAAACTTATCAGTACCCATTTTTGAATTAAGTGGCTTTGGCAATACTTATGTTAATGTTTCCGGTACATTCAAAGGTTTGCCTGATGTAAAGAAAGCAAACTACGATATCAGTATCAATCAACTCAGGTCCACGAAAAGAGATATTGTAAGTTTATTGCCACCAAACACATTGCCTAACAGTTTTAATCTTCCTGACAACCTCAGTGCTAATGGTTTTTTCAAAGGCAATATGAACAGTTTTGCTACTCAAATTGCATTAAGAACAAACAAAGGCAATATTCAATTAAATGGCAACATACAACCTGGCGAAGTGTATGTAATAAAAGCAGGCTTGCAAAATGTAGATGCAGGCTACCTTGCAAAACAACAACAGGTTGGCCTCATTACCGCAAATCTCACAGCAAACGGAATCGGTTTTGATATTAAAAAAGCTGTTGCTAATTATAACCTTGATGTTAGCAGCGCTCAATATAATGGTTACACCTATAAAGATGTAATAGTTAATGGCAATATTGATAAAGGACTCAATCACTCAACTGCAACCATCAAAGATGATAATATTGCATTGCAACTTGACGCAACTGCAGATCTCTCTTCAGGCACTTACCCTCCTGTGAAAATGGATTTGATGATTGATACGCTGAATGCAAAAACACTACATTTAATGGATGATACATTAAGTGTAAGTGGCCATATAGTAGCCGACCTGCCATCTACCAACCCTGATGATTTATTGGGAAATATCAGTCTTGATAAATTTTCACTGACAAGATCAGGGCAGCATGTGTATGTTGACAGCATTTTGTTAATCGCTTCAGGGGATTCAACCAATAAAAGTATTGTCATTCATGCAGACAGCATTATCAATGCCGATCTTTTGGGTAAATATAAATTAACAGAAATAGCTCAATCATTGCAACAAACCATCAATAAGTATTATGCTATACCTGGTTATGAACAAAAAAATACAACGTCGGAAAACTGGAAACTGAATGCCTTAATTCATCCAAAAGGATGGCTGTTACAATTCATACCTGAGCTTAAAGGCAGTGACTCAATATTCATGGCGGGGCATTTTAATTCAGAACAAAATGATTTTGGCATTGAAGCAACAAGCAGCCGGATTATCTATGGAGAAAACCAAATTAACGGGTTGAGTATTGCCGCACAAACGTCAGCCGATACCCTACATGCAACAGTTTCAGTTGATGAATTGACAGCTGGATCCAATCATTTATTTGCAACTGAATTAAAAACAGCAATTGCAAATAATGAGATAAGCATTGATGCTAATTCAAAAGACACAAAAAATAATTCACAATATGCCATCGGCGCCATCCTTAGCGAAGTAGGAAATGGATATAAAATAAGCCTGAAACCCGGGCTGCTGTTGAATTATGACAAATGGAATGTAGCGCCAGGCAATTCTATCTATTATGATTCAACTGGCATCATTGTAAATAATTTCAATATCAGCCAGGGCAATCAATCATTAAACATTAACAGTGTTGAACAATCGTCAACTGCACCTGTAAAAATTGATTTGAAAAATTTTGAAATTGCCACGATAACAAGATTAGCCCACCAGGATTCTTTGCTGGCTTCAGGTACGATTAATGGCACTGCAGCAATTACCAACCCAACAAAAGAAATGGTTTTCACTTCTGATATCGGTGTCAACAACCTCACTTATAAATTAGACACTATCGGCAATCTGGCTATAAAAGTTGACAATAAAACTGCCAATGCATATAATATGAATATTGCACTAACAGGCAATAAAAATAATGCAAAGCTTAGCGGGTTATATTATACTGGTGATGGCAGGATGGATTTGAATTTTGATTTGAGCCGTTTTAACCTTGTAACTGTGAAACCTTTTGCTACCGGGCAGTTGGATGATATCACCGGCATTCTAAAAGGCAATGTTGCAATTAAAGGGACAACAGATGCACCACAAGTAAATGGCAGCTTATCATTTCAAAGAGCTACACTCGTACCCACACTTTTGGGTGTAAGATTTAAATTGCCAAAAGATGATATAGCAGTTGACAACAAAGGCATCCATTTCAAAAGATTTGTATTGCAGGATTCTGCCGGCAAACGAGCTGTGTTGAATGGAGATATCCTAACAAACGATTTTAAAACTTACACCACAGATCTTACATTAAGAGCAGATGATTTTACTTTAGTGAATAAAGAACAAACAACTAATGCGCTTTTTTATGGCAAGTTAAATCTTGATGCAAAGGCAAGCATTAAAGGCGATCTTTTTGCGCCAACAGTTTCAGGAAAACTGAGGGTGAATAAAGAAACTGATTTCACATTTATTGTACCACAAACAGACCCTGAAGCAGAAAGCAGGATTGGTGTAGTCAATTTTATTGACAAAGATCATCCTGAAACCATTACAAATAATTCTATGTTAGATTCTGCAGCATTCAACAGGATGACAGGCATTGATATGAATGCTGATATTGAAGTGGACAGTTCAGCAAAATTTACAATAGTAATTGATGAAAGGAATGGAGATGCATTAACATTGAAAGGTGTTGCCAACCTGAATGGTGGTATTGACAAGAGCGGGAAAATGACATTGACTGGTGCTTATGAATTGCAAAATGGATCATATAACCTGTCATTAAGTTTATTAAAAAAACAATTTATTATACAGAAAGGCAGTACTGTTACCTGGACTGGCGATCCCATGACAGCCAACATTAATGTAACTGCCTTGTACATGGCGAAAACTGCACCAATTGATTTGATGCAAACTTCATTAGCAGGAAAATCATCCACTGAAATAACAAGGTATAAAGAGAAGCTTCCGTTTCAGGTAACACTTCAAATGACTGGGCAGTTATTGAAACCTATTATACATTTTGGCATTTCACTACCCGACCGTGAAGCATCACAATGGAATGATGTTGCTACAAAATTGCAGCAACTAAGTGTTGATGAAAGTGAACTAAACAAACAGGTATTCGCATTATTGTTATTAGGCAGGTTTGTACAGGAAAATCCTTTTGCAAGTTCAGCAGGTACCAGCGCAGAAGACCAGATAAGAGCCAGCGCCAGCCGCATTTTAACCGACCAGTTAAATCAACTTGCTGGCAACCTGATAAAAGGCGTTGACATCAATTTCGATCTTTCTTCCGGTACTGATTATTCAAGTGGAACCGCAGCAGAAAAAACAGACCTCAATGTAACTGTTTCAAAAAAACTTTTAAATGACCGGCTGCGTGTAAATGTAGGCAGCAACTTCCAGGTAGAAGGCCCCAGCAATACTAACCAGAATGCCATCAATCCTGCTGGTGATGTATCAATGGATTACCAGATCACAAAAGATGGCCGGTACATGATCAGGGTGTATAGATTGAATAAATATGAAGGTGTGATTGAAGGACAAGTTGTAGAAACGGGTGTAAGCTTTATACTCACGTTTGATTACGACAAGCTAAAAGAATTATTTACTGTTAAAAAAGAAGCAAAGAAAATCAGGCAAAAAAATAAACAGGATAAGACTGAAAGCAATACTTCAAAGGTTCAAATAAAAGATAAGAATATTGAACCATCAAACGATGATCAATAAAATACCTGTAAAGTAATTATGTAAAATGAAGTTGCATCAAACCATATTTTTTATTGCTGTAATTGTTATACTGTCATCATGTAGCAATACAAAACATCTGGGGGCTGATCAGGCGCTTTTTGTAGGTTCAAAAGAAAAAATAATTTCAACAGCCAACCTTTCATCATCAAAGAAAAAATCTTTTGAAAGTGAGTTGCATACACTTGTAAGGCCTGTGCCAAACTCAACTATATTAGGCGCAAGAGTAAGCCTTGCAATTTATAATATGGTAAAAGAACCTAAGAGTAAAAAAGGCCTGATGTACTGGCTTAAATACCGGGTGGGCGAACCACCTGTACTGGCTTCCAATTCTGCTTTAGAAAAAAACAGGCTTGTATTACAAAACCATTTAGACAACAAAGGATTTTTCATGGACTCAGTCATAATGGATACCACCATAAAAAATAAAAAACTTTTTGTAACTTATACTGCTACAGTAGGCAAACGTTATACAATCAGAAAGATTTCTTATCCAACTGATTCCAGCATCCTGGCAAAAGCAATACATAAAAGAGCCATCAACAATAAGAAAGGGATATTATTGAGACCTGGGGCACCTTATGACCTTGACAGGATCAAGAGTGAAAGAGAAAGAATAGACAACAAACTAAAAAACTTTGGTTACTATTATTTCAGTCCGGATTATTTAATTGCCGATGTAGACTCAACCATCGGCAAACACAAAGTAGATATTGATATGCGGGTAAAAAAAGAAACACCTGCTTATGCAAAACTACCTTACCGTATCAGGAATATTTATGTGTATGCTGATTATGATATCAGGAGCGATACAAGTTTAAAAAGTGCAAAATCTTATAATGGCTATACAATCATTGACCCAAAAAACAAATTCAAACCGGTTATGTTTAGCAGGGCATTGGTATTTCACAAGGGAGAATTATACAACAGGAATGCACATAACCTTTCCTTAAACAGGTTAATTACTTTAGGTGTATATAAATTTGTAAAAGTACGTTTTGAACCCGGCGATTCTGCCCGCACTTTAAATGCATATTATTACCTCACTCCTACTAATGCAAAGTCAATCAGGCTACAGCTTTCAGGTTTGCAGAAATCGAATAATGCAACTGGCGCCAGCCTATCACTCAACTGGTTGCACAGAAATATTTTCAAAGGTGCTGAACGATTAAATATTTCAATCAATGCAGGTTATGAAAAACAAATTTCAGCAGGTTTTAATACCAGTATTTTAAATGCAGGCGCTCAGGCAGATTTGTACATACCAAGGATACTGGCTCCTTTTAAATTTAATACGAATGGTGCTTTTGTTCCTCAAACAAAAATCAGTACAGGGTATCAGTTTTACAACAGTACCTCACAATATTTGCTTACTTCTGCCACAGCCAGCTATAGTTATATATGGAAAGGAAACCTGCGCAACGAAAACCAGCTTACTCCTCTAAATATTAATTATGTACAGCCACAAAATATCACTGATAGTTTTCAACATATTTTAGACTCAAATATTACCTTACAAAGAAGTATTGAAAAACAATTTATCATCGGATCAATTTATAATTTCAATTATAATTCGCAGACAAAGCCCAACAGGAAAATAAGTAATTATTATTTCAATGGCAATATTGATGTATCTGGAAATGTTTTGGGATTGATTACCGGTGCCAATGCCAATGCAGGAAAACAAAAAAATATTTTTGGATCCCCATTCACTCAATACATAAGACTCGAAGCAGATTTAAGGCATTACTGGCGATTAGGAAACAAGTACAGGTCATTCAACTCAAGGCTCGATGCTGGTGTTGGTTTTGCTTATGGCAATAGCCAGCAAATGCCATTCATCAAAGAATTTTTTGCTGGCGGTGTAAGTGACTTGCGCGGTTTTAGGGCAAGAACTTTAGGTCCCGGTGCTTATTATGCGGGCAATCCTTTAGATACTATTGTTGTTGACCAACCTGGTGATGTAAAATTTTTATTAAGTGCCGAATACAGGGCAAAACTTTTTTCAATAGTCAGGTATGCATTATTTGCTGATGCAGGTAATGTATGGACATTGAAAGATGATCCATACAGGCCAGGTTCAAAATTTACAGGAAACTTTTTAAACCAGTTTGCTATTGATGCCGGTGCAGGGTTACGTTTCGATATCAGTTTACTGGTGCTAAGATTAGATGTTGCTTTTCCATTAAGGATCCCATATATATTACCCGGTGGTGAAAAATATAAGATTGATTTTGGCAGTCGTGATTGGAGAAGAAATAATCTTGTCTTTAATCTTGCTATTGGTTATCCATTCTGATTTTATCCTGAATAAACATTTTCAGCGACACAAATAATTTCCCGCCTGCACTTTCCGGTTCTAAAAAATATTTCATGATGAAAACTTTACACAAAAAAAATATTTTTTGTAGAACCCAACAATTGAAATCTGATTTATTTAAGCAATCAGTTGCCCGATTGCTTTCAAAGAAAGAGGCTTTTCAATCACCTTGATTCTTGGACTTTCCGGTATGGCTGTTGTATTTTCATAAGCGCTGATCAAAAATATATCAGCATTGGGTAAAGCTTCAAGTAAATAAGCAGCTTTAGTCCACCCCTGTGAATCAGGAAGGTTATTATCAAGGAAAATAATATCAGGTATAAAATCCAGGGCTTCTTTCAGCCCGTCAGCCAGTTTATGCGAGATTGCAACATCATAATGTTGTTTGGTCAAAAAGTTTTTCAGCAGAATGCACAAATCAATCTCATCATCTATTATTAAAACTTTTCTTTCACTCATAACAGTAACAATAATAAAAAATATGCCTGATTTTTTTCCTCTTCAATACAACAAAATTTTTTCCCCTTCATCCATATCATACAGTTGTGGCTGCATAGGCCCAGTATGAATATACCTGCTGCACAACATTCAACAACTTTTCAAATGTAGATGCCTTTACAATACAGGTATTTGCGCCCAAATCATAGCAATGCTCAAAATGCTTTTCTCCTTTTGGCGCTGAAAACATAATTACAGGTATCCGTTTCAACAAATCACTTTGCTTAATCATCCGTAATGCTTCTATGCTTTTATTACATGGAAGATCAAGGTCAATTAAAATGAGATCAGAAAAATTTTCAGCTTTACAAAGCCTGAGGCTATCCATTATCTCCTTGCTGTCACCAACAAATTCTATCCTTCCTGTATAGGCTTTATGTTTAAACGCTGTCTGCAAAAGGAACCTTTCATCTTCATCGGCATCTGCAATCATTATGGTCATATAGCTGTAATTCTTTAATGTATTTAAATTCTACGGCTCAAATGATATTTATATAAAAAAACAATTGCCGCATTTATACATCTTGCGGAATTGCAGTATTGCATGTAAATATAAATATCAATTTATCCAGACAGACATTCAAATACATAATTGTCTTAAGCGGATATAGATTCTGTTTTTAGAAAATAAAAAAGCACCAAAAAGAAAAGCATGATACCAAAGGGTTAAATTTTTCGTGTATTAAACTCTACAATTTGCTTTGCTTAATTTTACATTCATACCCGGGCAATCCGGATAGCCGGGCATTTTAAATTGGTCTCTTTGTTGCACAATATGAAGCGGATAAAAATTTATAACGATAATATTTAAATAAACAGAATGGCAAAAGTATTAGTAATAGATGACGACAGGGATATGTGCCTGCTTTTAAGAAAATTCCTTGAAAAAAACGATTATGATGTGATTGATTTTACCAGTGGCAAAAAAGCGCTTGCATGGAGTGAAAAAAATAAACCTGACATTGTGCTCTGTGATATGCGATTGGATGACATCAGCGGTATGGAGGTTTTACAAAAAATGAAAGAAGTATATCCGGCAATTCCTTTTTTAATTATTACCGGATACAGTGATGTGAGAAGTGCAGTAGAGATCATGCGGCACGGAGCATACGACTACATAACCAAACCTCTTTTCCCTGATGAAATTTTAGTCACAATACGACAAGCCTTAGCCATTAACGATTCAAACAAAAGCCAGTCGTCATCTCATTCGTCCGGCAACAAACAATCGATCAAACCTAATAATGTTTCAAATGCTGAATTTGAAATGTCAGAGAATTATGTTGCAGGGCCAAGCCAGGCATTTAAACAAATTTTAAAACAGGTGACTCTTGTGGCGCCCACCAATTACAGTGTCATCATTTATGGTGAAACAGGAAGTGGTAAAGAAGCAATTGCTCATGAAATACACAGACACAGCAAAAGAGCTAAAGCACCATTTATTGCGATTGACTGTGGCGTATTAAGTAAAGAACTTGCAGCAAGTGAATTGTTTGGTCATGAAAAAGGTGCATTCACCGGTGCATTGAATCAAAAAACAGGAAGTTTTGAGATGGCAAATGGCGGCACTATTTTCCTCGATGAAGTCGCTAACCTTTCTTATGAAGTGCAGGTATCATTATTACGTGTGGTGCAGGAAAGAAAAATGAGGCGTGTTGGCGGCACAAAAGATATTGAACTGGATGTAAGGATCATTGTAGCAAGCAATGAAAAACTATGGAGCGCAACCTTGCAGGGAAAGTTCAGGGAAGATTTATATCATCGCTTCAACGAGTTTAGTATTGATATTCCACCCTTGCGTGAAAGAAAAGATGATATCATGCATTTCGCCCATCACTTTCTTCAAATCACAAATAGGGAATTGGAAAAATCTGTAAATGGATTTTCTCCTGAAGTGGAAAATGCTTTTATCAATTATGTATGGTATGGAAATTTAAGGGAGTTGAGAAATGTTGTAAAAAGATCAGTATTGCTGACTGATGGTGACAAAGTTGAATTAAAAAGTCTGCCTTTTGAAATTACCAATTATGAAAAGCTCACAGAATTGATACCTGATAAACAATTCTCCAAAAATGTCATCACAACAATTAATAACCACGAAAACACAACTCAAAAAAAACTCAATCTAAAATCTGCCAGTATTGATGCAGAATATGAAACTATACTCGAAGCATTGAAACAGGTTAATTTCAATAAAAGCAAAGCAGCTAAATTGATGAAAATAGACAGGAAGACGCTATATAATAAAATCAGGGAATACCAGCTATTGAATAATAAATAATCCCAATAACAGGAAAATGTTTTTTAGGTAAATAACTAATAGCGCCAAAATAATCATAAGGTAAATGGCAGATGAATAAGGTGAAAGCAAAATAAAACAAGGAACAGATTTTTCACTTTGTTCCACTACAAATACAAGCTTGAAGATATGACTGATAAAATAAGAGTGCTGATTATTGATGATAACGAAGATGATTATTATGTATTAAGTGACTACCTGAAAAATATCGAAGGGAAAAAATTTAATATAGACTGGAGTTTTAATTATAAAGATGCATTGAATGAAATCAATAAAGACATACATGATATTTACCTGGTAGATTACAGGCTTGGAGTAAAAACAGGTATTGACCTGATCAAAGAAGCTGTGCAACAGGAATATGAAGGCCCATTTATTTTGCTCACAGAAAAGGGCGATATCACTATTGATGAAGAAGCAATGAAACATGGAGCATTTGATTATCTCATCAAAGGTGAAATGAGCAGTGAGAAACTGGAGCGTTCCATCCGTTATTCTATTGACAGAGCAGCAACTCTTAAGGAATTAAAATCAAAAGAAAAAAAATACAGGAATATTTTCGACAGATCCAGTGATGCATTATTTGTGACAGATGTCCAACTTGTATTCACTGAAGTAAATGCTGCATTTCTATCATTGTTATCATGTGATATTGCAACTTTATTAAAAACAAAATTAGCCACATTAATTGCTGACAAGCATTTATCGCACACACTATGCAAAGAGTTAGAGACAAAAGGATTTATTGATGACAGGCAGGTTGAAATATGGTTAAAAGAAAAACAAACAAGGCAATGTGTCATTTCTGCCACGAAGGAAAAAGACATAGATGGCAACACATATTACCAGGGTATTATTCATGATATTACCTTTATTAAAAAAGCTGAGCGGGCAACATTGCGTGCAGAAAAATTAGCAGCAACAGGAAGGCTTGTCCGCACACTCGCACACGAAGTAAGGAACCCAATTAACAATATCAACCTTGCCTGTGAACATTTATTAAATACTGACACATCAGAAGAACACAGGTTATATCTTGATATTATACACAGAAACAGTAACAGGATCAATGCGCTCATCAATCAATTACTCAACAGTTCGAGGCCTTCTGAAATGCAAAAGAAGAAAACAGTTTTACAAACTTTGATGGATGAAATAGTAGCATCGGATAAGGATAGTTTTAACTTAAAAAATATTGCACTAACGATGGATTACCCATCAAAACCAATTATCATTGATTTAGATGCTGAAAAAATAACTATTGCGCTTTCAAATATTTTAATCAATGCTGCGGAAGCGATAGATCACGATGGTGGAAAAATCAAAATCCTGTTGAAAAAAGATAATGAACATGCAATCATTGAAATCACCGATAACGGTTCAGGTATAAGTGAAGAAAATATACCAAGACTTTTTGAACCTTATTATACTTCAAAAAGAAATGGCATAGGCCTGGGCCTTGCTGCCACATTAAATATTATTCAATCTCATAATGGAAGTATTGAAGTGATTTCAGAAATGGGCAAAGGCACCAACTTCCTCATTACACTTCCACTTGCATAATGCCAGTATATACAAAACGATTTGAATAAAGATTATTTAGCCTATATACGAATAAGCCTGTATCAAACAACTTTGTCAATAATATTTCATTAGTTTTAACAGAAAAGATATAAAGCATAAAAGAATTATCGTAATCAATTATGCTGTCCTAAAAATCTTAAAAAATTTTCTTAAAACTGCATCTCCATTAAACCATTCAATCAAAAAATAGCTCTCACAATCGTTCTATTAAAAAACAGGAAACAGTATATACATGAAAAGAAAATTACTTTTTAAAAACATAGAAACAATGAAAAATAAATTTTCGCTTGTTGCGGTCTTTGCGGTTAGTACGGCAATGCTTTTTAGCTGTACCAAAGAACCACTCAACAACCTCACAAATGAAGAATCCAGGATTTATGTTACTAATAGCGACTCCACAATCAACTTCGGCAGTTATAAAACTTATAGCATTTCTGATTCAGTAGCAGTATTGGATAACGGCCAGTCATATAAAGATCTCAACGATGTGGACAAGGCATATATTGATGCAGTAAATAATAGTATGCAGGCAAGGGGATATACTTTAGTAAGTAAAGATAGCAACCCTGATTTAGGTATAGATGTAAACCGCATTTACAACACAACAACCGGTTATATCGGTTATGATGATTACTGGGATTATTATGGTGGTTATTGGGATCCTTATTATTGGGGTTATGGAGGATATGGATATTATATTCCTTCGAGCTTTGGCATCTACCAGGTTACAGAAGGCGCCATAAGTATTGATATTCTTGATCTGAAAAATGCAAATACAAAAGGCAAGATTGATGTTATCTGGAATGGACTGATAAGAGGTGAAGGTATCTTTAGTGTAAATAATGCAGCATCAAATGTGGGTGCATTATTCAACCAGTCAGCTTATTTAAAAACAGGAAATTAAGAACGTTTAAAATTTAAGAAATGAAAGCGATAAAAATATTTCCCTTTATACTTTGCATACTTGCAGTTTCGCAGGTAAAGGCACAAAGGGGTGAAGTAAAAATGAACTTGCAATATAGTTATGCATTACCAATGGGTAGTTTTAAAAATGATGTCATCAGCAATGGGTCACCACGTGGAGTAACAGCCGATTTACTGTACAATATCAGCAATAAATTTTCAGTAGGATTGGGTTTAGGCTTCCAGGATTTTTACCAGAAATATCCACGGGCTTTATACAATACAGGACATAACGAAACCACTTCCGCAGTATTGAGTAACTCAGTGCAGGTAATACCTATTCTTGCTAAAGCAGAATTTTATCCATTGGGTGGAAAAAATGTTGCTGTTCAACCTTACATCAGTGCGGGTGCAGGCCTCGGTGTAACAAGTTTCACACAATATCTTGGCGAGTTTGGAGGCAGCAATAACGGTGGCAACCTGATGTTGCAGGGCGGAGCCGGTGTTTTTATACCGTTCCACAAATTCAGTTCTACCGGTATCAGACTGGGAGCCAATTATAACATGGTTAATTATGGTAAAAACGGATTCAACAATTTTAATAATATCAATTTCCAAGCTGGCATTTCTTTTCCTTTGCGTTAGAAATTTTAACCAACAAAGAAATATATCCATCAAACACCAATAAATTTTTATTTAGTATGAAAAAACAAATCTTAAAATACCTGCTATTATTTTTCCTTATCGCCTTTACAACAGCAAGTGTGAATGCACAGGTAAGGATTTATGTAAAGGCAAGGCCAACTTACGTAGTTGTTGCAAGACCACCGATGCCCCATCCAAATTATGTGTGGATTGCTGATGAATGGACTATTAATAATGGAGCTTATATTCACGTACCAGGCTACTGGGCTGCCCCGCGCAGGGGATTCGTTTGGGTACCCGGCCATTGGGCAACTATCAGAATGGGCGACTACTGGGTTCATGGACATTGGAGAAGGGTGTAAACTAATTTTGTAGATTTTATTGTAGCCGTTACTATGTAGCGGCTATTTTGTTATACATTGATTTATTTCAAACACCAACTATTATTTTATTTTTGAAAAAATAAAATGAATGTATAGGTTCGATAGTTGGAATGAAACGATAATTGCAATTGCAACGCCACAGGGCATTGGAGCAATTGGCGTTATCAGGCTTAGTGGAAAAAATGCTATAGAAATTGTCAATAAATTATTTTACAATAAAGATCTCACTGTTCAACCATCGCATACTTTACATGTAGGTATTTTAAAAAACAATGAAACTATAATTGATGAAGTTGTCGTTTCATTATATTTTGCTCCCCGCTCCTATACCGGAGAAAATGTTGTTGAGATTTCATGTCATGGTTCTGCTTTCATTCAACAAAAAATTATTGATGCCTGTATTAAGAATGGTGCACGTCTTGCCAAGCCCGGAGAGTTTACACAAAGGGCATTTTTAAATGGTAAACTTGACCTGGCACAAGCAGAAGCAGTCGCAGACCTCATAGCCAGCAATACAGAAGCAAGCCGTAAAACAGCATTACAAAATATGCGGGGCGGTTTTTCAAATGTGCTGAAAAACCTTCGTGAAGAGTTATTAAAATTTTCCGCATTAATTGAACTGGAGCTTGATTTTTCGCAGGAAGATGTAGAGTTTGCAGACCGCACCCAATTTTATCAACTCATTACTGATGCAGAAAATGTGATTCAAAATTTATTGCAGTCATTCAGGCTGGGAAATGTAATCAGGAATGGAGTGCAGGTAGCCATCATTGGCAAACCCAATGCGGGAAAATCTACTTTGCTCAATACTTTATTAAATGAAAACCGCGCCATTGTGAGTGATATAGCAGGCACAACAAGAGACACGATAGAAGAAGTCATCAATATTGAAGGCATCCTGTTTCGGTTAATTGATACTGCCGGTATCAGGGAAAGTGAAAACGAAATTGAAACCATAGGTGTTGAAAAGAGTTTGGAAAAAATGCGGAATGCAGATATAGTAATTTATTTATTCGACAGTACCCGGGAAACAAAAGCAAACCTTTCTCTTGAATTGCAACAATTAATTGCTGCCGGTAAGACATTTTTACTCATAGGTAATAAAATTGATTTAATGAATGCAGGAGATATCATTAATAAATTTGAAGAAATTGAAGTATTACTTATTTCAGCAAAAGAACATACACATGTTAACCTGTTGAAGAAAAAACTGGTTGAAAAAATTATTACCGGCAATGTTGAAACAGAGAATATAATTGTAACCAATGCCCGGCATTATGAAGCATTACAAAAAATAAATGAAGCTTTGGCTGATACAAGAAAAGGCCTCGACAATCATATTCCCGGCGACCTGATAGCGCCTGATATCAGAAGATGCCTTCATTATCTCGGCGAGATCACAGGCCAAATCACCAACGAAGACCAGTTGGATTATATATTTAGTAAGTTTTGTATCGGAAAGTAATTATCTTTCCTTTGTTTACTAAATGCTTGTTTTTCATAGGTTTTAAAGGTTTTCTCTTTCTTTTATTTGTTGCCAATCTCTACTTTTTTACTTATATTCGTTGCCTGATTGTTGCCCTGATTTGTTGCCCATGTTTCCCGGCAACAAAAATTCAGTAAGTGGTGAAATAATGCTACACACAGATACACCCTGCAACAGTTAGCCACAAAGAGCAACAAAATGAGTAGTACGATTAAAGTAGAAAAAACCTGTCAGCACTGCGGCAAAAAATTCATTGCACAGAAGACAACAACGAAATGTTGTTCCCATCGCTGTGCAAGTGCAGCCTACAAACAGAGGGAAAGAAATGCAAAGGTTGAAGCTGTCATTCAAAAAGAGAATGAGCTAAAGCCATTCAACCCCATTGTAACCCAAAAGGAGTTCCTGAGTGTACAGGAAACTTGCCAGTTAATCGGAGCCAGCAGATGGACCATTTACAGGCTGATTGATGCAGGGAGTTTGAAGGCTTCCAAGTTGGGCAGTCGTACTATCATTCCAAGAACAGAAATCAATAATCTTTTTAAATAACTGAAAGAATGAAAGTAACACTTCGCCAACGGCTCAAAGGTGATAAAATCACTTTATACCTTGACTACTACCATCAAGGCAAACGCAACTATGAACACTTGCAGCTTACACTTTATCCCGACCCGGAGAAAGGTAAACTGACAAAGGAACAGAAGGAAGAGAACCGTAAGAACTTAGCACTTGCAGAAGCCATCCGCAGCAAAAGGCATTTAGAGTTGCAGAATGGTATTTATGGTTTCCAAGACCAGGGCAAGATGAAAGGCAGTTTCCTTCGCTACTTTGAATACCTCATGGAAGAAAGGAAAGACAGTCAGGGTAACTATGGCAATTGGGATAGTGTGCTTAAACACATGAAGAAGTATTGCAAGCATGATATAACATTTACTCAAGTAGATAAAGCATGGTTAGAAGGTTTCAAAGAATACCTGATGAAGCAAGCCCGTACACCAGCCAATCAGCCACTTTCTCAAAATTCGCAAAGCTCATATTTTAATAAAGTAAGAGCTGCACTAAAACAGGCTTTGAAAGATGAAATCATACAGCGTAACCCATGCGATACCATTGAAGGAATAAAAGCAGGTGAACCAGAGAGAGAATTTTTGACACAAGAAGAATTACAGGCAATGGCTAAAGCTGAGTGCGATATACCACAAATGAAAACAGCTTTCTTGTTCAGTGCTTTAACTGGTTTACGTTGGAGTGATATTCAAAAACTCACATGGATGGAGTTGCAATACTCTGACGAAATCGGGCATTACATCCGCTACACCCAAAAGAAAACTAAAGGTTCTGAAACATTGCCAATTTCTGAACAGGCTTTCGGTTTGTTAGGTGAAAGAGGCGAACCAAAAGAAAGAGTTTTTATAGGGTTGAAATATTCA
>JAFDXI010000156.1 GCA_018268035.1 Bacteroidota bacterium | reverse complement strand
GTTTTCACTGAAACTCGCTACGGATGGAATTTGGCTACAGTCGGCTACAAAGAAAAGATCCAAAAAATTGTATTTCCTGAAGGAGTACACTATGATTTTAAAAAAGAGCAGTTTCGAACTACAAAGCTCGGAGAATGGTTTTCGCTAATGCCGCTACTGAACAGCATTCCAGAGGATGATAATAACAAACAAGGCAGCATAAAAGCTGCCTTGTCCAGTTTAGTCGGGAAAGATGGACAAATGCCGAACCAACTTATCAACAATTTAAGAGAAATATCGAGTTTCTATGAACTTTATAGGATCTAAAATCTCCTTAAAACTAACTTTCAAGACTGGAATGTACTGGCTTTCGGTAATTAATTATTTATTATAAGAAATGTGTGTCAGAATCGTGTCGTAGAAACCTGAAGAATTTATATGCGTGACAGGTTCACTTATTTTTTATCAGTTTCTACATATCGCAACAACTATAAAAATATCAATTGAAAATTTTATTACCGTGAAAGTGGAAACGTATCTTGTAATCGCAATCTCTATTATGTATGAACCGGTTCGCTTTTATTTAGGTGCAAGACTTACTTTGGGCGAAAGAATATTCTATGTAAGGTGAAAAAATTCGATAGTGAATAATGCCTCTCAGTATACTTTTAACATTACAAGGCTCCTGATCTTATTTCGAAAAGCAAATCCATTCATTTAATACAAATTCGGGTTGCCAAATCATAATTTACACATATAAGCGCGGTCTTGAGCAAACGCTTCGAAATGTTGAGATAACAGTCTTTTTTGAAAAAAATTCGCATCCTTTATCTTGCGATTACTTGAATCTGCCCTGTCATCAACAGCTGTTTTAACGTGACATAAAGAACCGCATGAGAAATTTTTAAAATTGACTTAATCTTTTATACCGCTATTGTTTATTTTTCATTTCATTGAGCACAAATCGCTTTAAAAGCACAATAAAGATCAAGGCATAATATGCGAGATAAAAACGATCACTCAAGTCCGGAAACATAAAAAACCGCACGAAACTTAATAGCAGAACCAGAATACAAATAATACTGGTAAAAGGAATTTCCTGAAACCTGATGCTTTTCACAGTGTGGATAGTGGTCATTATACCCAAAAGAACAAAAATCAGAAAACTAGAGGAATAAAATCCTGCAACCAGCTTCGCATTCAGTAAAGTGAGATACTCTTTTATTGAGAAGGTTTCCCTGTACGAATAAGAAGAATTGAAATAATGTATGAACGTTGGATAATACAAGATTCCGAATGCGGCTCGTGAACTGATTGTCGTAATAATAAAATAGGCAGCTACCAGTAATCCCGTCATGGCCAGATAATTGAAGAGTGATATTCTTTTTGCCCAGCTTCCTGAAAAGGTACAGACAGTAATCATGCAAATCGAAAATAAAAGATTGTCAATCCTGGTGAATACCGACAAAAGAAGGAATGTGAACAACCCTAATACAGACGGCTTTTCGATCGTGAAATAAAGACTGCATAAGAGGAAAAAAGCTGAAAGCATGTCGGGTGACGATAGCCTTGCTGAATTTAGCATAAACCCGCAATGCATAAATAGAAGTGAGAAGATAAAAGCAACCCAAATTTTCAAATATTTACTAAGCCAAAAGTAAAGCAATAACCCAATCAGGATGAATGTAATGACCGATGGAATCACTGTTGCTTTGGTCAGTGTCTGACCCATAGCATAACATAGTTTGCAAAATAGAATGTAAAGAGGTTTTACCGAATAGAACGGCAATTGCTTGTAAAAAGCCTGTGGGTCAGTTGCCATTAATTTCCTGTAGGGACTGGTCGCTGTTAATTGGGTATAGGTTTCAGGCGGCACAGACTCCCGAAACCTATACTATACATAGGAGTGAGGGCTATCCGCATTTCCCACATTAACATCTATTACAAGCGCCATGTATGCAAGCATATCCCAATTATTGGCAAGTTTATTATATGCAAACCTTGACATCGGCAACAGACCAATAACGAGAAGACACGCACCTGCTAAACGTTTGTTTTTAAATACCCGCATGAATTATTCCTCTTTGTAAATGGAACGAAAGATTAATCAACTTGGTTGCTAAATATACATTTAAAACCATTTAGTAATGATTTACTCTTATCCCTATAGAGAATCACAAAAAATAATTACGGAAAATCCAAAAATTAAGCAACCTCGTTCCGAAGTTTCCCGATAGCTTCTTTTGCGTGCATTGGTTTTCTATCTGTCTTTGATTCCATTCAAATTTTCCCGCTCTGATTTTGCAGTATTCATCTGTTGGCAACGGATAAAAGTTCTTTGTGCCCATTATCAACAAATAAACAATCATAATCTCAAAACTTTAATTATGAAAAAACAGTCTATTTTATTCGTGTCCATTTTATTTTCATTTATTTATTCCTCTGCCCAGTGGACAACCAGCGGAACAAATATTTTTAACTCCAACACTGGTTTCGTAGGTATTGGTACCTCCACCCCAACAAGAAAACTTACAGTGTCAGCTACTTCGTCTGTTGCATCCGGCACAAATTCCGCGGCTGATGTGCTGACTATACAATCTGCTGCATCTACAGGTTCAACAATTTCTTTTAACCTGACAGGCAGAGCAACCCATACAAGCGGAACAGTTGCGCAGGTAGTTGGCTTGAACACAACTGCAGAACACAACGGATCCGGAAGTGTGACATCACTCAAAGGAATTCAGTCAATTCCACAACTCAGCGGTTCCGGGTCTGTCACTGATTTAATGGCTTTTACCGCAGTCTTTTCAAGACCGGGAACAGGAACAGCAACAAACGCATACGGCTTGTATATCAATAATTTTTCCGCAGGACTGACAAACAAATGGGGGGTGTATGTAACGGACGCGACCGCAAAAAATTATTTTGCAGGTTCCTTATGCCTGGGTACAACTTCCGATTTTGGATATAAACTGGCGGTCAATGGAACTGCAATATTTACAGAAGCAAAAGTGAAGTTGTTTGGAGCATGGCCAGACTATGTTTTTGACGACAACTATACATTACGCTCACTGGAGGACCTGGAAAAATATATTCAGCAAAATAAACACTTGCCCGACATGCCTTCTTCCGATGAAGTCTCGAAGAACAAAGGATTTGAACTGGGTGATATGAATATAAAGTTGCTAAGAAAAGTAGAAGAGCTGACTTTGTATGTTATTGAACTCAAAAAAGAAAATGCGGAGATCAAAGCAGACCTTAAGCGGTTATCCGGCAATAAATAGATATACTATCTACTAAACTTTGAAATTGCGAGGATGCATCAATAAGCATCAGTTGTTGGCGATTTTTAGCGAAATAATTTACTAAGGAACACTGACTGCTTCAATCAAAAATGCATCGCTGGCTATATCGAATTTAATTAACAGCTCAATCGTATGATATGAAAGTTAAATATCTTTTTATTTCCACCCTGCTAGGTTGCATGTGTGCCTACAACCTCGATGCACAATGTAACATCAATGGAGAT
>JAFDXI010000155.1 GCA_018268035.1 Bacteroidota bacterium | reverse complement strand
CGATGCAAAAGCAGCTGTTGATGTGTTATTTGAAAAAGAAACGGCTTGGCTTTCATTAGCGCAAATAGCATTACTTTTTGAGCGTGATATATCAACTATTTCAAGACACATTAAGAATGTTTTTGAAGAAAAAGAGCTTAGCTCTGATTCAACTGTTGCAAAATTTGCAACAGTTCAAACCGAGGGGAATAGGCAAGTTGAACGGGATATTGAATATTATAACCTTGATGTAATTATTTCTGTTGGTTATAGAGTAAAATCTCAACGAGGTACACAATTCCGCATTTGGGCAACACAGCGTTTAAAGGAATATCTTATTAAGGGGTTTGCAATAGATGATGAACGGTTGAAGGGTATAGGCGGAGGCAACTATTGGAAAGAACTGTTAGATAGAATCCGTGACATCCGTAGTAGCGAAAAAGCCCTTTATCGTCAGGTGTTGGATTTGTACACAACCAGTAGTGATTATAACTCTAAAAGTGAGGAAACTATTCATTTTTTTAAAGCCGTACAAAATAAATTGCACTATGCCACTAATCAACAAACTGCAGCAGAAGTGATTTATGACAGGGCAAATGCTGATAAGGAATTTATGGGACTCACCACTTTTAAAGGTGATTTACCTATACTGAACGAAGTTCGAATTGCCAAAAATTACCTTACTGAAGACGAATTGTTTATACTCAATCGTTTAGTGGCAGCATTCTTTGATTTAGCAGAAATAAAAGCCAAAGAACACTCATTGATGAAGATGAAAGATTGGGTAGAGGAATTGGATAAGTTTTCGGGTATATACGGTAAGGGGACATTAAAAGATGCAGGAAAAATAAGTCACCAACAAGCTATAGAAAAAGCTGAAAATGAATACCGGAAATACGAAGTTAAAACGCTTAATGCTGTGGAAAAAGCTTATTTAGAAAATTTAAAACAAATAGAAAAAGAGATAAAAAAGAAAAAATGAATATTAAACTATTAAATCATTCTATAATGGAAAATTACAAATTAACCAAAGCAATTCGCTTTAAGCTGGAAAATAGCTCTGAAAACAATTTAATACTACAAAGTGTAGAACAGATAAAAAATACATCTTTCGACCTTGTCGCATTTGTATCAGACTTACACAATTTTATTGATGGTCTAAGGGGCTATCTATTTTTTAAGAAAAACAATGATACACTGAGTACAAAGCAAGGCTTGAGCATTAAAACTGCTTGGCTGAAGCTTTATGCTAAACAAGCTTTTCACGACAGTGAAGCAGTAAGGGATAAATCAAGACGCAAACAAACCAAAACCATAAGCGATTATGAAAACTTGACATTTGAAATTCAAAAACGTTTTGATGAGTTTGAGCAGATTTACAAATCCTTAGCCGATATAGCTAACACCCCACTCAATGCCCGCTCAAGGCATGCTGAAATTGGACTTTTACTCAAAAAATTAGCTAACAAACACAACCTACCCTACTTCGTTGATTTAGTTGAAAATACCGTAGATAAAAAAGAAGAGGGCGATTTAAGTATTCAGCTAAAATCTTTAGGGAAGCAATTAATTAATAATTCCTTATTAGGGGTACAAAAGTATTTACCCGAGCAATCTAGTGGTTTATTAATAGCTAAAGCAAGCTTTAATTATTATACACTCAATAAGAAACCTATTGATTATGCAAAGAAAAAAGAAGAGCAACTGAATAAACTTAAAATTACAGATTGGAATTGTCAGGATTTTGTTAGAAGCAGTCTATCTAACGTCATAAAAGAGGAAATAAAAAAAGGCGTAACTGATTTAGATGAACTAAGACAAAAATTGAAGAATGTAAAAGCCCAACAGAAAGCCACATTCAACGAGCTAATGACACAAGATATTAGCTATGAAAATTTAAAAGAAAATACCGAACTATATCTCTTCAATAACATTTCAAAACAAGAGTTTGACAGCTATAAAAAGCAGACAGAAGATATAGAAGCAAAAGCCACAAAACTAAATCAATGCACCAACGATAATGAAAAAAGACGTTTAAGAAGCGACTTGCAAAAGCTGAAAAAAGATAGAGGAGCAATGATGAATGCAGCGGATCGGAGGTTTTCCAGCAATTTTACCGTTTATAAAGTCTATGCAAATCTTTATCGTGATATAGCCTTAAAGCAAGGACGAATTAATGCCACGCTAAAAGGTATAGAACGGGAGCAAGTGGAGTCGCAGTTGCTACAATATTGGGCTTTGGTGCTTGCAGATGCTGGTGGCCATAAGTTAGTCCTCATTCCGAAGAAACATGCTGCCGAATGTTATCAACTCTTAACTACCGCAAATCAAAATGCAGTAACAGAACCCAATAGCATCTTTTGGTTTGAGAGTTTTACGCTACGGAGTTTGCGAAAGCTTTGCTTTGGAAATTTGGAAGCTGGCACTAATTCTTTTAATGAAAACATTCAAAGTGTTTTAAGAGAACATAGCTATTCTGAAATAGATAATAGAGGGCAAAACAAACAAGTAAGGATTGAAGGTGAATTCTCTTTTAAAGGCGATACACAAAAAATCATTAACTTCTATAAAGATGTATTGGGCTCAAGATATGCTCAATCTGTTTTGAACCTACCTTCTACACAACTAAGGGTAGAGGTTCTTGATGTAAATTTTGAAAACTTAGACGATTTTCAAATTGCCTTAGAAAAAGTTTGCTATAAACGATTTGCTTTAGTAGCTCATTCTGTTTTGGGTATAATTGAAAAACAATACAATCCTCAGATTTTTGATATTACTACTTATGACTTAAGGAAAGCGGTTGAGAGCAATGATAAAGCACACACTCAACTTTGGAAAGAATTTTGGACTACAGCAAATGAGCAAAATAATTTTGATATACGCATTAATCCCGAAATAGCTATTCAATGGCGGAATGCTAAAGAAAGCAGAGTGCATAAATACGGTAAAGATACAGCCCTGTATGATGAAAAGAAAAACAATAGGTATTTGCACGAGCAATTGACTCTTGTTACTACCATATCCGAACATAGCAACACCCCGACCAAAGTGCTTGCCTTTATGACGGATGATGATTTTGAAACTTCGGTTAATGCCTTTAATGAAAAATTCAATAAAGATGATTTTAAGTTTGCTTTGGGTCTTGATAATGGCGAAACAGAATTGGCTACATTGGGCGTTTATCTTCCTGCGTTTAAGCAAGAAAGTAACGAAGCCAGCATAGCTGAAATTAAAAAAATAGAAGAACATGGTTTTAAGGTGCTTACCATTACTAATCTATCTCATCAGGAAATAGATAAAAACGGAAAAGAGCGCAAGATTATTCAAAACCCATCTTACTTTCTGTTGAAAGAACAATATACCCGAACTTTTGGGAAAACTGATGAAGAGTATGCAGCTATGTTTTCTAAGCTGTTTAAACAAACTCAATTGCTCACTCTTGACTTAACTACAGCTAAAGTCATTCAAGGACATATTGTAACAAATGGCGATGTGCCTACCTACTTCAATCTTTGGATGCGACATGCCCAGCGTATGCTGTGGGATATGAATGACCACGCAGAAAAGCAAACAGCTAAACAAATATCCTTGAAAAAAAGCGAAGAGCTAAATCAAATAGAAAAAGAAAAGTTTATTGAATATCTCAATGTAACTAAAAACAATAAAAAATATTTTGCACTATCTAAAGCAGAAAAAACAGAATACACTAATTGGATTTACGCTATCTGGAACAGACAAACCACGAATTTGCCCGCTGAAAAAAACAAAAAATACGAATCAGTTAAAAAAGACCAACGCGTTGGCTATTACTCTAAACACGTCATACTAGCAGTTTGTTATATCGGTGAGGATTTACAATCGGTAACAGAAATTTTTGATGTTCGAAATATATTCAAACTAAGAAAAGATTTTTATGCCATTAAAACCGAGCAAGAAATTATTCAAGAACTCAACAACTACAACACCAATGAAAGCCGCCAGCAAATAGGTAATGAAGAATTAGACCTTAAAATCAACCATCTTAGAGCGGCTGTAGTGGCCAATGCTATTGGGGTTATTGATTCCCTATACCACTATTATAAAGACAAAACTCAGGGTGAAGGCTTGGTGGTCAAAGAAGGCTTTGATACGAATAAAGTAGCCGAGGATTTGGGTAAGTTTAGCGGCAATATTTACCGTGTTTTGGAAAGAAAACTGTATCAAAAATTTCAAAATTATGGCTTGGTACCACCCATCAAGAGCTTAATGGCTGTGCGAAGTAAAGGATTAAAAGATAATAAAGGAGTCATTTTGAGATTAGGAAACATTGGTTTTATTGACCCTGCAGGTACCAGCCAGAATTGCCCAGTATGCAATACGAAGTTTGGTAATCATCAAAACAACGTGGTTTGTGAAAATTGTGGATTCTCCACTCAAAACATAATGCACTCCAATGATGGCATTGCCGGGTATAACATAGCTAAACGTGGTTTTGAAAACTTTTCAAACCCTAGCTTATCAACAACAAACAGTAATAGAGCAGAGAACAACCGGAATAGAAGCAATAACCTGCCCAACAATAGAAATGAAAGCCAGCCGCTAACGGCTCTAGGAGCTGCACTGGCAGCAGCAGAAGCCAAAAGGAATAAGAAAAGAAAATAACTCCAAACTACAAGCTCTTTGACATACTGTAAAAATGCATTGCCATGGAAACCTACCTACCGATCAGCTTTTTGAATGATTTCATTTTCTGCCCCTATTCGCTCTACCTGCATCAGGTGTTTGATAATAGTAGCGAAGAGCTGTATAGTGCCGCACCCCAGCAAGTGGGCAAGCGGCATCATGACGCTATTGATAGGCAAAGGAAACAGGAAAAATCACCTAATGTACTCCGTGGGATATATGTGTTGTCCGAGCGCTTGGGTATCTATGGCAAGATAGACAGCTATTACCCCGCCGAACAGCGTTTGGTAGAAAGTAAGTATGCCATCACCACACTGTATAAAGGCTACTATTACCAGCTTTGGGCGCAATACTTTGCCCTGCAAGAAATGGGCTATCGTGTGGCGCAGCTTGCCTTTTTCTCCATCAAAGACCGAAAGACGCATCCCATTGCCTTACCGGATGCTGCCGCCTTCGCCGAACTACAGCAGCACATCCGCAAGATAGCCCATTATGACTTTGAACAAGAATTCGTTGCGAACCCCGCCAAGTGCCTGCATTGTATCTATGCTTCCCTTTGCGACAAAACAAATACCGACCATGTTTACGCATAAAGACATTGACAACCGCAGCCTATTTGTGATCAATGGTGTGGAACATCAACGCCTACGAGTGTCTTCAGGCAGGCTCCTGCTAGAGGATGAAGCCGGAACTGCAATTACCAAACTACCCTTCCCAAAAATCCTGAGCCTATTAATCATAGGACATACCACCATCACAACTGCACTTATCGAACATTGCAATAAGCATGGAGTGCCCTTGGTCGTGATGAAGCCCAACTTCCGACCGGTGTTTTACTTTGGCAATATGGCTGAGGCCAACTACCTCCTAAGAAAGCGACAGTATGAAAAAACAAATGGTGTGCTGGACATTGCACAAGCATTGATTCAGAACAAGCTTATGAATCAACACGCACTACTCCTAAAAACCAGGATTAAGAACCCTACGACCGAAACAGCATTGGGACAAATAATGCAGAGCCTGGAGCAAATACCCAGTACCCTCAACTACCGCGAGCTGATGGGCATCGAGGGCCGAGCGGCTAAGGTATTCTTTCAGGCTTATTTTGAATTTGCAGGCTGGCAAAGCCGACATCCACGGGTGAAACAAGATACCCTAAATGCTACTCTGGACATAGGCTACACCATGCTGTTCAACTACTTGGAGTGTATGGTTCGGCTATTCGGGTTTGACCCCTATATTGGTGTGTATCATCAGCTATGGTTCCGGCGCAAAAGCCTGGTCTGTGATCTTATGGAGCCCTTCCGCTGTATCATAGAGCACAAGATTAGAAAAGCATTGAAATACGGTACCTTTAAAAGCAGCGATTTTGAACAACATAAAGAAGCCTGGTATTTGAAACCAAGTCAAAAGCGGATCTATACCCAGGCATTCTTTGAAGCAATTATTGAACATAAATCCAGCATCTACAAGTACATTCAGAGCTATTACCGTTGTTTTATGGGTAGGAAGACTGCCCCTCAATTCCCCCAGTTCAGTTATGAGTAAAATAATCATCGTCGCTTACGACATTAGCAATACCAAAGTGCGGACAAAGTTCTCCAAGTTTTTAGCCCAGTATGGTGTAAGAGTTCAGTTTTCAGTGTTTGAAATTGAAAACTCGAAGCGCGTGCTGGACATTGTGATCAACAAAGTGGAAACTAAATTTAAAAAGCTTTTTGAAGCCGGCGACAGCATCTATATGTTTGTGACCGATAGAGAAAGCACCATTAGCTATGGCAGCGCCAGCCTTCTGGGCAAGGACCTCATCATTATTTAGCAATACACCAGCACTGCACCATTCGGAGCTG
>JAFDXI010000154.1 GCA_018268035.1 Bacteroidota bacterium | reverse complement strand
TGTTGTGCCTGTAATTATTGCCTGAAAAAAAGTGGCAATGCGCCCTGCCATGTAATCATAGGTCTGGCTTATGGTTCCGAGGTTCACACCAAAATTACTTTGATAGCCACAGGGTGGGCAGCCGGCCTGGTTTAACTTTGAATAACTGCCCCCACATGCAGTGCAATTGGGATCATCAGTATTATCCAGGCCATGATACATTTCACAATCCAAATTCAATTCTGAAAAAATACCGTTATCATCCAGCATGTGAAAAATAGTTTCGGAGCCAATACCGTATTCATAAAAACTTATATCATTTACATCCTGCTTTGTTAAATACTGTGAGGTGAGCAGGCAATTTGTTTCTCTGCCAAAATTTATATTAAAAGATGTGTTGCAATTTGAAACTTGTTGTACTCCTTTTGGTGAAAAATAAATTGGTTGAGAGTGAATATCGAATACCTGATCCTGTACGCCGGCAAAAGAAATCATCGGCGGGTTATTGCTGTTGCCTGCAAAAAAACTATAAGGGTTACTAAGTTTATTCTTGGGAATAAACATACTGCCCCATAAATTCACCACCCCTTTAATATTATTAAAATAATCATCATCGCCGGTAGCCGGTGGCGCTGCATAATAAAAATCAGGGTCAATGCCACCTAAAGCCGTGCTGACATTGGGGAAAACTTTATTAATCATTGTTTGGGTGGGGTAGTAAGCGGCGTTCATGGCAATGTGGCTCCCTGCACTCATACCGCCAATAAAAATATAATTGGTATCAATCCTGTAAGGGTCATTCCACATGTCGCCGGAAGTTTCGTTCACCTGTCTTTTAATAATGCTCCTTATTGCACCCCTCGCATCCTGCACCGCCCTGTAGATGCCAAGTATTTGCTGTGCGCTTACATATTGCCATTTAGGATCATTTTTATGATCGTCAGGTGTATTAGGTATATTTCTTCGGTCTGCCAAAATACCTACCCGGTAAGAAACACTAAATACAACGAAGCCGCGGCTGGCCATAGCCTTGCAAAAATAATCAAGCCCATCCTGGTCAGGGCTGCTACATTCACTAAAGCCACCCGAATGAAATAATATTAATGCCGGCAAAGGGCAGGTATTATAATTGGGATAGTTAGTAGGATAGTAAACATAATAATATAGCGCATCAGCCGTATTATCGCAACCGGTAGGATTATTAGGAACGGGGCATGTAAACGGGCAATAGTTAAGTTTATAATGTACATCGCTATATCCTGCAGGTGTTAAGCTTTTATAATATGTACGCGTTAAGGGCGTATCTGCTACATTAAGAATACCTGAATCTAATGGCCCCACGCTGCAAAATAACTGAGATAAATTACAGGTGGCGGCAGTTTCCTGTGCATTTACCCCCCCCCCAGAAAAATTGTAATAAAAGAATTGCATAAAAATATTTCATAGATAATAATTTAAAAGTAAAGAATGGTCTTCGAAGATACATTTTTTTTGCTAAATATTTGCCGATGCGAAGTGAAAACATAAGCACCTGAATTTTATGCAATACCTTTTATTGTTTTTGCAACTGATGATGTTTTGAAAAATGATGTGCAATAGAAGACCTCACACGCCAGGGGCGTGCAGGCTCTGCCAGAGGCGGGCAGGCTCCCAAGCCCCTCTCCAAAGAAGATGGGCTGAAAACCGCTCCGGGAAAGGGTTTTGGAGGCTGTGATAATTTTATATTTTTAAGTTTGCCTGATTAAATGCCCGGGGACTATCCAATTGTGTGTAAAAATTTAGATGGGCGTTTCATATAGTGCGATTTATTTTAGTTTTTCCCATAATGCCAAATCAATGATCTTTATTGCGGCTTCCCGCTCACCTTTGGCAATTTCTTCCGGCGGCAATGGTGCATTTTCATAAATTCTCCACCTGTCAACAATCTTTATCAATTCGGGTAGATTTTTTTCCCGCAATATATCTTCTCTCAACCATTTCATCCGGAACATGATGCCCGCCTTTGCTTACCCTTACTGCTACGCTTTGCCTGGTGTTTTCTGCAGAAAGAAGCTAAAAGAAAAACAGTGCTACATCATATCCGGATTAACTGTACTTTTTTTACGGGATTGATATAAGGTTTTGTTGCCGGCGTGGTTTCAATAACAAATGTTGATTTTTCAGATAAACAGGCATCAGTTTTCTGCAGCAATATCCTGCCAGCCTGTATGGCTGCGGCCTGATCTGTGCTGCCATTTCATCAGCCTTGATAAAAACATTTGCATGAAAAACTTCAGATAATAAAGTTTTTGAAGCAGTTGTTTTTACTGCACCGTTTGGGTCTGCAAGTATGCAGCGCGTGGGCATTAATAATTAACCAGTTTTCTTACACACTCATCCAGCCTTGATTTTGCTAAAAAATTTTTTTCGAGTTCTATATTGAATGGGATGGGTGTATCCAGTGAGGCGCAACGGATAACCGGTGCATCCAGCATTTCAAAGCAATGTTCATTGATCCACGCTGCCATTTCTGCGCCGGCGCCGCCGGTTAATGTGTCTTCGTGCAAAACCAAAACTTTTCCTGTGCGCCGGACGCTTGTTTGTATGGCATCATAATCCAAAGGCAGCAATGTGCGCAGATCAACTATATCAATTGAAATATCCTGATGCTGCATAGCATATTCCAGTGCCCAATGCACACCGCTTCCATAAGTGATGATGCTGATATCTTCACCCTCCTGTACTGTTTTTGCCCTGCCTATTTCAACTTCGTAATATGCATCAGGCACGGGGCCGCTGATACTCCTGTACAAAGCTTTGTGTTCAAAATATAACACGGGATTCGGGTCGTTGATGGCTGCTATCAGCAGACCTTTTGCATCAATGGGTGAAGACGGATAAACAACTTTTAATCCGGGTGTATGCACAAACCATGCTTCATTACTTTGTGAATGAAATGGGCCAGCACCTACGCCTGCACCTGTTGGCATGCGCACAACAACATCTGCATGTTGGTTCCAGCGATAATGCAGTTTAGCCAGGTTGTTGACTATCTGGTTAAAGCCTACACTTACAAAATCTGCAAACTGCATTTCCATCACTGCTTTAAAACCTTCAAGGCTCAAACCCAAAGCTGCGCCTACAATTGCGCTCTCACAGATAGGTGTGTTGCGAATCCTTTCTTTTCCAAATTTTTCTACAAAGCCTTCTGTGATTTTAAATGCCCCACCATATTCAGCAATATCCTGTCCCATAATAATCAGGTTGGGATGTTGTTCCATGCTTTGGCGTAATCCATTGCTGATGGCATTGATGAAACGCATTTCTTTATGGTTGCTACCATCATGAATTGAAAATGAAGCAGCACTGTTGTCAATAATTTTTACAACAGGCTGATGTGCGCCACCTTCAGATTTTTCTGCAAATACATCATTCAATTCTTTTTGCGTATTGACAGTAATTGTTGGTGCAGCAAAACCAACAGCAAGTTCTTCTTCAATATAATTTCTTGTATCATTTTTTATGGAAGCGATGGCTTCTTCAGTGAGGATATTTTCATTCAGCAAAAAATTTTCAAAATTGATGACCGGATCTTTTACTTTCCATTCTTCAAATAAATGTGGCGGCACATATTTCACACCGCTGGCTTCTTCATGGCCACGCATCCTGAATGTCTGGCATTCTATTAAATATGGTTTCTGATGTTCAATGCAATAATCCCTTACCCCTTTCACCGTATCATACACTGATAAAATATTATTGCCATCAATCAACACACCTTCCATGCCATAGCCTTTTGCCCTGTCCACTAAATGCTCACAACGGTATTGTTCACGGGTGGGTGTACTCAGTCCATAACCGTTATTTTCAATCAAAAAAATAATGGGCAAATCCCAGACCGCAGCCACATTCAATGCTTCATGGAAATCACCTTCGCTTGTGCCACCTTCGCCGGTAAATGTGAGAGAGATTTTTTCTTCCCTTTTCAGCTTGTGCGCCAATGCCACACCGTCAGCAATTGCAAGTTGCGGCCCGAGATGAGAAATCATGCCGCAGATATGATGTGCTTTGTTGCCGAAATGAAAACTGCGTTCACGGCCTTTTGAATATCCATCAGGGCTTCCCTGCCACTGCATAAACAATTTTCTCAACGGCATTTCACGAGTAGTGAATACACCAAGGTTTCTGTGTAAAGGCATTATCCATTCATCAGCATGCAAGGCAAGCGTAGCGCCCACTGCAATGGCTTCCTGGCCGATGCCGCTAAACCATTTTGATATTCTTCCCTGCCTCAATAAAACCAGCATTTTTTCTTCTATCATGCGGGGTAAAAGCAGGCACTTATAAAAATTGATAAGTTGTTCGTCGGATAAATCTTTTTTCTGGAATTGCATAAGAAATGCGAAGGTATGAAAACCTGATGCTTGAACATGCAGCGACTGGTTGTATTGTTGCCCCCCATCTAAGATATGGGTCAGCAGTAATACTTTTTCCTTATTGTTTTTTTGGCAAACCCATTTCTCCGGATGGGCTTTTTATACATCTCCGGGAAAGGCTGACATACGTGATACTACCGGGAAAAATGAATTTCTTAATTCATAGTTATAAGCGGTATGCAAAAATATTTTGTACGGTTATTTACAATTTATACAGTTGGTATTGCCTTTGTATATGTTTTTTGAAATTTCATTCCTTCAAAAACTTCCTCACCACCACTTCACCATTCATGTCCAGTTTCAATAAATAATTGCCGGGTTTTAAAGTTGATATGTTTAAGTTATAAACTGAGTTGCTATTAGCCATTAGCTGTTGGCTGATAGCTGTGAAGCTGCTGAAATCAATAACAGTAATTTTTGCTTTTGATGGCAAACCTTCAATATGCAAAATATTTTTTGCCGGGTTGGGCGAAATTTTTATTGATGTATTATTTATCGCAATGACATTGGAATAATTAACTGCGCCGGTAACACTTGTTGTTTGCAGGCGGT